>NZ_JBVJAH010000003.1:456464-498610 GCF_055590785.1 Streptomyces sp. NPDC041796
CCGCGACAGCACCTAGATGCTGGGGGCGGATGCGTCGTCCTCCCCCATCACCACGGCACCCCCACAACCGACCTCCCTGTGTTTTTGGTTGTGTGTCGGGGGGGGGGGGGCCCCCCCCCCCCCCCCCCCGACCGCGAGGACCGTGGCGGCGACAGCGGCGAGCGAGACGTTACGTACGTGGGACCGACGCATCCGTACCTCCAGTCAACGACCGTCCGCGCAGCCTAACTTCGTGGGCAGCCCCTTGCCAGGACCGCCTCGAACAACGTTCCACTCCCCCGCTACCATGCGCGCCCATGTATGAAGACCTGCTCAACATCGTGCTCGGCGTCATCGCCACCGGGGTCAGCGCGTCACTCGGCTGGATCGCCCGCACCGCGCTGTGGCGCCGCAAGCTCCGCCGCAAGCAGGCCTTCTTCGGGCTGCCGGGCAACGCGGAGTGCCTGCTCGTGGTGAACCGCGAGGCGGGCGGCGAGGGTGCGGTGCACCGCTTCGACACGTTCGCGCTCCTGGAACTGGCGGCGCTCATCAAGGACTGCGGCGCCCACGCCCGGATCGTGTACCACGACGCCACCCAGCAGGGCTTCGGTGAGCGGCCCGAGTTCTGTCTGGGCGGGCCGTACTCGAACCGGCGGATGGCCGCGCACCTCGCCACCCTGCTCCCCGGCGTCGACGTCAACGTCGAGCTGGATCCCGGCCCGGAGCGGGGCGCGTTCACCATCGGTTCGAAGGTGTACCCGGTGGACGCGGGTTCGTCCGAGTACGTCGTCCTCGCCCGGCTCACCGCCGGCGAGGGCGCCCGGCCGGTGTTCCTGTTCTGCGGCCAGCGCGCCATCACCAACCAGGCGGCCACCCGCTACCTGGTGCGGCACCACGAGAAGCTGGCGCGGAAGTACGGGGCCGACGGCTCCTTCGTGCTGCTGCTGAAGGTCGTCAATTCCCAGGCGTACGGTCCCGACGTCGTCGAGCTGGTCGCGGATGTGACGCGTGCCGCGCGGTCCCCGGCACCGGCACCGGGGCAGACCGTGGAACCGGCCGGCGACTAGGGCACGCCCCGGCCGGTCAGGCGGCTTCCGGGCGGGTGGTCCGGGCGTCCAGCGCCGTGAGCAGCCAGTCGTGGGCGGTGCCGGGGGTGGGTTCCGGGCGGCCCGACGGGGAGCTGATCAGTACGGCGGTGAGGTCCCAGTACCGGTCGATCCGCGGGTCCGACGCGAGCTGCCGGCTCAGGCTCCGGCGGAAGGCGGGGGTGTCGCGCACGCCGAGCGAGCGGGCGTAGGCCGTGACGAAGCAGTCGAGTGCCTCGCCGTCGGACGGGGGGCGCCCGGCCCGGAGCTCCGGTGCCGCGAGGGCGTACGCCTCGGTGAGGCCTTCGTAGAGCACGGCTGGGCGCCAGCCGTCGCCGGTCCGGTGGGCGGCCGGCTGGCAGGGGGCGTCGCTCAGGCACGGTCCGGAGACGAGGGCGTGCAGCCGGGCGAAGGCCAGGACCTGTTCGGGGGTCGGGTCGTCGGGGGGCTGGGGCACCGCCTGTTCGAGGAACGAGGACAGCAGCCGCGCCGGGAACCGTGCCGGGAGCCAGCGCTTCCAGAACCGCGCCGGCGCGTCGGTGCTCGGCGGGGCGGACACGGCGCCGACCAGGCGCAGTCGCTCCGCGCGCTCACCGGGCGGGCAGTCCCTGATCAGCCGCAGGGCGGCCTCTCGCCAGCGCAGGGCCGCCATCTGGGTGCCGAGGTCCCGCAGCCGTCCGGCGACGACGTTCTCCAGGGCGTCGTCGAGGCCGTCGTCCTGGCCGAGGATCCGGCCCACGTCGGGGACCGGCAGATCCAGTGCGCGCAGCGAGCGGATCAGACGCAGCCTGTCGAGCGCCTCGGGGCCGTACCGCCGGTGCCCGCCGGCGCTGCGGGCGGCCTCGGGCAGCAGACCGCGGTCGGAGTAGAAGCGGACGGTCTTGACGGTGACGCCCGCGTGCTCGGCGAGCTCCCCGATGCTCCACAGACTGTCGGGCGACACGACTTGAACCTCCCTCAGGGGGAGTTCCTACCGTACCGGCGGACGGGACGGCCACCACGGCCGGCCCGGGGACGGAAGTACGAGGAGGGGTTCATGACGGCGTTCATCCTGGTGCCGGGGGCGCACACCGGCGGCTGGGTCTGGCGGGAGGTGGCCGATCGGCTGCGGGAGGCCGGGGCACAGGCGCATCCGGTGACGCTCACGGGCACGGGCGGCGAACCGCACCGGCCCGGCACGCCGGAGACCGCCACGGCGGCCGATGACAGGAACACCGGTCCGGAGAGCCATGTCGCGCGGCTGGTGCGGCTCATCGACCGGGTGGAGGCCGATGAGGTGGTGCTGGTCGGTCACTGCTACGGCATTCACCCGGTGTTCGGCGCCGCCGATCGGCGCCCGGAGCGGGTTTCGCGGATCGTCCATGTGGATGTGGGCATGCCGCGGGACGGCCGGCCGGCCCTCGACCTGCTGCCGGACCAGGACCTGCGCGCACGGCTGGCGCACCTGGCGGAGCACGGGGAGACCGGCGGCGGGGCGGACGAAGCGGGGGCGGGGATGCTCGCGGCTCCGTCGCGGGACGCCTGGGGTCGCTGGGGCAGTCTGGACGGCGTCCCCGCCGGGGCTCTGGACCGGCTGGCCCGGGAGGCCGCGCCGCAGCCGCTGGGTACGCTCACGCAGCCGCTGCGGCTGACCGGGGCGGTGGGTGACCTGCCGACGACCGGCGTGCTGTGCACCGGGAACGGCCCGGGCATCGAGACGTTGCAGGCGCTGATGGCCCTCGGTGACCCGGCCCTCCAGGCGCTCGCCCACCCCCGGGTCGGCTTCTTCGAACTGGCCACCGGGCACTGGCCGATGCTGTCCGCACCGGACGAGCTGGCGGACGTGCTGCTCAGGGCCGCGGCCGGGGAGGGGCACCGGCTGACGCCCGCCGAGGAGCCGGCGCACCTGCGGCCGTTCCTCCTGGACGTCCCCGAGGGCTGGCGCGAGCGTGCCGGTCGGGTGGATCTGTATCTGCCCGACGACCTGGACGAAAGCCCGGGCCCGCGGCCCGCGGTGGTTCTCGTGCACGGCGGCCCGGTGCCCGAGGGCGTGCGTCCGACGCCTCGGGACTGGCCCGCTTTCACCGGGTACGGCCGGTACGTGGCCGGGCTGGGGGCGGTCGGGGTGACGCTGGACCACCGGCTGCACACGCTGACCGACTACCCGCGCGCCGCGGAGGACGTGGCGGCCGCGGTCGAGTTGGTGCGCGCCGATCCGCGCGTCGACCCGGACCGCGTGGCGCTGTGGTTCTTCTCGGCCGGCGGGCTGCTGTCGGCGGACTGGCTCGCGGCCCCTCCGGCGTGGCTGCGGTGCGTCGCGGCGACGTATCCCGTCCTCTCGCCGCTGCCGAGCTGGGGGCTCGGCGAGTCCCGGTTCAGGCCCGCGCGGGCGGTGACCGGGGCGGGGCGGCTGCCGTTGGTGCTGACCCGGGTGGAGCGCGAACGTCCCGAGATCGCGCGGACGGTGACGGAGTTCCTGGCCGCCGCGGAGGAAAGCGGGGCCGAGGTCGAGGTGGTGGACGTGCCAGGCGGCACACACGGTTTCGAGACGACGGACCACAGCGAGGCGGCGCGACGGGCGGTGGAGCGGGCGGTACGCGCCGTGCTGGGTCACCTGCGCGGCTGAGCCGGCGGACGTACGCACACGCTGCCGGGTGCGTGCGGAACGGGGCGGGCTTGCGGCCCTCAATCCGGGCAGGGGTGGGAAATTTCCGGCATCCCCGAGGCAACCCGCGGCCTCCCCGCACCCTCTCACCTGGGGACGAAAGATCGCATCGGAGGTTTTCCAGGTGACCCGCACACGCCCGCGCAGCCCCTTCCGCACCGCCGCCCTGGCCGGCACCGCGGTTCTCGCCGCGGCCGCCCTGACCGCGTGCTCGGGCGGTTCGGGGAAGGCCGAGGCCGACGGCAAGGACACCAAGCCGGACACCCGGATCTCGGTGAACCTGACCGGCAAGCAGGCCAGGGCCGGCGAGCCGGTGAAGGTGACCCTCGCCGAGGGCAAGCTCCAGCAGGTCACGGTGACCGACTCCAAGGGCGCCACGCTCAAGGGCACCGTCTCCGCCGACGGCCGCACCTGGACCTCCGCCCGCAAGGCGGCGCCCGGCACCGGGTACACCGTCGAGGCGCGCTCCGTGGACGGCGGGACCGCGAAGGCCGACTTCGCCACCGCCGCGCCCGAGAAGGTGAACAAGCTGACGCTGGCGCCGGGCAAGAACACCACGGTCGGTATCGCCCACCCGCTGTCGATCGTCTTCGACCACCCGGTGAAGAACAAGGCCGAGGTCGAGAAGCACCTCAAGGTGACGACCTCGAACAACACGGTGGGCTCGTGGGGCTGGATGGAGGACTGGTCGGGCAAGGACCGGGTCGACTGGCGCCCCAAGGAGTACTGGAAGCCCGGCACCAAGGTCACCCTCCAGGCCGAGCTGAACGGCGTCGACTCGGGCGACGGCGGCTGGTTCGTGCGCGACTACACGACGAACGTGACCATAGGGAAGAACCAGCTGGTCAAGGTCGATCTGGACAACCACCGGCTGAAGCTGATGCGGGACGGCCAGGAGGTCAAGGACATCCCGATGTCGGGCGGTACGCCGGGCGGCGACAAGGCGTCCTGGCGCGGGAAGACGGTGCTGATGTCGAAGGAGGGCACCATTAACATGCGCTCCGAGACGGTCGGCCTGGGTGACGCGTACGACAAGATGGTCGACTACTCGATGCGGCTGACCTGGTCCGGGATGTACGCGCACGCCGCGCCCTGGAACGCCCGTTACATGGGCAACGCCAACAAGAGCTCCGGCTGCATCGGCATGGACACCCCGGACGCGCGGTGGGTGTACGACCAGGTGCAGGTGGGTGACCCGTTCGAGGTGGAGGGCGGCGACGCCAAGGGCACCCAGGCGCTCAACAACGGGTACGGCGAGTGGAACCTGTCGTGGGCGGACTGGCAGGCGAAGAGCGCCACTCGTTGACACGACGTCCAATAATCGTTACCGGTGCGTAACTTACCGACGGGTTACCTCCGGTAAGCCACCCGTGCTTTCCTTCGGTTCACCTTTCAAGCGTTGACAGCGATGGGGGAACGAACCGTGGTAAAGCCGCGCACAACCCTGCGCACATCGGTGCGTACGACGACGACCGGCGCCGTCTCGGCCGCCCTGCTCGCCGGGACGGCCCTGGGGTTCGCCCCCAGCGCCGCCGCCACGGAAACCACCGGCGGTATACGGTTCGTCGACATCACCGGCGACGGCGGCACCCTGCTGAAGGCCAATGTCGTCACCCCGGCGGACTCCGACGGCACCCGCCGGTACCCGGTGATCGTGCTGCCCACGAGCTGGTCCATGCCGCAGGTCGAGTACCTCGCCCAGGCGCAGAAGCTCGCGGACGCCGGATACGTCGTCGTCAGCTACAACTCACGCGGCTTCTGGCAGTCCGGCGGTCACATCGAGGTCGCCGGCCCGCCGGACGTCGCCGACGCGTCCAAGGTCATCGACTGGGCACTGGCGCACACCCCCGCCGACCCGGACCGGATCGGCATGGCGGGCGTCAGCTACGGCGCCGGTATCAGCCTGCTCGCCGCCGGGCACGACAAGCGCATCAAGGCCGTCGTCGCGATGAGCGGCTGGGCCGACCTCATCGACTCCATCTACAGCGGCCGCACCCAGCACCTCCAGGCCGCCGCGATGCTGGGCGGCACCGGCTACCTCACGGGCCGCCCGAGCGCCGAACTCCAGCAGACCCTCAAGGACTTCCTCGCCTCCAACCTCGACAAGGAGGAGGAGATGATCGCGTGGGGGGCCAAGCGCTCCCCCGCCTTCCGGCTGGACAGCATCAACGCGGGCGGCGCCGCCATCATGCTCGGCAACGCCTGGGGCGACACCATCTTCCCGCCCAACCAGTACGCCTCCTTCTACGAGAAGCTCACCGGGCCCAAGCGCCTGGAACTGCGGCCCGGCGACCACGCCACCGCCGAGGCGACCGGCCTGCTCGGTCTGCCCAACGACACCTGGACCAACGCGCACCGCTGGTTCGACCACCACCTCAAGGGCGTCGACAACGGCATCGACCGCGAACAGCCGGTCCAGCTCAAGTCCCGCACCGGCGGCGGCTACGAGGGCTACCCGGACTGGAAGTCGGTGGGCGCGAACGAGCGCAAGATCGCCCTCGCCGACACGCGGAAGGTGTACGCGAACATCGACTCCGGCGCCAACGGCGGCGTCGTCATGCTCTCCAGCACCCTCGACCAGTTCCTGAAGCTGCCCCCGATGGCTTCCATCCCCCTCCTCCCCCGCTCCTTCGCGGCCGTCTGGCAGTCCGAGCGCTACGACTCCGCGCAGCGCGTCCGGGGAACGGCGAAGCTCCACACCACGGTCACCAGCACCGAGTCGAGCGGCACCCTCGTCGCGTACCTCTACGACGTGGGCCCGCTCGGAATCGGCAAGCTGGTCAGCAACGCCCCGTACACCTTCCACGGCAAGACGCCGGGCCGGCCGTTCGCCGTCGACCTGGAGCTGTTCTCCACCTCCTACGACGTCCCGGCCGGCCACCGGCTCGCCCTGGTCGTCGACACCGTCGACCCGCTGTACATCGAGCACAACCCGTCCGGCGCGCGGCTGACCTTCTCCTCGCCGTCGTCCGACCCGTCGTACGTGTCGGTCCCGCTGCGCGAGAAGTGATCTCCGGCCGCTGCCGGGCGGGGCCTGGCCCATCAGGTCTGTCGGCACCCCGACTCGCCGCCGCGTTCCCTCCGCGCCCTGTCCCGGCGCGGAGGGGCCACCGGCACGTCACCCAGCTCGATCAACGGATCGACGGCCATACGCTGCCCTGCCCCATTCTCAGCTGTGTCGAGGTCAGCGCAAACTATCCAGCCCGGAAAGGGACTTCACACCGTCGACACGCATAAAGGCCGCATAAGCCGTATAACCACCCCAACCGCCGCTATCCCTCGGCGGCCTCCGCATACACCTGGGAGAGCTCCGGGGAACCGCTGATCGCCCAGTCCAGACCGGCCTCGACGACATGGATCTCCCGGCCCGAGACCAGCCGCACGACCGGGTGGCCCCCCGGGGCCAGGTGCCAGTGCGCACCCGGCACCGTCCGTACGATGACCGTACCGAGGTACAGGCCGGCGTCGTTGCCGAGCCAGGGCAGCTCCTCGGGGTCGTCGCGCCAGCGCGGCGGGAGCTGGTCGATCGCCTCCAAGGACCGGGGGGTGTCGTCCAGTTGGACCCCGAACCCCTGTACCCGGGCGCGCAGCAGATCGCACTCGGCGAGCATGTCGGCCACGCCCTCCGGGTCGTCGCCCTTCGGGTCGCGCTCCACCGCAGAGGCGGCGGGTCCGCCGCCGTGCCGTTTACGCCAGGCGTCCAGGAAAGGGATGTTCATACCGCCCAGCGTCGCACCGAACCCACCGGGCGCACTACAGGGCGCGCGCTAGACGTCCAGGTCGACGACGACCGGGGCGTGGTCGGAGGCACCCTTGCCCTTGCGCTCCTCGCGGTCGACGTAACTGTCCTTGACCGCGTCGGCGAACGGCTTGTTGCCGTACACCAGGTCGATGCGCATGCCCCGGTTCTTGGGGAAGCACAGCTGGCGGTAGTCCCAGTAGGTGAACGGGTGGTCGTACTTCAGCGGGCGCGGCACCACGTCGGTGAGCCCGGTGTCGCGCAGCCCGGCGAGCGCGGCGCGCTCGGGCTCGGTGACGTGCGTCGAGCCCTCGAAGAAGGCGCGGTCGAAGACGTCGTCGTCGGTCGGCGCGATGTTGAAGTCGCCGAGCACCGCGAAGGGCCGGGGGCTCGCGGCGTCGTCGGCGACCGCGCCCTTGAGCGCCTCCAGCCAGCGCAGCTTGTAGGCGTAGTGCTCGTGGGCGACCTCACGGCCGTTCGGCACGTACACCGACCAGACCCGGACGGGGCCGCAGGTCGCGGAGATGGCCCGCGGCTCGGCCGCGCCGTCGTACTCCGGCCCGCCCGGCAGGCCGTGGACGACCTCCTCCAGGCCGACCCGGGAGACCAGGGCCACGCCGTTCCACCGGCCGGTGGCGTGCACCGACGAGGCGTACCCGAGCTCGCGCAGCTCGTCGGTGGGGAACTGGTCCGCGGTGCACTTGGTCTCCTGGACGCACAGCACGTCCGTACCGCTGCTCTCCAGCCAGGCCAGCAGGCGGGGCAGCCGGGCAGTGATCGAATTGACGTTCCAGGTGGCGATGCGCATGCCCCACAGCCTAACGGGGGCCTGTGACAACCGGGGTCGGCCGTCAGAGGTCCCTGGAGTCCCCGGGAGCGAGCCGGCCGTGGTCCGTGCCGCCCAGCCCGCCGATCTGACGGTCGTAGATCGGCCGGGCCAGATCGGTGAGCAGGGCGTCGTGGATGTCGATGGCGCGCCGCGGCCCCACCTCGCGTACGTAGTCGATGACCTCGGAAATCTTGCTCCAGGGGGCCATCACCGGAAGCATCAGCGTCTCCACCGGCCGGTCGGGGACGGTGAGCGCGTCACCGGGGTGGAAGAGGGACCCGTCGACCAGGAAGCCGATGTTGGTGATGCGGGGGATGTCGGGGTGGATCACCGCGTGCAGTTCGCCGTGCACCTGGACGTCGAACCCGGCCGCGGTGAAGGTGTCGCCGTGGCCGACCGTGTGGACACGGCCGGGGAAGGCCGCCGAGATCTTCTCCGCGACGCTGCGCAGCGTCCAGATCTCGACGGCCGGGTCGGCCTCCAGGGCCGCCCGCAACCGTCCCTCGTCGAAGTGGTCGGGGTGTTCATGGGTGACCAGAACGGCGTCGGCGCCGAGCGCCGCGTCCTGTTCGCTGAAGCCCCCGGGATCGACGACGAGCGTGCGCCCGTCCTTCTCCAGCCGGATGCAGGCGTGGGACTTCTTGGTCAGCTTCATGGGGCCATCCTTCCCGGTGGATCAGACGTCCGGTGTGGTCTCCTCCAGGATCACCTCGCGGGCGACGCGGAACGCCGAGTTCGCCGCCGGGACGCCGCAGTAGACGGCCGTCTGGAGCAGCACTTCCTTGATCTCGGCGGGCGACAGGCCGTTGCGGAGGGCGGCACGGGTGTGGAAGGCGAGCTCGTCCAGGTGGCCGCCGGCGACGAGGGCGGTCAGGGTGACGGCGCTGCGGGTCCGGCGGTCCAGGCCGTCGCGGGTCCACACCTCGCCCCAGGCGTAGCGGGTGATCAGCTCCTGGAAGTCGCCGGTGAAGGCGTCGGCGGCGGCCATGGCGTGGTCGACGTGGGCGTCTCCCAGCACCTCGCGCCGCACCTTCATCCCGGCGTCGTACGGGTCGGGCCGCCCGGCCGCGGCGGGCGTGGGCGCGGGCGCGGCGGGCACGGCGGTGTGGGCGACGGCGGACGGTACGACGCCGGACGCGGACGGTACGGCACCATGCGGTACGGCTCCGGACGCCGCCGGGACGGCCTCGGCGGGCGGGACGGGCGGGACCGCGGCGGGCGGGACGGAGTGCGTGACCGGGACCGGGGCGGGCGCCGTGGGGGTGAGCGGGGCGGCGATGGCCGGGATCACCGGCGGCGCGGCGAGGGCGGTCATGGTGTCCTGCCACGACGTGGAGAAGTGCCGTACCAGCAGGTCGGTGACCGCCGCGGGCTGCTCCACCGGGGCGAGGTGGGACGCGCCGGGCACCACGGCGAGGCGGGCGTCGGGGATGCCGGCGACCAGGTGGCGGGCCTCGGCGGGCCCGGTGACGCGGTCCTCGGAGCCGACCAGCACCAGGGTGGGGACGCCCACGCGGCCGAGGTCGGCGCGTACGTCGAAGGCGGCGAGCGCCTCGCACGCGGCGACGTAGGCCCCGGCGTCCGTGGTGCGGACCATCTGCACGGCCCACTCGACGATCGCGGGCTGGGCGGCGGCGAAGCCGGGCGTGAACCAGCGCTCGGGCGCGGTGCGGGCCATCGGGTCGAGGCCGTTGGTGCGGACGATCACACCGCGCTGACGGAACTCGTCGGCGGTGCCGAAGCGGGGCGAGGAGGCGCTCAGGGCGAGCGAGGCGAGACGGTGCGGGGCCCGCAGTGCCAGGTCGGTGCCGATGGCGCCGCCGATGGAGCATCCGGCGTAGCCGAAGCGCTGGACGCCCAGTTCGTCGAGGGTGGCCAGCAGCCGGTCGGTGAGCTCGGCGACCGACGTCGCCGGGTGCGCGGGGGCGCCGCCGTGGCCGGGCAGATCGAAACGGATGACCCGCCACTGACGGACGAGCTCGGGTATCTGCCGGTCCCACATGTGCCAGGTGGTTCCGAGCGACGGGCCGAGGATGAGGACGGGTGCGTCATCGGGGCCGTCGGACCGGTACTGGAGGGTGAGGGGGCCTGCGGGCTGAGGTTCGGTCGTCTGCGTCTGGCTCACTCGCTCCAGGGTAGCCAGCGGAATCACCCCCTCCGGTCAGGGGGGTCCTCCGGTCAGGAGCGCCTCCGTCCGGGAGCGCCTCCGTACGGGAGCGCCTCCGTACGGGAGCCGGGTGCCGGGCGAACCGGTCAGGGGGTCGCGGTCGAGACCACGTGCACGCGGGGGGCCGCCGGGTCGGTGAGGTCGACGGTGATGTCCTGGGTGGGGCGCGGGTCCTTCTGGCGGTGCGTGGTGGCGGACCAGTCACGGCCCGCCGGGAACGTCCAGCCCACGGTGCGGGCGTCACGGTCGCTGATGGAGACGTCGTCGGCGTCGAGCGCGGCGCGGCTCGTACCGACGTCGTTGAGGAAGTCGTCCAGCCCCGTCCCGCTGGTGGTGAACTCGACGTACAGCCTGCTGGACTTCCAGTTGCTGGTCTCGAAGTAGGCGACCTCGGTCGAGCCGGCCGGGATCGGGACCTCGAAGACGCGGCGCTTCATCTTGGACGGCCAGCTGTCCCGGAGTCCGGTGACGGACGACTCGGCCTCCTTGTCGCGGCCGCTGGCGCGGCTCTGCTGGGCGGAGATCACCAGATACCCGGCCGGGATGCCGATGAGCAGCACGATGACGACGGCCGTCAGGACCCGGCGGCGGATCATGCGCCGCCGCTCCTCCGGGGACGAGGGCTGGTTCAGTACGGACATCGCTGACATGACTACGGTTCCTGGGTGGGGGTCGAACGGCCGGTGCGGATGGCCTGGGCGTACCGCTCGTACTTCTCGTAGCGCTCCAGGCGGCGGCGGTTGGCGCGCCGGAAGCGGCGGGCGACGAGCCGGGCGAGGTCGGCGGCGCCGACCATGCCGGCCTCGGGACCGAGCTGGGCCTTGGCGATCCGGGCCTCGGGGCGGTAGCCACGGCCGGTGAGGTGGCGGCGGAAGGCGTCCCGGGCGGGGCCGATGAGGAGGTCGTCCGCGGCGCTGACACCACCGCCGATGACGAAGCAGGACGGGTCGAGGGCGGCGGCCAGGTTGGCGATGCCGACGCCGAGCCACTGGCCGATGTCCTGGAACAGCTCGACGCACATCGCGTCGCCCTCACGGGCGAGCTCGGTGATCAGCGGGCCGGTGATGTCGGGGACGGAGCCCTTGACGCGCTCGATGATGTTGTACGCGACCGGTGAGTCGGCCGCGGCCAGCTCGCGGGCCTCCCGGACGAGGGCGTTGCCGGAGCTGTACTGCTCCCAGCAGCCGCGGTTCCCGCACGGGCAGCGGTGGCCGCCGGGCACCACCTGCATGTGGCCGAACTCGCCGGCGACGCCGTACTTGCCCCGCTTGACCTGGCCGCCCTCCAGGATGGCGCCGCCGATCCCGGTACCGAGCGTGATCATCACGAGGTGGTCCTCGCCGCGGCCCGCGCCGAACCGCCACTCCGCCCAGGCGGCGGTGTTGGCGTCGTTGTCGACCATGACGGGGACGGCGAGCCGGGCCTGCAGCGAGTCGCGCAGCGGCTCGTTGCGCCAGGCCAGGTGGGGGGCGAACAGGACACGGCTGCGGTCGGCGTCGACCCAGCCCGCGGCGCCGATGCCCACCGCGTGCACGTCGTGCCGGTCGGAGAGGTCCAGGACCAGCTCGGTGATGGTGTCCTCGACGACCTTGGCGCTCTTGGACTTGTCCGGTGTCTCGGTCTTGATCTGTTCCAGGATGCGGCCGTCGGCGTCGACGACGCCCGCCATCACCTTCGTACCGCCGATGTCGATGCCGACGGTGGGGACGCGGGGCGCGGTCAGGTGCGAGCGGCGCTCGCGGGCCGAGACGGTCCGCAGGACGGTGGCGCGGGCGGAGCCCCGGTGGGCGAAATCGCGGTACGTGCTCACGAGTCCTGTCGTCCTGGTGGTGGGGGGGCCGGGAGGTGGGGGTCCGGCGGCGGACGGCGCCCGCCGCCCCCGATTCTGCCAGCTACGCGGCCGGGGGCGGGGGCGCGCCGTGCTCAGGGAGCCGGGGCGGGAGGCACGTCATGGCCGCCGACCCGCGCGGGGGCCGGGGCCCTCTCCAGTTCGTGGCGGAGGTCCTCGAGCTCGCTGCCGCCCGCCATCTGGCGGGTGAGTTCGTCGAGCGTGACGGAGTCCTTGGTGTGGCTCGCCGACATCACCCCCCGCTTCAGCAGGATGAAACGGTCACCGACCAGATACGCGTGGTGCGGATTGTGCGTGATCAACACCACGCCCAGACCCGCGTCGCGGGCGGCGGCCACGTACTTCAGGACCACGCCGGACTGCTTGACCCCCAGCGCGGCGGTCGGCTCGTCCAGGACGAGGACCTTGGCGCCGAAGTGCACGGCACGGGCGATCGCCACGCACTGGCGCTCACCGCCCGAGAGGGTGCCGATCGGCTGGTCGACGTCACGCAGGTCGATGCCCATGCGCGCCAGCTCCGCGCGGGTAGTCTCGCGCATGAGGTCGACGTCCAGGCGCTTGAAGGGGCCCACGCCCTTGGTGGGCTCGGAACCGAGGAAGAAGTTCCGCCAGACCGGCATGAGCGGCACGACCGCCAGGTCCTGGTAGACGGTGGCGATGCCCCGGTCGAGCGCCTCGCGCGGCGAGGCGAGGGAGGTGTCCTCGCCGTCGATGCGCAGGGTGCCGCCGTCGTGCGTGTGGAGTCCGGCGATGATCTTGATGAGGGTGGACTTGCCGGCGCCGTTGTCACCCAGGACGCAGGTGATCTCACCGGCGTGGACCCGCAGGGAGACGCCTTCGAGGGCGCGGATGTTGCCGTAGTACTTGCTGACGTCGTCGAGCTCCACAAGTGGAGTGCTCACAGGGGGAGTGCTCATGTCGTTGCCTCCGCGCGCTTGCGGACCCAGGCGTTGAGCAGGGTCGCGAGAAGGAGCATCGCCCCGAGGAAGAACTTGAACCAGTCCGGGTTCCACTCCGCGTACACGATGCCCTTGCTGGTCATGCCGAAGATGAACGCGCCGACCGCCGAACCGATCGCCGAACCGTATCCTCCGGTGATCAGGCAGCCGCCGATCACGGCCGCGATGATGTAGATCAGCTCGTTGCCCACGCCCTCGCCGGACTGGACGACGTCGAACGAGAACAGCAGGTGCTGTCCGGACACCCAGGCGCAGAAGGCCACCCCCATGTAGAGGCCGATCTTCGTCGTACGGACCGGGACGCCCACCGCGCGGGCCGCGTCGGCACCGCCGCCCACCGCGAAGATCCAGTTGCCGAACCGGGTCCGCAGCAGGATCCAGGTGGCGAGGGCCACCAGGCCGAACCACCACAGGATGGTGACCTTGATGTCGACGCCGCCCAGCGAGAACTGGGAGGCGAACAGCGCCTGGGCGGAGGCGAAGCCCTCCATGTCGGCGATGGTCCTGGTCGACACGGTGCCGCTGATCAGCTTGGTCAGGCCGAGGTTGAGGCCGGTCAGCATCAGGAACGTACCGAGCGTGATGATGAAGCTCGGCAGTTTGGTGCGGGTGAGCATGACGCCGTTGAAGACGCCGATGGCGAGCGTGACCAGGAGCGACACTCCGACGCCGACCCAGACGTTCGCCGTCATCTGGTAGCTGAACATCGACGAGATCAGCGCCGCGCTCGTCACCAGCACACCGGCCGACAGGTCGAACTCGCCGCCGATCATCAGCAGGGCGACGGGGACGGCCATGATGCCGATGGTCGAGGCGGCGTAGAGGACCGTGCCGAAGCTGGAGGCCCGCAGGAAGCTGTCGGCGACGATCGCGAAGAAGAGGAAGACGGCGACGGCTCCGACGACCGAGCCGAGCTCGGGGCGGCCCAGGAGGGTGCGCAGCGGGGAGGTGCGCAGGAGGCGCTCGTCGGCGGGGGCGCCGTCCTTGACGGGTGGTGCGGTCGCGGTCATCGGGTTCCTCGCTCCGTGAATTCCGCCAGCGCGGCGGCGTCCTTCTCGGTGATGATCTGCGGCCCGGTCAGCACCGGCCGGCCACCGCCGAGCACGTCGGCGTTGTACCGGTACAGCCAGAGCAGGTCGACGGCCTCGTACCCCTGGAGGTAGGGCTGCTGGTCGACGGCGAAGCCGAGCTGCTTGCTCTTCAGCCCGGTGGCGACCTTGGCGTTGAGGTCGAAGGTGTCGATCTCGGCCTTCGACCCGGCGGTCCTCTTCGCCTGGACGGCGGCGTCGGCGAACGGCGCGCCGAGGGTGACGACGGCGTCGATGGAGGGGTCGGTCTGGAGCTTGGCCTCGATGGAGGCCTGGACGTCGGGCATGTTGGTGCCGTCGACGTACAGGTTCTGCAGGTCGCCGCCGAAGGTCTTCTTCACCCCGGCGCAGCGCTGCTCGTGGCCGACGTTGCCCTGTTCGTGCAGAACGCACAGGGCCTTCTTGCGGCCTCGCTCGTCCAGCTCGTCACCGACGGCCTCACCCGCGATCGTCTCGTCCTGCCCGATGTGGGTGAGGGCGCCGAACGCCTTGGACTGCTCCGAACCGGAGTTGACGGTGATCACCGGGATGCCGGCCTTCACGGCCCGGGCGACGGACGCCTTCATCGCGTCGGGCTTGGCCAGGGTGACGATCAGGCCGTCGACCTTCTTGTCGATGTAGGAGTCGACGAGCTGCGCCTGCTGCTGGCCCTCGTCGCTGTGGGCGTACAGGAAGTTGATGTTGTCCTTGACGGCCGCCTGCTTGGCGCCGTTCTGGACGATGTCCCAGAAGGTGTCGCCATCGCCGGAGTGGGTGACCATGGCGATGGTCCACTTCGGGGTGTTGACGGCGGACCGGCCCTCGGCGGCTGCGGCCCTGCGGGCGTCCTCGGCGCGTTTGCCGCCGGTCGCGCTGCATCCCGCGACGGCTCCCGCGAGGGACACTCCGAGCACCGTCGCCAGCACCGCGCGGAGCGCGCGTACCCCTGTCCGAACCCTTGCCACGACGCCGTGCCCCTCTTGCCGTTCTCGCTGTGTCTGCTGTGCCTGCTGTGGTTGTCGTGCTTGCTGCCGTACGACTGGCCAAGTATGGGTCATGGTGATGTGCCCGGATTTCATCGGGTACCGCGGCCGGTCAGTTCCTCCAGCACCGGTACGTCCTTCCCGGTGACGAGGGCCGGGCCGGTGAGGACCGGCTTGCCACCGCCGACGATGTTGAGGTTGTCCTTGTGGAGCCAGAGCCCGTCGACGGCGAGGTAGCCCTGGAGGTAGGGCTGCTGGTCGACGGCGAAGCCGATCTGCTTGGCCTTGAGCTGGGCGACGACGGCGGCGTTGAGGTCGAAGGTGTTGATCTCGGCGCCGGAGCCGGCGCTCTGCCTGGCCTTGACGGAGGCGGCGGCGAACGGGGCGCCGAGGGTGACGACGGCGTCGATGTCCTTGGCGCTCTGGAGCTTGGCCTCGATGGAGGAGGTCGCCGCGGGCATGTTGGTGCCCTCGACGTTGAGGTTCTCGACGGTGCCCTTGAAGGTCTTCTTCACTCCGGCGCATCGCTCTTCGAGGGAAACGTTTCCCTGCTCGTGGATGACGCAGAGCGCCTTCTTCTTGCCGCGGGCGGTGAGCTCCTCGCCGACGGCTTCGCCGGCCACGGCCTCGTCCTGGCCGATGTGGCTGATCGCCCCGAAGGCCTTGGAGTGCTGCCCGCCGGAGTTGATCGTGACCACCGGGATGCCGGCGGCCACCGCCTTGGCGACGGACGCCTTGACCGCTTCGGGCTTGGCGAGGGTGACGATCAGGCCGTCGACCTTCTTCGCGACGTACGAGTCGATCAGCGCGGCCTGCTCCTTGCCCTCCTTGTTGGCGGCGTAGAGGAATTCGACGTTGTCCTTGGCCGCGGCGGTCTTGGCGCCGCTCTGGACGATGTCCCAGAAGGTGTCGCCCTCGCCGGAATGGGTGACCATCGCGATGGTCATGCGTGCGGTCGCGGCGGGCTTCCCGCCGCCGGAGGTGTGCGTGGTGCCGTTCTCGGAGTCCTTGCCGCCCGAGCTGCTGCATCCGGCGGCGGTGACGGTGAGTGCGACTGCGGTCAGCAGGGCTGCTGCCGCCGTGCGGGTGGTGGGCATCGTGGATCCGCCTTGTCTCCCCGGCGCCGCCCGATTGCGGCTGGGTGAGTTTCTACGGGGGCTGAGCGGGCCCGTCAATACTTTGTCCGAACATTCTTACGCGGCAGACGGCGTGCGACGGACAGGAGACGGCATACGACGGACGGCACACGGCCCTACGGCCGCACGAGGAGCTGGAACTCGAAGGCGTACCGCGACGCCCGGTAGATGTGCGAGCCGAACTCCACCGCCCGGCCGGTGTCGTCGAAGGTGGTCCGCTCCATCGTCAGCAGCGGGGCGCCCTTCTCCTCCGTGAGCAGCTCCGCCTCCGGGCCCGTGGCGGCCCGCGCGCCGACCTTCTGGCGGGCGCTGTGCAGGGTGATGCCGGCGGAGCGCATCATCCGGTAGAGCCCCGTACCCTCCAGCAGCTCGTTGTCCAGGTCGAGCAGCCCCAGTGGCAGGTGGTTGCGCAGCCGTGCCATCGGCTCGTTGTGGGCGAACCGCAGCCGCTCCACGTACCGGACGTCGGTGCCTTCCGGCACGCCGAGCGCGGCGGCGACCTCGGCGGGTGCGGGCTCGACGCGGTTGGCCAGGACGGTGGTGGCGGGACGCTGACCGGCCGTTTCCAAGTCGTCGTACAGGCTGCTGAGCTCCAGGGGGCGTTTGACCTGGCTGTGCACGACCTGGGTGCCGACACCCCGGCGGCGCACCAGCAGACCCTTCTCGACGAGGGCCTGGATGGCCTGGCGGACGGTCGGCCGGGACAGGCCGAGCCGGTTCGCCAGCTCGATCTCGTTGCCGAGGAGGCTGCCCGGGGTGAGCGTCCCGCGCTCGATGGCCGCCTCCAGCTGCTGAGAGAGCTGGAAATAGAGCGGGACCGGGCTGGTGCGGTCCACGCTCAGGGGCAGTCGCACGACGGAACCGGTCTCTTCTCTGGCTGCTCGGGTCTGCTTGGGCACGGGCCGAGCCTATCCACAGGAAATGATGACGGGAAGTTGTGAAGTCATGTTGTCAGGACAAAAGCTTGACACGATGACGTCGCGGCACCACCTTGGGGGCCATGCGCATCGGACTCATCGGAACGGGACGTATCGGGGCCTTCCACGCGGGCGTGCTCAGTCGCCACCCCGAGGTGGGAGCTCTCGTCGTCGCCGACGCCGACCCCGGCCGGGCGGCCCAGGTCGCCGAACTCACCGGCGCCACGGCCGCGCCGACCGTCGACGACGTCTTCGCCTGGGGGGTCGACGCGGTGGTCATCGCCTCGGCCACCTCCTCCCACGCCGAACTCATCGCCCGCGCCGCCCGCGCCGGCCTGCCCACCTTCTGCGAGAAACCCATCGCCCTCGACCTGCCCGGCACGCTCGGCGCGCTCCGCGAGGTGGAGGCGGCCGGCACCCAGCTCCAACTGGGCTTCATGCGCCGCTTCGACGCCGGTTACCGGGCCGCCCGCGACGCCGTCCACTCCGGGCGCATCGGCCGGCTGCACACCGTCCGGGCCATCACCTCCGACCCGGCACCGCCGCCCGCCGCCTACCTCCCGCTCTCCGGCGGCCTCTACCGCGACTGCCTGGTCCACGACTTCGACATCCTGCGCTGGGTCACCGGCCGCGAGATCAGCGAGGTGTACGCGACGGGCTCGGACGGCGGCCACGCGATGTTCCGCGACGCGGGCGACGTCGACACGGCCGCCGTGCTCCTCACGCTCGACGACGGCACCCTCGCCACGGCGACGGCCACCCGCTGCAACGGCGCCGGGTATGACGTACGGATGGAACTGGCGGGCGAGCACGACCAGATCGCGGTGGGTCTCGACGACCGGACGCCGATCACGTCGACCGAGCCCCTCGGCCCTCCCCCGGCCGACAAGCCGTGGCCCGGGTTCCTGGAGCGGTTCGCCCCGGCGTACGAGGCCGAGCTGGACGCCTTCGTCCACCTCGCGCGCGGCGAGCTGGCCAACCCCTGCGACGGTCACGAGGCGTTGCGGGCGCTGCGTGTCGCCGAGGCGTGCGAGCTGTCCCGCCGCGAGCGCCGCCCGGTGCGGCTGGACGAGGTGCCGTCAGCGCTCTGATCCGTTCACCGACAGGACCGTGCCCTGGGCCACCGCGCACAGGGTCTCGGTCCCGTCCTCGTCCACCGTCAGCAGGTCGCAGCGCACCACCGCCTGCCGTCGGCCCGCGTGGACGACCGAGGCGCGGGCCAGCAGCGTGCGGCCGGTGGCCGGGCGGACGTACTGGATGGAGAACCCGGCCGTGAGCACCGCCGGCCCCAGCGCGCTGCCGGCGGCGAAGGTGATCGCGTTGTCGGCGGCGTACGACAGCACCCCGCCGTGCAGGAAGCCGTTCTGCTGGCGCAGGTCGTCACGGACGTCCACCTCCAGCACGGCCTCACCGTCCTCGAAGGCGCAGATGCGGGCGCCGACGAGCCGGCTGAACGGCTGGCTGTCGAGGACCTTGCGGGCGAGGGACAGGTCGAAGCCGGTCATGTGCGTCGTCACCACCTGACGGGAAGGCGGCGGACGCCGCGCATGAGGAGGCCGGGCAGCCAGTCCAGTGGCCCGGCCGAGGGGTCGAGGGACAGGGAGGGGAAGCGCTCCAGCAGGCCGCGGATCGCGATCCGGCCCTCCAGGCGGGCCAGCGGGGCGCCGAGACAGTGGTGGACGCCGTGGCCGAAGGCGAGGTGCCCGGCCGTGTCGCGGCGGATGTCGAAGCGGTCGGGGTCCGGGAACCTCTCCGGATCGCGGTCCCCCGCGCCGATGCCGACGAGGACGACGGCACCCGGCGGGATCACCGTGTCCCCGACCGGCACGGGCTCGCGCGCGAACCGGGCCGTGCCGGTCTCGACGGGGCCGTCGTAGCGCAGCATCTCCTCCACCGCGCCGTCCAGCAGGCCGAAGTCGGCGCGCAGGGCCGCCAGTTGGCCGGGGTGGGTGAGGAGCGCGCGCACGCCGTTGGCGATGAGACCGACCGTCGTCTCGTGCCCGGCGATCAGCAACAGGTAGGCCATGGCGCGCAGTTCGGCGGCCGACAGCCGGTCGTCGCCCTCCGGGCCGGTGTGCAGCAGCGCCGAGAGCAGGTCGTCGGTGGGGCCGGCGCGTCGCTTGTCCTCGATGAGCTCGTCCAGGTAGCGGCCCAGCGCGTGCACGGCGGCGTTCTCGTCCTCCCCGCGCCTCGGTGCGACGATCTCGCCGGACCAGGCGCGGAACGTGTCCCGGTCGGCGGCGGGGACGCCGAGGAGTTCGCAGATCACCGTGATGGGCAGCGGGAAGGCGAGCGCGTCGACGAGGTCGGCGTGCCCGGCGGGCGCCATGGCGTCGAGCAACTCGTCCGTGATGGCCTGGACGCGCGGGCGGAGGGCCTCCACGCGCCGCCCGGTGAACTCTCGGGCGACCAGTCTGCGCAGCCGGGTGTGGTCGGGCGGGTCGAGAACCAGCAGGTACGGGCCGATGACCGCTTCGTCGAGCATCCGGTACCCGGCCGCCGAGGGTGACTTCGACAACCGGGGGTCGGCGAGGGCGGCCCGTGCCTCGGTGTGGCCGACGATCAGCCAGGCCTCGGCGCCGGTGGGCGTGCGCACCTGGTGCACGGGACCGCTCTCGCGGAGTTTCGCGTAGTACGGATAGGGGTCGGCGGTGAACGCCTCGCCGTACTCGCTCAGATCGACCGTGACCATCGGCCCAGCCTATGCGTCTTCTCTCCGGCCGGGTGTCGTTCCGGGACGTTCGGCGGCAGTACGGCGCCGGATGCCGCGCGGGCTCACTCGCCCAGTTCGAACGTGCCGAACTGCGCGGGGCCGGTGGGCCGGTAGGTCTGGATGGTGACACCGGTGGATGTGGTGCGGTGGCCGGTGAGTTCGAAGGCGGTCGGGGTGCCGCCGTGGGGGAACAGACGCCGTCCCTCGCCGAGGAAGACCGGGAAGACCAGGAGGTTCAGCTCGTCGACCAGGCCGAGGGCGATGAGGCTCTGGGCGAGGCGGGCGCTGCCGTGGACCTGGATCTCGCGGCCGGGCTGCTCCTTGAGGCGGTTCACCTCCTCGCTCAGGTCGCCCTCGATGACGGTGGAGTTGTGCCACTCGGCGCGGTCGAGGGTCCTGGAGACGACGTACTTGGGCAGGGTGTTGAGACGGCTCGCGATCGGGTCGTTCTCGTCGGTGACCTTCGGCCAGTAGGCGGCGAAGATCTCGTACGTCCGCCTGCCGAGGAGGAAGCAGTCCACCCGGCCGAACACGTCGTCCATGAACCGGCCGAAGTCCTCGTCCGCGAAGGGGACGCTCCAGCCGCCGTACGCGAAGCCGTCGGTGCGGTCCTCGTCGGGGCCGCCCGGGGCCTGCATCACGCCGTCCAGTGTCATGAAGGTGGTGAGGGTGAGCTTGGCCATGGCCGGTGCCTTTCGTTTCCGTCACGTCGGTCTTCATCGTGGGTCACAAGCTCAGACCGTGCCTCCGGACGGAACTCATCGGTGGACGGGCACCGGATTGCGAAAAAGGCGCCGCGGCGCTCGCGCGGAGGGCCGTACGGGCGAAAAGCGGGGGCGCACCGGTGCTGTCCTTCCGGTGCGCCCCCGCATACGGGCAGGTGTCGTGCTGCCCGGGTCGGTCAGCTCAGCTCGTCGTGGCGGGCCGACAGGCGCTTGGCACCCTCGTCCGTCAGCGAGCCGAACAGGCGGAGGCGGGAGATGCCGCCGTCCGGGTAGATGTCGATGCGCACATGGGTGCCGACGACCGGCTCGGGCAGGACGAACCGGTGGTTGGTGTCCGGCTGGAGGCGGGTGCGCGGCAGGAACTCGGTCCACTCGCCGTCCTCGCCGTCGCGTGACGACAGGGCCGCCCAGCCGGCGCTGTTGCCCTTGAGGTAGGCGGTGTCGATCTCGACCGCGCGGATGGCGGACTGCTCGACGAGCTGGTAGCGGATCCAGTCGTTGCCCTTGTCACGGCGGCGGCGGGTCTCCCAGCCGTCGTCCATCTTGCGGGAGCGGCCGGGCTGGATGGTGTTGGTGGCGGGCGAGTAGAAGCGGTCGGAGGCGTCCTCGACACGGCCGCCGTTCTCCAGCGCGACCACGTCGAAGGTGCCGAGCACGCCGAGCCACGCCGGGTCGGGGGCGACCTCGCCGTACACGCGCAGGCGGGCGATGCCGCCGTCGGGGTGCTGCTTGACGCGCAGGTGCGTGAAGCGCCGCTCGACGTCGACGGCGAAACCGTTCGCCGCGTGGCCCCCGATGGCGGTGCGCGGGACGAGTGTCGTCCACTCGACGTCGTCGGCCAGCA
This sequence comes from Streptomyces sp. NPDC041796, assembly GCF_055590785.1. Classification (NCBI taxonomy): domain Bacteria; kingdom Bacillati; phylum Actinomycetota; class Actinomycetes; order Kitasatosporales; family Streptomycetaceae; genus Streptomyces; species Streptomyces sp. NPDC041796. Next base: position 478,101 of record NZ_JBVJAH010000003.1, read on the forward strand.
GCCGCTCGGGCGACGGGGAGCCGGCCACGGAGGTCGCCTCGACGGAGACGGCCTGCGGGTAGTTGCCGCGGAAGTGGGCCGTGTCGACGACGATGCCGCGTACGACGCCGGGGGCGCCGAGGCGTACCAGCGCCCAGTCGTGGTCGTCGTCCGTGGGGTGCGGCTCGGTGGCGGAGACACCGCGGCGGCGGCGGGTCTCCCAGCCGTCCATGATCTTGCCCTTGTGGCCGAAGTGCTCGGGGTCGAACTCGGCGGGCTCCGGCTTGAGCATGTTCTCGCGCTCGGCGAAGAACTCGTCGTTGGCGGCGATGACGCCCGCGCCGAGGCGGCGGTCGGCCAGGTCGACGAGGCCGGTGAAGGGGAAGTCGGCGGTGCGGTAGTCGGCGTACGGGTCACCGCCGCCGTAGGGGCTGGCGTCGCCGGTGAAGGACGGTATGCCGGTCACGGGGGTCACTTGTTCCTTTCGAGCAGCCGGCCGTTCGGCTCGGCCAGGGTGCCGTTGTCGACGATGCGTACGCCACGCAGCCAGGTGGACTTGACGACGCCGTGCAGGGTCTTGCCCGCGTACGCCGTGACGCGGTTGCGGTGGTGGAGCTCCGCCGGGTCGACGGTGAAGGTCTCGTCGGGGGCGAGGACGGCGAAGTCGGCGTCGCGGCCCACTTCGATGGCGCCCTTGCGGTCGAGACCCGCGAGCCGGGCCGGGGCGGTGGACATCCAGCGGACGACGTCCTCCAGGGTGCGGCCGCGGCGGCGGGCCTCGGTCCAGATGGCGGGCAGGCCGAGCTGGAGGGAGGAGATGCCGCCCCAGGCGGTGGAGAAGTCGGGGGTCTTGAGGTCGGCGGTGGAGGGCGAGTGGTCGGAGACGATGCAGTCGATCGTGCCGTCGGCCAGCCCCTCCCACAGGGCGTCCTGGTTGGACGCCTCACGGATGGGCGGGCAGCACTTGAACTCCGTCGCGCCGTCGGGGACCTCCTCGGCGGTGAGGGTGAGGAAGTGCGGGCAGGTCTCGACGGTGATCGTCACGCCCTCGCGGCGGGCGGCGGCGATGAGCGGCAGCGCGTCGCTGGAGGAGAGGTGCAGGACGTGCACGCGCGCGTCGAGCCGCCTGGCCTGGTCGATGAGGTTCTCGATGGCGGTGTTCTCGGCGTCGCGCGGCCGGGAGGCGAGGAAGTCCGCGTACTTCGGCGAGCTCTTCTGCGGGGCGGCGGCGAGGTGGTGCGGGTCCTCGGCGTGGACGATCATCAGGCCGCCGAAGCCGGCGATCTCGGCGAGGGACGCGGCCAGCTGCTCCTGGTCGAGCTGGGGGAACTCGTCGACGCCGGAGGGCGACAGGAAGCACTTGAACCCGAAGACGCCGGCGTCGTGCAGCGGACGGAGGTCCTTGACGTTGTCCGGCAGGGCGCCGCCCCAGAAGCCGACGTCGATGTGGGCCTTGGAGCGGGCCACTTCCTGCTTGGTGCGCAGGTTGTCGACCGTGGTGGTGGGGGGCAGCGAGTTGAGCGGCATGTCGATGAGGGTGGTGATGCCGCCGGCCGCGGCCGCGCGGGTGGCGGTCCAGAAGCCCTCCCACTCGGTGCGGCCCGGGTCGTTCACATGGACGTGGGTGTCGACGAGGCCCGGGAGGACGACATGGTCGCCGACGTCCTCCAGGCGGGCGCCGGCGGGCACCTCGGCGTCGTGGGGCAGCACCGCCGCGATCCGGCCACCGGCGACGGCGACCGAGGCGGGGCGGGTGCCCTCGGGGGTGATGACGCGCGTCGAGCGCAGTACCAGAGTCACGTTCGTGTCCACGTCCACGCCCTGTCCCGGGTTGCCGTTCAGGTCCACGTTCCCGTCCACATCGCCTTCCACATAGCCTCACATCGGTCGGTCGTACCGGCCGGTCGCGCCGCCGGCGCATCGCCGGCCCCACGCCGTTTTTCAACGAACTGTTGAAGGAGTCTTCACTCCGGATCCGGCCTCGTCAAGAGGCTCCCGACGCGCCACGGGGTGGCGGATGGGCAACTTGGATGTTTCCATGAAGTGGAAACACAATTTCACGCAGGAGAACGTAGCTCCCCACATGCGGAGCACCGGCAGACCTGCGCGGAACACTGCGGACACCCGGACAAACAGCGCCTGACCGGCGAAGACGCCCCACTGCGGGCGATGTGCCCGACGGAAGGGCCCGGTAGGCTGCTGACTTGCCCATCCGCCTCGAAAGGACCGTTGACGTGCCGACGTCCAGCGCCAGCACCACCGACGCCGCCAAGCCCGCCGCCGCGACCGGCGGTGTCCAGTCCCTTGAGCGTGCCTTCGACCTTCTGGAGCGGATGGCCGACGCCGGGGGCGAGGTCGGGCTGAGCGAACTCTCCTCCAGCAGCGGACTGCCGCTGCCCACCATCCACCGTCTCATGCGCACGCTGGTCGCCTGCGGTTACGTACGCCAGCAGCCCAACCGCCGGTACGCGCTCGGCCCGCGTCTCATCCGCCTCGGTGAGTCCGCCGCCCGCCTCCTGGGCACCTGGGCCCGCCCCTACCTCGCGCGGCTGGTCGAGGAGACCGGCGAGACCGCGAACATGGCGCTGCTCGACGGTGACGAGATCGTGTACGTCGCCCAGGTGCCGTCCAAGCACTCGATGCGCATGTTCACCGAGGTCGGCCGGCGCGTGCTGCCGCACTCCACGGGCGTCGGCAAGGCGCTGCTGGCCCACACCCCGCCGGAGGAGGTACGGGCGCTGCTCGCCCGCACCGGCATGCCCGCCGCGACCGAGAAGACGATCACCACGCCCGACGGCTTCCTGGACGCCCTGGAGCAGGTGCGCTCGGCCGGGTACGCGATCGACGACAGCGAGCAGGAGATCGGCGTCCGCTGCATCGCGGTCTCGGTACCCGATTCCCCCACCGCCGCCGCCATCTCCATCTCCGGCCCGGCCGGCCGGGTCACGGAGGCCGCGACGGAACGGATCGTCCCGATCCTCCAGGACATCGCCAAGGAACTGTCGACGGCGCTGGCGAACCCCGCCAACAACGGCCAGGCCTGACCCGCCCGGGCACGTGCGGGCGGCCCACCCGGGTGCCCGGGGTGCCCGGGGTTGCCCGGGGTGCCCGCGGTGCCCGCCCGGACGGGCCGCCCGGACGGGCCGGGCACCGGCCGCACGCGCGGGTGCCCGCAGTGCTCGAATGCCGGCCGGACGGGCCGCCCGCGCGGCAGTCCGGCCGCCCGCGCGGGCGCCCGGTGCCGGCCGGACGAGCGTGCCCGGTGCCGGCCGGACGGGCCGTCCGCGCGGTGGCCCGGCCGCACGCCGGGCCGGGGCACCGGCCGCCCGGGGCGGTGGCCGCCCTTCAGGGCGGGGTGGGCGAACCGGCTCGGCCGGGCGAGAGTCTTCCGTCCTGGACGGTGACCGTCCGGTCCGTCCGCTGCAGGTGGGCAGGGTCGTGCGTGACCAGGACCGTCGCCGTACCGCGCTCCCGCGTCAGCGAGACCAGCAGCTCGACGACCGCCGCCCCACGCTCGTGGTCCAGCGCGCTGGTGGGCTCGTCGACCAGCAGCACGGCCGGGTCGTTCATCAGCGCCCGGGCGATGTTCACGCGCTGGCGCTGACCGCCGGAGAGCTGGTGCGGGCGCCGCCCGGCGAGGCCCGCGAGGCCGACCGCGTCGAGGAGATCCAGGGCCCGCCCTTCCGGGCGCCGGCGGCCCGACAGGTGCGCCATCACCAGGAGCTGCTCGGCGGCCGTCAGCGACGGCAGCAGATGGGGCTGCTGGAAGACGATCCCGACGTGCTCGCGCCGCAGCGCGGCCCTGGCCGCCCCGTCCAGCGGGCCGGTGTCCGTACCGGCCACCACCACGCGCCCGCGGTCCGGACGCACCAGCGTCGCGGCGACCGCGAGGAGGCTGGACTTCCCGGAACCGGACGGGCCGACGACCGCCGTCAGGGTTCCCGGCGGGACCTCCAGGGACACGGCGTCCAGGGCCGTGAGCCGCCCCTCACCGTCGGGGTAGGTCAGGGTCACATCATCGAGGTGCAGGCTCATCGGGCGCTCCCGAGCGCGGTGAGGGGGTCGACGGCGGTGATCCGCCGGATGGTGAGCGCCGCTCCGAGCATCCCGAGCCCGGCCATCACGGCGGCCGGGCCCAGGAGGGTGAGCGGATCGAGGACGAAGGGCACGTCGCCCCGGCCGGCCACCGCGCCGACGGCCACCGCGAGCCCCGTGCCGAGCAGGACCCCCGCGCCCAGCACGAGTGCCGCCTGGCCGAGGGCGTCCTTCAGGAGGTACGGGGTCGAGGCGCCCAGCGCCTTCAGGACCGCCACGTCACCGGCGCGCTGGATCGTCCACACCGTGAAGAACGCCCCGACGACCAGGGCGGAGATCAGGAAGAGGAATCCGCGCATCAGCCGCAGGGAGCCGTTCTCGGCCCGGTAGGAGCCGATGGCGGTGAGCGCCTCGTCGACGGTCGTGCTCCGCGTACCGGCCGCCCGGTCACCCGGCGCCGCTCCGGCGCCCTCGCCCCTCAGCACGATGACGGTGGCCCCGTCGCGACCGCTGATCCGCCGCCAGTCGGCGAGGGAGGTCCACACCACGGGCGTGTGGCTGTACGAGGCGTCCCCGGCAACCGCCGCGACCACGACCTCGCGGGTCCCGATCCGTACCCGGTCCCCGGCCCGGGCCTCCAGCTCCTCGGCCGCGGGCTCCGACAGCACCACCCGCCCGGGCCCCGGCCGTGTGCCGCCCGGGGCGATCCCGGCGCCCGGTTCGGTGCCGAAGGCGAAGAGTGCGGCCGTCCGGTCCCCGGCCGACGCGTCGACGCCGCCGATACCGACCGGCTCGGCGGTGGTGACGCCCGGCTGCCGCTGCCACGTCCGCCACGCGCGCTCCTGCACCACGGAGTCCGTGAACGACACCGACCGGCCGGGCGGCGGGGCGGCGAAGGCCAGGCGGTCGGCGGGCAGTGCGGTGATCGCCGAGACGTTCTCCCGCGCGAGTCCGGCCGTCAGCCCGGACAGCAGGCCGACGAGCAGGGTGATCAGCACGATCACCGTCCCCATCAGCGCGAATCGCCCTCTGGCGAAGCGTAGGTCCCTCCATGCCACGAACATGCGGGCCAGCCTGCCGACGAGTGGCCCGGGCGGGCATCGCACCCCGGACGGGCACGCGATCAACCTTTCGATTGAGGGCCCACGCGCCGGCCCCGCCTAGGCTGGACGGGTCATGGATCCCCGTTCCCTCACCCCCGCCCTGCGCGCCCCGCGCGTCTGTCTGCATCTGCTGATGGCGGGACTGCTGGCGCTGACCGCCGTACGGGCCGGGACTCCGGCCGCCGTGGCCGCCGCTGCCGCGACCGGCACGGTGTACGCGGCCGGCTCGGCACTCCGTGCCGTCCGGGAGTCGCGGTCCGCCGCCGCCGTATGGCTGGCCGCGCTGTCCGCGGCGTGGCTCGTGCTGCTGGCCCTCACGCCCGACGGGCTGTGGGTGGCCTTCCCCCTGTACTTCCTGCACCTGCACCTGCTGCCGGCGCGCTGGTCCCTGCCGGCCGTCGCGGCCACGGCGGGCGCGGCGGTCGTGTCGTACGTCCACCATGGCGCGCCGCTCAATCCGGGCGCGTTCATCGGGCCGGTGCTGGGCGCCGCCGTCGCCGTGGCGACCGTCCTCGGCTACCAGGCCCTGTACCGGGAGAGCGAGCGGCACCGGCGGCTCGTCGAGGAGCTGACCGCGACACGGGCGGAGCTGGCCGCCGCAGAGCGGCACGCGGGCACGCTGGCCGAGCGGGAGCGGCTGGCCCGGGAGATCCACGACACGCTCGCGCAGGGCCTGTCGTCGATCCAGTTGCTGCTGCGGGCCGCCGGGCGTGCCCTGCCGGACGGCTCACCGGTCGCGGCCGGGCACATCGAGCGGGCGCGGCGGACGGCCCAGGACAACCTGACGGAGGCGCGGCGCTTCGTCCGGGCGCTGGCACCGGCCGATCTGGAGCGGGGTTCGCTGGCGGCGGCGCTGGAGCGGCTGTGCGAGCCGGACGGTCCGGGGCCGCGGGTGCGGTTCTCCGTGAGCGGTACGCCGGTGCCGCTGCCGACGCCGTACGAGGTGGCACTGCTGCGGATCGCCCAGTCCGCGCTGGCCAATACGGTGCGGCACGCGGGCGCCGGGCGCGCCGAGATCACCCTCACCTTCATGGACGCGTCCGTCACGCTGGACGTGGTGGACGACGGCAAGGGCTTCGACCCGCGGTCCTGGAGCCCTTCCCCGGGCGACGGTTTCGGCCTCCACGCGATGCGCTCGCGGGCCCGGTCGCTGGGCGGGACGTTCACCGTGGAGTCGTCGCCCGGCCAGGGCACCGCGGTCGCGGTCGCCCTCCCCCTGCCTTCCGGAGTCCGCCCATGACCGTCCGCCTGCTGCTCGCCGACGACCATCCGGTGGTGCGCGCGGGGCTGCGCGCCGTCCTGGACACGGAGCCGGACTTCACGGTGGTCGCCGAGGCGGCCACCGCCGAGCGCGCGGTCGAGCTCGCCCCCGGGGTGGACGTCGTGCTGATGGACCTCCAGTTCGGCGCCGGCATGCACGGTTCGGAGGCGACGGCCGCGATCACCGCCCGCCCGGACGCTCCCCGGGTGCTGGTGCTGACCACGTACGACACGGACGCCGACATCCTGGCGGCCGTCGAGGCGGGCGCGAGCGGTTACCTGCTCAAGGACGCCCCGCCGGAGGAGCTGGCGGCGGCGGTCCGTACGGCCGCGGCCGGGCGGTCCGCGCTCGCCCCGGCGGTGGCGCACCGGCTGATGGACCGGATGCGTACGCCGTCCGAGGCATTGACGAAGCGTGAGCTCGAGGTGCTGCAGCTGGTCGGTGAGGGTCTGTCCAACCAGCAGATCAGCAAACGGCTCTTCCTCAGCCAGGCGACGGTGAAGTCCCACCTGGTGCACGTGTACGCGAAGCTGGGCGTCGACTCGCGCACGGCGGCGGTGGCGGCGGCCACGGCCCGCCGCCTGATCCGCCGCTGACGGCCCGCTAGCGGGGCTGTTCCCCGAACAGCTCCACCGCGTGGCGCACCTCGGTGAGCGCGCCGCCGAGGGCGCTGACGGAACCGATCGCTCCCGCGATGAGCAGCAACGACCGGCGCAGCCGCCGCACTTCGGGAATCCCGGTGAGGGTCATCGCGGCGAGCGCGGCCAGTTCGTCCTCGGCGATGCCCCGGTCCGCGAAGTCGGCCGGGTGGCCGGCGAGTTCGCGGCGGAGGCGGGAGACGGCGGTGCGCAGCTCCGCCACCCTCGGGTCCTCGCCGCTCCCGGCCGCGCGCCTCTGTCCCATGCTTCGCAACAAAAGCTCTCCCGCCCCTCGCCCGCACTACGTTGTGCGCCCGTCCCTGTACTTAACGCCATGGCGGGCGGGGAGCGCCACTCCTCCGACGAAACTCAGGAGGTGGCTTCCGGGGCGATCGCGCCCCGCCACACGGTCACGTCGAGGGTGACGTAGTGGCTGGGGTCGGACTCGGGAGACTTCCCCTGGTACGTCACGAGGCCGACGTGACCCCCGTTGGTCAGGACGCACAACTGGGATCCCTTGGACAGGGAGTCGAGGTCGACCCGGTCGGCATAGCGCGTCTCGGTCCGGCAGGTCTCCAGGTCGCCCTTCTGGCCCGTGCGCAGCAGGATGAGCCGCCCGTCCTCGACGGAGATCTTCTCCAGGTTCCAGTCGTAGGCGACGTCGACGTTGGCGTCGTCGGCGAGCGGCTTGACGGGGTCGTCGGCCAGCGTCAGGTGGTAGCCGTCCGTGAGGTCGATGCCCTCGTAGGTGGCGGGTTCGGGGTCGGCGACCGGCTGCGGGGGCTCCTGGGAGGAGGGTGCGTCGGGCGAGTAGGTGGACCCGTCGGGCGCGCTGTCCGCGGTGGCCGGGGCCTTGGGCGTGGGGGCGCTCGTGGCCTGGTCGCGGCTCTGCGTCTGGTTGCCGCCGTTGTCCTTCCCGTCCTTCCCGGACATCAGGACGTACACCCCGCCACCGGCGAGCCCGGCCACGAGGAGCGCCGCGGTGAGGCCGAGCATGAGGTTCCGCTTGGTCTTCTTGCGGGGCGGTGCGGACGGTCCGGGGACGGAGGCGGTGACCGGGGCGGGTCCGGCGTACGGGGGCGGGGTGGCGTGCGCCTGCGGATAGCCGTACGCCGGGGTGGGCGCGGGCGGCTGGGCCTGCGGGTGCGGCTGCGTGGGCGGCGGGCCGAAGCCGGGCGGCGGGGTCGCCGGGGCGGCGTGGGCGGTCGGGGGGTGCGGGGCGGGGGCGGGGGCCTGCGGCGGCCCGGCCGGCGCCGGGGCCTGGTGCGGCGGCGCCGTGGGCGGCTGCGCGGGCGGCGGGGGCGTGGTGGCCGCCACGGGGGCGGGCGCGGCGGCGCGGGTGGTGATGTCGGCGGCGACGGCGCCGGGCAGCCACTCCTCGGGGCGGCGCAGCGCGGTCTGGCCGTTGGCCTCCTGGCACAGGGCGAGGATGTCGGTGACGGACGGGCGCGCGGCGGGGTCCTTGACCAGGCAGCGGGTCACCAACTCGCGCAGCCGGTCGGGGAGTCCGTCGAGCTGCGGCTCCTCGTGGACGATCCGGTACAGCACACCGTGCGAGGTGCCCTCGCCGAAGGCGGGGCTGCCGATGGCCGCGTACGCCGTGACCTGGCCGAGCGCGAAGATGTCGGTGGCCGCGGTGACCGTGCGGCCCGCCGCCTGCTCGGGCGACATGAACGACGGGGTGCCGATGGTGACGCCGCTGCCGGTGAGCGAGGTGGCGTCGGCGGCGCGCGCGATGCCGAAGTCGATGACGCGCGGCCCGTCGGCGGCGAGCAGGACGTTCGCGGGCTTGAGGTCACGGTGCACGATGCCCGCGCCGTGGATGACCTGGAGGGCCTCGGCGATGCCGGCGACGAGGAGCAGGACCGTGTCGACGGGCAGCCGTCCGTGGGTCTGCACCGCGTCGGCGAGAGAGGGTCCGGGCACGTACGCGGTGGCCAGCCACGGCTGACGGGCGTCGGTGTCCGAGTCGATGACGGGCGCGGTGTACAGGCCCTGGACGCGCTGGGCGGACTGCACCTCCTGCGCGAACCGGCGCCGGAACTCGGCGTCCTCCGCGAAGTCGGGACGGATCACCTTGATGGCGACCGGCCGGCCGCCCGGGGTGTACGAGAGGTACACCTTGCCCATGCCGCCCGCGCCGAGCCGGGCGGCGAGCCGGTAGCCGGCCACCGACCTCGGATCGTCGTCCTCGAGCGGCTGGAAGACCGTTCCCTGGCGTGCCGGACCACCACTCATCAACCCATGTCCCCCGTAACGGACTTCACACTGTCCTGCTGATCACTGCTGATCGCTTCGATCTCGGACCCGCACCTTATCCAAGGCGGAGCCTCCAGTTCACCCGCGCGAGGGCGCACGCGCATGCGGTATGCACTCCACATGGGACATACGACGACAGACGGACCACGGATCGCCGGACTTCTGCTCGCGGCGGGGGGCGGGCGGCGGCTCGGTGGCCGCCCGAAGGCCCTCCTGGAGCACCGTGGCCGCCCCCTGGTCGAGCACGCCGTGGGGGTTCTGCGGGCCGGCGGCTGCGGGGTGGTGCACGTGGTGCTGGGCGCCGCCGCCGACTCCGTACGGGAGCGGGCGTCGCTGCAGGGCTGCGTGCTGGTCGACAACCCGGACTGGGAGGAGGGCATGGGCTCGTCGCTGCGCGCGGGGCTGGCGTCGCTCGCCTCGGTGGGCGGGGCCGACGCGGCCGTCGTGTCGCTGGTGGACCAGCCGGGGATCGGCCCCGAGGCGGTGCGCCGGGTGGCGGCCGCGTACCGCTCCCGCGACGCGCTGGCGGCCGCCGCGTACGACGGGAAGCGCGGTCACCCGGTGCTGATCGGGGCGGACCGGTGGGCGGGCGTGGGGCTGAGTGCGGAGGGGGACCGGGGGGCACGCGCCTATCTGAAGGAGCACGAGGCGTCGATCGTCCTGGTCGAGTGCGGGGACGTCGCGGAGGCGTACGACATCGACACGGTGGAGGATCTGACACACCTGGAGTGAACGAGATGGCACTCAGAGCCATGTTCTGTCGACCCGGAGAATCTCGACATCAACAAACCATTGAACTTCCACCATGAGGAAACTAGTATCCACTGTTCAGAAGCACCCGATCGTCAGAAGGCGCCTGTGACCGTATCTCGGCTCCCACGGCACTCAGTGCCGCGCGCGTATGCCCGGCGGCCGCTGCACGGCGCCGTGCCACAGTCCCCGCTGAAGGAAGTGACAGCTCATGTCCGCACCAGCGCCGTCCCCGCTGGCCATCGTCGAAGCAGAGCCCCTGCCCCGGCAGGACGAGGTCCTCACCGATGCGGCCCTGGCCTTCGTGGCCGAGCTGCACCGGCGCTTCACGCCGCGGCGTGACGAGCTCCTCGCCCGCCGCGCCGAGCGCCGTGCCGAGATCGCCCGCACCAGCACCCTCGACTTCCTCCCGGAGACCGCACAGCTCCGTGAGGACGACAGCTGGAAGGTCGCGCCGGCCCCGGCCGCGCTGAACGACCGCCGTGTCGAGATCACCGGCCCGACCGACCGCAAGATGACCATCAACGCCCTGAACTCGGGCGCCAAGGTCTGGCTCGCAGACTTCGAAGACGCGTCCGCCCCCACCTGGGAGAACGTCGTCCTCGGCCAGCTCAACCTGATCGACGCCTACGAGCGCAGGATCGACTTCACCGACCCGCGCACGGGCAAGTCGTACGCTCTCAAGCCCGCCTCCGAGCTGGCGACGGTCGTCATGCGCCCGCGCGGCTGGCACCTGGAGGAGCGGCACCTGCGCTTCGACGGCCGTCCCGTCCCCGGAGCCCTGGTCGACTTCGGCCTGTACTTCTTCCACAACGCGCAGCGGCTCATCGACCTCGGCAAGGGCCCGTACTTCTACCTCCCGAAGACCGAGTCGCACCTGGAGGCCCGCCTCTGGAACGACATCTTCGTCTTCGCCCAGGACTACATCGGCATCCCGCAGGGCACGGTCCGCGCGACCGTACTGATCGAGACCATCACGGCCGCGTACGAGATGGAGGAGATCCTCTACGAGCTGCGCGACCACGCGGCGGGCCTCAACGCCGGCCGCTGGGACTACCTCTTCTCGATCGTCAAGAACTTCCGTGACGGCGGTGCCAAGTTCGTCCTCCCGGACCGCAACGCGGTGACGATGACGGCGCCGTTCATGCGCGCGTACACCGAGCTGCTGGTCCGCACCTGCCACAAGCGGGGCGCGCACGCGATCGGCGGCATGGCGGCCTTCATCCCGTCCCGCAAGGACCCCGAGGTCAACAAGGTCGCCTTCGAGAAGGTCAAGGCGGACAAGGACCGCGAGGCGAACGACGGCTTCGACGGCTCCTGGGTCGCCCACCCCGACCTGGTGCCGATCGCGATGGCCTCCTTCGACGCGGTGCTGGGCGACAGGCCCAACCAGAAGGACCGCCTGCGCGAGGACGTCTCGGTGGCCCCGGGCGACCTCATCGCCATCGACTCGCTCGACGCGAAGCCGACGTACGAGGGCCTGCGCAACGCGGTCCAGGTCGGTATCCGCTACATCGAGGCCTGGCTCCGCGGCCTGGGCGCCGTGGCGATCTTCAACCTGATGGAGGACGCCGCCACGGCGGAGATCTCACGCTCGCAGATCTGGCAGTGGATCAACGCCGGTGTCGTCTTCGAGAACGGCGAGCCGGCCACCCCCGAGCTCGCCCGCACGGTCGCGGCCGAGGAACTGGCCGCCATCCGCGCCGAGATCGGCGAGGAGGCCTTCACGGCGGGCCGGTGGCAGCAGGCACACGACCTGCTCCTGAAGGTGTCGCTGGACGAGGACTACGCGGACTTCCTCACCCTCCCCGCGTACGAGCAGCTCGTCGGCTGACGCCGCTCGGCCCGAGGACCACTCCGCCCCCTGACGCCGCACCGCGTCAGGGGGCGGAGTCGTACCCGCCCCCGCCCCGGGCCGCCCCGCGCACCGCCCACGGCGCACCGCGCACCGTCAGGCGGGTCGTCGCGGCGGAGAGGAGCTCCTCGCCCGCCTGCCTGGCTTGCCCGGATCCGGTCAGCGGGCGCAGACCGGCGGTCAAGGGACGACCACCGTGCGCTGCGCCGAGAAGTCGCCCCAGGTGCCGTCCGGGAGTCTGGCGCGGAGCTTGACGGTGTAGCGGGTGCCGGGGTTGTCGGTGACGGTGAAGGTGTAGTCCACCGGACCCGCAGGTGGCTGGGTGCCCCAGACGATCGTGGTGGCGAACCGGCCGTTCAGGTGGAGCTGGTGTTCCTTGACCGGGGCGCCGGTGCGCGGTGGGGTCCAGGTGAGCCGGATGGCGCCCTTGCTCGCGGTCGCCGTCAGGCCGGTGGGGGCCGTGCTGGGACCGGAGCCGGGGGCGGAGGCGGTGGTGAGGTCGACCGGGGGGCTGTCGGGCGAGGAGTTGTTCGCGGCGTCGCGGGCGCGGACGGTGAAGGTGTACACGGTGCCCGGGCGCAGATGGGTGAGACGGGCGGTGGTGGCGGTGCCCGGGACGCTGTGGATGCGGGAGTCGGCCTGGTAGACGTCGTACGCGGTCACGCCGACGGCGTCGGTGGCGCGCCGCCAGGTGAGGGTGACCGCCCGGGTGCCCTCGACGGTGCCGCGCAGGTTCTGCGGCGGGGTGGGGGGCGTGTCGTCGTCCGGCGTGGCCGGGGGCGTGGTGACCGGTACGGCGACGCTGGGAGCGGAGAGGTTCCCTGCGGCGTCACGGGCGCGGACGGTGAAGCTGTAGGCGGTCGAGGGGCTCAGCCGCTCGACGTCGACCATGGTGCCGGTGGCGGGTACCGCCGCGACCTTGCGGCCCTTGTGGTGCACCTCGTACCCGGTGACCGCCCTGTTGTCCGACGAGCGTTCCCACATGACGTGCACGGAGCTGGCGCTGCCCGCCTGGGCGGTCACCCCGGTGGGCGTGGAGGGCGGCTCGGTGTCCTCGTCACCCCCGGCGCAGGCGGTGAGCACGAGGGCGAGGGCGAGAGCCGGCACGAACAGGGTGGGGAAACGTCGCACGCTCGGGCCTCCGCGCCTGACGGGTATTGGTCCAGACCTGTATCGCACACTCGCGGAGCGGCTTCAAGAGGCCGGTACCGCCCGGGAGTTCGCCGCGTGACCGGGCGGCCGGAGGCAACAATTCGCTTGCGGTGGCGACGGGCCGGCGTGGCACGCTTGCGCGGTGATCGTCGAGTTGGCCCCGCGCTTTCTGACCTGGGACGAGGTGGACCCCGCCCGTCATCCCTTCGACAGCGCGTCGGTGACGCGGGTGGTGCGCTCGCTCGGGCCGGCCCGGCGTGTTCCCCGCCGCCCCGACCTTCCGCCTTCCGACTCGACGCTGATCGCGTGGAGCTACGACGAGGGCCGTCTCTGGGCCGACGCCATGTCGCACGCGCTCGCCCACCACTACGGCCGCTGGGTCGTGGGCTGGCGCTGGGCGCACGACGAAGGGGACTTCGACGGCGGCCCCGTCGGGAACTGGTGCTGTCCGAGGGACTCGATCACCACCCCGGAGGAGACGCTCGACCGCGTCGTCGCGTCGCTCTGCGAATGGCGCGCCTGGCTGGAGAGCCTGGCCAGGTGGTTCGAGGCGTACCCGCTGGAGCTGACCGCCGTCGAGGACCAGCGGATCCTGTGGGAGTGCGCCGCCCGCAACCTGATCCTGCACGTGACCGACCGCACCGGCTGCGGCAGCGGCTGGCACGGGCACTGCCATCAGGTCCTCACCTGGTTCCTCAGCCGCTGGGGGGTCGCCCCCGACGTCGCGGAGAAGCTGATCGACGAGGCGATCGGCGGGCGTTTCCTGAGCTGGACCGGCCCTGACACGGTGCTCGTCGACGACGTCGCCGAGCGAGTCGCGCACGCGCTGCGGCCGGACGACGCCGCGCGGCCCGCCGGGCCCGTGCCGGACCACCTGCACCGGTGGCTCGCGCTGCGCGAGACCGTGCCGTGGGAGGAGGGACCGGACGAGGGCGGGGACGGACCGGTGACCCCGGCGCGTGACGGCGCCGCCGAGAACATACGCGCCTTCGACGGCGCCCTCGGCACCGCCCGCGCGGAGGGCATGCTCGCCGCCCTGGAAAGGGTACGGGCCGACGCGGCGCGGGGCGCCCCGCTCGACTTCGCGCTGCTCCGCGGCTGGCAGCGGCACGTCCTGAACGCCCCGCAGCCGCCGCCGTTCCGCGATCGACCCGCCTTCGCCAAGGGCGGCCGGGAACGCTACGGCATCGCCCCGGACACCCGCGACCGCCTCGACGCCTGCCTCGCCGAGAGCGCGCCGGGCGGTCGGCGGCCCCTCCCCCTGACCGCCCGCGCCGCACGCGCCTACCTCGACGTGTGTTTCTTCCACCCCTTCGACGACGGCAACGCCCGCTCCGCCTTCCTCACCCTCGTCTTCGTCCTCGCCCGCGAGGGCGTCACCCTCGACGCCGTTGGACTGCTACGCCGCATCACCTTCCAGGCCGACGCTCCCCAGGAAGGGCTGGTCCTCGCCCGGCACATCGGCCTGCACCTCTCGGAGACCCGCCGCCGGGCCGCCTCACCCGAGTCCTAACGCGGGGCAGGAGGGCGCCCCGCGGCGTCAGCGCCGGCGCCTGCCCCCGCTCGCCGTTCCGGTGTCCTTCACGGTCGACCGCGCGGTGCGCGCCGCCAGGGTCGCCGTCCTGGGGTCCGGGTGGTGCTCGGCGAGTGCCTCCAGGACGGCGAGCGCGGTGGCCGGGTGGGCCCGGAGGATGCCCTCGACCAGGGCGGGGGCACCGCCGGGCCAGGTCGACGCGGCGGCGTCGAAGGCGTCGGGCAGCAGCCATGGAAAGGCGCTCGGGTCCACTTCCCCGGGCTCACGCCCGTAGGCGGCCTCCACGTACCGGCGCAAGTCCTGGTGACGGCGGTCCTCGAGCGTTTCCAGGACCAGCACCGCGCGGGCGCTCAGCGGGACACGGTCGGCGTCCTGGGCGGTCGCCTCCCCCCGGCCGTCCAGGAGCCGGTGGGCGTGGGCGCCGGTGAGCGGGTGCGTGAGAGCGGCACGGAGGGCCTCGGCGGGGATGCCCGCCAGGTCGAAGCGCCCGAGGAGGGTGGCGGTGCCGACGGCCTGGAAGTCCGCGCTCATGGCCGCCTCGACGGCGCCGAGCAGCTCACTCCACGCGGTGACGCCGCGTCCGGCCGTCCACCTCGTGAGGGTGTCGACGGCCGTCTGCGTGGGCCAGATCCGGACGGCGGTGACGACTTGGGCGGCCTCCCATTCGGAGACCTCCTCGTCGTCGGGCGTGGCGACATGGCCGGCGGCCAGGACGTGGCGCAGAACGGCACAGCCGAGCGGGGTCAGTCCGTAGGCGTCACCGGCGCGGAAGACGCAGCCCGTCGCGGCCAGCCGGTCGACGACGTCCGCCAGTGCCCGGGCCCGGGGCTCGAGTTCCGACCGGTCCTCCTCGCCGAGGGAGGGCACGCCGAGGAGGGCGGGCAGCCGGTCCGGGGGCGGCATCTCGTACGGGCGGTACGCCCCGTCCTCCGGCACCGGAACGGGGGCGTCCTCCAGCTCCGGGTCGACCGGCAGGTCGCCGTGCTCGGCCGCCTTGCGTACGACGGAGTCGGCGGTGCCTCCCCGCTCGTACAGCGCGTAGAGCAGGTGCGCGGCGTCCTGGGCGTACTCGGAGTCGGAGGTGGCGCCAATGTCGTCGACGACCGCGGCCAGGATGTCCGCGGCGAGCTCGGTCACCTCCTCGGGGGTGCCGTCGGCCCAGACGGTGGGGGCCGGGCCGGTGAAGCAGCGTTCGGCGATCTCGCGCGGGGCGTCGGCGGCGCCCGCCGCGAGGGCGGCGGGAAGCGGGGCGGCGTGGAGCAGCGCCTTGATCTCGCCGGGGGCCGGCAGGGCGGGTGGCGGCGGGAGGGGTAGGGCGGAGTCGCCGTAGTAGTCGAGGTGTTCGCCGAGCAGCCGGTCCACGAGGGCGAAGTGGGGGATGGACTCGGGGCTGGGCGCCAGGGCGGCGTGGGGGCCGTCCGGTTCGGCGAGCGCGTCACCGAGGCCCGCGGCCGTCCAGCGGTCGCTGAGCGCGGCGGCGGTCCGCTCCAGCTCGGCGGGGAGCGCCTCGTCCGGTCGGTCGGCGTCCAGGGGCGGCCCGGCCAGCAGCGGGCCCGCCGGGGACGGTGCCTCGACGTCACGGGCGAACGCCTCCAGCAGCAGCTCCCCGAACTGGACGCGGACCGCGAAGGTACGGGCGGCGACGTCGGAGCGGTGCAGAGGTGCCGGGAGCGCGGGGCGCTCGGCGCGCGGGGTGCTCTCATGGGCGGCGAGCCAGGCCCGTACGGCGTCGGGGTCGTCGGCGTCGACGCCGTCGGCGCGCAGCAGGGAGGCGTACCAGCGCGGCCAGGTCAGGTTCCACGGGTCGGCCATGGCGCGGCGGAACTCCGGCACGGCCTCGTCGATCGCGGCGAGCAGCCGGGCGTGGCGCTTGGCGTTCAGACGGCCGGACGCCCGGGCCCGGTCGGCGAGCGCGGCGAGGACCTCGGGCACGGCATCGACCTCTGGCGGGGTGCCCCACAGGAGGACGGGCAGGTCCTCGTGGAGCACGGGGCCCAGCAGCCGTGCGGCCGGCTCGGGCACACCGGTCCTGCGGTCGGCCCCGCGCAGGGCGAGCAGCGTCAGGACGGCGTCCGCGGTACGCGCGGGGAGGGGGGCTTCGCCGCGGGCCTCGCGTTCCTTGTCCGCCCAGCCCAGGAAGTCGTCGAGTCCGGTGTTCGGAGCAGGTGTACGGATCACGGTCACTCGGGGAGCGTATGGGCCGCGCACGGGTCGGCGCCGCTCGCGCACGGGTGGATAGCCCAATCAGGCGACGCCGGTTCGGGCGCGGTTGTCAGTGGGGTGCGCTTCACTGGATCCATCACTCTCCGTGACGGGGGTTGGGGGGATCATGACGGAGCGTTTTACGTATCTGACGGTCACCGGGCTGCGGCAGCGCGGGTGGACGGACGCGATGGTGCGGGAGCTGCTCGGTGCGCCCGACGTGCAGGGCCGGGACCCACGGCGCTGGTCGGTGGCGCCGGTGAGGTTGTACCGGCTGGCGCGGGTGGAGGCGCTGGAGCGGACGCCCGAGTTCGCGGCGTGCGCCGCCTCGGCGGGGCGGAGCGCGGCGGCGGCGCGGGCCGGTGCCGAGCGCCGGCGGCAGGCCGTGCTCGCCGCGATCCGGGCGGAACCGATCCGGGTGCCGATGCTGCCTCAGGCGGAGCTGGAGCGCCGCGCGGTCCGCCACCGGCGCCTGCTGGGCGAACCGGCGACCGGGGGCGGCGGACCCGGCCCGGAGGCGGTGACTCGGGGTGACGGGAGGAGGGGCGGCGCGGGGAGAGGCGGTACGGGGACGGGCGACGCGAGGGCTGGCGACGGGAGGGCTGGCGATGCCGGGGCGGGCGGCGCGGGTACGGGCGACGCGAGGACGGGTGGCCCAGGGGCGCGTGACGCGAGGGCGGGCGGCCCAGGGGCGCATGACGCGAGGGCGGGCGGCCCGGGGAAAGGCGACGCGGGTACGGGCGACGCGGGGACAGGCGGTAGGGGGACGAGCGGTACCGGAACAGGGGACGCCGGGTCGGGCGGCGCCGGGGCGGGTGGCCCGGGGGCGGGCGGCAGCGGGGCTTTGGTGCGGTGGCAGGTGGACTATCTGCGGCACGTGCTGAGCCGGTACGACACGCTGCTGGACGGGTTGTTCGGGGCGACGGGCCGGGCGGAAGCCGAGCGGCTGCTGCGAGCGCGGGTGTACGGGGCGATCGCCCGGGCGTACCCGCGGCTGGCGGCGGAGTGCGCGCGGCGGGTGCGGTGAGGGGGGACGATGAGTTTCCGGGCCGGTGGCGGTCTGCCCTCACATGGACGCACACATGGACGCACACATGGAGACGGTCATGTTCGATCTCGGACCCGCGACCCGCCGGGTGGCCCAGCTGGTGGACGGTGTCACCGACGACCGGCTCGACGGCCCGACACCGTGCCCCGACTACACCGTGCGGGAGTTGCTGTCCCATCTGGTGGGGCTCACCGTGGCCTTCCGGGACGCCGGGCGGAAGGACCTCGGACCGACCACGGACACGGATCCGGGGGCCGGTCTGCCGCCGCTCGTCGACGACTGGCGCACCGCGCTCCCCCGCCGGCTCGACGAGCTCGCCGCCGCGTGGCGGGCCCCGGAGGCGTGGGAGGGCACCACCCGGGCGGGCGGTGTCACGCTCCCGGGCGAGGTGGCGGGGCTGGTCGCGCTGAACGAGGTGCTGATCCACGGGTGGGACCTGGCGCGGGCGACCGGTCAGGAGTACGCGCCGGACGAGGCGTCGCTGGAGGCCTCGTACGCGCTGCTGGCCCCCACCGCCGACGACCCGGACCAGCGGGGGCCGTTCGGCCCGCCGGTACCGGTCCCGGAGGACGCGCCCCTGCTCGACCGGGTGATCGGCCTCAGCGGTCGCCGCCCCGGCTGGCGCCCGGACGGCGGGCCGGGGGCCGGTGGGAAATCCGGGTGACCGGCGGGAGGTGGTGTGCGATGCTCCCGGGCCATGGCCCGCAGACTCCGCCCCAGCGTGTACATCTCCGTCGACATCGAGGCCGACGGCCCCATCCCGGGGCCGTACTCGATGCTCAGCATCGGCGCGGCCGTGGCCGGGCGCCAGGACGCCGACGCGTACGAGCCGGCCGACCCGGAGGCGGACACCTTCTACCGCGAACTGCGGCCGATCAGTGACGCGTTCGACCCCGAGGCGCTCGCGGTCAGTGGACTGGACCGGGAGGTGCTGCTCAGGGACGGCGCGGACCCGGCGGTCGCCCTGGCCGAGTTCAACACCTGGGTGAGGGAGGTGAGCAGGGGCGCGCAGCCGGTGATGTGCGGATATCCGGCCTCGTACGACTGGACGTTCCTGTACTGGTACCTGATGCGGTACACGGGCGCGAGCCCGTTCGGACACTCGGGGTGCATGGACATGAAGACGCTGTACGCGACCAAGGCGCGGCTGCCGCTGCGGGCGGTCGCCAAGGGCACGATGCCCCGCGAGCTGCTCTCCCGGCGGCGTCACACGCACCACGCCCTGGACGACGCCGTCGAGCAGGCGGAGCTGTTCAGCAATCTGATGGCATGGCCGGGGGTGGCCGCGTCAGGAGCGGAGTGAGGGCCGGGGTCCGGGTCGTCTCCGGGTTCGCACCGGGACATTCCTGATGGGACGGGCCTGTGGCCGCCGGAAGACTCCTCGCCATGACCAACTCGCGGAAGAGGACACGCCGGTTGACCCGGCGGGTGGCAGCGGGCGCGTTACTGGCCGCCGTGACGGTGACCGTCGCCGCCCCGGTCGCGGGCGCGGCGGCCGTCTCGCCGGCTCCGGCGGGCGTCGCTTCGGCCCCGACGGCCGGCCCGGCGGCACCGAGGCCGGACGCCTTGCGTCCCGGGGCGTTGCGAGAGGCGATCGCCGGGCTGCCGGACAGGCACGTGTCCGGTGCCCTGGTCCGGGTCAGCGGCCGCGACGGGCGCTGGACCGGGACGGCCGGCACATCCGTACCGGGCGCCGACGCGCACTTCAGGATCGGCAGCGTCACCAAGCTGTTCACGTCCGCCGTCGCGCTCCAGCTCGTCGGTGAGGGGCGGATGGGCGTGGACGACACGGTCGGGGAGATGGCGCCCGGGCTGCTGCCGGAGGGGTACGAGGGGATCACCCTGGGGCAGTTGCTGAGCCATACGAGCGGCTTGCAGCAGCCCACCTGTTTCCGGCCCGGCACGCCGCAGGAGGTGGTCGCCTCGGCGCTGTCGTGCGGCACACCCACTACGCCGGGGTCGGAGTACCGCTACAACGGCATCAATTACTTCGTCGTCGGCCTGTTGATCGAGAGGGTCACCGGGCGGACCTACACGCAGGAGGTGCACGACCGGATCCTGCGGCCGCTCCGGCTGCGGCACACGTCCCTGCCGGCCGCCCACGACTGGTCGATGCCGGTGCCGTACACGCGGGCCGCGGTCGCGCTGCCGGGCTCGGAGGAGCTGACGAACGTCAGCCGCGCCGATCCCTACCCGTGGGCGGAGGGCGGCATGATCTCCAACGCACACGACCTGTCCCGCTTCCTGACGGCGCTGCTGGGCGGGCGGCTGCTGGCGCCCGCCCAGCAGGAGCTGCTCTTCGACATGCCCGACGGGGTGCCCGGGGCGGCGTACAGCCTCGGTGGTGTGATGCGGACCGAGCTGCCCGGCGGAGTGGTCGTCTGGGGCAAGAGCGGCTCGTACTCGGGTTACACCAGCGGCGTGTTCGCCACCTGCGACCTGAGGCGGGTGCTGGTGTACTCGATCAATCCGACGGGCCGCGACGAGACGAAGGAGCGGGAGCGGATCATGCGCATCGCCGGCGCGGCGTTCTGACCCCCATGTCACGCACGGGCGTCCATGTCACGCACGGGCGTCCATGTCACGCACGGGCGTCCATGTCACGCACGGGCGTCCATGTCACGCACGGGCGCGGGGGGGACCCAACAGTGCCGCGGGCGCATGGTTGTCCCGGGGGGGTGATGCGCCAGGGGA
>NZ_JBVJAH010000003.1:498620-537398 GCF_055590785.1 Streptomyces sp. NPDC041796
CATAGGGGTCCCCGCCCCACACACCCCCCCCCCCCCCCCCCGCACCCCCCCCCCCCCCCCCCCCCCCCCCCCCCCCCCCGGTCGGCCCGGTGCGTCAGTGCACCGGGGCCGTCTTGCCGGCGCGGGTTTCGGAGATTTCCTCGCCCGGTTCCATCGGGGCGGTGACCTCGTCGGCGTCGCGGCCGCCGTTGCCCAGGTGGTTGAAGACCAGGTTCAGCAGGACGGCGGCCACACAACCGGTGGAGATGCCGGAGTCCAGAATGATCTTCGCGGTCTCCGGGAAGGCGTGGTAGAACTCGGGCGCCGTGATCGGGATGATGCCCACCGCCAGCGAGACGGCCACGATCAGGACGTTGTTGTCCTTCTCCAGACCGGCCTTGACCAGGGTCTGGATACCGCTGGCCGCGACCGAGCCGAAGAGGACGACACCCGCGCCGCCGAGCACCGGGCGCGGGACGACCGAGATCAGGGAGGCCGCGACCGGGGACAGGCCCATCAGGACCAGGAACCCACCGCCCGCCGCGACCACGAACCGGCTGCGGATCCTGGTCATGGCGACGAGCCCGATGTTCTGGGCGAAGGCGCTGCACATGAAGCCGTTGAACAGCGGGCTGATGGCGGAGCCGAGGGTGTCGGCGCGCAGGCCGGCCGCGATGGTCTTCTCGTCGGCGGGTCGTTCGACGATCTCGCCGAGCGCCAGCATGTCGGCGGTCGACTCGGTCATGGACACGAGCATCACCACGCACATGGAGATGATCGCGGCGAGGGCGAACTGCGGGGCGCCGAAGTGGAACGGCGTCGGGAAGCCGACGATGTCCGCCTCGGTGACCGCGCTGAAGTCGGTGACGCCGAAGGGTATGGCGATGAGCGTGCCGAGGACGAGGCCGATCAGGACGGCGACCTGCTTGACGAAGCCGCGGGTGAACCGCCGCAGCACCAGGACCAGGACGAGCGTGATCGCCGCGAGCGTGAGGTAGGTGGTCGAGCCGTAGTCGTCGGCGGCCGGATTGGGGCCCTGGGCCCAGCCGAAGGCGACGGGCAGCAGGGAGACGCCGATGAGGGTGATGACGGTGCCGGTGACGACCGGGGGGAAGAACCGCACCAGTTTGCTGAAGTAGGGGGCGGCGATGAAGCCCAGCAGACCGGCGACGATGATCGCGCCGAAGATGACCGGGAGTGCGTCGGCCTTGTCGTCGGTGGTGTCGACGATGGCGAGCATCGGGGCGACACCGGCGAAGGTGACGCCGTTGACGAACGGCAGTCTGGCGCCGATCTTCCAGATGCCGAGGGTCTGCAGGAAGGTGGCGAGGCCCGCGGTGAACAGGCTCGCGCCGGTGAGGAAGGTGAGTTCGGTTCCGGAGAGCCCTACGGCGGCTCCGACGATCAGGGGCGGGGCCACCACACCCGCGTACATCGCGGCCACGTGCTGCAGGCCGCTGGTGAACATCTTCAGGGGCGGGAGCGTCTCGTCGACCGGATGCTTCCGGTCCGCCGGGGCGGCTCCTGCGTCGGTGGCGTCTTCGTCGTTGCGAAACCTGGGCTTGGCGGCCACGTGGGTTCCTCCGGTCGGTTACACGTGCTGGGAGACGTGGGTTTCAGGGAGGTGCTGCAGGTGTTGCGCCCGGGGGGTGTGTCGTATGGGATGCCGACACCCTTCACCGTTCCGGGGGGTGCGTACCTCATTGCGGTACCGCACCCCCCGGTCCGGCTGCCGCGGACCCCGCTCGGGTCCACGGCGACCGGTCGAGGGCCGTCCCCCTCGACCGGACTTCGTGGATCGCCCACCCGCGTCAGGCGCGGGCCGGCGATGTGCGCCGCAGGGGGTCAGCCCTGGGCGGCGATACGGGCGAGGCGCTGGGCCTCGTCCCGGGTGGAGCGCGCGATGGCGTCCTCGTCGACCGTCAGCAGGCGGTTGTTCTCGACGATCTGCTTGCCGTTGACGAACGACGCGGTGACCGGGGCCGCCGCGCCGAAGACGAGGGCGGTCACCGGGTCGGCGATGGAGGCGTGGGCGAGCGTGTCCAGCTTCCACAGCACCAGGTCGGCGAGCTTGCCCTCCTCCAGGGAGCCGATCTGGGAGGCCCGGCCGAGGACCTGGGCGCCACCGAACGTGCCCAGGCGCAGGGCCTGACGGGCGTTCAGGGCCGCCTCGCGGTGCTCGCGGTTGAGCCGGTTGATCAGCAGGGCGTTGCGCAGCTCGGTGTGGAGCTCACCGGACTCGTTGGAGGCGGTGCCGTCGACGCCGAGGCCCACGGGCACGCCGGCCTTGAGCATGTCGGGTACGCGGGCGATGCCGGCGGCGAGGCGGGCGTTGGACGACGGGCAGTGGGCGACACCGGTCTTCGTCCGGGCGAAGGCCTCGATGTCGGAGTCGTTCATGTGGACGCAGTGGGCCATCCACACGTCCTCGCCGAGCCAGCCGGTGGACTCGAAGTAGTCGGTCGGGCCCATGCCGAACAGTTCCTTGCAGAACTGTTCCTCCTCGACGGTCTCCGAGCCGTGGGTGTGCAGGCGGACGCCGAGGCGGCGGGCCAGCTCGGCGCCCTGCTTGAGCAGTTCGGTGGAGACGGAGAAGGGGGAGCAGGGGGCGACGGCGACCTGGGTCATGGCGTCGAAGGAGGCGTCGTGGTGCTTCTTGACGGTCTCCTCGGTGGCGGCGAGGGCGCCCTCGAGGGTTTCGACGGCGAAGTCCGGCGGCAGGCCGCCGTCCTTCTCGCTGCGGTCCATGGAGCCACGGGCGAGGGTGAAGCGGACACCCATCTCGGACGCGGCCTTGATGATGGCGCCGGACAGGTCGCCGGAGCCCTTCGGGTAGACGTAGTGGTGGTCCATGGCGGTGGTGACGCCGCCGCGGGCCATCATGGCGAGGGAGCCCTGGGCCGCCGAGTACCCCATCTGCTCGTCGATCCGCGCCCACGTCGGGTAGAGGGCGACGAGCCAGTTGAAGAGGTTGTGGTCGGTGGCCAGACCACGGGTGATCCACTGGTAGAAGTGGTGGTGCGTGTTGATCAGGCCGGGGGTGACGAGGTGGCCGGTCGCGTCGATGCGCCGGACCACGTTCTCCAGGCCCTCGGGGGCCTTGCCTGCTCCGATCGACTCGATCCTGTTGTCCGCGATGACGAGGTGACCCGAGGCGTACTCGGTGTCGTTGGCGTCGACGGTCGCGATCGCACAGTTCTCGATCACGATGCGCTGGGTAGCGGTCTGGGCTGCCGAAGGTGCCATGGTGCTTCCTTCTTCTTTCGATGGCAGTGGCGATGAGGGCACGGCAGGACCCTAGGAGGATTTGAGTGCCGGGACCGTGTGACGGCTCCGGGTGCCGAGATGGTGGAAGAACAGGTTGAGCAGGACCGCGACGAGCGCTCCGGCGCTGATCCCGGAGCCGAGGACGGTCTGTGCCCAGGCCGGGAACTGTGCGTAGAAGGTGGGCGCGGCGAGCGGGATGATGCCCGCTCCGAGGGCGACGGCCACCAGGATGATGTTGGAGCTGTCGTCGAGCCCGGCCTCGGAGAGCGTACGGATGCCGCTGACCGCGATCGAGCCGAAGAGGACGATACCGGCGCCGCCGAGGACGGGCATCGGGACGAGCGAGACGACGGCGCCGAGCACCGGGAAGATCCCGAGGACCAGGAGCGCGCCGCCGGCGACCGCGACGACGTAGCGGCTGCGTACCCGGGTGAGGGAGACGACGCCGACGTTCTGGGCGAAGGCCGAGGTGGGGAACCCGCCGAAGACGGGGCCGACCAGGGTGGCGATGCCGTCCGTGCGCAGACCTCGGGTGATGGTCCTGCCGTCGGTGCGGCGTTCGCAGATCTCGCCGAGGGCGAGCATTCCGGCGCTGGACTCGGTCATCAGGACCAGCATCACGATGCAGAGGGAGAGGATCGCGGCGGGCTGGAACTCGGGGGCTCCGAAGGCGAAGGGCGAGGGCAGGGCGGCGACGGGCGCCTCTTTCAGCGTGGCGAAGTCGGCCATGCCGAAGGGGATCGCGGCGAGCGTGCCGATGAACAGTCCCAGCAGCAGGGCGATCTGCTTGACGAAGCCGCGGCCGAAGCGCTGGAAGAGCAGGATCACGACGAGCGTGAAGGCGGCGAGGGCGAGGTACTTCGTGGCGCCGAAGTCGGCGGCGTGGGCGTCGCCGCCCTGTGCCCAGGACACCGGTACGGGCATCAGGGTCACCCCGATCAGGGTGATGACGACGCCGGTGACCAGCGGTGGGAAGAAGCGGAGGAGCCTGCCGAAGAAGGGCCCGACGGCGAGGCAGAACACGCCGGCGACCATGACCGCGCCGTAGATCGCGGGCAGTTGCCGGCCGGGGCCGCTGGTCTCGGCGATGGCGAGCATCGGCGCGATACCGGCGGAGGAGGCGGCGTTGACGAACGGCAGCCGGTTGCCGGCGAAGTTCGTGACGCCGATGGTCTGGAGGATCGTGGCGAGGCCGGCGATGAGCAGGCTCGCCGCGATGAGCCGGGTCATCCCGGCGGCGTCCAGGCCGACGGCCTGGCCGATGATGAGCGGAGGGGTGACCACGCCCGCGTACATGGCGGCGATGTGCTGGAGCGCGGCGGGGACGAGCCGCGAGAAGGGGAGCTTTTCGTCCACCGGGTGACAGGTGATCTTCTCCGGTGGGGTGGAACACGGGCCTTCTGCTGCCGGCCCCTTTGCAGGCTGTGCCATTGCTGGTCCCTCCGGTCCGGTGCCGCCCCGCCCTTGGTGAGGGCGGGCGGGGCGGTCATCGGTACCTTTGTCTGGCTCGTCCGGCTCCGGGGCGCTCGACCCGGTGCCGACGGTCGATCGTGCGCGGCAGCTCTTTGCTCGCGGCCTTCGCGCGTTCTCCCCGTCGGCTCCGTCAGCGCCCCTTCACCTCACTCGCCGGCGTCAGAGGTTGGTCATGTCGACCGGGATCCGCGGCTCCACACCGTCCCGGAGGATGGTGGCCTCGATGAGGCCGTAGGGGCGGTCCGCCGCGAAGTAGACCTCGTTGTCGTTCTTCAGCCCGAACGGCTCGAGGTCGACCAGGAAGTGGTGCTTGTTCGGCAGGGAGAAGCGCACCTCATCGATCTCCGACCGGTTGTTGATGATGCGCGCGCCCATCTGGTACAGCGTCTGCTGCAGCGACAGGGAGTACGTCTCCGCGAAGGCCTGGAGCATGTGCTTCTTGACCTGCTCGTAGGACTTCTCCCAGTTGGGCATCCGCTGCTCGTCGTCGGTCCAGTTGAACCGCCAGCGGCCGGAGACCTGGGTGGCCAGGATGCGGTCGTACGCCTCCTGGAGGGTCGTGTACTTGTCCTTCACGTACCCCCAGAACTCCGAGTTGGTGGAGTTCATGACGACCAGGTCCTTCAGACCGGAGATGACCTGCCAGTTCTCACCGTCGTAGGTGATCTCCGACACGCGGGTCTCCTGGCCCTTGCGGACGAAGGAGTGCTTGACCTCGTCGGCGCCGATGAACTTGGAGTTGGCGTCGGAGGTCTCGATGCGCTCCCAGGCGTACTCCTCGATGCGGATGCGCGCCCGGTGGATCGGCTCCTGCGACGTCACGAAGTGACGGGCGAGGTGGATGCCGAACTGCTCGGCGGACTCGATGCCGTACTCCTTGGCGAACGCGTACACCGTGTTCTTGGTGGTGTCGGTCGGCAGGACGTTGGCGTTCGAGCCGGAGTAGTGGACGTCGTCCATGTCGCCGGAGAGGGCGACCGAGACGTTCAGGTCCTTGATGTGGTGGGTGTCGCCGTCCCGCGTGATCTTGACGACGCGGTTCTCTGCTTTGCCGTACTGGTTCTGGCCGAGAATCGTGGGCATGTGTCTGCTAGCTCCCTCGGTAAACGGAGTAGCCGAACGGGTTGAGCAGCAGCGGTACGTGATAGTGCTCGCCCGGTACGACGGCGAACGTGATCGCCACCTCCGGGAAGAACGCGCCGCTGTCCCTTACGCGGGGGGCGTCCTGCTGCGCCTCGGCTTGCTTCACTGTCTTGTTCGAACGCGTGAAGTACGCCTCGGTCTCGAAGTCGAGACGTACGTGGGTGGTTCCTTCCGGCAGGGCCGGCAGGTCCTTGCAGCGCCCGTCCGCGTCGGTCGCCGAGCCGCCGAGAGCCAACCACTGCGCGCCGGACCCGCTGCGGGCCGACAGGGAGATGGCGACACCCTCGGCGGGGCGGCCGATGCTGGTGTCCAGGATGTGGGTGGACACCGATGCGGTGGTTTCCGTGCTCATGCGGCGCTCTCTTCCTCTGCGAGACGGGTCAGCCGGATGCGGTTGATCTTGCCCAGTTCGGTGCGGACGATCTCCCGCTCCTGTTCGGGCGAGTTCCCGATCCGGGTCCGGACCGCGTCGCGCATCTGCTCACCGGTCCTGCCGGTGGCGCAGATCAGGAAGACGTGCCCGAACTTGTCCTGGTAGGCCAGGTTCAGTTCGAGCATTTCCGCCTTGAGGTCCTCGGAGGCGCCGGCCATCCCGCTCTGCTCGCGGGAGGAGGTCGGGTCACCGGGCTTCGGGCGGCCGATCGGCGGGTGCCCCGCCATCGCCTCGGCCAGGTCCTCCGCCGTCAGTTCCGCCATGGCGGCGTCACTGGCGAGGAGGAGGGCCTCGGTGGTGGCGTACGGGCGCTGGGCGAGCAGCTTGCTCCCCCACGCCGAGCTGGCGCACACCTCGTGCAGGGCGGCGAGCGCGTCGCCGTCCGTGGCGGTGTTGAACCGTGTGAGGCCCGCGGGGGGTTCGGGGGTCTCCCCCGAAAGGCGCTGTGTACTCGACGTCACGGGAGCCTCCGTGGCTGATTTTGCTGTGCTTGGACGGGCTGCGGATAGCTAACGCCCTCGCCCAACGTGTCGTCAACACTTTGTTGAAACTTCGGTGACACAAAAGCCGCCGTCCCGGCATACGGACGGCGGCCGACTGCGCAACGTGGTCACCTACTCACTCTTGGCCGCATTCTCGCGGTTCAGGTAGTTGTACACGGTGAACCGGCTGACCCCGAGGGCGCCCGCGACCGTCTCGACACCGTGACGGACGGAGAACGCGCCGCGCGCCTCCAGGCTCCGCACGACGGCCTGCTTGGTCTTGCGGTCCAGCTCGGCCAGCGGCTTCCCGTGCCGCCGCTCCATCGCCGCCAGGATGTGGTCGAGCGAGTCCGCCAGCTGCGGCAGCCGTACGGCGAGAACGTCCTCGCCCTCCCAGGCCAGGACGACGTCGTCGGCCGTGGCCTGCTCCGGCCCCAGTATCTGGGCGCCCATCGCGTCGACCAGCGGCTTCACCGCGCTGACCAGAGGGTGATCTCCCGGCTCGGTCACTTCTCGTCCCCTCCCGCCGTCCCGGCGTACCCGGCCTCGCCGATCACGTTGACCTGCAGCGAGACCCGGGTGGCACCCGCGCCCAGAGCCTGGCGGAGGAGGGCGTCGACCGCGGTGAGCACCGCGTCCGCGCCGCCTTCGGCCGTGTTGCCGAACGGACCCACGTCCACGGCGTCCAGATCGGCCGCCTGGATGACCTCACGGGCCACCACCGCGTGGGCCGGTGCCTCGTCCAGGTCGAAGGGCTCTGTCGTGAACTCCACTCTCAGTCGCTGCATGCCCCCACGGTATGCAATCGCGCCACCCGCGTGCGACGGACGGGGGCCACCGGCCCGTAGAGGAGGTGACAGGACGGTCGCGCAGATCGAGCAGATCGACAGGGAGGGGCGTACACCATGAAAAACGCCGCGAAAGCAGCGGACAGGGTCAAGGCGGTACGGGGAGCGGTGGCCGCAGCGGCGGCGATGGCGGCGCTGACCGCGTCGCAGGCGCCGGGGGCGGCGGCCTCGGCGGCCGGGAACGAGCCCCCGGCCGCACCGAGTGCGGGTGTCTCCGGCGGCTCGCCCTACCGCACGGAGCTGCCGCCGTTGCGGACGCCGGGCGGGGACGCGGCGGAGAAGGGGCGTGCGGCGGGGAAGGCGCACGCGGCGGCCCGGCGGAACGCGGCGACCGGCGGTGGCGCGCTGCCGGCCACCGTGTTCGCGGCCTACCAACAGGCGGAGGAGAGGCTGGCGGACAGCTCGCCCGCCTGCGGTCTGCGCTGGCAGCTGCTGGCGGCGATCGGCCAGGTGGAGTCGGGGCACGCCCGCGGCGGCCGGGTGGGCGCGGACGGTACGAGCCTGACGCCCATCCTGGGGCCGCGCCTGGACGGCAACGGGTTCGCGCTGATCAGGGACACGGACGGCGGCGCCTTCGACGGGGACGCGGTGTACGACAGGGCCGTCGGGCCCATGCAGTTCATTCCCTCGACCTGGGCGGTCTGGGGCGCCGACGCCAACGGTGACGGCGTCGCCGATCCCGGAAACGTCCACGACGCCGCGCTGGCGGCCGGGCGTTACCTGTGCGCGGACGGACGGGACCTCTCCGTCCCCTACGAGCTGGACCGGGCGATCCTCGCCTACAACCACTCCGCCGCCTACCTGCGCACGGTCCGGGCCTGGTTCGCGTACTTCCTGGAAGGCCACCGGGTGGTGCCGGATCCGGCGGCGGCAGCGGCAGTGGTGGGGCCGGATCCCTCGCCGTCCGGGGCGCCCGCCCGCCCGGCCGGTTCGGGTGACGACGGGCGCGGTGCCCCGCCCTCCCCCGCGCCGTCGCGCGAGCCCGCGTCCACGCCCCCTCCTTCCTCCTCACCGGCTCCGCCCTCGACCTCGCCCTCGCCCTCGCCCTCGGGTTCGCCGACGCGGCCCGGAACGCCTTCGGAACCCACCCTTCCGGTTCCGGATGTCGAAGTCGTCCTGCCTGGTGGGCCTGTGGGCAACGGTAAGGACTCGATGGCTGTCGCCCCCTCCACAACTCCGGATACCGGGCGGTAATGTCGCGCTCCCCGCAGGCGTCAGGGGTCGGCGGGTGAGCACGAAGGGGCCCTCATGGCTACGGACATGCATGCACCGTCGGACGACGACCGGTGGCAGCGGGCGTGGAGCCACCGCGAGGACCTGCTCAAGGTGGCCCGGCGCAGGTCCCTGAGCCCGGAGGACGCCGAGGACGCCGTGCACGAGGCGATGCTGCGGGCCGCCGAGCAGCCGCACCTCGACGACGAGCGCCTCGGTGCCTGGCTGACGACGGTCACCATGCGGCTGTGCGTCGACCGCCACCGGCAGGTCCGCCGCGAGGCCGACCCCGGCCGGGTCGCCGCGCTGGTCCCGCCCGGCCCCGCGCCGGTCGACGAGCTGGTCTGCGACCGGGCCGAGGCGACGTGGCTGGCCCGGCGGAGCGGCGAGCTGCCCGCCCGGCAGGCCGAGGCGCTGTGGCTCAAGTCCGAGGACCTGGACGTCGGACAGGTCGCCCGCAAGATGGGCCTGAGCTACCGCACGGTCGAGTCCCTGCTGGCCCGGGCCCGGCGCACGCTGCGCAACTCGCTCGCGGCCACGCTGGCCCTGCTCCTGTGGCTGTGCGGGCGCGGCCGCCCGCGCGGCGCGGGCAACGCCCATGTGGTGGCCGCGGCCTCGACGGCGGCGACGCTGGCCGTGGCCGGGCTCGTGGCGCCGTACGCCCACGACTGGTCCCAGGACGAGCCCTCCCCCTCGCCGCCGGTCACCTCCGGGGCCACCGACGTACGCCCCAATGACGGCACCCACCCGCTGCCGTCCGCCCGAACCGGCGCCCCGGGCCCGGATCGGGTCGCGCGGGTCCCGTGGGGCGGCGGCCCGTCGACGGGCCCGCTCCTTCCGGAGCCCGCACTCCCGGCACTGCCACCGCTGCCTTCGCTGCCCCCGCTCCCCAGCGCGGACGTTCCGCCGGTCGGGGAGGTCCCGCAGGTGCCGCAGGTCCCGGCACTTCCGACGGTCTCGAAGGTGCCCGAGGTCGCCGGTATCCCGGAAGCCCCGAAGATCCTGGATGTCCCGGACATCACGGACGTCCCGGACGTCACGGAGGTACCGGAGGTTCCGGAGGTTCCGGACGTCCCCCAGGTGCGGGAGACACCCCGGGTGCCGAACGGGCCCGAGGCTCCCGAGGCGCTGCCCGGCGACTCCGCGTTGCCGGCCTCCTGACCGCCCGGCGGCTCCGGCCGGTGCGGGTGGGGCGCGGCCCCTCCGGGCTCGTCTCCTCAAGGCCGGCGGCCTTGGGCATGGGTCTTGGGAGGCCTTCCGACGCCGCCGACCTCTGCGGGCACGACCTGCACGGCCCCGCCCCGCCCCGGCCGTACGCCGGCTGCGGGCCGGTGACGCCGCTGTTTCGTCCCCGTGAAAAATCTTCGGATCCGCGCGACGGACCGACCGGCCCTCCCCGTAGAGCAGATGTCGGAGCTGCTCCACGGCTGAAGGGTGAACCGGATGGGTGTCGAGATCTGTGTGGAAGGACTGACGAAGTCCTTCGGCCACCAGGTCATCTGGCAGGACGTCTCACTGACACTGCCCGCCGGGGAGATCTCGGTCATGCTCGGCCCCTCGGGCACGGGCAAGTCGGTGTTCCTCAAGACGCTCGTCGGGCTGCTGAAGCCCGAGCGGGGGTCGATCGTGATCGCCGGCCAGGACATCACCACGCTCCGCGAGCACGACCTGTACGAGGTGCGGAAGCTCTTCGGTGTCCTCTTCCAGGACGGCGCGCTGTTCGGGTCGATGAACCTTTACGACAACATCGCCTTCCCGCTGCGCGAACACACCCGCAAACCGGAGAGCGAGGTCCGGCGGATCGTCCTCGAGAAGATGGACATGGTCGGGCTGATCGGCGCCGAGGAGAAGCTGCCCGGCGAGATATCCGGCGGTATGCGCAAGCGGGCCGGTCTGGCCCGGGCGCTGGTCCTCGATCCGGAGATCATCCTGTTCGACGAGCCGGACTCGGGGCTCGACCCGGTGCGCGTGGCGTACCTGAACCAACTGATCGTCGACCTCAACGCCCAGATCGACGCGACCTTCCTGATCGTCACGCACGACATCGCCTCCGCCCGCCAGGTCCCGGACAACATCGGGCTGCTGTTCCGCCGCGAGCTGGTGATGTTCGGGCCCCGCGAGAAGCTGCTGACCAGCGACGAACCGGTGGTCCGCCAGTTCCTCAACGGCCGGATGCAAGGGCCGATCGGCATGGCGGAGGAGAAGGACGCCGCGCAGGTCGCGCAGGAGCTGGCCGAGCTCGACGACCGCTCCGTCGCAGCGCCCGTCACGCCTCGCCTGCTACCGACCGCCGGGATCACCCGCCCGCCCCGCTGGCAGGCGATCGCCGAGCGCGAAGCGGAACCTGAGGCCGAACGCGCCGCCGAAGCCAAGGCGAAGCGTTCCGCCGAGCGTGCGGCCGAAGGGGAAGCGGAACGCGAGCCGGAAGCGGAACGCGAGCCGGAAGCGGAACGCGAGCCGGAACGCGAGGCCGAGCGTGCCGCCGAGCACGAGAGGGAGCCCCGCGCATGAGCCTCTCCCCCATCGGCGCCCTGCGCCAGTCCGGCAGCCTCTTCGCGATGGCCCTGGACGTGCTGCGCACGCTCCCCCGGCGGCCGTTCCAGGTGCGGGAGTTCATCCAGCAGGCCTGGTTCATCGCGAGCGTGACCATCCTGCCGACCGCCCTGGTCTCCATCCCGTTCGGCGCGGTCATCGCGCTGCAGATCGGCAGCCTGACCCGGCAGCTCGGCGCCCAGTCGTTCTCGGGCGCCGCCTCGGTGCTCGCCGTGCTGCGCGAGGCGTCGCCCATCGTCACCGCGCTGCTGATCGCGGGTGCGGGCGGCACGGCGATCTGCGCCGACCTCGGGGCGCGCAAGATCCGCGAGGAGATCGACGCCATGCAGGTGCTGGGTATCGATCCCATTCACCGGCTGGTGGTCCCCAGAGTCCTGGCGTCGATGCTCGTGGCGGTCCTCCTCAACGGCCTCGTCTCGGTCGTCGGTGTGGCCGGCGGCTACTTCTTCAACGTCGTGCTCCAGAACGGCACGCCCGGCGCGTACCTCGCCTCCTTCACCTCCCTCGCCCAGATCTCCGACCTGTGGGCGGCCGAGATCAAGGCCCTGGTCTTCGGCGCGATCTCGGCGATCGTCGCCTCGTACAAGGGGCTGACGGCGAAGGGCGGTCCGAAGGGCGTCGGCGACGCCGTCAACCAGTCCGTGGTGATCACCTTCATGTTGCTGTTCGTGACGAACTTCGTGATGACCGCCGTGTACTTCCAAGTCGTTCCGCAGAGGGGGTGACGACGCATGGCCTTGTTGCACCGCCTGGAGGAACTGGGCACCCAACTCGTCTTCTACGGCCGCTCGCTGGCCTGGACCGGGCGCACCCTGCGCCGCTACAAGAAGGAGGTCCTCAGGCTGCTGGCCGAGGTGAGCTTCGGGCGCGGCGCACTCGCCGTGGTCGGCGGAACGGTCGGCGTCATCGCGTTCCTGTGCTTCTTCACCGGCACGGAGGTCGGACTCCAGGGGTACGCCGCGCTGAACCAGCTCGGCACGTCGAACTTCGTGGCGTTCCTCTCGGCGTACTTCAACACCCGGGAGATCGCGCCGCTGGTGGCCGGGCTCGCGCTGTCGGCGACCGTGGGGGCCGGGTTCACCGCCCAGCTGGGCGCGATGCGGATCAGCGAGGAGACGGACGCGCTGGAGGTGATGGGCGTCCCCTCGCTGCCGTTCCTGGTGACGACCCGGATGATCGCCGGCTTCGTGGCGGTGATCCCGCTGTACGTGGTCGGGCTGCTGTCCTCGTACTTCGCCGCCCGCACCATCACCACCGGCTACTACGGCCAGTCGGCCGGCACGTACGACCACTACTTCCAGCAGTACCTGCCACCGGTGGACGTGTTGTGGTCCTTCGGCAAGGTGATCGTCTTCGCCGTCGTGATCATCCTGGTGCACTGCTACTACGGCTACTACGCGAGCGGCGGCCCGGCCGGTGTCGGCGTCGCGGTGGGCCGGGGCGTGCGGACGTCCATCGTCGCCATCAATGTCCTGGACTTCTTCCTCAGCCTGGCGATCTGGGGCGCCGGCACGACCGTACGGATTGCGGGGTAGGGGCCGATGCGCACACCTGTGAAACTGCGGCTGTACGGGATCGTCTTCCTCGCCGCCCTCGCCCTGCTGCTCTCGCTGTCCGTCGCCGTCTACCAGCAGGTGTTCACCTCCGTCGTACGCATCACGCTGGAGGCCGGCACGCTCGGCAACCAGCTGGAGCCACGCGCCGACGTGAAACTGCGCGGGCTGCTGGTCGGCGAGGTGCGCGACGTGCGGGCGGACGGCGAGAAGGCCACTCTCGACATCGCGCTGAAGCCGGAGCACGTCTCGCGCATCCCGGTCGATGTACGGGCACGGCTGCTGCCCAAGACGCTGTTCGGCGAGAAGTACGTCGACCTCGTCCCCCCTCCCGGCTCGACGGCGCGCGCCATCCGCGCCGGTGACGTCATCAGCCAGGACCGCACCACGGTCGGCATGGAGGTGCAGCAGTTGATGAACGACCTGCTGCCGTTGCTGCGGACGGTGAAGCCCGCCGAGCTCAACGCCACGCTCTCCGCGTTCGCCACCGCCCTGGAGGGCCGGGGCGACCGGATCGGCGACAACCTCGTACGCGTCGAGGACTACCTGAGCCGGCTGAACCCGCACATGCCGTCCATCAAGGAGAACATCTCCCGGTTCGCCGATGTGGCCGAGGTGTACGGAGACGCCGCGCCCGATCTGATGAAGATCCTGCGCAACACCGTCACCACCAGCCGCACCCTCGTCGAGAAGCAGGACCAGCTCGCCGCCCTGTTCACCTCCACGGCGACCATGTCCCGCACCGCCGACGGCTTCCTCGACGACAACGGCGAACGGCTCATCACCCTGGGCCGTGTCTCCCGGCCCACGCTGGCGCTGTTCGCCCGGTACGCGCCGGAGTACCCGTGCCTGCTCAAGGGCCTGGTGCGGCAGGAGGAGGCGGCGGAAGAGACCTTCAGAGGCGGAGAAATGCGCATCACCCTGGAAATCGTCCGTCCGCGCCCGGGTTACGAGCCGGGCGAGGAGCCGCGCTACGCGGATCGCTCCGGCCCGAACTGCAGAGGGCTCCCCGGCCCCGGTGTCCCCGCCGGGCACACCAAGCTGAACGACGGCACGCGGGACGTGACGGCAGGCGGGGCGACCGCACACCAGTCGTCCGCCACGGCGGCCGAGCAGCGGGCCGTGGGTTCACTCGTCGCGCCCGTCATGGGTGTACCGGCCGACGAGGTGCCGGCGGTGGCGACGCTGCTGTTCGGGCCGATGGCGCGGGGGACGGCGGTGAGCGTCGCATGAGCCGTACGAAGAGCGCGCGGAGCACCGCGGCACCGCTGGTCAAGTTCGGCGTCTTCGCGGTGGTGACGATTCTCGCGACCACACTGCTCGCGGCCACCATCGTCAGCATCTCCTTCACGCCGGAACACACCTACAGGGCCGTCTTCAGCGATGTGACCAGCCTGGAGGAGGGTGACGACATCCGGGTGGCGGGCGTGCGGGTCGGTGAGGTGGAGGAGATCGCCATCAAAGACCGGACGCTGGCGGAGGTGACCTTCACGGTCACCGAGGACCGGCCGCTGCTCGCCGGCACCGGTGCGGTCATCCGGTACCGCAGCCTGGTCGGGCAGCGGTACATCGCGCTGACGGAAGGCACCGGTGACGGCACCCGGCTGCCGCCCGGCGGGACGATCCCGTTGTCGCGCACCCAGCCCGCCCTCGACCTGAACGCGCTGCTGAACGGTTTCAAGCCGCTGTTCGCCGCGCTCAGCCCCAAGGACGTCAACCAGCTCGCCACCGAGATCGTCAAGACGCTCCAGGGAGAGGGCGGCACGGTCAACAGCCTCCTCGCCCACACCGCGTCGCTGACCACCACGCTCGCCGACCGGGACCAGCTGATCGGTTCGGTCATCGACAACCTCAACACCGTGCTGGCGACGCTCGACCAGCGCGGAGCTCGCTTCTCGGGGCTGATCGAGCAGCTCCAGCGGGTGATCTCGGGGCTGTCGGCGGACCGCAAGCCCATCGGGGAGTCGCTGGTGAACATCAACAACCTCACCGAGGCCACGTCGGGCCTGCTCCAGGACGTCCGGCCGCCGCTGAAGGCCGACATCGCGGAGCTGACCGAGCTCACCGCAACGCTGAACGAGAACGAGAAGACCGTGGAGGGCGTGCTGAAGCGGCTGCCGAACAAGCTGAACAAGCTGACGGGGACCGCCTCGTACGGCTCCTGGTTCAACTTCTACCTCTGCGACTTCGACGGCCGGATCGTGCTGCCCAAGACCGAGGAAGTCATCACCCCCGAGTTCCACGTCGCCCGGGCGAGGTGCGCATGAAACCCCGCGTGAAACCCCGCATGATCCCGTTCCGTGACCGGAACCCGGTCACCATCGGCGCGGTCGGTCTGACCGCGCTCGCACTGCTGACCGCCGCCGCGTTCAACGCCGACAGCCTGCCGCTGATCGGCGACGGCGACACGTACAGCGCGGCCTTCTCCGAGGCGGGCGGGCTCAAACCCGGCGACGAGGTGCGCATCGCCGGGGTGAAGGTCGGCAAGGTCGACGAGGTGGACCTGGACGGCGACCACGTCAAGGTGGTGTTCCGGGTGAAGGGCGACCCCGCGTTCGGTACGAGGACGGGGGCGGCGATCCGCATCAAGACGATCCTGGGCGCCAAGTACCTGGCGCTGGAGCCCAAGGGGCCGGGGCAGCTGGCACCGGGCAGTGAGATACCGCTGAACCGGACGACACCCGCGTACGACGTCGTGACGGCCTTCAGCGACCTGACCACCACGACCGAGCAGGTTGATACCGAGCAGCTGGCGACGGCCCTGGACACCATCTCGACGACGTTCGAGGACTCCCCCGCCGAGGTGCGGGCCTCCATCCAGGGCCTGTCGAGGATCTCCCGTACGGTCGCCTCCCGCGACCAGGCGCTGCGGGAACTCCTTGCCCACGCCAGGGGGGTCAGCGGGGTGCTCGCCGAGCGGTCGGGCGAGTTCCAGGCGCTGGTCAAGGACGGCGACAAGCTGTTCACCGAGATCGCGAACCGGCGGGCGGCGATCCACGCGCTGCTCAAGAGCTCGGCGGCGCTGGGGATTCAGCTGTCCGGCCTGGTCAAGGACAACAACAAGGAGATCGGCCCCGCGCTCAAGGGCCTGAACCAGGTGGTGGCGATGCTCGAACGCAACCAGGCGAGCCTCGACCGCTCGATCAAGCTGATGGCCCCGTACGTCCGGGTCTTCACCAACACCCTCGGCAACGGCCGCTGGTTCGACAGCTACATCCAGAACATGGTCGCCGCCCCGGTGGTCCCGCGCACGGGAGGTACGTCATGAAGGCCGGGAAGGCCGTGAAGGCCATGGACGCCGGGAAGGCCGTCAAGGCCGTGAAGGCCATGAACGTCGGGAAGGCACGTCGGCTGATCGCCACCGCCGTCGCCCTCGCGGTCGTCGCCACGGGCGCCGTGGTGCTGTGGCCCGAGTCGGAGCCCGTCCGCGTCACCGCGTACTTCCCGCGTACGGTCGGCATTTACCCGGGCTCCGACGTGCGGGTGCTGGGCGTGCGGATCGGTGAGGTCACGGAGATCACCCCGCAGGGGAAGCGGGTCCGGGTGACGCTGGAGTACGACTCCGGCCGCGACGTCCCGGCGGACGCCAAGGCGGCCATCATCAACTCGTCGGTCGTCAGCGACCGTTACCTCCAGCTCCTGCCGGTGTACAAGGGTGGCGCGCGGCTGCGCGACGGCGACGTCATCCCGGAGGAGAGGACGGCCGTGCCGGTCGAACTGGACCGGGTCTTCGACAGCCTGCACACCACCTCGGAGGCGCTCGGCCCGCGCGGCGCGAACAAGGACGGTTCGCTGTCCCGGCTGCTGGGCGTGAGCGCGGACAACCTCGAAGGGCAGGGGGAGAACCTGCACCGGACGGTGGAGGACCTGTCCCTGGCGGTGACGACGCTGTCCGACGGGCGGCAGGACCTGTTCGGGACGGTCCGCAATCTCCAGGTGTTCACGGCGGCGCTGGCCGCCGACGACAAAAGCGTCCGGGGGTTCAACGACAGCCTCGCGACGGTGGCCGCTCAGCTCGCGGCCGAGCGGAAGGACCTGGCGGCGGCGCTGCGGCACCTGGGCGTGGCCCTGGCGGACGTGTCCGAGTTCGTACGCGCCAACAAGAAGTCGCTGTCGTCGAACGTGGCGGGACTCGCCAAGGTCACCAAGGTGCTGGTGACGCAGCGCGCCGCGCTGGCGGAAGTACTGGAGGTGGCACCGACTGGCCTGTCGAACCTGCAGAACGCCTACAACCCGTCGGCCGGGACGCTCGACACCCGCAACAACCCCGACCAGCCGCAGGACCCGGCCTCGTTGCTGTGCTCCCTCCTCAGTACGACGGGCGAGGCGAGGGCGGCGGACTGCGAGGAGCTGAGGAGGCTGTTCGCCTCGCTTCCCCCGCTCGGGTCACCACCGACGGCCCCGGCCGCCGGGACCGGACCGGTCGACCGGACGCTGGGCGGAATCCTGGAGGAGGACGCATGAGGACCCTCCGTGTGAGCGCCGTGGTGTGGTCGGCGGCCGGTTCCCTGCTGCTGACGGGCTGCTCGGGCAGCGGCTTCGACGGGCTGTACGACGTGGGCCTGCCGGGCGGCGCGGCCGCCGGCGGCGACGCCTACCAGGTGACCGTCGAGTTCCGGGACGTCCTGGACCTGGTGCCGCAGTCGGCGGTGAAGGTGAACAACGTGACCGTCGGCGCGGTCGAGAAGGTCGAGCTGGACGGCTGGCACGCGCGGGTGCGGCTGCGCATCGACGACTCGGTGAAGCTACCGGGCAACGCGGTCGCCGAGCTGCGGCAGACCAGCATGCTCGGGGAGAAGTACGTGGCACTGTCGGCCCCCGTGGACGCGGCGCCGGCCGGGCGGCTGAAGGACGGGGCGCGGATCCCGCTGTCCCGCAGCGGCCGCAACCCGGAGATCGAGGAGGTGCTGTCCGCACTGTCCGCGCTGCTCAACGGCGGCGGGGTCGCCCAGCTCAAGACCATCACCACGGAACTCAACAAAGCCCTGGAGGGGCGGGAGAACCGGGTCAAGGCGCTGCTGGGCGAGCTGGACACCTTCATCGGCGGGCTCGACTCGCAGCGTACGGAGATCGTCCGTGCCCTGAACGGCATCGACCGGCTCTCCAGGCGGCTGGCGGCGGAGAAGAAGACGATCACGTCCGCCCTCGACACCGTACCGCCGGCGCTGAAGGTGCTGGCGGACCAGCGGCGGAAGCTGACGGCGATGCTCACGTCCCTGTCGGCGCTGAGCACGACCGGTACGAAGGTGATCAACGCGTCGCGTGCCGACGTGGTCGCCAATCTGCGTGCCCTGCGGCCGGTACTGGAGCAGCTCAACAAGGCGGGCGACGATCTGCCGAACGCCCTGGAGCTGCTGACGACGTATCCGTTCCCGCGCAACGCCGTGGACGCCATCAAGGGCGACTACGTCAACCTCAGGATCACCGCCGATCTGGACCTGGCGAGCATCTACGGCAACCTCCGCGACGAACCGGCGAAGCCCGGGGCCCCGGCGGTCCCCGGTCTGCCGGAAACGCCGGGGCTGCCCAGGACCCCGGACCTTCCCGTGCCGGAGGTGCCCGGAGTGCCTAAGGCCCCGGACGTCCCGGACGCCCCGGACGTTCCGCGGCCGGCTCCGCCGACGACGGCTCCGTCCCGGCCATCGGACGACGGCGATCCGCTCTGCCCGCCGGTGTGCACGGTGGCGCACCCGGCCGCGTCCGCCGGGGACCGGGACGGTTTCCCGCCCGGCACCGACCCCTCCCTCGCGGAGCTGATGCTGAAGGGGATGCTGCTGTGATCACCCGTACGGTCAAGGCCCAGCTCGTCGCCTTCGCCACCGTGACCGCCGTGGGCGTGTCGTACGTCGGCGCCGAGTACACAGGGCTGGTCGACGCGCTGTTCGACCGGGGCTACACGGTGAAGGCCGACTTCGCCGACTCCGGGGGCGTCTTCCAGGGCGCGGAGGTCACCTACCGCGGGGTCCCGGTGGGCCGGGTCGGCGAACTGCGGCTGACGGACCGCGACGGGGTGACGGTGACCCTGGACATCGAGGACGGGACGCGCATCCCGGCGGACACGCTGGCGGTGGTGGCGAACCGGTCGGCGGTCGGAGAGCAGTACGTCGACCTCCAGCCGCGCGGCTCGGGCGGCCCCTTTCTGGGGGACGGCTCCACCATCGCCCGCCGCGACACCCGGCTGCCGCTGCCCGCGACGGAGCTGGTCGTCGGCCTGGACCGGCTGGTGAACTCCGTCGGCAAGGACGACCTCCGGATCACGGTGGACGAGCTGGGCAAGGCCTTCTCCGGCACGGGGCCGGAGCTGACCAGGCTGGTGGACTCGGGGAACCTGCTCGTCGAGTCGGCGTCGGACTCGCTCCCGCAGACCGTGTCGCTGATCGAGGACTCGCGGACGGTCCTCAAGACGCAGGCCGACAAGGGCTCGGCGATCACGTCCTTCTCGCGGGACCTGGCGGCGCTCACCGCCGAGCTGAAGTCGAGCGACGGCGACATCCGGCGGCTGATCGGCGCCGGGGCGCCCGCCGCCCAGGAGGTGACCTCGCTCCTGACGTCGACCCGGCCCCACCTGCCGGTCCTGCTCGGCAATCTGATCAGCGGCGGCCAGATCACGGTGGCCCGGCTGCCCGGCGTGGAGCAGGCCCTGGTCACCTTCCCCGTGGTGGTGGCGGGCAGCTACACCGTC
Source organism: Streptomyces sp. NPDC041796 (assembly GCF_055590785.1). NCBI lineage: Bacteria > Bacillati > Actinomycetota > Actinomycetes > Kitasatosporales > Streptomycetaceae > Streptomyces > Streptomyces sp. NPDC041796. Next base: position 518,246 of record NZ_JBVJAH010000003.1, read on the forward strand.
ATCCCCGGCGACGGCACCACTCACTTCGGGCTGGTCGCCGGCCAGGACGACCCCCCGCCGTGCCGGCAGGGGTACGGGACACAGCGCCGCGACCCGGCCGACACCGCCGACCGGCCGGCCAACACCGGCGCGCGCTGCACGGCCCCGCGCGGCGCCGCCACCTCCGTGCGCGGCGCCCAGAACGCCCCCGGCCCCTCGGGGAGCTCCCGTGGTACGGACCGGAGCGCCGGCCCGGCCGCCTACATCACCCCGTACGACCCGGAGACCGGCACGGCGGCCGGGCCGGACGGAGCGCCCGTCGAGATCGGCTCGACGGGCGGCGAACAGAGTGTGTTCGGAAAGGACTCGTGGCAATGGCTGCTCGTCGGACCGATGGCATGACAGGCGGGCCGTTCTCCCGCGCGGCACGGCGCCTGAGCAAGGCCGCCCGGCGCGGCAGGGCGCTGCCCGGGGCGCTGGCGGTGGCGACCGTGGTGGTGACCGCCCTGTCCGGGTGGCTGAGCCTGCGGGTGTACGAGCAGCGCGCGGACGAGCAGCGGCGCCAGGACATCCTGGCCGCGGCCCGGCAGTCGGCGCTCAACTTCACCTCGCTCGACCACCGGCACTACGCGCGGGACAGCGCGAACGTGCTGAAGGGCGCCACCGGGAACTTCAAGGAACAGTTCGCGGCGCAGACGGCCGAGCTGACGAAGCTGGTGGCCGCGAACAAGTCGGTGTCGGAGGGCCAGGTGCTGGAGGCGGGCATCACGCGCGCCGACGAGCGCACCGCCCGCGTCCTGGTGGTCGCCGACAGCAGGGTCACCAACACCGCCGCCCCGCAGGGGCAGACGCGTACGTACCGGCTCCAGCTCGACCTCGTGCACGAGGGCGGGCGCTGGCTGACGTCCGACGTCGAGTTCGTCGGCTGAAAGGACACACGTGATGGCGAACAGCAGCCTTCGGGGCCGGGGCGGCGCGGGTTCTCCCGCCCGCCGCTCCCTGCCCGCGGCCGCCCGGGCGGCGGCCAAGCGGGCCGAACGCGCCGAGCACTCCGGGAGCTCCGAGCACTCCGGGAGCGCCGTGGTGGGCGTCGTGGCGGGCCGCACCCTCCGCCCGGAGGACCCCCCGCCCGGTGCGGGGGCACCGGAGCCCGACTGGGAGGCCCCGGACTGGGAGGGGCGGGACCGGGCGGACGTACGGGACGATCCGCGCGTGGACGATCCGGGCGGTGACGCGGACGCTCCGGCAGCGGCGGACCGGGCGGACGCCGATCGGGCCGCCGACGTGGACGATCCGGCAACGGACAAGCGCGCCGCCGACGATCCGGCCGCCGACGTGGACGGGGAGGCGTCCGCCCGCGCCGGTGCCCCCGGGCGGCGGCGTGGCGTGGTGTGCGCCGTGCTGGCGCTGATGGTCGTCCTGGGGCTGGTCGCGGCGGCCGTGCTGGCGCTGGAACACCGGGACGGGCGCGCCACCGAGCGGGCTCGGGCCGCGGCGGCCGAGGCCGCGCGGAGGGCGGCGCCCGTCGTCCTGTCGTACGACCACCGGCATCTGGACCGGGACTTCGCGGCGGCCCGGGCGCATCTCACCGGCTCGTTCCGGGACGAGTACCGCAGGACGACCACGAGCGTGGTGGGGCCGACCGCCCGGAAGTACCGGGGCGTGGTCCGGGCGACGGTGGTGGCACCACCGGGCGGTGGTGACCCGGCCGTGTCGGTCGTGTCGGCGTCGCCGGACCGGGCGGTCGTGCTGCTCTTCGTCAACCAGGTCACCACGAGCACCCAGGTCTCGGGGCCCCGCGTCGACCTCAACCGGGTGCGGATGACCCTCGCGCGCACCTCCGGGGGATGGAAGGTGAGCGCCGTCGACGCGTTGTAGCAGGTTGTGGCGGTGTACAAGCCGTCGAGGCGCCTTTCGGGCCATCGCCCGGAAGGCGCCTTTTTTGTCGGCCGTTTTGCGGGGCGCTCTTGACAGTCCTCCCCCCCTCCAGGCAATCTTCCATTAAGCAGAAACGAACTTCCGCAATACGGAAGGAGCGCCGAACCCCTCATGGGATACACGGACCAGCGCTTCAATGTGAACCTGTCGATCCTCTTCACCGAGCTCCCGCTCCTGGAGCGTCCCGCGGCCGCCGCCGCGGCGGGCTTCACCGCGGTCGAGCTCTGGTGGCCCTGGATCGAGACGCCGACGCCCGACCAGAGCGAGCTCGACGCCCTCAAGAAGGCTCTGGACGACGCCGGCACCCAGCTGGTCGGCCTGAACTTCTACGCCGGGCAGCTGCCCGGTCCGGACCGCGGCGCACTGTCCGTCCCCGGTGAGGAGTCGGACCGCTTCCGCGCCAACATCGACGTGGCCGCGGACTTCGCCGCCTCCGTCGGCTGCAAGGCGCTCAACGCCCTGTACGGCAACCGTGTCGACGGCGTCGACCCGGCCGCCCAGGACGAGCTCGCCCTGGAGAACCTGATCCTGGCGGCCCGCGCGGCCGACCAGATCGGCGCGATCCTGCTGATCGAGGCGCTGAACAAGCCGGAGTCGCCGCGCTACCCGCTGGTGAGCGCCCCGGCCGCGATCGAGGTCGTCGACAAGGTCAACGCGGCCACGGGTCTTGGCAACGCCAAGTTCCTGCTGGACCTCTACCACCTGTCGATGAACGGCGAGGACCTGCCCGAGGTCATCGAGAAGTACACCGCCAAGACCGGTCACGTCCAGATCGCCGACAACCCGGGCCGTGGCGCGCCGGGCACCGGCGACCTCGACCTCGCCGGGCTGCTCGACCGCCTGAAGAAGGCCGGTTACGAGGGCTGGGTCGGCCTCGAGTACAAGGCCGGCGACCGCCCGAGCGCGGAGAGCTTCGAGTGGCTTCCGCGGCCGCAGCGCGCGGCCAACTGACTTCACGTACAACAGCTTTGAGAGAGGTACCCTCATGAGCACGCTCCCCAAGATCGCGTGGATCGGTCTCGGCATCATGGGCTCGCCCATGTCCGAGAACCTCCTGAAGGCCGGCTACTCGGTCACCGGCTACACGCTGGAGCAGGACAAGCTGGACCGGCTGGCGAAGGCCGGCGGCACGGCCGCGAAGTCGATCGCCGAGGCGGTCGCCGACGCGGACGTGGTCATCACCATGGTCCCCGCGTCCCCGCAGGTCGAGGCCATCGCGTACGGCCCCGAGGGCATCCTCGAGAACGCCAAGCAGGGCGCCCTGCTGATCGACATGTCCTCGATCACCCCGCAGACCTCGGTCGACCTGGCGAAGAACGCCGCCGGGAAGGGCATCCGGGTGCTCGACGCCCCGGTGTCCGGTGGTGAGGCCGGTGCCATCGAGGCCGTCCTGTCGATCATGGTCGGCGGCGAGCAGGCCGACTTCGACGCGGCGCTGCCGATCCTCGAAGCGCTGGGCAAGACCATCGTCCTGTGCGGCCCGCACGGCTCCGGCCAGACGGTGAAGGCCGCCAACCAGCTGATCGTCGCGGTCAACATCCAGGCGTGCGCCGAGGCCGTGGTCTTCCTGGAGAAGTCCGGCGTGGACCTCAAGGCCGCCCTGGACGTCCTCAACGGCGGTCTGGCCGGCTCGACCGTCCTGACCCGCAAGAAGGACAACTTCCTGAACCGGGACTTCGCCCCCGGCTTCCGGATCGACCTGCACCACAAGGACATGGGCATCGTGACCGACGCCGCCCGCAACGTCGGCGCGGCCCTCCCGGTCGGCGCCGTGGTCGCCCAGCTCGTCGCCTCCCTGCGCGCGCAGGGTGACGGCGGCCTGGACCACTCCGCGCTGCTGCGCGCCGTCGAGCGCCTGTCGGGCTCGCAGGTCTGAGCCTTCCGGCTCCCCCAGATCTCCGGGCGGTGTCGTCGCTGACACCTGTCCTGTCGCGCCCAGGCGACGGCGCCGCCCGGAACACCACAGCTTCACTTTCAACAAACTGTTGACGTGAGCTCGAGGGCGTACTTACGCTCCTCGCACCGCCAGCAGCTCCCGTACGTATCGGAAGGTCACGATGTCGAAGCGCGTGCTTACGACCGAGTCCGGCGCCCCCGTCGCCGACAACCAGAACTCCGCCACCGCCGGCGTCGGTGGCCCGCTCCTCCTCCAGGACCAGCACCTGCTGGAGAAGCTCGCCCGCTTCAACCGTGAGCGCATCCCGGAGCGTGTCGTGCACGCCCGCGGCTCCGGTGCGTACGGCTACTTCGTGGTCACCGACGACGTCACCGCCTACACCAAGGCGGACTTCCTGGGCGAGGTCGGCAAGCGCACGGAGCTGTTCCTCCGCTTCTCCACCGTCGCCGACTCCCTCGGCGGCGCCGACGCGGTGCGCGACCCGCGCGGCTTCGCGGTGAAGTTCTACACCGAGGAGGGCAACTACGACCTCGTCGGCAACAACACCCCGGTGTTCTTCATCAAGGACCCGATCAAGTTCCCCGACTTCATCCACTCGCAGAAGCGTGACCCGTTCACGGGCAAGCAGGAGCCGGACAACGTCTGGGACTTCTGGGCGCACGCCCCCGAGGCGACGCACCAGATCACCTGGCTGATGGGCGACCGCGGCATACCGGCCTCGTACCGCCACATGAACGGCTACGGCTCGCACACCTACCAGTGGACGAACGCCCAGGGCGAGGCCTTCTTCGTCAAGTACCACTTCAAGACGAACCAGGGCATCCGCTGCCTGTCGTCCGACCAGGCCGCCGAGGTGGTCGGCAAGGACGCCAACTCGCACCAGACGGACCTGCTCCAGGCCATCGAGCGCGGTGTGAACCCCTCGTGGACCCTGTACGTGCAGATCATGCCGGCGGCCGAGGCGGCGGAGTACCGCTTCAACCCGTTCGACCTCACCAAGGTGTGGCCGCACGCCGACTACCCGCTGCAGCGCGTGGGCCGCATGGTCCTCGACCGCAACCCGGACAACGTCTTCGCCGAGGTCGAGCAGGCCGCGTTCTCGCCGAACAACTTCGTTCCCGGCATCGGCCCGTCCCCGGACAAGATGCTCCAGGGCCGCCTCTTCGCCTACGCGGACGCCCACCGCTACCGCCTCGGCGTCAACCACACCCAGCTGCCGGTGAACGCCCCCAAGGCGACCGTCGCCGACAACTACGGCCGCGACGGCCTCATGGCCACCCGCAACGGCTCGCGCCACGACAAGAACTACGAGCCCAACTCGTACTCCGGCCCGGCCCAGACCGACGCCGCCCTGTCCGCCCCGCTGGCCGTCGCCGGGTACACCGGCACGCACGCGGCCCCGGCCCACGTCAAGGACGACGACTTCTTCCAGGCGGGCGAGCTGTACCGCCTGATGTCGGAGGAGGAGAAGTCCCGCCTCGTGGCGAACATCGCCGGCGGCCTGTCCCAGGTCTCCCGCGAGGACGTCATCGAGAAGAACCTCGCCCACTTCCACGCCGCCGACCCGGACTACGGCAAGCGCGTCGAGGAAGCGGTCCGCGCGCTCCGCGAGGACTGAGCACCAGACCGCGTACGGCTACCGACGGGAGGTCGGCAGCCGTACGCAGTCCGCACCGCGGGCCCGGATGAGGGGTGGCCAGCGGTACGGACAGCGTGAGGACCGCGGCGGCGAGCGTGCCAGTGCGGTGGTAAGGAGCCCCGGCCCCCTTCTTGACCTGAAGGAAGGCCCGGCCGGAACTCCGTCGCCGCCGCCGCGGTCCCAACGCCCCCACCTCCCCCTTCGACCCCCGTCCGGCGGCGCGAACGTCCTGTCGCGCCAGCCTCGCACCGTCGGACGGCTACAACGTCACATCAACAGAAAAGCCGGAGCGCGGAGTTGGGGTTTACGGTCCCCCAACTCCGCGCTCTTCCTTGTAGCTCTGACCTGCAGTGTTCGCCTGCCCTCGACGAGCCCGCTGAACGCTGCGGGAACCCAGGGGGCCGGTGCGCACCGCGGGCCCGGGGAGAGTTCTCGCCCGGGCCCGGCTTTACAAGAGGTCACACACCGGCCCCTGCGGGGCCTGGCCGTTCAGCTGTGTCGTCAGCTCGTCTGCATGGGCACAGCAAGGTACTTGTCGGCGATCCAGCCGGTCTCGCCCTTGTGCGCACCACCGGTGACCTTCAGAAAGGCCCACGCGCCGCCCTTGGCGGTACAGGTGACGCGCACCGTGGTGTAGTAACTCACCGTGCCCTTTGCCGTGTAGCCGGTCCCCGGGCCCGTGCGGAAGTTCACCGTGGTGTCCGTCCGGGAGTCGTAGTCAGCGACATTCTTCGTGCAGGCGCTGGAGCCCACCGCGGATGCGGCCGGCGCCAGCGCCAGGGTGCCACCGGCCACCACAGCGCCGGCGGCGGCGATGGCGGCGAGTCGGGCGGCGATCCTGTGCTTCGTCAATTGGTTCCCCGTAAGTCTCTCGTGAGCTACGACCCACACCACAGCGGTGTCAGAGCCATGGCTTCCAGATGATCAGGTCACGTCGAGACTACGGCAGGGCGGTGCCGGGCCAAGATCAACCCCCTCGTTGCCCGACCGCCGACGTTCCAAGGCCGGGAATCTCGACTCGCGAGGAACCGGGGGCCGGAGCAGGGGTGCCTCGATTGTCAGTGGTGCCCCCTACCGTGGACCACGTCCTTACCCGCGCTGCTGGCTGCCGCGTGCTGCGGACCGCCCGGCCCCACCCGGAACAGCGCCCGGGCGGGGCCGTTCGCGCTGCCGAAGGCGCTGGTGTCGGTGAGGGGTGTCGTACCGGCTCCGCATGGGCGACCCGTCGGAGGCGGCCGCGGCTGACGCGCCATCACCCCGGCGCACGAGGAACACCGCCGGGGGCGAGGTCTTCGGGCCCGTCCGACCGGGTCGAGAACGCCGTCCCGGCCGCTCATCCCGGAGCGGATCGCTCCGAGGACGGGTCTATCAGTTTGTCCAGCGCCCTCCTGACCGCCTCGTACGCCGCCGCCGACATCTCGTCCGGTGCTTGCTGCTCCTGTCGGCGTGCCCAGTCCCGGGTGACCCGGATGCGGCGGAGCAGTTCGTCCGCGTCCACAACGTCTGCCATGGGGGCCGGGTACCCCGATTCGGGGATACCGTGCATGGATGTCGGTTACGCAGGGTGGGTAGGACCATCACGGGACGTACACGCTCCGTGTACCTGTCAAGAGCTCCGGAAAGGGGGGCCATGGCGTGGTATCCCGCTGCGACACGCATGGAGTTGCAGCCCGAGTCGGACGCCCAGCCGGCGATCCGGCCCACCCAGTTCATCCTGCACAGCATCGCCGCTCCCTGGACCGCACGGCGGATGTACGAGTACTGGCGTGACTCGTCGAGCCTGGAGAGTCACTTCGGGCTGGGGTACCAGGGCGACCTCGGGCAGTACATCGGCACAGAGACCCGCGCGGACGCCAACTACCAGGCCAACCGCCGCCCCGACGGCACCGGCGCGGTGTCGGTCGAGACGGCGTCCAATCTCCAGCACACCGACCCCTGGACCGACAAGCAGGTCGAGCGGCTGATCCAGCTCGGGGTGTGGCTGCACCAGCGGCACGGCATCCCGCTGCGGATCTGCCGCAGCGCGTCCGACCCCGGCTACGGCTACCACCGGCTGCACGCCGCGTGGTCGAGCGGCGGTACGGCCTGCCCCGGTGACGCCCGGGTGCGGCAGTTCAAGAACGTCGTGTTCCCCGGGATCGTCGCCCGGGCGAACGGCTCGTCACAGGAGGACCCCATGCCGACCGTCATCAATGAGACCCAGGAGGGCGGCCCCGCCCTGGAGGCGGGCAAGTACAAGCAATTGGCCATGGCCAACGACGCCGCGCTGCTCCAGGGCCCGTGCGCCTACTCCGCCACCGCGTACGCCACGGTCAAGGGGCAGGCCGGGACGCGCGTCACCATGCGCTTCCAGGACTACCACCTCACCACCAAGCACCGCTCCCTCGACCTGCCCATGGATGTCGGCACGATCGGCGCCAACGGAGTGCTGAACGTCGCGGTCACCCGTAATGGCCTTCTGGACGCCAACGAGGTGTTACGGGTGGAGATCCTGGCCGACCGGGCCGCCCGCGTCACCTGGCGGGTGCTGCGCGCGCTGCGCTGGTCCGACTGACGGCACCCGAGGACGGGAGAGGCCCCCGTCCCGGGTTTCCGGGGCGGGGGCCGTTCGGGGTCCGGCTCAGACGAGCGGGCGGATCGCCGTGGGGGCGTGGCCCGGCTCGGTGGCGAGCTCCTCGAACTCGGTGACGTTGCTCATGTCGACCGTCTTGCTCATCGCGATGTTGGTGATGCGCTCCAGGATGGCCTCGACGACGACCGGGACCTGGTACTCGGCGGCGAGCTTCTTGGCCTCCTCCAGGGCGGCACCCAGCTCGTTCGGGTCGGTGACCCGGATCGCCTTGACGCCCAGACCCTCGGCGACCTTGACGTGGTCGACGCCGTAGACGCCGAGCTCCGGGGTGTTGATGTTCTCGAACTCCAGGTTGACCTGGAAGTTGATGTCCAGGTTGACCTGCGCCTGACGGATCAGACCGAGGTAGGCGTTGTTCACCAGGACGTGGACGTAGGGGACCTTGTGCTGGGCGGCGACCGCCAGCTCCTCGATCATGAACTGGAAGTCGTAGTCGCCGGAGAGCGCGACGATCGGGGTCTCCGGGTCGGCGACGGCGGCACCGATCGCGGCCGGGATGGTCCAGCCGAGCGGGCCGGCCTGGCCGCAGTTGATCCAGTGGCGCGGCCGGTAGACGTGCAGGAACTGCGCGGCGGCGATCTGGGAGAGGCCGATGGTGGTGACGTAACGCGTCTCCGGGCCGAAGGCCTTGTTCATCTCCTCGTACACGCGCTGCGGCTTGATCGGGATGTTGTCGAAGTGCGTGCGGCGCTGCAGGGTGGCCTTGCGCTCCTGGGCGGAGGCGGCCCAGGCGCCGAAGTCCGGCAGCTTGCCCTCGGCCTTGAGCTCCTTCGCCACCTCGATGAAGAGCTCGAGCGCGACCTTGGCGTCGGAGGCGATGCCGTAGTCCGGGGCGAAGATCTTGCCGATCTGGGTGGGCTCGACGTCGACGTGGACGAACTTCCGGCCCTTGGTGTAGGCGTCCATGTTGTAGCCGGTGTGGCGGTTGGCCCAGCGGTTGCCGATGCCGAGGACGAAGTCCGACTCCAGGAAGGTCGCGTTGCCGTAGCGGTGCGCGGTCTGGACGCCGACCATGCCGGCGCTCAGCGCGTGGTCGTCCGGGATGGTGCCCCAGCCCATGAGGGTGGAGATGACCGGGACGCCGGTGAGCTCGGCGAACTCGACCAGCAGGTCGGAGGCGTCGGCGTTGATGATGCCGCCGCCGGCGACGATCAGCGGACGCTCGGACTCCAGGAGGAACCGGATGGCCTTCTCGGCCTGGGCACGGGTGGCCTGCGGCTTGTAGACCGGCAGCGGCTCGTAGGTCTCCGGGTCGAAGTCGATCTCCGTCTGCTGGACGTCGATCGGCAGGTCGATGAGGACCGGTCCGGGGCGGCCGGAACGCATCAGGTGGAAGGCCTGCTGGAAGACTCCCGGGACCTGCGCGGCCTCCAGGACGGTCGTCGCGGCCTTGGTGACCGGCTTCGCGATCGACGCGATGTCGACGGCCTGGAAGTCCTCCTTGTGGAGCTTCGAGACCGGGGCCTGGCCGGTGATGCAGAGGATCGGGATCGAGTCGGCGATCGCGGAGTACAGGCCGGTGATCATGTCGGTGCCGGCCGGGCCGGAGGTGCCGATGCAGACACCGATGTTGCCGGCTTTGGCGCGGGTGTATCCCTCGGCCATGTGGGAGGCGCCCTCGACGTGGCGGGCGAGGGTGTGGTTGATCCCGCCGCCCTCCTTGAGGGCCTTGTAGAAGGGGTTGATCGCCGCGCCCGGCACACCGAACGCGTTGGTGACGCCTTCGCGCTTGAGGATCTCAACTGCCGCTCGGGCGGCGGTCATACGAGGCATTGGGTGCTCCTGCTTCGGCCGGCGGATTCGGGCTCTGTCGCGCCACCTGAGAGCTTCGATTCCGTAATGCGGAAGTATTGTTCTGCTATACGGAAGCAATCTAGGGTGTGGGAGAGATGCAGTCAAGGGATGGCCGAACTCCCTCCCCAAGTGCTCGCCCTTGGTGGACGATGGATGACGGAACGGAAGGGGTCATACGTGGGAGAGAACGTCCCGGTACGCTGCCCGGCCTGCCGCCGGACCCACGGCTACACGCCGCCCGTCTACCCGTGCCCCTGCGGCACCCCCGTCGTCCCGCCCCTGCTCCGGGGCGCACCCCCGGAACCCATCACCCACCGCACCTGGACCGACGAGTGGGTGACCGTGCGCTGCGCGGCGTGCGGGCGCCAGGACCAGTGGCCGCAGCCCGAGCTGGGCTGCCCGTGCGGCACGGTGCTGCGCGTCCCGGTACGGCCGGTGACCGCCGCACCCCCGCAACCCCCGGCCGGATCCGGCCCGGCGGGGCCGCCGGGCCCGCCGCCCAGCGCGACCGCCTCCACGACCGGGGTCTCGACGGTGCCCGCCCACATACCGCTGCCGCGCACCGCCGCCGTACCGCGCCCGTCCTTCCGGCCGGTGACCATCCGCACCGCGCGCGACGCCGTCACCACCGCCGCGCTCTACCTCCGCTGGCTCGGCTTCCGTGACGTCGTCCAGCCCGAGGAGCGCTCGGGGGCCGGTTCCGGCTTCGGCGTCGACCTGCGCGGCCCCGGCCTGGTCGCCCAGGTGGACCCGACGACCCGGCCCACGTCGCTGCGCGCCGTCGAGTGCCTGTGGCTGACCGGCCTCGCGGCGTCGGCGACGAGCGTGTCGTTCTCCCTGGCGGGTTACGAGGACAAGGCGCGCGCCCGCGCCGACCGGCTGCGGCTGCCGCTGTTCGTCATGGACCTCACCGGCACCCCGCAGCCCCTCAACGGCGCCGCCGACGAACTCGTCGCCCGGGGCGCCTGACCGCACGACGCGCCTGACCGTCCACCCGGGGGCGCCTGACCGCACGGCGCGCCTGACCGCCCGCCCGGGGCACCTGACCGCACGGCCGCACGGCGCGCTGCCGCAGGGGCGCGGGCCGACGGGGGCGGGGCAGCGCCGGGCAGCGCGGGGCGGGCCAGCGCCGCCCCAGGCGGTCGGCGCCCCGGCCGGTCGCCGCCCCGGGCCGTCGGCGTCACCCGGGGCGGCGGAGGTGGCCCGTGGGCCACAGGCGGGCGGGCCCGGTCAGCAGGGGCGTGGCCCTCGGATCCGCCGGGTTCGCGCGGCCTGATCCAGGAGCCGTGCCCTAGCCCGCGTACGTCTCGCGCAGTTCCACCTTCCGCACCTTGCCGCTGACCGTCAGCGGGAAGGCGTCGAGGATCTCGACCCGGCGCGGGATCTTGTAGTGCGCCAGCCGTTCGCGGCAGTACGCGGTGATGTCGTCCAGGGTCGGCGGGTCCGCCGGGTCGCGCGGGATCACGCAGGCCAGGATCTCCTCCCCGTACCGCTCGTCCGGGACACCGACCACCTGCACATCGGCGATCTTGGGGTGGGCGTACAGGAACTCCTCGATCTCGCGCGGGTAGACGTTCTCACCGCCCCTGATGATCATGTCCTTGATGCGGCCGACGATCCGGACGTACCCGTCCTCCCGCATCACCGCGAGGTCGCCGGTGTGCATCCAGCGACCCGCGTCGATCGCCTCGGCGGTCTTCTCCGGCTCGTCCCAGTAGCCGGGCATCACGCTGTATCCGCGAGTGCACAGCTCGCCCGCCTCACCGCGTGGCAGGGTCGCGCCGGTCGCCGGGTCGACGACCTTGACCTCGACGTGCGGCATGACCCGCCCGACCGTGCCGGTGCGGCGCTCCAGGTCGTCGTCGCGGCGCGTCTGCGTGGAGACGGGTGAGGTCTCGGTCATGCCGTAACAGATCGACACCTCCGCCATGTTCATCTCGGCGACCACGCGTTTCATCACCTCGACGGGGCAGGGAGAGCCGGCCATGATCCCGGTCCGCAGGGAGGTGAGGTCGTACGAGGTGAAGTCCGGCAGGTTCAGCTCGGCGATGAACATCGTCGGCACGCCGTACAGGGACGTGCACCGCTCCTGCTGCACGGCCCGCAGGGTGGCGGCGGGCTCGAAGGACGGGGCCGGGACGACCATGGCGGCGCCGTGGGAGGTGGCGGCGAGGTTGCCCATGACCATGCCGAAGCAGTGGTAGAAGGGCACGGGCAGGCAGATCCGGTCCCGCTCGGTGTAGCCGAGCAGCTCTCCCACGAAGTACCCGTTGTTGAGGATGTTGTGGTGGGTGAGGGTGGCGCCCTTGGGGAAACCCGTGGTTCCGGAGGTGTACTGGATGTTGACGGGGTCGTCGCACGACAACTCCGCCTCCCTCGCCGCCAGTTCGCCGTCCGGCACCGTCCCCGCCAGCAGGTCCTCCCACGAGGGGTCGCCGATGTAGTGCACCGCCCGAAGCTGCGGGCAGTCGGCGCGCACCTGCTCCACCAGGGCCCGGTAGTCGCTCGTCCGGTGCGCGAGGGACGCGATCAGCAGCGAGACGCCTGCCTGGCCCAGCACGTACTTCAGCTCGTGCGCCCGGTACGCCGGGTTGATGTTCACCATGATCGCGCCGATCCGGGCGGTGGCGTACTGCGTGAACACCCACTCCGGGCAGTTCACCGCCCAGATCCCCACCCGGTCGCCCTTGCCGACCCCGGCAGCCAGCAACCCGCGCGCGAGCTCCTCCACGACCGCGTCGAACTCCGCGTACGTCCAGCGGCGTCCGGACGGCACGTCGACGAGTGCTTCCCGGCCGGGGTGACGGGCCACCGTCCGTGCCAGGTTCGCCCCGATCGTGTCGCCGAGCAGGGGCGTGCCGCTCGTCCCGTGCGCGTAGGACGGCTCCGGGCTCATGCGAGGTCCCCCTCGGTGTACTCGGCCGCCGAACCCGCCGCCGTACGCTCCCGCAGCTCGACCCGGCGGATCTTGCCCGACACCGTCTTCGGCAGTTCGGCGAACTCGATACGGCGTACCCGCTTGTACGGCGCGAGGACCGCGCGGGAGTGCGCGAACAGCGCCTTCGCCGTCTCCGGGCCCGGTTCCCAGCCGTCGGCGAGGACGACGTACGCCTTGGGCACGGCGAGCCGGACCGGGTCGGGCGCCGGGACGACCGCCGCCTCCGCCACCGCCTCGTGCTCCAGCAGCGCGCTCTCCAGCTCGAAGGGCGAGATCTTGTAGTCGGACGCCTTGAAGACGTCGTCGCTCCGGCCCACGTACGTCACGTATCCGTCGGCGTCCCGCGAGCCGATGTCGCCCGTGCGGTAGTAGCCGTCGGCCATCGCCTCGGCGGTACGCTCCGGGTCGCCGTGGTAGCCGGTCATCACGCCCACGGGGTCGGTGGACAGGTCGACGGCGATCTCCCCCTCCGTCGCGCCCGGCTTCCCCGTCACCGGGTCGAGCAACTCGATGCGGAAGCCGGGACTCGGCCGCCCCATGGAGCCCGCCTTCAGCAACTGCCCGGGACTGTTGGAGACCTGGACGGCCGTCTCGGTCTGTCCGAAGCCGTCCCGGATGGTCACGCCCCATGCGCGCCGAACGGTCTCGATGACCTCGGGGTTCAGCGGCTCACCGGCGGCGAGGGCCTCCCTGGGCGGGGTGCGCAGCGCGGACAGGTCCGCCTGGATGAGCATCCGCCACACGGTCGGCGGGGCGCAGAAGCTGGTGACGCCGTGCCGGTCCATCTCGGCCATGAGGCGGGCGGCGTCGAAGCGCGTGTAGTTGTGGATGAAGACGGTCGCCTCGGCGTTCCAGGGCGCGAAGAGGTTGGACCAGGCGTGCTTGGCCCAGCCGGGCGAGGAGATGTTGAGGTGGACGTCACCCGGCCGGAGCCCGATCCAGTACATCGTCGACAAGTGGCCGACGGGGTACGAGACGTGGCTGTGCTCGACGAGTTTGGGACGGGCGGTGGTGCCGGAGGTGAAGTACAGCATGAGGGGGTCGTCGGCGCGGGTGTCGCCCTGCGGTACGAAGGGCACGCACGCCCCGTAGGCGTCCTCGTAGGCGATCCAGTGCGGGACGCGCGCCCCGACGGCGATCGGGGTGTAGTTCCCCGGCACGCCCTCGAACTTCTCCGTGTCCTCGGCGCGCACGATCACATGCCGTGCCCGGCCGCGCTCGACACGGTCGGCCAGGTCGGCGGGACCGAGCAGGGGCGTCGCGGGGATGACCACGGCCCTCAGCTTCATCGCGGCGAGGGCGGTCTCCCAGAGCTCGACCTGGTTGCCGAGCATGACGACGATCCGGTCCCCGGGCCGCACGCCCAGCCCGCGCAGCCAGTTCGCGACCCGGTCGGAGCGGGTGCGCAGCTCGGCGAAGCTCACACGCGCCTCGGTGCCGTCCTCCTCCACGATGTGCAGCGCGGTCGCCTCATTGCCCTCGGCGATGACGTCGAACCAGTCCAGCGCCCAGTTGAAACGGTCCGGCCGGGGCCAGACGAACCCCTCGTACGCCGCCCGGTAGTCCTCCCGGTGCCGCAGCAGGAAGTCCCGGGCCTCCCGGAACTCCTGTGTCGCGCCGCTGTGCGCCATGCGTCCTCCTCATTGCGGGACCCGTCACCGGCATCGTGTAATCGGTGACCCAGGTCTCACTACCCCCGAACGGGGGTGAAGGAGCGGTGACGTGCCCGAGCGGATGGAAGCTGTGGAGATGCGCGCGGCCCTGCTGCGCCTGCGCCGTGACACCGGGCTGCCCATCGCCTTCGGGGGACTGCTCCACGACGGTCGGCGGATGCGGATCGCCGAGTTGAACGGCGCGTTGTCCACGGCTCTGCGCGGGCTCGCGATCGGCGCGGGCAGCGGGCTCGGCGGGAAGGCCATCGCGCTGGCCCGGCCGTGCGCGGTGACCGACTACGCCTCGGCGCGCCACATCAGCCACGAGTACGACGGGCCGGTGGCGGCGGAGGGGCTGCGGTCGGTGCTGGCCGTGCCGGTGGTCGTGGGGCGGCGGGTACGGGGGGTGCTGTACGGCGGGCTGCGCGAACCGTTGCCGCTCGGGGACCGTGTCCTCGACGCGGCGGTGTCGGCCACGCGGGACGTGGAACAGGCGCTGGTGGCCCGGGAGTCGGGGGCACCGGACCGGACGCGGGCCGAGCCGGTGGCGGGGCACGCCGCGTGGGAGACGGTCCGGGAGGCGCACGGTGAGCTGCGGGCGCTGGCGCCACGGATCGCCGACCCGGGTGTGCGCGCGGAGCTGCTGGCGGTGTGCGGGCGGCTGGCGTCCGCGCGGGGGCCGGAGGGGGCGGCGCGTGCGGCGCTGACCCCCCGGGAGGTGGACGTGCTGGTGGCGGTGGCGTCGGGCGCGACGAACGCGGTGGCGGCACAGCGGCTGGGGCTCCGGCCGGAGACGGTGAAGGGCTACTTGCGGTCGGCGATGCGGAAGCTGGGCGCGCACACGCGGCTGGAGGCGGTGGTGGCGGCCCGGCGGGCGGGCCTGTTGCCGTGACGTGGCGGGCGGGGGTGGGGCCGCGTGTGTGTGTCGGCGGCTCTGTCGCCGTGGCCCGCGCGTGCATAGGGTGGGCGCCATGGTGTCCACCGACCGTGTGCTGGCCTTCGCCGTCATGTCCCTGCTCGTGATCGTGATCCCGGGCCCGAGCGTGCTGTTCGTGATCGGCCGTGCCCTCGCGCACGGCCGGCGCACCGCGATGGCGACGGTGTTCGGCAATGTGCTGGGCTCGTACGTCCTGGTCGTGGCCGTGGCGCTGGGTGTCGGGGCGGTGGTGGAGCGGTCGGCGGCGGTGTTCATGGCGGTGAAGCTGGCGGGCGCGGCGTACCTGGTGTACCTGGGGGTGCAGGCGTTCCGGCACCGCAGGGAGATGAAGGCGGCGCTGCTGGACACGCCTCCGCCCGCCACGTCGCGGGGTGATCTCCGCACCCTGCTGGACGGTGTCGTCGTGGGCGTCACCAACCCGAAGGGCATCGTCTTCTTCGCTGCGGTGCTGCCCCAGTTCGTGGACCACGCGGCCGGCGGGGTGGCGGCGCAGATGCTGCTGCTCGGCCTGGTCCCCATCTGCATCGGCCTGGTCACCGACACCCTGTGGGGCCTGGGCGCGGCTGCTGCCCGGGGCTGGTTCGCCCGCTCGGACCGCCGCCTGTCGATGGTGGGCGGAGCGGGCGGCTTCGCCATGATCGGGCTGGGCGTGACGGTGGCGGCGACGGGCCGCGCGGACTAGGACGCACCGGAGCGCACGCGGACGGGAAGGAACCCAAAGCGCACGCGGGCTGGATGGTTCCGGAGCGCACGCGGACGTACTGGGGCGCACGCGGACGGGAACGTACCGGAGCGCACGCGGACGTACCGGGGCGCACGCGGGCTAGAACGTACCGAAGCGCACGTCGCACGTCCGGTCCGGCGCCATGACCGTCATCGTCCGTTCGGCCTCCTCCGCCACGGCGGCACGCTGCTCGCGGGTGAGCGTCCCGAACGGCTGGACCGTCACCGTGACCCCGCCCGTCGTCTCCTCCGGCCGCCAGATGCCGGCGAGGAAGCCGTCCACGAGGAAGGTGCGGTACGCCTGGTTTCCCTTCCAGGTGCGGTCCTTGTACTCCCTCGGTACGACGCGGGTGCGGTCGGCGTGGGAGAGCAGCAGGTTGTCGAACTCGGGCAGGAAACGCGGTGGTGCCGGGGTGTCCGGGTCGGGGCGGGGCGCGTCGGGCAGGTCGAAGAGCTCGACGCCCTGCTCGTCCTGGAAGGTCAGCAGCCGTGGCCGCAGCCGTTCGAAGGCGTCGCGCAGCCGCGTGAGGCCCGACCAGGTCTGCATGTCCTTGACGGAGGCGGGGCCGAAGGCGCCGAGGTAGCGCAGGACGGTCTCGTCCGGGGTCGCCGGGTCGGCGGACCTCCCCAGCCACGCCTCGGCGGTGGTGAGGGCGACCTGGCCGCTGCGCCCCCACAGGCCTCGCGGGGTGACCTGGACCAGCGGCAGCAGGCACCGGGCGGCGACGGTCAGGGCAAGCGGATCGGCGTCCGGCCACTCCTTGAGCAGCGTCTCGCGGATCTCCTTCGGCGTACGGGGGCGCTCCTCCACCAGGTCGCGGCTGAGGGCCGTGAGCCGCTCCAGGTCGACCCCCACCAGCCCCTTGCGGAACACGCTGACCTCCCGGTCGCGCGCGGCCTGGACGAGCGGCCGCAACGCGAGGACGTCGTCGGCGGTGTGCGTGTGGATGGTGGACCGCATGGTGACGATCCGGGCCACCTCGCGGTCCTCCATCAGGGCGGACAGTTCCTCGGGGCGGAAGTCCGCGAGGCGGGCGGCGAGGGCGTAGTAGGGCGGCTTGGTGTTCTGGGCCTGGAGGCCGACGAGGTGGGCGACGGCGTGTTCCGCCGGCATGGGGGTACGACGCAGCAGGAGCTGCCGTGCCAGGGTGGCGCGGTTGAGGGCGCGGGCGGTGAGCACGGGCTTGTTCCGGGAGACCATGCTCGGCACGCTACGCACCCTTGAGGACAGCCATTGTCCTCAACACGATCCTGGTCCCGCCATGCTCGCGCAAACCGGGACGTATATGGTTCGACCCGGGAGGTGAGACCCGTATGACCCTGCCCTCGAAGAAGCCGAACTGGCGTCGGCGCTCCGCGGCCCCCGCGCCCGTCCGCGTACCCGCCGTCGCCCCCTCCGCGTCCCCCGAACGGGGCAGCGTGGTCCAGGCCTCCCTCTACCGGGACGGGCACAAGGTCTCCTCCCCCGGCACGCTCGCCGAGACGTTCCGCCAACTGCGTGACGAGCCGGACGGCATGGCGTGGATAGGGCTGCACCGCCCGTCGGAGGCGGAACTCCTTTCCCTGGCGGCCGAGTTCGACCTCCATGAGCTCGCCGTCGAGGACGCCATGGAGGCCCACCAGCGACCGAAGCTGGAACGGTACGGCGACACCCTGTTCGTCGTGTTGCGCGCCGCCCGGTACCTCGACGCCCAGGAGGAGGTGGACTTCGGTGAACTGCACGTCTTCCTGGGTCCCGACTTCCTCATCACGGTCCGCCACGGCGCGGCTCCCGACCTCTCCGCCGTACGCCGCCGCATGGAGGAGGCCCCGGAACTGCTGGCCCTGGGTCCGGAGGCGGTGCTGTACGCGATCCTCGACGCCGTCGTCGACGGCTACGCCCCGGTGGTGGCGGGTGTCCAGAACGACATCGACGAGATCGAGACGGAGGTCTTCCGGGGCGACCCGGCGGTGTCCCGCCGCATCTACGAACTCTCCCGCGAGATGGTCGAGTTCCAGCGCGCCACCCGCCCCCTGGTCGGCATGCTCCACAACCTGATGGCCGGCTTCGCCAAATACGGCACGGACGAGGAACTCCAGCGCCACCTGCGGGACGTCGCCGACCACGTCACGCACACCAGCGAACGCGTGGACGGCTTCCGCCAGGCCCTCACCGAGATCCTCACGGTCAACGCGACCCTGGTCACCCAGCAGCAGAACGCGGAGATGCGGGCGCTGGCGGAGGCGGGCTTCGCGCAGAACGAGGAGATCAAGAAGATTTCCAGCTGGGCCGCCATCCTGTTCGCCCCGACCCTGGTCGGCACCATCTACGGCATGAACTTCGACCACATGCCGGAGCTGCACTGGGTGTACGGCTACCCCTTCGCGATCCTGCTGATGGCGGTGGTGTGTTCGAGCCTGTACGTCGTCTTCAAGCGGCGGGACTGGCTGTAGGCAGCGCCAGGACATCGTGCGGCACCCCTGCGGCACCCGTGCTGACCGGCCGCCCGCCTCACCGCCTTCTCCGGCACCTCACCGAAGCCGGGCGGCTCCGTCCGAGCCACCGGACGGCGGTGACCGCGGCGATCGCGGCGAGCGTGAGGCCGAGCGCTCGGGGGGTGAGGAGCGGACGGACGCGCCGACCGGGTGGCCCGGGCGGGGGTGTCGTCGGCTCCGCGGTTGTGGACAGGTCTCGGGCGATGCGTTCCCACATCCACTCGGGGGGCGCGGTCAGCAGGTCGGACGCGTCAACGCTGCGTGCGGTGGTCACCACGCGTCGCGTCCGGGCCAGCTCCTTCCGGCATCGCGCGCATATGGCGATGTGTCGCAGGGCGCCGGCGTCATCGGACGACGTGGTGTTGCCCAGTGCCAGTTCCACCAGGTGTGCCGGCTCGACGTGTGCCACCGTGCCTCCCGTTGTCCGTGGCCCGTCTTTTCCGGGCCCCGTGCCGTGTCGCCGGACGGGCTGCCGCGGCTCCCGGAGGAGCCGCGGCACCGCGGGGGGGGGGGGTTTTTTTGGTGGGTTGCGTTTAACAGCCCCCCATG
>NZ_JBVJAH010000003.1:537408-563650 GCF_055590785.1 Streptomyces sp. NPDC041796
CCTGGTCCTTCCCCTCCTCCGTACTCTCTGCCTCGTCGAGCTCCTTATTTTCGCCCCCCCCCCCCCCCCCCCCCCCCACCGTGGTCGTCGGCTGTGCCCTGGCGGTGTCAGCTGGACCGGCCCGCGATGCGGCGAGCGGCCATGGCACCGGTCACGGCCACCACCCCTGCCGAGGCGGCCCAGATCAGCCACTGGTGGGAGGAGTTCGGCGGGACGAAGCCGGCGGCGTCGGGGCTCGAGGCCGTGCCGCTGAACGTCTGGGTCTTCAGCGCCAGGTTCTTGTCCTCGGCGCTGCCCCAGGCGTAGACGACGTTGCTGGTTCCGGCGCGGAGCTCCAGGTCGGCGGGGCCGAGGGCCACGGTGTCCGTGCCGGCGAGGACGACATCGGCGTTGACGGTGCCGGCGTCGACGGTGGCGGTGTTCTGGTCAGGGTTCTGCAGGTTCTTGAACACCGGCGTTCCGCCCGCTCGGACGTCGACGGCGGGTGCGGCGGCGACGTGCCGTACGGTCAGCCGCGACTTCCCGGCGTCGACCTTCGACACGTCGTTCACGAAGGCCGTGAGCTGGGGCTTTCCGTCGGCGGACAAGTGGGCGGCGATCGTGGCGTTCGCCCCGGCGGGCACCTTGATCTCCTTCTCGACGGCTGGTGTGCCTTCGGGCCCCTGGCCTGCGGGGAAGACCTGGATGTCGTAGGTGCCGGCGGCGAGCGCCTGCGGGTCGGTGATGGTGCCGGGCTTGAAGTCGCCGAGCAGTTCGTCACCGTTGGCGTATACGTCCACCGTCACTCCTGGGACTCCGTGGAAGACGGAGACCATGGCCTTGTCGTCGGTCGCGGCGGCGGGGGCCGCCATGACGGGGGCGGCGACGCCGAGCGCGAGCGCGCAGGCGCCGGCCGAGGCGGTGATGGCGAGGGGGATCCGGGAGGTCATGGGAATCATCCCTTCAGAACTGTCCTCCGGTTGCGGGGGGTCGTCCTTGTTTCGGGTGCGGGCGCCTCCATGGATGCGGGCGGCGCTTCCGCATCGTCACCTCCACGCGTCCGCCGCGTCCGCACGGCCCTGTTCGATGCCCCGGCGCAGCTGGAGCAGGCCCCGGCGGACGTGGCTCTTCACGGTTCCCAGGGGCATCCCCGTCCGTTCGGCGATCTGAGCCTGGGTCAGGTCCCCGTAGAAGGCCAGGCACAGCACTTCCCTCTGGTGCTGTGGCAGCCGTGACAGCGCGTCCACCAGGAGGACCCGGTCCAGGACGTCGTCGGGCGCCGCTCCGTCGGACTGTGGTGTACCGGCGTTGCGGCCGGCCGAGTCGATCAGCGCCAGACGTCTCGTCCTCGCCGCCAGGGCGTCGGCGATCTTGCGTCGGGTGATGCCGACGAGCCAGGCGCCGAGCGGGCCGCGCTCGGGCCGGAAGCCGTCTCGTCCCCGCCACGCTCCGAGGAACACCTGCTGGGTGAGGTCCTCGGCCTCGTGGGCGTCACCGAGGGACCGGGCGGCCATGGTGTGGACGAGTGAGCCCCAGCGCCGGTAGATCGCCGCGAACGCGGTCTCGTCGGCGGCTCGGAGGCCCCGCGCCAGTTCGTCCTCGTACACCGTCTCCTCGGCCGGTGACGGGCCGGCGGGTGGTGAGAGCCAGGTGGCGAACCCTGTGTTCGTGCTCATGGCCTGTTCCTCCTGCCATGTGTCCTGTGCGGGACGGAAGGCCGTCTGCCGGGCCGCACCGGCGCGGTACGGACCGACGCCCGCTGGGTGCCCCCCAGTCTTGGAGGCGGGAACGACGCGGACAACTTGCGTCGTTTGTGCGTCGTACAGTGGTGGTATGGACGCGCGAGGGAACGGCGACGCCGAGAGCACGGAGCGCGGTGGCGGACTGACGACCGGCGAGGTCGCCAGGCGGCTCGGGGTGGCGCCCACCACGATCCGGACCTGGGACCGCCGCTACGGTCTCGGGCCCGAGCTGCACACCGGTGGCCGGCACCGGCGCTGGACCGCCGTGGACGTGGCGCGGCTGGAGCGCATGTGCGCCCTGACGGCCTCCGGGCTGCCACCGGCCGTGGCGGCGCGCATGACCAGGAGCGAACGGCCACCGGCCTCGGAAGAGGCCGGGCAGGCCGCCGCCCCACCGCCGCGGCCACCGGTCCACGGGCGCAGCAGGGCGGGCACCGGCCTGCGACTGGGAGACGTCCGCCAGGAGTGCAAAGGGGTGGCCCGCGCCGCGCTGCGCCTCGACGCCGTCACTCTGGACGAGCTGCTGAGCACGGCGATCGAGGAACACGGCCTGATCACCGCCTGGACGGAAGTGATCATGCCGACGTTGCAGGCGGTCGGCCGCAAGTGGGAGAGCTCGGGCGAGAGGTACGTCGAGGTCGAGCACTTCCTGTCCTGGCACGTCTCCGGCGCGCTGCGGCGCTGCGCCCGGCCCGTGGCCGCCGAGCGCGCGGGTGCCACCACGGTGCTCGCCTGTGTGCCGGGGGAGCTGCACACGCTGCCCCTGGAAGCCCTGACCGCCGCACTCGCCGAGCGTGGCATCCCGGTCCGCATGTTCGGTGGGGCTCTGCCCGTCGAGTCGCTCGTCGCGGCGGTACGCAGGACCGGACCGGCCGCGGTGGGACTGTGGGCGCAGTCCCGCACCACGGCCAGCCGCCCGTTGGCCCAGCACGTGGCCGCGATGGAATGGGGTGTGCGCGGCGCCCGCAGGAAACCGGTCGTCCTGACGATCGGGCCCGGCTGGGCGGGGCGGACCATGAGCGGGCTGCCGCGTCCGACGGGCCTGGCGGAGGCCGTCGCGGCGGTGGAGTCGCTCCTGCCGCGGTGAGCACGGCCCTGACCGGTACGGAAACCGCTGCCGGCGCCCCGTGCGCCGGAGGGCCCGCGAACGGGCCCCGCCGCGGGGTGCCCTCCCCGCCACCGGTTCGCCGGACGTCGCCATAACTCGCTTGTCACTGAAGCGCCGGCTCTTGCACGCTTGCGGATCGACTGCGCGCGAGACGCACGCGGAGAACTGCGGGAGGGCGCCATCGTGAGCCGACGGGTGGGCACAGCAACGGCGGACGGCGATACCGGGTCCACGGGCGGGGTGGACGGCCGGGCGCTCGCCGCGGCCGCCGTCACCGTGGTGCTGTGGGCGTCGTCCTTCATCTCGATCCGCAGCTCCGCCGAGCACTTCGGGCCGGGCGCGCTCGCGTTCGGCCGGCTGGCGGTGGCGTCCGTGGTGCTGGGCGCCGTCCTGCTCGCCCGGCGCGGTGGCTTCCCGGCGCGCGAGGCCTGGCCGGGCATCGTCGCCTCGGGCGTCCTGTGGTTCGGCGCGTACATGGTGGCGTTGAACTGGGGTGAGCAGCACGTGGACGCCGGTACGGCTTCCATGATCGTGAACGTGGGGCCGATCCTGATGGCGCTGCTGGGCGGGTGGCTGCTGAAGGAGGGCTTCCCGCCCATGCTGATGGCGGGCATGGCGGTGTCGTTCGTCGGGGCCGTGGTGGTCGGGCTCTCCACGTCCGGTGGGGGCGGGTCGTCACTCCTCGGCGTATTGCTGTGCCTGTTCGCGGCGGTGGCGTACGCGGTGGGTGTGGTGCTGCAGAAGCCGGCGCTGAAGCGGGCCACGCCGATGCAGGTGACGACGTTCGGTGCGGTCGTCGGAGCGGTGGCGTGTCTGCCGTTCGCCGGGCAACTGGTGTCCGAGGTGAGCCGGGCTCCGGTGTCGGCGACGCTGCAGATCGTGTACCTGGGTGTCTTCCCGACGGCTCTCGCGTTCACCACGTGGGCCTACGCGGTGGCCCGTACGACCGCCGGGAGGATGGGTGCCACGACCTACGCGGTGCCGGTGATCGTCGTCTTCATGTCGTGGCTGTTCCTCGGTGAGGTGCCCGGCCGGCTGACCCTCCTCGGCGGCCTCCTCTGCCTGGCGGGGGTCGCGGTGTCCCGGATGCGTGGGAAGGCTCCGTCCCGGGTCCCCGAGGACGCGCCCCCTGCCTCGGTGCCCGTCGGGCCTGACACGTCGGCACGCGGGCACCGCGTGGAGTGAAGAGCGCGTGAACGACGTCTTTCTCCCTCGTGACGTGCACGCCGCCGGAGGGTCAACCACTCTGTTCCGCCGCCTGGAGCACCGCTGTTGGGGGCAGGTGGCCGGAATGCAACGCCGGCTCCAGCCGCTCGGGCCGTTGGATTCCAGGCCGTTGTAGCTGACAGGTACGGTTTGGCCATGGATCTTTCCGGAATGAGCTCCGCCGAGGAGAACCCCTCCACGGCCTTCAAAGCCACCGCGCGCCAACTCCTGGTCAAACTGGGGGCCCCGGGGCTGACGCTCGATGCCGTCGCCCAGGGCAGTGGGACGGCCGTCACCGATGTGGAGGCCGTCTTCCCGCATCGGGACGACCTGCTGACCGCACTGGTCATCGACGCCTACAACGAGTCGGGCGACGCCATGGAGCAGGCCGACCGGGCCGCCAGGGACGCCGGTGAGTCTGCGGGCGCGCGGCTTCTCGCGGTCACCCGCGCACTGCGGGAGTGGTCCTTCGCCAACACCGCCGAGTTCACCCTGATCTACGGTTCACCCGTCCCGGACTACCACGCCCCGCAGGACACCGTCCCGCCCGCGTCGCGCACCCCCGCGGTACTGGCGGGCATCGTGCGCTCGGCGTTGGAGGCCGGCGAACTGACCGCACCGCGCAGGGCGGTGCCCGGGCCCCCGCTGCTCCTGCCGGAGGCGGTGCAGCTCTTCGGCGGGGTGCCCGACGCTCCGTTCTCGGACATCATCGAGCGCGGCATCGTGCTGTGGAGCAGCCTGGTCGGGCTCCTGGTGTTCCAGGTCTTCAGCCGTACCCACGACAGCGTCCGGGACGAGTCCGCGTTCTTCGACTACGCCATCGCCGTGGCGGCCGAAGGAATCGGTCTCGTGGTCCCCTTGGGCGAGAACACCGACTGAACCGTTCGCCGCGTGTGCGGCGCCCGCAGGGAACCAGGCCCGTGAACACCACCAGAACGCTCTGCTTCGTCATCGCGGCGCTCTCGTCGTATGCCGCGCTCGTCTACCGGCTGTGCCAAGTGAGGCGCAGCTGGAGGGAGAACGCCTACCGCACCCTCGTCATCACCCTGCTGCTGCAGTGCCTCACCTTCACGATGGGCGCCATCGCCATGGGGAGCGGGAGCTTCCTGGGCGTGGGCAACCTCGCCATCCTGCTGATGCACCTGTCGGCGGTCGCCTTCTGCGTCAGCGCGCAGATCATCCTGCTGCGCTGGGCGGCGGCCGAGGAGGAGGCGGCACGGAAGTCCCGCTACTGGCTGATCACCGGCATCGTCCTCGACGCGCTTCTGACGGCACTGTTCTTCGTCGCGGACGGCCCCGCCCGGCCGGCCAAGGACTTCGACACCGGCAGCGGCCAGCCGCTGGTCCTCACC
This sequence comes from Streptomyces sp. NPDC041796, assembly GCF_055590785.1. Classification (NCBI taxonomy): domain Bacteria; kingdom Bacillati; phylum Actinomycetota; class Actinomycetes; order Kitasatosporales; family Streptomycetaceae; genus Streptomyces; species Streptomyces sp. NPDC041796. The sequence continues at coordinate 542,796 of NZ_JBVJAH010000003.1, forward strand.
TACCTGCTCCTCTTCATCGTCTCGCAGGCGATTCCGTGCGTCACGATGTTCCGGCAGTGCGGCCCCTACGCCCGTATGACCGACAAGGCCTCGCTGCGCCAGGCCCTGCGGCTGCTGTCCGTCGCCGCGGTGATCCTCTTCCTCTACTGCACGGCCAGGACGGTCAACATCCTCACCGCCGCGGCCGGGATCGACATCGGTCTGTGGAAGCTCGCCTCGAACGTCTTCAGCGCGGTGGGGATCGTCACGCTCTCGCTCAGTCTGACCATGTCCTCCTGGTCGGCCTCGGCGGCCAAACTCCTGGGCTGGGCGCGCAGTTACCGTTCGTACCGGGCCCTGTACCCGCTCTGGCGGGACCTGTACGAGTCCTCGCCGGACATCGTCCTGGAGCCGCCGGGGGCTTCCGTCTCCGACCTCGACTACCGGCTGCACCGTCGGGTCGTCGAGATACGGGACGGATGGCGGGACCTGCGTCCGTACATCGACCGCACGGCCAACGGCGCCGGCGGACGGGGCCCGCGGGTGAACGGCGAGTCCCTGCAGGCGTACACCGAGGCGGCGCAGATCAGGCAGGCCCTGCACGCCAAGCGCGCCGGGACCATCCCGGACGACAACGCGGACGCCGGCGACTTCGAAGATCGGGATACGGACAACTTCAGCGCGGAAGTGGCCTGGTTGACCAAGGTCGCATCCGCCTACCGTAAACTCGGCAACGCTCGCTGAGAGCTCCCGCCCGGTCTGTTTCCCCCGTCAGACCGGGCGGGCTTTTCCTTCCCCCGTGACTCCCCCGTGGCTCCCCCGTTCTTCCCCCGTGGCGCCCCGGATCCCCGTTGGGTTCTCCATGGCGCCCCGTTCATCGGCGGGCCGGGCGGAGTGTCCCCCGCCCGGCCCTGATCCGGCCCATCCCCCGACGGCCGGACCCGCCGACGTGACCGCCGACCAACTCGGCCACCCCCGTGAACCAAGTTAGCTGGCAGCTATCGGCGAGCTCCAACGTTGGCGGAGTCCGGGCAGATTGTCAACTGACCGCTAATCTGCGAAACTGACGATTAGCCAAGGGCAATGCCGAGGAGGTGACGGGAGGGAGATTCACAATGTCCGAGACTGACGACCGGCCCGTGCTGGCAGTGCGTCTGGACAACCTCTTCAAGACGGTTCGTCCCAAGGGGAAGCACTGGACCAACGCCGAGGTGGCGGAGGAGCTGAAGCGGGCCAACCCCGAACTACGCGTCGGGGGTGTGTATCTGTCGCAGTTGCGGACGGGCAAGCGCTCCAATCCCTCACCCGACCTGCTGGCCGCCCTGGCGCGCTTCTTCGGCGTGTCGGTGGCCTACTTCTTCGACGACGAGGTCGCCCAGTCGGTGCTCAGCCAGGTCGCCGCCATCGAGGCGCTGCGACAGGCGGGGGTCCGCTCGGTGGCGATGCGCGCCGCCGGGATGAAGAAGGAGAACCTGCAGGCCATCACGGCGATCATGGACCAGTACCGTCAGATGCAGGGTCTTCCCCCCGTCACCGACCCCGCGGAGCCCGAGTGAGGGGCGGTCGCATGGGGCGGTCGGCGGACCAGGACCGCCGCAGCCAGCTCAAGAGACTCCGCAAGGCCGGCGCGAAGCGGCTCGCCGATCTCGACCTGCCGGAGGTGGCGGACGTCGCCGAGCTCTGCCGCCACCTCAGCGAGGTCCGCGGCCGGCCGATCACGCTGGTGCCGATGCAGATGCCCGCGTCGCATCCGTGCGGGATGTGGGTCGCCGCCCGGGACGAAGACCTGATCTTCTACGACGCCAACACGACCAGCGCGCATCAGGAGCACATCATCTTGCACGAGCTGGGCCACATCATCTGCTGCCACCGCGGGGCGGGTTGGCTGGACGAGGCGAGCGCCCGCCTCCTCTTCCCCAACCTCGACCCCGACCTCGTGCGCGACATGCTCCTGCGCGCGACCTACGACGACGTACAGGAGCAGGAGGCGGAGATCATCGCCTATCTGCTCTCCCAGCGGGTGGGCAGCACCGAGGAGCGGCCCGATGTCCCCCCGGCCAAGTCCGGGGACCACGCCATGCTCAGCCGGATAGAACGCACCCTCATCTGACGTGCCCCACCTCGCGCGTGGCGGACGCCACCTCCTCGGTCAGGACCGACACCGCCCGTCGGATGTCGTCCTCCCGGTGTTCGCTGGTGACGAAGAACCGCAGCCTGGACAGCCCCTCCTCCACGGCAGGGTGGAAGATCGGGTCGACGACGACCCCACGGTCGAACAGCCGGTCCGCGACCCGCAGGGTCCTCGCCGAGTCGCCGAGGAGGCACGGCACGATCGGGGTGTGGGCACTGGAGCCGGTGGCCAGTCCGGCCGAGGCGGCCAGTTCCAGGAAGAGCTCCGCGTTCCGGCGCAGAGTCCGCACCCGGTGCGGCTCGGCGACGATCAGCTCCGTGGCGGCCAGCGCCGCGGCCGCGTTGGCGGGGGTGAGACCGACGCTGTAGACGAAGCCCGGCAGCGTGTGCCGCAGCCACCGCACCATCCGGGCCGAGCCGCCCAGATAACCGCCGCAGCCCGCGAAGGCCTTGGAGAGGGTCCCCATCCACAGGTCCACGTCGGACCGGTCAACACCGAAGAACTCGCCCACACCGCGGCCTCGTTCGCCCACGGTGCCGATGCTGTGCGCCTCGTCGACCATCAGCAGTGCGCCGTAACGCTTCTTCAGCTCGATCACGGCGGGCAGGTCGACCAGGTCTCCGTCCATGCTGTACGCGCCCTCGACGGCGATCAGTACCCGCCGGAACCGGGACCGGTTGAGGCGCAGCAGGTGTTCCAGCCGGCCGATGTCGTTGTGGGCGAACGGTCGCCGCGCCGCGCCGGACAAGGCGCAGCCCTGGAGGATGCTGTCGTGGGCGAGCGCGTCGTGCAGCACGAGGTCCCCCGTGCCGACGAGGTGCCCGATCGCGGTGACATTGGTGGCGTGGCCGCTCACCAGGGTGAGGCAGTCCTCGACGCCGAGGAAGTCGGCGAGCGCCCGCTCCAGCCGCACGGTCAGCTCCCGCTCGCCGGAGAGCACGCGGCTCGCGGAGACCGAGGTCCCGTACCGCTCCACCGCCTGCTGGGCGGCCTCGTTGACCACGGGGTGGCCGGAGAGGCCCAGGTAGTTGTAGCTGCCGAAGGAGAGGTAGGTCCGGTCGCCGATCACGGTCGTGTCGCGGATGGTGCCCTGGTGGACCCGGAAGTACGGGAAGTCCGCGCCACTGCCGGTGATCACGCTCAGGCGCTCCTCGAACTGCCGCACCTCCGGGAAGTCGTCGACGCACGCGGTCGCGGTGTCCCAGTCCGTCCGGGTCCCGGGGAGGGGCTCAGCGGGCGCCGGGGGCTGCGTGAGGTGCGGTTCGACGAGCGCGACCAGCTCGATCAGCCGCTTGACGGTGAGGTCGGGCGCGTACATCTCCTCGGTGCGGAAGCCCGGTATCCGCTTCCCGATGTTGCCTTCCAGCTCGTGCAGCATCAGGGAGTCGAAGCCGAGGTCGGTCACCAGAGCCATGTGTTCGCTCAGGTCGGAGAGGGGGAAGACGCCGACCCGCGACACCTCTTCGAGTACCAGGGACGCGGCGCCACGGGTGTCCCCCACCGGCTCCGCCGCCTCGGACGGCATCTCGGGCGGCGCGTCGGGGACGTCCTCGGCGAGCTCGCGTGCCGTCTCGTCGACCACCCAGTGGCGGCGCGGGGCGAGCGGGCTGGGCGGCAGGGTGTACGGGGGTATGCGCTCCGTCACCGGACGAAGCCCCGAGCCGGTGACCGTGCGCTCCGCGAGCCGGGCCAGGACGGCCGTGCGCGCCTCGGCGGGCAGGGAACCCGGCGCCGGCACGGCGGCCTCCGGAAGGTCACCGGACGGCACCGTACCGGCCACCTGTCCCGGCCCGAGCTCGCCCGTGCGGCCGGCCGCCACGGCCTCGGCCGCCGCGGTCAGCTTGGTGACGGCGTCCGTGGTGTCCTCCGCCACCACGGCGAGGCGTTCCGGGAAGGGAGCCCGGCGGGCCAGGGTGCTCGCCACCCGGGCGAGCGGCGGGTTGTCGTCGGCGAGGGTGGACGCCAGTTCCCGGGCGTGGCGGGCGAGCCCGGTCCGGTCACGGGCGCTGAGGACCAGGAGCTGCGGTTCCCCGTCCGGAGCCGGGCGGGTGGGGGCGGGGGCGCACTCCTCCACCACCAGATGGACACCGGTGCCGCCGAAGCCGAAGGCGCTCACCCCCGCGCGGCGCGGCTGCCCGGATCCCGGCCAGCCGGTCGGGGTCGTCGGGACGGTCAGCCGCGCGGCCTCCAGACCGGAACGGTCGGCCAGGTCGAACTCCGGCTGGGGCGGGATCACTCCCCGGTGCACCGCCAGGACGGTCTTGATGAGTCCTGCCATGCCGGCGGCGTTGAGCGAGTGCCCCACCACCGCCTTCACCGCTCCGAGGAAGGCCGGTGCGCCCTGCTCACCCCGCAGTTCGCGCAGGACACCGATCTCCACGGGGTCGCCGACCGTGGTCCCGGTGCCGTGCGCCTCCAGGTAGCCCACCGCGTCGGGGGACAGCCCCGCGTCCCGGTAGGCGCGGCGCAGCGCGCGGAGCTGTCCGGCCGCCTGGGGATGCATACCGCCCTGCACGGTCCCGTCATTGGCCGTACCCACGCCGCGGATCACCGCGTAGACCCGGTCGCCGGCCGCCAGCGCGTCGGCCAGCGGCCGCATCACCAGCATCCCGGCCCCCTCGCCCAGGACGAACCCGTCGGCCTCCGCGCCGAACGGCAGGCACCTGCCGCTGCGCGAAATGGCGCCGATCCGGCTGAGCCCCACCAGCAGGTCGGGCGTGAGCTGCAGTTGGGCGCCCCCGGCGAGGGCGATCCTGCACCGGCCGGCACGCAGCGCGAACACGGCGTTGGCCACGGCCATGAGTCCACCGGAGCACGCCGAGTCCAGCGCGTAACTCTCGCCGTGCAGGTCGAAGACCGAACTGATGGTGTTGGGGCCCATGTTGAGGAGCAGTCCGGCGACGGACGTGCCGTGCAGCCCGGGCACCGCGCGGGCCGTGTCCGCCCATCGGGGGTCGGCCGGCCGTGCCCCGAACTCGCCGCCGGCCAGCTGACGCATCCGTATCTGCAGGGTGCTGATCTCGCGGTAGCCGCCCTCGGTGAGCGAGGTGATCACCGAGGTCTCCTCGCGGTCGAAGCCCTCGGCCTCCCACCCCGCGTCCTGAATCGCTTCCCGGGCGAGGTCGATCAGGAGGCGGGCCTGCGGATCCAGCGCTGCGGCCCGCCTCGGCGGGATGCCGTAGTGCGTGGCGTCGAAGTGGCCCACGTCCGGCAGCAGGGCCATGGTGTCCGTGTAGACCGACGAGGCGTCACGGAAGTTGTCGCCGAGGAAGGCGGCGATGCGCCACCGGGAGTCCGGGACGGTGGAGAACTGCGCCCGTGGAGACGTCAGGAGGCGCCAGTACTGGTTGACGTTCGGCGCTCCGGGGAACCGGCAGGACATTCCCACGATCGCGATGTCGTCACGCCGCGCTTCGGCTGAACCCACTGTGGAATCTATTCCTGTCACTGATGTCACCGTGTGGTGGCCAGTCGCTCGCGCCACCAGTTCACCGTCGCCTCGACCTGTTCGTCGAGGGGTGTGGCCCGTACCGCGAACGCGGCTTCGTAGGCGCTGGAGTCGACGATGAACGGGCGGTCGAACTGGTAGCGGATCTCCTTGAGTTCACGGATGAGCGGGGAGAAGACGGAGGCGATGCCCAGCACCGCCGGAGGCAGCCCGCGCACCGCGACCGGTCCCGTCCCCGACCGGGCGGCGAGGCGGTCGACCATCTCCCGGACGGACGCGGCGGGCTCCGTGGGGACGTGCCACGCCCGCCCCCAGGCCCGCTCCTCGCCCGCCACCTCGACCAGGGCCCTCGCCACGTCGGGCAGATAGGTCCAGCTGTGCGGGACGTCGGGGTCCCCGAGTGTGGAGACCGGCTTGCCGCGCAGCAGTCGTGGCATCACACGGCCGGCCAGGTGGCCCCCGTCGGTGACGCCGGGCCCGAAGAAGTCGGAGGCCCTCACCTCGACGGCCTTGATACGGCCCTGCTCGTGCAGGCCCCGTGCCCGCTCCCAAGCGGCGGCGCGGACACGCCCCTTGGGGCCGGTGGCGGCCTGCGGCAGGTCCTCGGTCATGGGCCCGTCCACCGGACCGTAGCCGTAGAGGTTGCCCAGCATGACCAGGACGGCCCCGGTCGCTTCCGCCGCCGCGCAGATCGACGAGGCCAGCGGCGGCCATTCACTCGTCCAGCGATGGTAGGGGGGTGCGGCGCAGCTGTGGATGGCGGCCGCGCCTCGGGCGGCGTCGATCAGTCGCTCACTGTCCGACGCGTCCAGGGCGACATGCTCGATGCCTGGCTCCGCGCTTCTGCCCGTCCTGGTGATGACGCGTACCGATTGGCCCTGTTCGGCCAGCAACCGGGCGGTGGCCGCCCCGGCGGGCCCGTAACCTATGACGACATGAAGGTTCACGCACGCACATTAGCGCGAGCGTGTGCTGACCTTGCGTCAGGGATGCCCTTCGCCGTGACCGGCTCCGCGGGCTTCCCCGGCCCGGCGGTCGAGACGGGACCGCCGGGCCCGGGGAAGCCCGGGTCCCTGGTGTGCACGCGCCGGTGGCCTTCAGGGGGCGACCTTCTCGCGGGTGTGCTTGTCGTGGTCGGCGACCGTCAGTTTGCACTGGCCGTCCTCGCAGGAGCGCTGCAGGCGCCCCCGCGAGATGGTCTGCACGAGGCCGATGGTCCAGCACATCGGGCAGCCGCGCAGCGCCAGCACGCCGACCGGCAGCAGCGCCAGGCTCCACGGCCCGACGAGCGGGATCAGTGCGAACGAGCCGATCAGACTGCCGAATCCGACCACGCCGCGGGCGAGGTGCCGGGGCAGGGACGAGCTCGCGAAGTCGGGGCCCTCAGCTTTCGTTGCCATCGTCGTTCCTTCCTGGAGCCACGTCGTGTGAGGCACGCAAGGTGTTCTGAACAGCCGCGCGGGCCCGGTGCAGCCGTGATTTCATCGCGGCCGTACTGAGGCCCAGCGCGTCGGCGACCATCCGTCCGCTGTGGCCCTGGATGTCTCGCATGATCAGCACGCGGCGCTGGTCGGCGGGCAGAGCGGCGATGGCGGCCGCCACTCTGCCCGCTTCCAGGCGTTGCAGGACCTCGTCCTCGGCCGAACGCACGGCGGCGTCCAGCAGGGGCGCGGGGTCCCGGTCCCGCAGCATCGTCCGCGCGCGCCGCAGGCACTCGTTGCGGACGATGCGGAACATCCACGACGCCAGGGCGCCGGACGCCCTGAGCATCCCGATCTTGCGATACAGGATGATCAACGCCTCCTGTGCCGCGTCCTCGGCGTCCTCGGGAGTGGCGCAGAGGGAACGGGCGAAGCGCTGCACGTTCGGGTGCGAGCCCGACACCAGCGCGGTGAGCGAATCGACGTCTCCGCGCTGCGCGGCGACGATCAGCTGTTCACCGGGCCAGGTCGAGTCAGCCACGCGCCCGGCCTCGTTTGCGCATGACGACGAAGCTGCACGTGCAGAGCAGCACGACTCCGACGGCGACAGCGATACCAATGATCATGACGACCTCCAGTTCCGGTCCCGGCGGTCTGCCGGGACATCTATAAGAGGCGCGGGCCGTCCCAAAGGATTCAGCCCGCGCCCCGAAAAGTCACTTACGGGTGAGCCACGCCGTCCGTGACCGGCCCCGCGTCGCCCACGCAAGCGGTCCGGCCGCCCGAGCCGCCCCGCCACGGGTACGGTCCGGCCGCCCGAGCGGTCCGGCCGTGTGGGCGGTCCGGCCGTGTGGGCGGTCCGGCCGTGTGGGCGGTCCGGCCGTGTGGGCGGTCCGGCCGTGTGGGCGGTCCGGGTGGCTCAGGGGGCCGTGACCAGGTCGGTCACGATCCGCTCGGCGTCGCGGCCGACGAAGCCGAGCAGGGCGGAGCCGCGGTCGCGCATCCGGTACAGGCCGACGAAGTAGCTGCCCGGGACCGCCCCGACCCCCTGGGTGTGCCGGGGGCGGCCCGCCTCGTCGAGGAGCTCCGGGGGCAGCCAGCCCCAGTCGTGCCGGTAGCCGGTCGCCCAGATGACCGCGGCGGGCCGGACGGGTTCGTCGGAGCCCTCCACGACCACGTGGGTGCCGTCGGCTCCGGTGACCCTGCCGACGAGCCGGATGCCGCCGTCCGCGGTCAGCTCGGCCAGCCGGTTGCCGACCACGGGGTCGGGCGCGCCGGGGGGCAGGGGCAGGTTCATCAGTCCGAACACGCTCATCCACCAGAAGAGGTCCCGGCCCAGTATCCGCTGGGGTACCTCCGGTTGCCGGCTGCCCTGGCTGAGCAGCACGCGGTGGGTGGCGGCGAGCTCCCGGGCGATCTGGATGCCGGAGTTGCCGGTGCCGACCACCAGCACCGTGCCGGCGGGTATCAGCCCGGGGTGGCGGTAGTCGCTCGCGTGCCACTGCGGCACGGCGGGTGACAGGGAGCGGGCGATCGGCGGCAGCGCCGGGGGGCCGTAGGCGCCGACGGCGATGACCACCTTCCCGGCGCGGCAGTCCCCGTGGTCGGTCTTCAGCAGGAACGCGTCGCCGTCCCGGCGCAGGGAGAGCACCCGGTGGCCGAGCAGCACCGGAAGCTCGAACCGGGCGGCGTACCTCCGGAGGTAGGCCGCCACCTCGTCCTTGCCGGGGTACCGGTCGGCGGGGCCCGGGAACGGCAGGCCCGGCAGGGAGGAGAACCGCGCCGACGTGAACAGCCGCAGCGAGTCCCACCTCCGTGCCCAGGCCGCGCCGAGTTCCGGTTCCGCGTCGATCAGGACGTGCGGCACCCCGGCCCGGCGCAGGTGGTAGCCGGTGGCCAGGCCGGCCTGGCCGGCGCCGATCACCGCGACGGGTATGTGGGCGGGCAGCTCGGCCGGTGGGCCGTCCGGCGCACCGGTGTTCCGGACCTCTGTGCCGGTGTTCACTCAGTCCTCCACGGTCTCGTCGAGGGCCTTGCGGAGCTCGTCCGCCAGGACGCGCAGGGCCTCGCCCCGCATCACGGTGTAGTGGTTGCCGGGTACGTCGATCAGCTCGGCGTCCCCGGTGAACAGGGCCATCCAGCGGGTGGCGGTCTCCATCGACGCCCCGCCGTCGGCGGCCCGGAAGAACCGCACCCGGCCGCCGTACTCGGACGGGGCGTAGCGCAGCAGTGAGCGGAAGTTGTGCTGGAACCGGGCCACGATCCGGCCCAGGGTGCCGGCGTCGACGTCCGCCGGGAGCGCCCCGGCGGCCTGAGCCTCGGTGTGCAGGACGTCCACCGGCGGGCGGCCGTCGAAGGCCGACACCGGCAGCTCCCAGTCGACTCCGGCGAGCCCCGCCAGGTCGCGGGCCAGCCACGACAGCAGGACCTCGTCGGAGACGGGGGGTCCGGCGGCCGGGCCGGGGGCCTCGAACAGGTCGACCGCGGCGAGGAGTTCCACGGTTTCGCCCGCCCGCGTCAGCTGCTGCGCGAGTTCCAGGGCGAGCATGGCGCCCATGGACCAGCCGCCGAGCCGGTAGGGGCCCTCGGGGAGCACCTCGCGTACCGCCGTCACGTAGTGCGCCGCCATCTCCTCGATGCCTGCCAGATCCGTGTCGGGGGTCTGGAGGGCGTAGAAGGGCTGGTCGTCGCCGAGGAGCCGGGCCAGTTCGGCGTAGCACAGGACGTCGCCACCGACGGGGTGCACGAAGACCAGCGGGGTCCGGCTGCCGCCGGTCCGGATCGGCACCAGGGCGGTGCGCCGTTGTCCGGCGGCCGGGTCGGCTTCCCGTACCGCTGTGGCGAGTTCCTCGATCGTGGGCCGTGCGAACAGCGCGGCCAGCGGCAGTGAGCAGCCGAGTTCGCTCTCGATGCGGGCCATCAGCCGTACGGCCAGCAGGGAGTCGCCGCCCAGGGCGAAGAAGCCGGCCCGCACGCCGACCTTCGGGAGGTCGAAGAATTCCGCCCAGATCCCGGCCAGTCGCTCCTCGACCGCGTCCCTCGGTGCGACGAAGTCGTCCCGTTCGGCGACGGGCGCGTCCAGGGCCAGCAGCGCGGACCGGTCGACCTTGCCGTTGGCGCTGAGCGGGAGGGTGTCCAGTACGGCGATGGACTGCGGGACCATGTACGCCGGCAGCGTCGAGCGCAGCCGCTGCTGGATGTCGGCTTCCGCGAGGGTGCTTCCGGGTTCGAGGACGACATGGCCGACCAGCCGTTTGCCGCCGTGCCGTTCGCCGGCCGCCGAGGCGACGGCGGCGCGGATCCCGGGCACCTGGAGCAGCGCCGACTCGACCTCGCCGAGTTCGATCCGGTAGCCCTGGACCTTCACCTGGAAGTCCTCCCGGCCGAGGAACTCGATGTTCCCGTCGGGCAGGTAGCGGCCCAGGTCACCGGTCCGGTAGAGGCGTTCGCCGGTCACCGGGTGGCGGAGGAAGCTCGCGCGGGTCCTGGCCGTGTCGTTGAGGTAGCCCCGGGCGAGCCCGACGCCGGCGATGTAGAGCTGTCCGGGCACCCAGATGGGTGTCGGTGCGAGGGCGTCGTCCAGCACATGGAAGCGCTGGTTCCGCATCGGTTTGCCGTACGGGACGCTGACCCAGTTCGGGTCGGGCCGGTCGATGGGGTGGCGGATGGACCAGATGGACGCCTCGGTGGCACCGCCCAGGCTCCAGATCACCGCCTCCCGCACCAGCTTCCTGATGCGCTCCGGCAGCGTGACCGGGATCCAGTCGCCGCTCATCATGACCAGCCGCAGGGGCAGCTCGTCCTGGAGGCCCTGGGCGAGCGCGTGCTCGGTGAACATCTCCATCAGGGTCGGCACGCTGTTCCACACCGTGACCCGGTGCTCGGTGACCAGCTCCAGCCAGCGGCCCGGTTCGCGGTTCTCGTCCGGCTCGGGAAGGACGAGGGCGCCGCCGACGGCGAGGATGCCGAACACGTCGTACACGGACAGGTCGAAGTTCATCGCGGACAGGCCGAGGACCCTGTCGTGGCGGGTGGCCCCGAACTCGTCGTTGACGTCCTTGATGGTGTTGACCGCGCCGGTGTGCTCGATCATCACGCCCTTCGGCAGACCGGTCGAGCCGGAGGTGAAGATGACGTACGCCAGGTCCGAGGGCGACGCGCCCGACGGCGGGAGTGCCGTGTCGTCGAGGGTTTCCGCCTCCGGCGCGTCGACGGCCAGCCGTACGGTCCCCTCCGGCCACTCGGTCCGGTCACCGACCCGGGACTGGGTCAGGGCGACGGAGATGCCCGCGCTGTCCAGCAGGACCTTCAGCCGCTCGGGCGGGACGCCCGCGTCGATCGGGACGTACGCCGCTCCCGACTTCAGGATGCCGAGCGCGGCGGCGACCTGCTCGGCGCCCTTCTCCATCACGACGGCCACGAGGGAGCCGGGGCCCGCGCCCTGGCCGCGCAGCCACCGGTCGAGCCGGTTGGACCAGCGGTCGAGCTCACCGTAGGAGAGCGTGCGGCCCGCCGCGATCACCGCCGGGTCCCGCGGCCGCTCGGCCGCCCGCTCCAGGAACGCCGCGTGCAGCAGCTCCGACGGGACGGGGGCCGCCGTGGCGTTGGCCGCCGTCCTGACCTCCAGGTCCGTGCCGGGCACCAGCGTCGGCGCGGGGCGGTGCCAGGTGTCCTCGTCCTGGCAGAGGTCGCCGATCACCTCCAGATAGGCGGCGAACATCGCGTCGACCATCCCGTCGGGGAAGATCTCCTCGCGTACGTCCCAGTTCAGGGCGAGTTCACCGCCCTCCTCGATCACCTGGTGGTCCAGGTACACCTGGGGGGTGCGCACCGAGCTGTAGACCTCACGGCCCGATGTGCCGATCTCGACCAGTTGCTGCACCAGCCCGGTGACGGCCGTGTCGTCCTGTTTGGCCGCGAAGTTGACCGTGCTCGCGAACACGACCGGCATGGTCGCGCCGCCGGTGGTGCCCCGGGCGCGGTTCAGCTCCCGCAGCACCTGGACCCCGCTGACCTGGCTGTGCTCCAGGTCGCGGCCGAGCTGTTCCTGGAGCCGGTGCGCCCTGGTGGCGAAGGGGTCGGTGGGTGTGCTGCGCACTTCGAGGAGGGTCGTGCCGCTGAAGTTGCCGACCAGGCTCTCGACCTGCGGGTGCAGCGGCAGCCGGTTGGCGAACATGAGGTTGAGCGTGAAGTGGTCGGTCTTGCTCCAGGCCGCGAGGACCTGGGCGTACGCCGTGGCCAGCGCCGCCGACGGGGTGATGCCCGCCCTGGCGGCGTGGCTCTTGAACCGCGCCCAGTCCCGGGCGCTGAAGCGCCGGGCCATGCGCCGGAAGGCCGGCTTCGCGGGCTTGGCGTCGCTCTGGACGGTCGGGAGTTCCGGTGACGCCGGCAGAGTGGGTATCCGGTCGCGCCAGTACTCCAGCGCGGCCGTGTGCGCCGGGGTGCCCGCCACACCGCGCGCGGCGAGCACGTAGTCGCGGTAGGTGAGGGACAGGCCGGGCAGCGAGTCGCCCTCACCGCGGTAGGTGGCGACGAGTTCGTTCAGGACCCGTCCCATGCTCCAGCCGTCCGCGATCAGCGCGTCGAAACCGATGTGCAGCCGGGTGCGGCGGTCGTCGATGCGGGTGGCGCGGAAGTCGAACAGCGGCCACGCCGAGATGTCGAACTCCCGGTAGCGGTACTCCTGGTGGATCTCCTCCAGACGCCGTTCCCGGGTCCGCTCGTCGCAGTCGGTGAGGTCCACGGTGCGGATCTCGTAGTCGGGGACCGCCTTGAGCACCCGCTGGGTGCCGTCGTGGGAGACGACGGCCCGCAACTGGTCGTGGCGGTCGATCATCCGCCGCCATGCCTCGCCCAGCCGCCGCAGGTCGAGTTCCTCGACGTCGACCTCGCTGAAGAAGTACGTCGAGACGTCACCGAGCTCGAACGCCCCGGACCGTCCGATCAGGTAGGCCTGCTGGAGGTCGGTCAGCGGGAACGGCTCGTAGCGGTGCTCCGGGTCCGGTACCAGCTCCGGCAGGTCCATGCCCGCCGGGTTCACCCCGGTCTCCGCCGCTCCGTCGCCGGTCGTGGGCGTACCGAGCATGGCCAGGACGTCCTCGCTGAGCGAGGAGATGCTGCGGCCCTTGAGGATGGAGACGACGGGCAGGGCGATGCCGAACCGGCTCGACACGGACTTGCGGACGCTCAGCGCCATCAGGGATTCCAGGCCGAGCTGGGTCAGCGGCTCCTCCACGTCCAGGTCGGCGGCCTTGGCGCCCAGCGCGCGGGCGACCGTGCGGGTGAGGAACTCCCGGACGGTGTCCAGGCTCACTCCCTCCCCGGCCGGACCGTCCGCCGCGGTGGATCCGCTGGGCTCGGCCGGTGCGACGGCCGGCGTGCCGGGCGCCGCCCGCCGCGGCGCGCGCGCCCGCAGCGGCGCGGCCCGCTCCAGCAGCGCCCCGTCGGCCTCCGCGACGGTCCGGCCGGTCTCGTCGACCAGCCTGACCGCGGCGACCACGGTGGAGTCGTACGAGAGCAGCTTCGCGTGGCAGTACAGCGGTTCCTCACCGAGGCGGCCGTGGAAGGTGAACCGGTCGATGCCGGTGGGCAGGTAGGTGAACCCGTCCGCCGGACCGGCCGGCAGACACGCCAGCACGGTGTGGAACATCGCCTCGGTCAGACCGGGGTGCAGCAGGTACGGCTCGGTGCGCTCGGCGCCGGGCGTCCGCAGCCGGGCCACCGCCTCACCGCGGGTACGCCAGGCCTCCTGGACCCACCGGGTCGACGGGCCGTGGTAGAGCCTGCGCCGCCACAGTTCGCCGTAGAACTCCTCCGCGGACAGCTCCTCGTCGAGGCCCGCGCGGGCGGCGGCGAGGTCGAACCGTACGTCCTCGGCGGGGACGGCCCGCAGCGTGCCCCGGGCGTGCAGGACCCAGCGGGGAGGCCCGTCGTCCACCGGATGCGCGCAGTGGTAGCGGAACTCCGTCCGGGCGTCGCCGGGTTCGAGGACGAGCTGGACGTCCTTGGTCTCGCCGGGTTCCAGGACCAGGTTCTCCAGGGCGGTGAACTCCTCGATCACCACGCCGCCGTCGCCCGCCGTCTCGCGGGCCGCCGACAGGGCCGTGTCGAGGTACGCCCCTACTCCGACGAGCGGTACGCCGTCGACGACGCCGTCGCCGAGGAAGCGGTGCGTCCCGGAGTTCAGGCGCCCCTCGAACTGCACGACGTCGAGCGGGGACGAGATGCGGCGCCCGAGCAGCGACCGCACCGGCTCCGGCCGCTCCTCCGGCTCGACGGCCGCCACCTGCCGGGTGCGCGGCTCCAGCCAGTAGCGCTCGCGCTGGAAGGGATAGCTCGGCAGCTCCACCCGGGCGGGGGAACCGGAGCTGAAGCACGTGGCCCAGTCGACCGCGACGCCGTGGACCCAGGCCTCGGCGAGGGAGGTGAGGAACCGCCCGAGGCCACCCTGGTCGCGGCGCAGCGACTCGACGACCGCACCGGCGGTGTCCACCGTCTCCTGGAGCGCGAGAGCGAGCACCGGGTGCGGGGCGGCCTCGACGAACACGGTGTGACCGGAGCCGAGCAGCCCGCGCACGACCTCCTCGAGGCGCACGGTGCCGCGCAGGTTGCGGTACCAGTACTCGGCGTCGAGAGCGGCGGTGTCGATGACGTCACCGGTCACCGTGGAGTGGAACGGTACGGATCCGGAGCGTGGGGTGATCCCGGCGAGGTCCGCCAGGATCCGCTCCCGGATCGGCTCCACCCGTGCCGAGTGGGAGGCGTAGTCGACGGCGATCCTCCTGGCCCTGACGCCGTGGACCTTGCAGTGCTCGACCAGTTCGTCCACCGCGGCCGGCTCACCCGCGACCACGGTGCTGGCCGGGCCGTTCACGGCGGCGATCGACAGCCGGTCGCCCCACGGCCGCAGGGTGACGGCCAGTTCCTTCGGCGAGAGGGCCACCGACGCCATGGCGCCGGTGCCGGCGAGGGCGCGCAGTGCCTTGCTGCGCAGCGCGACGACCTTGGCGCCGTCCTCGACGGTCAGCCCGCCCGCCACGACCGCCGCGGCGATCTCGCCCTGCGAGTGGCCCACCACCGCGGCCGGCCGCACGCCGTGGGACCGCCACAGCTCGGCCAGGGACACCATCACGGCCCATACGACGGGCTGCACCACGTCGACCCGGTCCAGCGGGGGCGCCGTCGGTTCCCCGCGCAGGACGTCGGTCGGCGACCAGTCCACGTGCGGGGCGAGGGCGCGGGCGCACTCGTCCAGGCGCCGGGCGAAGACGGGTGAGGTGTCGAGCAGTTCGGTCGCCATTCCCGCCCAGTGGGAACCCTGGCCGGGAAAGACCATCACGACGGGCGTCCCGGTGTCGCGGGCCCGGCCGTTGACGGCCGCCTCCGTGTCGCCCGCGGCGAGGGCGTCGAGGCCGGAGAGGAGCTCTTCGCGGTCCCCGGCGACCAGCACGGCGCGGTGCTTGAGCGCCGCCCGCCCGGTCGCCAGCGAGTACGCGACGTCCAGCTCGCGCCGGTCGGTGCGGCCGCGCAGGTGTGCCGCGAGCCGGCCGGCGACGGCGGGCAGCGCGGAGGCGCTCTTGGCGGACAGCAGCCAGGGCAGCACCGTGGGCGCCGGTCCGTCGGCGGGGGGCGCCGGCTCCTCGGGGCCCTGCTCCAGGATCACGTGGGCGTTGGTGCCGCTGACTCCGAAGGAGGACACGGCCGCCCGGCGGGGGCGGTCCGCCTCGGGCCACGGGACCGGCTCGGTGAGCAGCCTCACCTGCCCGGCGGACCAGTCGACCTCGGGGGTCGGCCGGTCGACGTGCAGGGTGCGGGGCAGCGTGCCGTGCCGCATCGCCTCGACCATCTTGATGACGCCGCCGACACCCGCGGCGGCCTGTGCGTGGCCGATGTTCGACTTCATCGACCCGAGCCACAGCGGCCGGTCCCCGGGTCGCCGCTGCCCGTAGGTGGCGATCAGCGCCTGGGCCTCGATCGGGTCACCGAGCGTGGTGCCCGTACCGTGCGCCTCGACCGCGTCCACCTCGTCGGTCTCCAGCCGGGCGTTGGCGAGGGCCTGTCGGATCACCCGTTCCTGGGAGGGGCCGTTGGGGGCGGAGAAGCCGTTGCTCGCACCGTCCTGGTTGATCGCCGAGCCGCGGACGACGGCCAGCACCCGGTGGCCGTTGCGGCGCGCGTCCGACAGGCGCTCCAGCAGCAGGATTCCGGCGCCCTCGGCCCAGCCGGTGCCGTCGGCCGACTCGGCGAAGGACTTGCACCGGCCGTCGGGGGCGAGCCCCATCTGCCTGCTGAACTCGATGAACATCTCCGGTGTCGACATCACGGCGACACCGCCGGCGAGGGCGAGGGAGCACTCGCCGGTCCGCAGCGACTGGCAGGCCAGGTGCAGCGCCACCATCGACGACGAGCACGCCGTGTCGACGGACACCGCCGGTCCTTCCAGGCCCAGGGTGTAGGCCACGCGGCCGGACACCAGGCTGCCGCCGCTGGTCGTGGCACGGGGGGTGCCGAAGCCGTAGTCGTGGTACATGGTCCCGGCGAACACGCCGGTCCGGCTGCCCCGCAGGGCGGCGGGGTCGATCCCGGCGCGTTCGAAGGCCTCCCAGGAGATTTCCAGGAGGAGCCGCTGCTGCGGGTCCATGACCAGGGCCTCGTGCGGGCTGATCCCGAAGAACGCCGGGTCGAACTCGGCGACCCGGTCGATGAATCCGCCGTGCCGGGTGTAGGTGCGGCCCGGTTTGCCGCGCTCCGGGTCGTAGATGCCGTCGAGGTCCCAGCCGCGGTCCTTCGGGAAGTCGGAGACCGCGTCGACGCCGTCGGCGAGCAGCCGCCACAGTTCCTCTGGCGAGGTGACGTCGCCCGGGTAGCGGCACGCCATGGCGACGATCGCCACCGGGTCGTCCGCCGCCGCGCCCGCCGGTGCCGCCACGGGTGCCGCCGTGTCCGCGGTCGTACCGGACAGCAGCGTCAGGAGCTGCCGGGCCACCGCCCGCGAGGTGGGGTGGTCGAAGACCAGGGTGGCGGGCAGCCGGAGCCCGGTGGCCTCGTTCAGCCGGTTGCGGAGCTCCACCGCCATCAGCGAGTCGAAGCCGAGCTCCTGGAACGGGCGGTCGGGGTCGACGAGTTCGGCGGAGGTGTGCCCCAGCGCCTCGGCGGCGGCGGTGCGGACCAGCTCCTCCAGGGCGTGGTCCCGCGACCCGCCGGTGAGTCCGGCCAGGCGCCCACCGCTGGTGGGCGCGGTCTGCGCGGCCGGCCGGGCGGGCGGGCCGGACATGCCGCGTACGAGTGCGGGGACTGCGCCGGGCCGGGTGCGCAGCGTGGACGGCACGATCCGGGCGGCCACGGGTGCGGGCTCGTCGGTGCGCAGGGCGGCGTCGAACAGGGCGAGGCCCTCGTCGGGGGAGAGCGCGGGCAGTCCCTGGCGTCGTACCCGCAGCAGGTCGGCCTCGGACAGGCGTTCGCTGAGGCCGGTGGTCACGTCCCACAGTCCGAAGGCCATGGCGGAGGCGGGCAGTCCGTGTGCGTGGCGGTGGTGGGCCAGGGCGTCGAGGAACACGTTCGCCGCCGCGTAACCGGCCTGGCCCGCCGCCAGGAGGGAGCCGCCCACGGACGAGAACATGACGAACGCCGCCAGGCCCGCGTCCCGGGTGAGTTCGTGGAGGTGCCAGGCGGCGTCGGCCTTCGGCCGCAGGACCGTGTCCAGCCGGTCCGGGGTCACCGTCCCGATCAGGCCGTTGTCCGCCGTGCCCGCCGCGTGCACCACCGCGGTGAGCGGGTGGTCGGGGGACACGCCGGCCAGCAGCCGCTGTACGTCCGCCCGGTCGCCCACGTCGCAGGCCACCACGGTGGCCTCGGCGCCGAGTCCGGCCAGCTCGCCGCACAGGTCGGCGGCCCCGGGGGCGTCCGGGCCCCGGCGGCTCGCCAGGAGCAGGTGCGTGACCCCGTGTCCGGTGACGAGGTGCCGGGCGACCAGGGCGCCCAGGCCTCCGGTGCCGCCGGTGACGAGGACCGTGCCGTGCGGGGCGAGAGCGGGCCGTGCGGGCTCCGCCGCCGCGGGCGCGCGGACCAGGCGGGGCACGGTCACGGTGCCTGCGCGGACGGCCAGTTCCGGCTCGCCGGTCAGTACCGCGGCCGGCAGGACGCGGTGGGAAGCGGGGTCGGTGTCGGTGTCCACCAGGACCAGGCGGCCCGGGTTCTCGGCCTGGGCGGCGCGGATCAGGCCCCACACGGGTGACTGGGCCGGCGCGACGCGGTCCCCGGCACGCACCCGCCACGCGCCGTGCGTCAGCACCACGAGGCGGGAGGCCGCGAACCGCTCGTCGGCCAGCCACCGCTGGACGGAGCCGAGCGCCGTGTGCAGGGTGTCGCGCACCGCCTCGGGGACGTCCGGCGCGCCGGGCTCCGCCCCGTTGTCCTCGGGGGCGAGTGGGAGCAGCACCAGGTCCGGTACGCCGGTGGCCGGGTCGAGGGAGTCGACGAGCGCGGCCAGGTCCGGGTGGACGGAGACGGTGTCGCCGAGCGCGTCGCGCAGCTCGGTGCCGTCGGGGCCGAGCACGGCGCACCGCGGCCCGGCGGTCCCTCCGGCGACCGCGACCGGCTGCCACTCGACCCGGAACAGGGCGTCGGCGTGCCGGGCCCCGGGGGTCTCCAGCGCTTCCGGTGACACGGGCCGCGCGCGCAGCGACTCCACCTGCAGCACCGGCCTGCCCGCGCCGTCGGCCACCCTCAGCGTGAACCCGCCGTCCGGCAGCGGTGCCATCCGCACGCGTACCGTCGAGGCGCCGGTCGCGTACAGGGAGACGTTCTGCCAGACGAAGGGGATGACCGTCTCGGTCCGGTCCAGCAGGGCCGCGTGCATCGCGGCGTCGAGCAGCGCCGGGTGCAGGCCGTACTGGGGTCCGTCGGAGCCGGGCAGGGCGACTTCGGCGTACGTCTCGTCGCCGTGCCGCCAGGCGGCCCGCAGCCCCTGGAAGGTGGGCCCGTAGTCGTAACCGGCCCCGGCCAGGCGGGGGTACGCGTCGGTGAGGTCGAGCGGCTCGGCGCCCTCCGGCGGCCAGGCGGTGAGGTCGAAGCCGGCCGGCCGCGCCCCGGGGACGAGCACGCCGACCGCGTGCTGGGTCCACTCGTCGTCCTCGGCGGCGTCCTCGGGCCTGCCGTGCAGGGAGATCGGGCGCCGGCCGGTCTCGTCCGGTGCGCCGACCCGTACCTGCAGACGGACGCGGTCCTCGGCCGTGAGGGTGAGCGGGGCGCGCAGGGTGAGTTCCTCCACGGTGGCGCAGCCCACCGCGTCCGCGGCGCGTACCGCCAGTTCCACGAACGCCGTTCCCGGCAGCAGTACCACGCCCCTCACGGCGTGGTCGGCGAGCCAGGGGTGGGTGCGCAGCGACAGCTGCCCGGTGAGCAGGTATCCGTCGTCCCCGGCCAGTGACACGGCGGCGCCCAGCAGCGGGTGTTCGGCGGCGTTGAGCCCGGCCGCGCCGAGGTCACCGGTCGGGTCGTCGTTCTCCAGCCAGAAACGCTCGTGCTGGAACGCGTAGGTGGGCAGGTCCACGGCCTCCGCGCCGGTGCCGGCGAACAGCGCCTCCCAGTCGGGTGACGTCCCGCGGGTGTGCAGGGCGCCCACGGCCGCGGTGACGGCCTCCTCCTCGGGCCGGTCGGTCCTCAGCAGCGGTACGAACACGGCGTCCGGCAGGCAGTCTGGGCCCATGGCGGACAGCACGGACCCGGGGCCCAGCTCGCAGAACGCGGTGACACCGAGCTCGCCCAGCGTCCCGACCCCGTCGGCGAACCGGACCGCCTCGCGTACGTGCCGGACCCAGTACTCCGCGTCGAAGGCGTCCACCGTCGTGCCGGTGAGGTTGGAGACGACCGGTGTACGGGGCGGCTGGTACGTCAGCGTCCTGGCGACGCGCCGGAACTCGTCCAGCATCGGTTCCATCAGCGGTGAGTGGAACGCGTGGCTCACCCGCAGCCGCTTCACCTCGCGGCCCGCCGCCCGCCAGTGCGCGGCGAGCTCCTCGACGGCGTCCTCGGTGCCCGAGACGACCACGGAGGACGGTCCGTTCACCGCGGCGATCGCCGCGTCGCCCGCGCGGCCCGTCAGCAGTGGCAGTACCTCCGCCTCGGCGGCCCGCACGGCCAGCATCGCGCCGCCCGCGGGCAGTGCCTGCATCAGTGCCCCACGGGCCGCGACCAGGGTCGCCGCGTCCGGCAGGGTCAGCACCCCGGCCACGTACGCCGCGGTCAGCTCGCCGATCGAGTGCCCGCCGAGGGCGTGCGGGCGGACGCCCCAGTGTTCCAGGAGCCGGTACAGCGCGACTTCCAGCGCGAACAGGCCCGCCTGGGTGTACGCGGTGCGGTCCAGGAGTTCCGCGTCCGGCGTACCGGCCGGGGCGAACAGCACCTGGCGCAGCGGCGTTTCGAGATGCCGGTCGAGCTCGTCGCACACCTCGTCCAGGGCGGCGGCGAACGCGGGGTACCGGCGGTACAGCCCGGCGCCCGTCTCCGGTCGCTGGCTGCCCTGGCCGGAGAAGAGGAACGCGAGCTTCCCGCCGTCCGGGGCGCCCAGCGTCACACCCGGGCCGGTGCCGCCGGAGGCGAGGCCCGCCAGGCCCGCTTCCAGGCCGGGCCAGACCAGCGCGGCACGGTGCTCCAGGTGCTGGCGGCCGGTCGCCAGGGTGTACGCCACGTCCGGGGCGGTCGCCGGTCGGTCGGTGAGGTGGGCCCGCAGGCGGGCGGCCTGCTCGGCGAGGGCGGCCGGGGTGCGGGCCGACAGCACGACCGGCAGGGGGTGGGTGGTGGTGGGTTGGGTGTCGTGGTCGGGTTGGGGGGGTGCTTGTTCGAGGATGATGTGGGCGTTGGTGCCGCTGATGCCGAA
>NZ_JBVJAH010000004.1:0-228544 GCF_055590785.1 Streptomyces sp. NPDC041796
GCGTCGGCCAGGGCGAGGCGGATGACGCGTTCCTGGGAGGGTCCGTTGGGTGCGGTCAGCCCGTTGCTGGCACCGTCCTGGTTGACGGCCGTGCCCCGGACCACCGCCAGGACCCGGTGGCCCAGACGCCGGGCGTCGGACAGCCGCTCCACGGCCAGCACACCCACACCCTCGGCCCAGCCGGTGCCGTCGGCCGCGTCCGCGAACGACTTGCACCGCCCGTCACGCGCCAGCCCCCGCTGCCGCGAGAACTCGATGAACATGCCCGGCTGCGCCATGATCGTCACTCCGCCGGTCAGCGCCAGTGAGCACTCACCCCGGCGCAGGGCCTGCACGGCGTGGTGGAGCGCGACCAGGGAGGACGAGCACGCGGTGTCCACCGTGACCGCCGGCCCCTCAAGGCCCAGGGTGTACGAGATCCGCCCGGAGGCGACGCTCGCCAGGGTGCCGGTGAGCAGCTGGCCCTCCAGTCCCCGGGGCGCCCGGTGCAAGGAGCCGTACTCCTGCGCGATCGCGCCGATGAAGACGCCGGTGTCGCTGCCGCGCAGGGTGTCCGGCGCGATCCGCGCCGACTCCAACGCCTCCCACGACACCTCCAGCAACAACCGCTGCTGAGGATCCATCGCCAACGCCTCACGCGGCGAAATACCGAAGAACCCCGCATCGAACCCCGCCGCATCCGCGAGGAAACCCCCCTCACGCACATACGACCGCCCCACCACCTCCGGATCCGGATCGAACAACCCCTCCACATCCCAGCCACGATCCGACGGGAACTCCCCCACCCCGTCCCCACCCGCCACCACCAGATCCCACAAACCCCCCGGCGACGACACACCACCAGGGAACCGACACCCCATCCCCACGATCGCCACCGGCTCGCGCCGGCTCTCCTCCAGCTCGCGCAGCCGCTCGCCGGTCTTGTGCAGGTCTACCGTCAGTCGCTTGAGGTACGCGACAAGCTTCTCGTCGTTCGCCACGGAAACGGCCCCCCTGGGCAGTGAATGCGTGCAGACTCGGCCGCCCTCTCGGGGCGTGCCGGAAGGTGTGACAGCGCGGCCCTGCGGGCCTGCTTAGGTGAACGTCCGGTCGATGAGGGCGAGGAGTTCGTCCGCCGACGCGGAATCCACCCGTGTCGCCAGGTCGTCGGTGTCGGTGGCACCGCCTGCGCCGGTGGAGCCGCCGGTACCGGTGGGATCGGAGGGCCCGGCCGGGGTACGGGCCGCGCCCACCATCCCCAGCAGGACGTGCAGCCGGTCCGCGATCCGTCGGGCGGTGCCGTCGTCGCCGACGCCGCCCCGCAGCGCCGCCTCCAGGTGGTCGAGTGCGGCGAGGCCCGGGTCCGGGACGGACGGGAGGAGCTCCGTCGCCAGGTGGGCGGCCATCTCCTGGGGTGTCGGATGGTTGAAGACCACGGCGGGTGAGAGCCGCAGCCCGGTGGCCGAGTTGAGCCGGTTGCGCAGCTCGACCGAGGTGAGGGAGTCGAATCCCAGTTCCTTGAACGACCGGCCGGAGCGGAGCACCTCTCCGGCGGCGAGCCCCGAGACCGCGGCCACGTGGGCGCACACCAGATCCAGCAGCGCCCGCTCACGTTCGCCGATGGTGAGCTCCGCCAGGCGTTCCGCGAGGGAAGGCCCTCCGGTGACCGGGGCCGAGGACGCCGCGGTCGCCCCGGACGCGGTGGTCGCCGCCGTGCGCGGGCCCGCCGCCGGGACCAGTCCGCTCAGGACCCGTGGCAGCCCGGGGCCCAGGGAGCGCAGTACCGCGCGGTCCAGCGGTGTCGGCACCAGCACGGCCTCCTCCGCCCGGAGGGCACGGTCGAACAGGGCCAGACCGTCCTCAGGGGCCAGGGGCAGCAGACCGGTCCGGGCCATCCTGGCCCGGTCGGTGCCGGTGAGCGTGCCGGCCATCCCCTCCTCGTCGGCCCACAGCCCCCAGGCCAGGGCGACCGCCGGGAGCCCGGCGGACCGCCGCCGCTGGGCGAGGGCCTCCAGGTAGGCGTTGGCCGCGGCGTAGTTGCCCTGTCCGGCACCGCCGACCACGCTCATGACCGAGGAGAACAGGACGAACGCCGTGAGTTCCCGCCCGGCGGTGAGCTCGTGCAGATTGCGGGCGGCGATCGCCTTCGGCCGCAGCACGGCGTCCAGCCGCTCGGGCGTCAGCGCGGTCACCACGCCGTCGTCGAGCACTCCGGCGGCGTGCACGACCGCGGTGAGGCGGTCCACCCCGTCCAGCAGCTTCGCGAGCTCCTCGCGGTCGGCGACGTCGCAGGCGGCCACCGTGACGGTCGCGCCGAGTGCGGTCAGCTCCTCGGCCAGTCCGGCCGCGCCGGGCGCGTCACCGCCGCGCCTGCTGACCAGCAGCAGTTGACGGGCGCCGTGGGCGGTGACGAGGTGCCGGGCCAGTCGCCGCCCGATGCCTCCCGTACCGCCGGTGATCAGCACCGTGCCGGAGGGGTCGATGGCGGGCGGTACGGTCAGCACCACCTTGCCCACGTGCCGGGCCTGGCTGACGTACCGGAAGGCCTCGCCGGCCCGGCGTACGTCCCAGGTGGTCACCGGCAGCGGGCGGAGCTCTCCCCCGGTCAGCAGTCCGAGCACCTCGGTGAGCATCGTGCCGATGCGCTCCGGCTCCACCTCCAGGAGGTCGAAGAACCGGTAGTCCACGCCCCGGTGTTCGGCGGCGACCCGGGCCGGGTCGCGCAGGTCCGTCTTGCCCATCTCGATGAAGCGGCCGCCGCGGGTCAGCAGCCGCAGTGAGGCGTCGACGAACTCGCCGGCGAGGGAGTCGAGCACCACGTCCACGCCCCTGCCGCCGGTGGCGGTGCGGAACGCGGACTCGAAGTCCAGGGTCCGCGAGGAGGCCAGCCCGCGCTCGTCGAGACCGAGCGCGCGCAGCGCCTCCCACTTGCCCGGCGAGGCCGTGCCGTACACCTCGGCGCCCAGGGCCCGGGCGAGTTGTACGGCGGCCATGCCCACCCCGCCGGCGGCGGAGTGGATGAGCACCGATTCCCCGGGCCGGACCCGGGCCAGGTCGACCAGGCCGTGGTAGGCGGTCAGGAAGACCAGCGGGACGGAGGCCGCTTCCGCGTACGTCCAGTCGTCCGGTATCACCGCGACATGCCGGTGATCGGCGACGGCCACCGGGCCGAAGGCCCCGGCGAACAGGCCCGTCACCCGGTCGCCGATCGCCAGGTGCGATACTCCGGGCCCGACCTCGGTGACCACCCCGGCGCCTTCCAGGCCGAGGGGGCCCGCTTCGCCGGGGTACAGCCCGAGGGTGTTCAGTACGTCACGGAAGTTGACGCCGGCGGCCCGTACGGAGATCCGTACCCGGCCCTCCGCGAGGGGCGCGAGTGCTTCCTCGTGCGGCACGAGGGTCAGGTTGTCGAGGGTGCCCTTCTCGGTGAACGCGAGCCGCCAGGCCGGGCTTCCGGCCGGGGGGACGAGCTCTCCGGCCGCGGTGGCCGGGACGAGCCGGGGCGTCAGCGGCACGCCGTCGCGCACGGCGAGCTGCGGCTCGGCCGCCGGCAGCGTCAGCACTCCGGCGCAGTCGGCCGGTGACTCGACGTCGAGCAGCGCGACACGGTCCGGGTGCTCGGTCTGCGCCGAGCGGGCCAGGCCCCAGAGGGCGGCGTCCGCGGGGTCGGAGACGTCGGCTCCGGCGGTGGTGGCGACCGCGCCCCGGGTGACCAGGACGAGCCGGGAGCCGGCCAGCCGCTCGTCGGCGAGGAACGCGCGCAGCAGGTCGAGGCCTTCGTGAACGGCCGATTGCCGTGCCCACATGGGGACGAACACCAGGTCGGGGGCCGGTTCGCCCGCCTCCACCGCTTCGGCCAGGGCCGCGAGGCCCGGGTAGGCGCGGCCGGTGCCGAGAGCGCCGTGGGTGCCTGGAGCGGCGTCGGTGCCGAGAGCGCCGTCGGTGCCGAGAGCGCCGTCGGTACCGAGAGCGCCGTCGGTACCGAGAGCGCCGTGGGTGCCTGGAGCCCCGTCGGTGCCGCTGAGTTCGGCGAGCCGCAGCGGTCCGCCGGCCTCGACGGTCCGCGCCGGGACCCAGTCCAGTCGGTACATCGACTCGTCGACGCGTGCCGCGCCGCCGGTGGTGGCCGTGGCCGGACGCAGGGCCAGCTCGCCCACCTCGGCGACGGGGGCGCCCCGTTCGTCGGCGAGGGTCAGCGACACGGCGCCCGTGCCGCGCGGGGACACGGTCAGGCGCACCGCCCGGGCGCCCTGCTGCCACACCGACACCTCGTTCCAGGAGAACGGCAGGACCGGCCGGCCGGTCGTGGCCAGCGCGTCGGCCACGACCGGGTGGAGCGCCGCGTCGAGCAGGGCGGGGTGCACCCCGTACGCGGCGGCGTCGTCGGCGGTCCCGGGCAGCGAGAGCTCCGCGAACAGCTCGGCGCCGCGTCGCCAGAGGGCCGTCAGGCCCTGGAAGGCCGGGCCGTACCGGTAGCCCTCACCGGCCAGGCGCGGGTACCAGCCGTCCAGCGGGACCGGCTCCGCGCCGGGCGGCGGCCACGCGCCGGGAGCGTGGGCGGCCGGGGCGGTCCGCTCCCGGAGCGTGCCCTTGGCGTGCCGCGTCCAGGGCCGGTCACCGCCGTCGGGACGGGCGTGCACGGTCAGCGCCCGGCGGCCGTCGTCACCGGGTGCGGCCACCGTCACCTGGAGCTGTACCGCGCCGTGTTCGGGCAGCGGCAGGGGGGCGGTGAGCGTCAGTTCCTCGACGGCCGGGCAGCCGGTCCGCTCTCCGGCGCAGCGGGCGAGTTCGACGAACGCCGTGCCGGGGAGCAGGACCCCGTCGAGTACGTCGTGGTCGGCGAGCCAGCCGGGGGACGTTCGCGAGACCCGCCCGGTGAGGACCACCTCGGAGGACCCGGCCAGGTCGACGGCCGCCCCGAGCAGCGGATGCCCGGGGTCGCCGAGCCCGAGGCGGGACACCTCGCCGCCGGCGGGGGCGCCTGACAGCCAGAGCCGCCTGCGCCGGAACGGGTACGTCGGCAGCTCGACCGGACGGCCGCCGGGGAAGACGGCGGTCCAGTCCAGGGCCGCGCCGCGTACGTGTGCCCCGGCCAGCGCCGCCGCCAGGGTGCGTTCCTCGGGCCGGCCGCGCCTGAGCACCGGCAGGAACGCCACGGCGTCGTCGTCGAGGCATTCCTGGCCGAGTGCGGACAGGACGCCGTCGGGGCCGAGCTCGACGAAGGTCCGTACGCCCCGCGCGTGCAGGGTGTCGAGGCCGTCGGCGAGCCGGACCGCCCGCCGGACCTGCAGGGCCCAGTACTCCGGGGTGGGTTCGACCGGCCGGCCGGTCACCGTGGACACCATGGTGATCCGGGGCGCGGTGTGCTTCAGGTCCGCGGCGATGTCCGCGAACCGGTCGAGCATGGCGTCCATCCGGTGCGAGTGGAAGGCGTGGCTGACGGTCAGCCGCCGGACCTTGCGGCCCGTGCGGGCGAACCGGTCCGCGACACCGGCCACGGCCTCGGTGTCGCCGGAGATCACGACGGCGGCCGGGCCGTTGACGGCCGCGAGGCTCACCTCGTGCTCACGGCCCGCCAGCAGGGGGGCCACCTCGGCCTCGGAGGCCTGGATGGCGGTCATCGCGCCGCCTTCGGGCAGGGCCTGCATGAGTGCGGCCCGTGCCGCGACAAGCCGGCAGGCGTCGGGCAGGTCCAGCACGCCCGCGACGTGCGCGGCGGCCAGCTCGCCGATCGAGTGCCCGAGCACATGGCCGGGTGTGAGGCCGCGGTGCTCCAGGAGGCGGAAGGCGGCGACTTCGAGCGCGAACAGGGCGCTCTGGGTGTGGAGGGTCCGGTTCAGCGCTTCGGCGTCGCCGAACATCACCTCCCGCACCGAGCGGTCCAGGTGCGTGTCGAGGACGTCCGTGACGGCGTCCATCGCCGCCGCGAAGACGGGCTCCGTCTCGTACAGCTCCCGTCCCATGCCGAGGCGTTGACTGCCCTGGCCGGTGAACAGGAAGGCCAGTCCGTCCTTGGGCCGGATCCGGCCGACGACCAGCGCCGGGTCCGACTCCCCACGGGCCAGCGCGGTCAGCGCCCGGACGGCTTCCTGGCGGTCCGCGCCCAGCACGACCGCGCGGTGGTCCAGGGCTGCCCGGGTGGTGGCGAGCGAGAAGCCGAGGTCCCGGGTGCGGGCGCCGGTGGTGCCGGACCGGGGCTGCCCGTCGCCGAGGGTCTCGAGCAGCGCCGCCGCCTGGGCCCGCAGCGCCGGTTCGGTCCGGCCCGACAGCGTCCAGAACGGTGCGTCCTGCTCGTCCCCCCGCTCGGCCGGGGGTGCTTCCCCGGCCGGGGGCCCGTCCTCGGGCGGGGGCGCCGGCTCGGTGGGGGGTGCTTCCTCCAGGACCACGTGGGCGTTGGTGCCGCTGATGCCGAAGGAGGAGACCGCGGCCCGCCTCGGCCGTGGGCCGCGCGGCCAGGGCCGTGCCTCGGTCAGCAGGGCCACCGCGCCGTCGGACCAGTCGACGTGCGGGGACGGTTCGGTGACGTGCAGGGTGCGGGGCAGTGCGTCGTTCCGCAGCGCCATGACCATCTTGATGACGCCGCCGACGCCGGCCGCGGCCTGCGCGTGCCCGATGTTCGACTTCAGCGAGCCGAGCCGGAGCGGTTCACCGTCCCGGTCGCGGCCGTACGTGGCCAGCAGGGCACCGGCTTCGATGGGGTCGCCCAGCACCGTGCCGGTGCCGTGCGCCTCGACCGCGTCCACCTCCTGGGGCCGGATTCCGGCGTCGGCGAGCGCCGCCCGGATGACCCCGCGTTGCGCGGCGCCGTTCGGTGCGGTCAGGCCGTTGGACGCGCCGTCGTTGTTGACGGCGCTGCCGATGAGCGTGGCGAGCACCCGGTGTCCGTTGCGCCGTGCGTCCGAGAGGCGCTCCAGCAGCAGGACGCCGACGCCCTCCGACCACGCGGTCCCGTCGGCCGTGGCGGAGAAGGGTTTGCACCGCCCGTCGCGGGCGAGGCCGCTCTGGCGGGAGAACTCCACGAACATGCCCGGTGTGGACATCACCGCCACGCCGCCGGCCAGGGCCAGTTCGCATCCGCCGGTCCGCAGCTCGCGGGCGGCGAGGTGGAGGGCGACCAGTGAGGAGGAGCACGCGGTGTCCACGGTGACGGCCGGGCCGCGCAGTCCGAGTGCGTAGGAGATCCGGCCCGAGATCACGCTGGAGGTGGTGCCGGTCAGCCCGAAGCCGGCGGCCCCGGTTCCGGCCTGGTGCAGCCGGGGGCCGTAGTCGCTGGGCATCGCGCCGGCGAACACCCCGGTCCGGCTCTCACGGAGCGCGGTGGGGGCGAGGCCGGCACGCTCGACGGCCTCCCATGACGTCTCCAGGAGCAGACGCTGCTGAGGGTCCATGGCGAGCGCTTCCCGGGGCGAGATCCCGAACAGCTCGGCGTCGAAGTCGCCGGCGCCCGCGAGGAAGCCGCCGTGGCGGACGTACGAACTGCCCGGCCGTTCCCCGGCCGGGTCGTACAGCGCGTCGAGGTCCCAGCCGCGGTCGGCGGGGAAGGGCGAGATCGCGTCCCGTCCCTGGCTGACCAGTTCCCACAGGCCTTCGGGCGAGGACACCCCGCCCGGGAACCGGCACGCCATACCGATGATCGCGATCGGTTCGTCGTGCTGTCCGGTCACGGTGGTGACCGCGGGCGCGGGCTCCGGGGTGACGAGTGCCTCGGCCAGGCGCGCCGGGCTGGGGTGCTCGTACACGGCGGCGGTCGGCAGGCGCAGCCCGGTCGCCGCGACCAGCCGGTTGCGCAGCTCCACGGACATCAGCGAGTCGAACCCCAGGTCCTTGAAGGACAGGTGGGGTGTGACCTCGGTGGGTGAGTCGCTGCCGAGGACGACGGCGGTGTGGGCGAGGACGAGCTCCAGCGCGGCCGCCCCGGTCGGAGTCCCGGCCGGCGCGTCCGACGGTACGTCCGGCACGGTGCGGTGCCCGGCCTGGTGGTCCGGTTCCCGGCCGGTGTCCGTCCGCGCGGCCGGGGAGGCCGTGGCGCGGCGCTGTCCGTCGATCCAGTGCCGTCGCCGCTGGAAGGCGTACGTGGGGAGGTCGGCGCGGTCCCGGCCGGAGGGCAGTACCGCCGCCCAGTCCACGTCGGCGCCGTGGCAGAAGGCCTCGCCGACGGCGAGCAGGAAGCGCGCCGGGCCTCCTTCGTCGCGGCGGAGGGTGCCCAGGGCGGCCGCGTTGGGCACGCCCGCGGCCTCCGCGGTCTGCTGCACCCCGAAGGCCAGCACCGGGTGCGGGCTGATCTCGATGAACAGTTCGTGCCCCTGGGCGAGCAGGGCCGAGACGGCGGGGTCGAACTGGACGGGTTCCCTCAGGTTGCGGAACCAGTAGTGGGCGTCCAGCTCCTCGCCGGGCAGTGCGCCCGCGGTCACCGTGGAGTGGAAGGGCACATGGCCGGTGCGGGGTGCGATGCCGTCCAGGGCGGAGACGAGTTCGTCGCGGACCACGTCCACGTGTGCGCTGTGCGAGGCGTAGTCGATGGGGACGCGGCGGGTCCGGACGCCGTCGCCGTACTCGGCCACCAGGGCGTCGAGGGCTTCCGGGTCCCCCGCCACCACGGTCGTCGCGGGCGAGTTGACGGCGGCGACGCTCAGCCCCGGCCGTCGGGCGATGTCCTGCCGGACGCGCTCCACGGGCAGGGCGACGGCGAGCAGACCTCCCCGGCCGGCGAGCCGGCGCATGATCCGGCCGCGTACGGCGATCAGGCGGGCGGCGTCGGCCAGGGTCAGCGCGCCGCTCACGGTGGCCGCGGCGATCTCGCCCTGCGAGTGCCCGACGACGGCGGCCGGTTCGACGCCCACGGAGCGCCACAGGCCGGCGAGGGCGACCATCACGGCCCACAGCGCGGGCTGCACGATATCGTCGCTGTCCAGGCACGGGGCGGAGGGGTGGCGCCGCAGCACGTCGGCCACGGACCAGTCCAGGTGCGGTCGCAGTTCGCGGTCGCAGTCGTCGATCCACCGGGCGAAGACGGGTGAGGAGTCCAGGAGTTCAGCGGCCATGCCCGCCCACTGGGAGCCCTGGCCGGGGAAGACGAACACGGCCGGGCGCGCGTGCCCGGTGTGCGTGCCGGTGACGATGCCGGGGGCGGTGCCGCCGTCGGCGACGGCGGCCAGGGCGGTGGACAGCCCGGCCGGGTCGTCGCCCACCAGGACCGCCCGCTGGGCGAAGGCGGTCCGGTCGTGGGCCAGCGCCCGGGCCACCGCGGTGACGCCGGACTCCGGGTGGGTGGCGAGGTGTTCGCGCAGCCGGGACGCCTGGGCGCGGAGGGCCGTTTCGTCACGGCCGGAGAGGAGCCAGGGAACGGGGACGGAAGGGGTGTCCGTTTCCTCTGGGGCGGTGTCGGACTCGGTTTCGGCGGTGTGGGGCTCGGCCCACTCGGAGAGAATCAGGTGGCAATTGGTGCCTCCCATGCCCAGGGAGGTCACTCCGGCGATCAGGGGTTGATCGGGCCGGGGCCAGGGGCCGGAACCGGTGCGGATCTCCAGGCCTGATTCGTCCAGTCGTATGGATGGGTTCGGCGTAGCGAAATTAAGGCTCGGCACCAGTTCACGCTTACTGATGCACAGAATGGTTTTGATCAGTCCGGCGATGCCGGCCGCGCCTTCCAAATGGCCGATGTTGGTTTTTACCGAGCCGATGAGGAGGGGGCTTTTCGCTGTCCGGGATTCGCCGTACACCGTGCCGAGCGCGTGGGCCTCGACGGGGTCGCCGACTTTGGTGCCCGTGCCGTGCGCCTCCACGTATTGCACGTCGTCCGGGGTGATGCCGGTCCGGCGTAACGCCTCGCGCAGTACGCGCTGGTGGGCTTCGCCGTTCGGGGTGGGGAGCGTGACGCCGGCGCCGTCATTGTTGACGGCGCCGCCCCGGACGACGCAGAGAATGCGGTCGCCGTCGGCGATGGCGTCGGACAGGAGTTTCAGTACCACCACACCGCCGCCTTCGCCCCGGACATAGCCGTTGGCCCGGGCGTCGAAGGCGTAACACCGGCCGTCGGGAGAAAGGCTTCCGAATGCCGTCAGGGCGTCCGTGCCGGCCGGGTCCAGGTTCAGGTTCACGCCGCCGGCCAGGGCCAGCGTGGACTCCCCGCGGCGCAGGCTCTCGACGGCCAGATGCACCGCGACCAGGGCGGACGACTGTGCGGAGTCGACCACCATGCTGGGGCCGGACAGGCCGAGGGCGTAGGAGATCCGGTTGGCGATGATGCCGCGGTGCAGCCCGGTGACCGTATGCCCGCTCAGGGCGCCGGGACCGAGTCCGCGCACGAGCGCCGCGTAGTCGTCGGCGATGGCGCCGACGAATACGCCGGTGCGGCTGCCCCGGACGCGGGACGGCACAATGGCCGACTTCTCCAGCGCCTCCCAGGCGAGTTCCAGCATGAGCCGCTGTTGCGGGTCCATGGCGGCCGCCTCGCGGGGTGAAATGCCGAAGAACGCGGCATCGAATTCCGCGACGCGCTCGAGGAACCCACCGGGTAAAGGATCACCGTTCGACCGTTGCGCGTGTTCCGCACGATCGGGCGGCGGCGCCCCGACGGCGGACTCACCACGCCGTATCAACTCCCAGAACTCCTCCGGGGTGCCGCCCCCGGGGAAACGACAGGAAAGACCGATGACGGCGATTGTCTGCGCGGGATCAGCCTTTTTCAGGCATGGCTCCGCCACAACAGGACTGATCATATGTCGAGTGCTCCCCCGTGGAGATCGAACAGTCAATCTCAGTAAGTGGCCCGACCGTAACACGCAAGAGTGACGTACTCAAAGGTAAACTACCCTGAGTGACACGGCATTTCATGGTGACTTAGGGCGAGTTACACGTGGCAGCGAATATGACGCATATGCGGGACGACCAATTCCGCTCAACGGCGGAACACCTTGGGCCCCGGTCATTGAAAAATGGATGACCCGGGTCGCCGAAAACCCCGACCCCCGGAAACGCGCTGGCCGGCCCAGCCGGACGACCGGGGCGGACGGCGACGGGCCCGCCGGAACGATTGCTTCAACGCCGGGCCCTCGGCCGGGGGTTACGGGGCCCGGGTCCGGTCATGCCCATGCCTCCCGGACTTGTCAAGCTGTGCGCAAAGCCGGACACAAGACTGACATAATCGTCACGTTGCGTAGCCGTCGATGTGCGAGCAGGGTCAAACCCGCCTCTGTACAGGGCAAAGTTGCCGCAAAGCAGACGGCCGCACGGCGACCCGCGGCGGTGACCGCGGTCACCGCCGTCACCGAGAACGGACGACGTACTCGTCCACCAGCGCCTGCAGTTCGTCGGACGAGAGGTCCAGGTCGGCCACGGCCCGGGTCATGAGGAGGATCTGTATCTGCACCACCGACTCGGCGGCCGGACCCTCCGGCCGCCGGCCCCGCAGCGCCGCCTCCACCACCGCCTCCGCCTCCGCGGGGTCGATGTCGTCCGCCCCGTCACCGAGGCCGCCGAGCGCCTGTGTCACGAAGTCGGCGATCCGCGCCGGCTCGGCGCCGTCGGGCAGCCGTCGGCCGATCACCAGCCGGAAGACCCCGTCGATCGCCCGTCCGTAACCGGCGCGGGTCGGGGACAACTCCTCCGACTGCTGGGCGAAGGTCAGGAAGTCCGACCGGAACAGCGCCCGGAGCAGGTCGATTTCAGCCTGAATAGCAGTCAACGCGGTACACCGTCCGATCCACGTGCCCAGCAGAATGAGTCGGAGACTACCCACCGGCGGCACGGGACGAGGCCGCTCCGGCAAACCCCTCCCCTTCCCCGCCCCGGAGGCTTCCCACCGCGCGGCGCTCACCCCGTCCCCGTGCCGCTCCCCTCCGCCGCCCGCCCGGTGGCCCTGGCAGCCCCGGTGGCCCTGGCAACCCCGGTAGCCCTGGCAACCCCGGGAGGCAGCCCGAGCAGACCCCGGACGGCCCGCTCGGCGATGTCGACGTCGTAGGGAGCGCGTCCGGCGAGCTGGATCCCGACCGCCTCGACGATGCCGAGGTACGCCGACGCCATCTCCGCGGGCGGTGGCCCGGGCGGGATCGCACCCCCGGCGCGTCCGGCTGCGATCAGACGGGTGCAGTCGGCTTCGAGCCGGTCGACGATCTCCGCGATCGCCCGGCCGACCGGATGGTCCTGGCCGGTGAACTCGACCCTCAGGGTCATCAGGACGTCCGCCACATCGCGGCGGCAGTAGACGGCGTGTCCGCGCGCCAGCGCCAACAGGGCGTCCACCGGGTCGGCTTCGGCGGCGGCGAGGTGTCCCACCTCGGCGTTCCAGGTCTCCTCGACCCACTCCACGACCGCCAGCGCCAGCTCTTCCTTGTTGGCGAACAGGTGGTAGAGGGCGCCACGCGTATAGCCCGCCTCACCGGCCACCCGCTCCAGCACCAGATTGGCGTACCCGTACCGGGACAGTCCCCGCGCCGCGGCCTCCAGCAGGGCCCTTCTGGTCCGGGCGCGCCGGTCCGCCTGCGTCGGGCGGCCCCGCTCCGGTCTCCCCGCCATCCTCGCCTCCTACGTCATCATCCCCGGAACATACATACATGCGCGAATGTATGTATGTACTCTAGCGTCGTGCCGCCACGCGGACCGACCCCAACGGGAGGGCGACCCATGAATTTCGAGCCACGCGACCCGGACCAGAGGGCGGCCTCCGTGCCCGCTGTCCACCGGGAACAGCCGGTCCCCGAGCGGATGCGCGCTCTCGTCACCATGACGGACCCCGGTTACGCCGACGTCTTCACCATGACCGGCGGCGTTCGGGGGAGGTCTCCGGAGCAGTGGGCGAGGGCGCTGTTCGAGGAGGTCGCGGGCCGCTCGGGGCAGTTCGTCTGGCGGGTTCTCCTCGGCCTGCGGCTCCAGCCGTCACCGGACCGGGTGGCCGGCTGGGAAATCGCCGCCCGCGGCGGCGACTGGCTGGTGCTCGAGGCCCGTTCGTGGTTCATGACCGGGAACCTCGTCGTCCTGGCCGATGACGAGCGCGTGTCGCTCGGCACGTTCGTCCGGTACGACCGCCCTGTGGCGGCGCGCATATGGCCCCCGCTGGCGAGGAAGCACCGCCGGTTCGCCCCCGACCTGCTGCGCGACGCGCACAGCGCGCTGCGGGCTCCGGCGGCAGCTGGGTGACCACCGGGTCGCCCGCGCTCATCGGCGAGGGTGGCCCTGCTGACCACGGGTCAGAAGCCATCCGTCGGCCGGTGCCACTACCCCCTCAAGTGACCTGCGACAAAAGTGGCTTGAGTGTGCGCGAGGGGGGCGCGGGGTAGTGCACCAGATCTCGACATGGTCACAAGCCGGACGACCTCCACAGCATTTCTAAGGTGTGGCTTACCTAAGTTGTAGGGTGGCGCCGTCGGACCGGCAACGGGGAAGGAACGTGGTGTGCATGGGCGACGTCCGCCTGATGGCGAAGGACCTGGAGGTGGGGCACGGCGGTCGCCCGGTGCTCACACAGGTGGACCTGTCGCTGCGGGCAGGGGCGATCACCGTGCTCGTCGGCCCCAACGGCTGTGGAAAGTCCACCCTCTTGCGTACGGTGGCGGGCCTTCTGCCCCCGCTCGGCGGTGAGATACGCATCGACGAGGCCCCTCTCGGGTCCTTCTCCCGTCGCGTCCTGTCCCAGCGGCTGGCTTTCCTGCCGCAAACGTCGCAGGCACCGGCCGGAGTGACGGTCCGTGAGCTCGTGCGGCACGGGAGGTACGCCCACCGCGGCGCCCTCGCCCGGCACACGAGCGAGGACACGGAGGCGATCGACTGGGCACTCGACGTCACGGACGCGGCCCCCCTCGTCGAGCGGCGCCTCGACGAGCTGTCGGGCGGTGAGCGCCAACGCGCCTGGCTGGCCATGGTGTTGGCGCAGCGCGCCGGCGTCCTCCTGCTGGACGAGCCCACCACGTACCTCGACATGCGTCACCAGTTCGAGGTGCTCGACGTCGTACGGCGCCTCGCCCGGGAGCACCACATCGCCGTCGGTGTGGTGCTGCACGACCTGATGCAGGCCGCGGCCTACGCCGACGACGTCGTGGTGGTCGCCGACGGCGGGATCGCCGCCGCGGGCGCGGCCGACGAGGTCCTCACCCCGGAGGTCATCGAGCGGGCCTTCGGGCTGCGCGTGAACGTCGTACGCGATCCGGCCACCGGCTACCTCGCCTGCTTCCCCCAGCGGTCCCAGGCTCCCGCCGCGTCCTGAAACCCGAGGGCCGACGGCGGTCCGCCCGCATCACCAGCACACAAGGAGAGATTCACCATGCAGAGAATGCTGCGCGCCCTCGCGACGGGCGGTACCGCTGTGGCCCTGATACTGACCGTCGCGAGCTGCGGGTCCGGCACGGTCGGTGAGGCGACGGACGGCAAGACCGGTGGGGACAAGGCCACCAGCGGCAAGATCAGCGTCGACACCGCCCAGGGCAAGGTCAGCCTGGACAAGCCCGCGGCCAAGGTCGTGGCGCTGGAGTGGACGTACACCGAGGAACTGATCGCGCTCGGTGTCACCCCGGCGGGCAACGCCGACAACAAGGGCTACAGCACCTGGATCACCGCCAAGGGCGCGGGCCTGCCGGACAAGGTCACCGACGTGGGCGACCGCAACGAGCCGAGCCTGGAGAAGATCCGCGCCCTCCAGCCCGACCTCATCGTGATCGACAACGACCGGTCGAAGGCCAACCTGAAGCAGCTCCAGGCCATCGCGCCCGTGCTGTCGTTCACGTACACCACCAAGCCGCAGCTCGACACGATGAAGAAGAACTTCGGCGAGCTGGCGAAGGCGGTCGGCAAGGAGGACAAGGCCGCCGACGTCACCAAGCAGATCGACGCCAAGGCCGCCGACCTCAAGGGGCGGCTGGACAAGGCCGGCAAGGGCGGGCTGAAGTACGCGCTGGCGCAGGGCTTCACCGCCAACGGCACCGCCTCGATCCGCATGCTCACCGACGACGCGATCGCCCCGCAGGTGCTGAACCTGGCCGGGCTGAAGAACGGCTGGAAGGGCCAGTCCGACGCGTGGGGCATGACCACGGTCGGAGTCGAGGGCCTGACCAAGGTCGAGAAGGACGCGACCTTCCTGTACGTCGCCGCCGACAACGACAACCCGTTCACCGGTGACTTCGCGGGCAACCCGGTGTGGAAGGGCCTGGACTTCGTCAAGAACGACAAGGCCCTGCCGCTCGACCCGGGCACCTGGCTCTTCGGCGGCCCGCTGTCGGCGATGCACATCCTCGACGAGACCGGCAAGGCTCTGAAGGTCTGATGGCCCCGCAAGGACTGACGACGGCCGCACCCGCCGCCCGTCCGCTCGGCCGCCCACGAGCCGTGCTCGTGGGCGGCGGCCTGTCCCTGGTGCTGTGCCTGGTCGGCGTGGTCCACCTCGGTCTCGGCGCGTCCGGTGTGGGCATCGGCGACATCGTCGACCTGCTCCTCGGGCACGGCGACGCGCGCACCGAGGACGTGCTCCTCGGCAGCCGCCTGCCACGCACGCTGACCGGACTCGTCGTCGGCGTCGCGCTCGGTGTGTCCGGTGTGCTCGTCCAGGGCGCGACCCGCAATCCGCTGGCGGCGCCCGACACGCTGGGGGTGAACG
This sequence comes from Streptomyces sp. NPDC041796, assembly GCF_055590785.1. Classification (NCBI taxonomy): domain Bacteria; kingdom Bacillati; phylum Actinomycetota; class Actinomycetes; order Kitasatosporales; family Streptomycetaceae; genus Streptomyces; species Streptomyces sp. NPDC041796. The sequence continues at coordinate 15,560 of NZ_JBVJAH010000004.1, forward strand.
CCGGGGCGTACTTCGCCGTCGTGCTCGTGGCCTTCACCGGGATCAGCCTCGGCCCGCTCCCGGCCGGGGGCGCGGCGTTCCTCGGCGGGCTCGTCGCGGTGGGGGTGGTGTACGTGCTGAGCCGCAGCGGGGTGATGACGCCCGGGCGGGTGCTGCTCGCCGGTGCGACCGTGGGGCTGGCGGGCACCTCGGCGGCCGAGTTCCTCCAGATGCTCGATGTGCAGGCGACCCGGGGGCTGTTCTTCTGGGGCAACGGCACCCTGATGCAGTCCGGGCTGGAACGGCCCCTGATGCTCGGTGCGGTCGTCGCCGTCGGCGCGGTGCTCGCGCCGTTCCTGGCCCGTCCGCTGGACCTGCTGGCGCTGGGGGACGAGACGGCCGAGGCCATGGGTGTCCGGGTGGAACGCGTCCGGCCGGCCGCCTTCCTCGTCGCCGTGCTGCTGTCCGCCGCTGCGGTGTCGCTCGCCGGGCCGATCGGCTTCGTCGGGCTCATCGGACCGGTCATCGTGCGTCAGTTGGGCATCCGCAAGCACGCGCTGCTCATCCCGATGGCGGCGTTGCTGGCGTCCGCGCTGGTCCTCGGCGCGGACGCGGCGGCGCAGCTGATCGTGACGCCGTCCGCCACCCAGCCCGCGGAGATCCCGGTCGGTGTGGTGACGGCGCTGATCGGCGGGCCGGTGTTCATGGCGCTGGCCCGCCGGGTGAGCACCGGCGACGCCGACACGGGGGCGGCCGTCGTGGTGTCCGACCAGCGGCGCGCCCCCACCTACGTGGTCGCGCTGGGCGGTGGTCTGGTCGCCCTGGTGGTGGCGATCGCCGTCTCGCTGCGTGTAGGGGACGTCGAGATCGGCTGGGGCCAGCTCGGAGCGGCGCTGTTCGGTTCCGCGGAGCAGATCACCGAAGCGGTGGTGGACTACCGGCTGCCGCGCGTCCTGGTGGCCGCGCTGGCCGGGGCGTGCCTGGCGGTCGCGGGGGCGGCGGTCCAGGCGGTGGTCCGCAACCCGCTGGCCGAGCCGGGGCTCGTGGGCGTGACCGGCGGGGCGTCGCTCGGCGCGATCGCGGTCATCGTCGCCGTGCCGTCGGCCCCGCTGGTGGCCCTGCCTGCGGCGGCGGGGGTCGGCGGCGTCGCGATGCTCGCCCTCGTGGTGCTGGTCGCGCGGGGGAGCGGCAAGGACGGGCGGACCGGGCTGGACCCGACACGGGTGGTGCTGGTGGGGCTGGGTGCCGCCGCCACCTCGATGGCTCTGGTCAACATCATGGTGGTCAGCGTCCAGATGAACGTCTCCTCCGCGCTGGGCTGGCTGGCGGGCAGCACGTACGCCCGTGACTTCTCGGCCCTGGGCTGGCTCGCCCTGCCCGCGCTGGTCGCGGTGGTCCTGGTGATCGCGGCGCGGCCGGTGAACCTGCTCTCCCTCGGTGACGAACTGCCGCGCGCCCTCGGGCTGGAGCTGGGCCGTGCCCGGCTGCTGGTCCTCGGCGCGGGCGCGGTGCTGGCGGCGGGTACGGCGGCGGCGGTGGGCGCGGTGGGGTTCGTCGGGCTGGTCGCTCCGCATCTGGCCCGGCGGATCGTCGGCAACGACACGGCCCGGATGGTGCCGATGGCCGCCGTTCTGGGTGCGGTGCTGGTGGTGTCCTCGGACGCTCTGGGCCGCTGGCTGCTGGCCCCGACCGAGATCCCGGTGGGCATTGTCACGGCGCTGCTCGGCGCTCCCTACCTGGTGTGGCTGCTGCGGCGGTTGTGACCGAGGTGGGTCAGGAGGGTTGAGCGATACGGGACCGGGGGCGCTTCGCGGTGTCGTCGACGGCCTCCGCCTCGGGTCTGAGCGTGCGTGCGGTCAGCACGCCGAGCAGGCAGACGAGTGCGGAGGCCAGGCACACGGCGGTGAACGCGCTGGAGAAGGCGGCACCGGCGAGCGGCCGGAGCGCGGGGTCGAGCAGCTCGAACCGTCCGGTCTCGACGGCTTCGCGCACCGGACCGGTGACCTCCCGGCCGGTACCGAGCCCGTCGCTGAGCCGGGCGGAGAAGACCGCTCCGAAGACGGCGACGCCGGTCGCCGTGCCGAGCGGATAACAGGCGTTGGTCAGCCCGGACGCCATGCCGGCCCGGTCGGCGGGCGCGGCGCCCACCGCGATGCCCATCAGCGGCGGGAAGATGACGGCGCCTCCGACTCCGAGGAGCGCCAGCGCGGCCACCGTGACCGCCTGGGCACCGCCCGCGCCGGCGGCGGCCAGGCCGATCAGTCCCAGTCCCTGTGCCGCGAAGCCGCCGGCGACCAGCAGGTCGGGCGGGAACACCCGCTGGAGCCGGGCGACGAAGAGCCCGGCCACCAGCAGACCGCCCGTCAGCGGCAGCAGGCGCAGCCCGACCTCCAGCGGGGAGTAGGCGTGGGTGCCCTGGAGCCAGAGTGTGACGAAGGCGAGTACGCCGAGGCTGGACAGCCGGGCGAGGAAGCCCAGGACGGCGGCTCCGGAGAAGGCCCGGATCCGCAGGAGGGTCATGTCGAGCAGCCCGTCACCACGGCGCTGGCTGGCGACGAGGGCGACGGCGAGGACGACACCGGCGGTGGCCGAGACCAGCACCTCCGGTGCCGCCCATCCGGCTTCGGGGCCGGTGACCAGCGGGTAGTGCAGCGCCAGGAGCGCCCCCACGCCGAGCGCGGCGCCCAGCGGGTCCAGCCGGCGCCGGGTGTCGCGCGGCGCCGCCGACTCGGGCATGCGGGTGAGGGCGCCGACCACCACGAGCACGCCGATGGGGACGTTGACCAGGAAGATCCAGCGCCAGCCGAGTACCTGGACGAAGAGACCTCCGAGGATGGGCCCGAGCGCCCCGGCCGCCGAGGCGATGGCGGCGAAGGCGGCTATCGCGGCCTGGCGGCGGACGCCTTCGTACACGGTGGCCATCAGGGCGAGGGTCGGCGCGAACACCATGGCCCCGCCGAGCCCTTGCGCGGCGCGGGCGGCGATGAGGGTGCCGGCGTCGGGTGCCAGGCCGCAGGCGGCCGACGCGAGGGTGAACAGGGCCATCCCGGTGGTGAACACGGCCCGGCGCCCTATGCGGTCGGAGAGGGCGCCCGCGGTGAGCAGCAGTGCGCCGAACGCCAGCGAGTAGGCCGACACCGTCCACTGGACCCTGCCGAGCCCCGCCTCCATGTCCCGGGCGATGTCGTACAGGGCGACGTTCACCACGGTCACGTCCACGGTCATCATCACACCACCGGCGCTGACCAGAGCGAACGTCCATCGCGGGGTGAATCGTGGAACGGGTGGGCGGGAAGGCACCGCTGATCACCTCCGGGGTAAGGGAGAGGGCCGGCCGGACCGACACTCCGACTGACGCGCAGTCAGTCACCAAGTGGGTTTTCACGACCGGAAGTTGACCTTGCTCATTAGGTAAGCCTAACCTAATCTGGCCTCGCTCGGACGTCCAGGCGTTCGAGCGCACCGATCCGGACAGACATCGGAGCCGCCTGATGCCCACCCCCACCGACCATCCCGTGCCCGCGCTGCCCGAAGTGACTCCCGCGGCATGGCGGGAGGCCAATCGACGCCTGCTCGCCAAAGCGATGGGTGAGTGGTGTTTCGAGGACATGCTCAAAGCGGTCGAGACCGGTGACGGCGACTACCGCGTCGACCTCGACTGCGGCACCACGTACGCGTTCCGTGCCACGCCCGGCGCCTTCGGCTGGCTCCGGGTGGATCCGGCGTCGATCACCCGGACCGCGACCAGCATGCTCGGCAACTCCCTCGCCCAACCCGCCTGGGACGCCCAGCAGTTCCTCATGGAAGCGGCATCGACGCTCGGCAGCGACCCGTCCACCATCGCCACGTACTTCACCGAACTGTCCGCCACCCTGGCCGTCGACGCCGCCCGCATCACCCACGGCGGTGAGACCGTGGCCGAGCTGCGCGCCCTGGACCACACCGAGCTGGAGTGCCGCATGACCGGGCACAACCTCCTCGTCGCCAACAAGGGCCGCATCGGCTTCTCCGCCACCGACGTACGCCGGTACGCGCCCGAGTCCGCGCAGTCGCTGAGACTCCAATGGGTGGCCGTGCACCGCGGCCTCGCCGAGTTCCGGGGCACCTCCGAGCTGTCCGAGAACGACATCCGGGCACGCGAGCTGGACGACGAGACCCGCGCCCGGTTCACCGGCGTCCTCCAGGAGGCCGGTGTCGACCCCGAGGGCTACGTCTGGATGCCGGTGCACCCCTGGCAGTGGGACCACGCCGTGCAGATCCTGCACGCCGCCGACGTGGCGCAGCGCCGCATCGTCCCGCTGGGCGAGAGCACCGACGCGTACCTGCCGGGCCAGTCCATCCGGACGATGGCCAACGTCACCACCCCCGAGCGGTACGACGTCAAACTGCCGCTGAAAATACTCAACACCCTGGTCTGGCGCGGGATCCCACCGCACTGCACCATGGGCGCGCCCGTCGTCACCCAGTGGCTGCGCGGGCTCGTGGAGCGCGACGCGTTCCTGACCGGGGAATGCCGCACGGTGTTCCTCGGCGAGGTCGCTTCGGTGACCGTCCGGCACCCCTACCTCACCACGCTGGAGGACACCCCCTACCAGCACCTGGAGACGCTCGGCTGCATCTGGCGCGACTCGGTCTCGGCACGCAAGGACCCCGGCGAGCGGGTGCGGACCTTCGCCTCGCTCCTCCACGTCGACAACAACGGGGACGCGTTCGTCGCCGAACTCGTCCGCGCCTCCGGGCTCGACCCGCAGGAGTGGCTGCGGCGCCTCTTCGACACCCTGCTCGTACCGATCATGCACGTGCTGTACCGGTACGGCGTCACCTTCAACCCGCACGGACAGAACACGCTGATCGGGTACGACGAGAACGACGTTCCGGCCCGCCTCTACCTGAAGGACTTCGTGGACGACGTGTGCGTGTCGTTCACCGACGTGCCCGAGCGGGGCCCGGAGCCCGACGGACACGACCACGTGCTGCCCCGCAAACACCCGTCGGTCATCAAGCAGCACGTCGTCGACCAGGTCTTCGTCGGTCACTTCCGCTACCTCGCGCCGCTGTGCGCCGAGCAGCTCGGCGTACCGGAGAAGACGTTCTGGCGCCTGGTCCGGCAGACGATCCTCGACTTCCAGCGGCGGTTCCCCGAGCTGTCGGAACGGTTCGCCGAGTACGACCTGCTCGCCCCCGAGATCCCCCGCTACGGACTGAACCGCGACCGGATCGTCGTCACCCGGTACACCGACCGCGCGCTGCGGCACGCGCTGTACCCGAACGGGACGCACCCCAACCCGCTGGCCGAGCACCGAGGAGACAGCGCGTGACACCGCTGACCGAGACACGACCCGCGCTGTCCCCCTTCCCCCCGGCCCTGCTCGCCGGGTCCCACGACGGGCTCGCCGAGGTCCTCGCCACCCTCACCGAGGTGGTCGACACCGCGTCGACCGCCCGCCGTCCGGACGGGCCCGTCCCGGCGGGCTCCCCCGCCGACGTCCTCGCCGCGGCCTCCCGGGCGCTGGGGCCCGCCGAACTCCCCGCCGAGGGGCTCGGCACCAAGGCCGCGCTCCAGCTCCTGACGACGGTGCTGGTCGAGCACGGCATCGACCTGTCCCACCCCCGGGCCGCCGCCCACCTCCAGCCCCCGTCGCTGGCGGTCGCGGTCGCGGCCGACGCCCTGGCGAGCGCCGGTAACGCCTCGCTGGACACCTACGACTCCGGTGCCTCCGCCCTCGCCGTCGAACGCTGGCTCATCGGCGCACTGATCCGCCTGGCCGGGCTCGGGGAGCGCGCCGACGGCGTCCTCACCCCCGGTGGGTCCCTGTCCAACCTGATGGGTCTGCTGCTCGCCCGGGACGCGGCCGCGCTGCGGCGGGGCGTCGACGCCCGCGAACAGGGGGTCACGGCGCTGCGGGGCCCGGTGGTGTTCTGCTCCGAGCTGGCCCACTTCTCCACCCACCGCGGCTGCGCGGCCCTCGGGCTGGGCGAGGCCGCCGTGCACCCCGTGCCGGTCGACGAGCAGCGCCGTATGCGGCCCGACGCGCTGGCCGCCGCCCTGGAGTCGCTCGGACCGGACAGCACGCCGATCGCGGTCGTCGCCACCGCCGGGACCACGGACTTCGGCTCCGTCGACCCGCTCCCGGAGATCGCCGGGATCGCCGCCGGGCACGGCATGTGGATGCACGTCGATGCCGCCTACGGGTTCGGCGCGCTGTTCTCCGAGCGGCTGGCCGGCCGCCTGGCGGGACTCGAGCTGGCCGACTCCGTCACGCTCGACCTCCACAAGATCGGCTGGCAGCCCGCCGCGACCAGTGTCCTGCTGGTCTCCGACACGAACGCGTTCACCTGCCTGGACCGGGAGGTCGCCTACCTCAACCCCGTCGACGACTCCGAGGCCGGGTACGACGGGCTCCTCGGCCGCAGCCTCCAGACCACCCGCCGCCCCGACGCGGTGAAGGCCGCCGCCACGCTGCTGGCCTACGGCCGCACCGGCATGGGCCGGATGGTCGACGCGTGCCACGACCTCGCCCGCCACGCCGAGCGGCGCGTCCTCGCCGAGCCCGAGCTGGAACTGGTCGCCCCCGCCGGGCTGACCACGGTGGTGTTCCGCTACCGCTCCGACGACCCGGAGGTCTCCGACGAGCTCAACGGGGCCCTGCGCCGACGGCTGCTGGAGTCCGGCACCGCCCTCATCGGGCGGACCGAGGCCACGACGGACGGCCCGGGCTCGCCCGAGCGGGTGTGCCTGAAGTTCACCCTGCTCAACCCCACCGCCACCACCGACGACATCGACGGCCTCGTGGACACCGTCCTCGCCGCCGGCCGCACCTGTGAACGACTCATCGAGGAGGGCGCCGCATGAGCACCACCACCACGGCGGCAACCACCACCCGCACGGACCCGCTGCACGCGCCGGACGCCCGCGGCGCCGCCGAGCACGCCCACATCGAGGCGCTGCTCAGGTGCTGGCTGCGGGAGACCGGCACGCCGGTCACGCCCGGCCCGCTCCGGGTCGAACTGCCCACCACCGGGCTCGCCCTCGTCACCGAGGTCACCCACTGCTCCCCCACCGGCTGGCACCGGTTCGCCCCCGCCCGCCTGGAGGGCCCCGGCGGCCCGCTCGGTCCGGCCGCCGACCCGGTGACGGCGGTCGCGCTGCTGTCCACCGAGGCGGCGGTACGCGGCGGCAACCGCCCCGGCGGGGTACCGGCCGGTGAGGTCGCCGACCTGGTGGAGCGCACCGCCGAGTCCGTACGCCGGGTCGCCACGTTCATCGCGGACCGGCGCGAACACCCACAGCCGCCGCCCGGCGTGGACGGCTTCCTCGACGCCGAACAGGCGTTGTTGCTGGGCCACTTGAACCACCCGGCGCCCAAGAGCCGTGACGGCATCTCGGACCACGAGGCCGCCGCGTTCTCGCCCGAACTGCGCGGCTCCTTCCGGCTGCACTGGTTCGCCGCCGACGAGTCGGTCGTCTCGCACGACGCCGTCGAGCAGGCGCCCTCCCTGGCGGGCCGGGACACCGTGGCCCTCCTGGCCGACCTGGCCGGACGGCGCCTGGACGACGGGCGGGTGCTGGTCCCCGCACACCCCTGGCAGGCGCGGGACCTGCTGCACCGCCCCCGCGTCAAGGCGCTGGTCGCCTCCGGGGCGCTCAAGCCGCTCGGTGAGCTGGGGCCGAAGTGGTGGCCCACGTCCAGCGTGCGGACCGTGTACCGGCCCGACGCCGACGTGATGCTGAAACTCTCCCTCGGGCTGCGGCTGACCAACTCCCGCCGCGAGTCGACCCGTACGGAGCTGCGCCGCGGACTGGAGATCAACCGGCTCCTCGACGCCGGATACGCGCGGAGCACCTTCCTGGCCCACCCGGGCTTCGCCATCACCCGTGACCCCGCCTGGCTCGCGGTGGACGAACCGGGCCGCCCGGAAGGACCCGACGTGACGGGTCTCGACGTCGCCGTGCGCGAGGTCCCGGACGGCATCGCCGACCTGCGCTGCCTGGTGGGGCTGGTCGCCCCGCGCCCCGGGCTCGGCCGCAGCGCGCTGGGCGAACTGGTCGCCGCACAAGGGCCCGGCGCGGCCGAGCAGTGGACGGCCGACTACACCGACCACGTCCTCGTGCCCATGCTGCACCTGTACGCCGCCACCGGCATCGGCCTGGAGGCCCACCAGCAGAACACCCTCGTCCGCCTCGACGCCCAGGGCCGCGTCACCGGCTCCACCTTCCGCGACAACCAGGGCTACTACCTGGCCACTTCGTACCTGCCCGGGCTGCTGGAGCGGCTCGGCACCGGCTCCTCCACGCTCGCCGTGGTCGACGACGCCCTCGTCGACGACCGCCTCTCGTACTACCTGCTGCGCAACCAGGCGCTGTCGGTGATCGGCTGCCTCGCCGTGGACGGGCTGGCGGACGAACGGGAGCTGCTCGCCGTGCTCGCCGGCCGGCTGCGGGCGGCACTGCCCGCGCTCGCCGGGGCCGGGCCGGACGGCGACCGGCTGGCGCGGCGATGGCTGGAGGCCGGCACCCTGCCGTGCAAGGGCAATCTGCTGACCCGGCTGCACGGCATCGACGAGGTCCTCGCCCCGCTGGACGCCCAGTCCGTCTACCTCGACGCCCCGAACCCGCTCCTGGAGGCCTCCGTATGACCTCGGCACAGCCGGCCGCACTCACCGTCCCGGGCCCCCCGCTGCCCTTACTGCCTGCCCCCTGGACGGCCCGGGTGGCGCGGGCCGAGGGCGCCGACCTGGACGTGGTGCACGCCTGGATGCAGTCGGCGCACATCGACGCCTTCTGGCACCAGGCGTGGCCGCGGACACGCTGGTACGAGGAGATCGCCGGGCACCTCGCGGGCGATGCGATCCTGCCGGTGCTCATCGACCTGGACGGCTCACCGTTCGCGTACGTCGAGGTGTACCGGGTGGTCCGGGACCGGCTCGCCGGCCACTACCCCGAGCTCCCGCACGACCTGGGCGTCCACATCGCCATCGGCGAGGTGGGCCGTACCGGGCAGGGCCTGGGCCGCTCCCTGTTGCGCGCCCTCGCGGAGGGCCTGCTGGCCGCCGATCCGCGGTGCACCCGGGTGGTCGCGGAGCCCGATGTGGCCAACGCGCCCTCGCTCAGGGCGTTCGAGGCGGCGGGCTTCCGCCCCGCCGGAAAGGTCACCTTCCCCGACAAGACCGCCGCGCTGCTGGTCCGCCCGCGCCGCGAGGAGGACATGCCCCGATGACCGGAACGATCCCCACCAGCGAGCACGACGTGGTGGCCATCGGCTGCGGCCCGTTCAACCTGGGCCTGGCCGCGCTGGCCTCGACCGTCGACGACGTCGACCTGGTCGTCCTGGAGGAGCGGCCCGACCTCACCTGGCACCGGGGGATGATGTTCGCCGACGCCTCGATGCAGGTGAACTTCCTCGCCGACCTCGTCACCCTCGTGGCCCCCTGGCACCCCCTGTCGTTCCTGGCGTACCTGCACGACATGGACCGGCTGTACACGTTCACCGTGCGGGAGAACTTCTTCCCCTCACGCCGCGAGTACGAGGACTACCTGCGCTGGGCGGCGGCGAGACTGCCGTCGGTGCGCTTCTCGCACCGGGCGGAGGAGGTGCGGTGGGACGCGGAGGACGAGCGCTTCACCGTGGACGCGGTACGCGGCGACGGCACACGGCTGCGGCTGCGCTCCCGTCACCTGGTGCTGGGCATCGGTACGGCTCCGTACGTCCCGGACGCCCTGGCGGGGCTGCCGGCGGACAAGCTGCTGCACACGTCCGAGTACCTCTACCGGGCGTCGGACGTGGCGGCCGCGCAGAAGGTCACGGTCGTCGGCTCGGGCCAGTCGGGAGCCGAGGTCGCGGTGGACCTGCTCGGACGGAACATCGAGGGCGGGCCGGCGGTGAGCTGGCTGACCCGCACCTCGTCGTTCGCCCCGCTCGACTACACCAGGATGAACCTCGAGCTGACGACCCCGGCGTACATGCGGTACTTCCACTCCCTGCCCGAGGAGGTGCGTGACCGCCTGGTGAAGGAGCAGTGGCAGTTCTACAAGGGCATCTCCACCGACACCCTGGACGAGATCCACGAGCTGCTCTACCGGCGCCAGTTGGAGCCCGGGCCGGCCGAGGTGGAGCTGCGCTTCGGCATCACGGTCGAGTCGGCGGCCGTCGACGCGGCCTCGGACCGCGCTGTGCTGACGTGCCGTCACCGCGACACGGGCGAGCTCTTCGAGCACACCACCGACCTGGTCGTGGCGGCGACGGGCTACCGCAACCGGACGCCCGACTTCCTGAAGCCGGTCGACGACCTGCTGCTGCGGGACGGCCGAGGTCGCCCACGGGTGCGGCTGGACCACTCGGTCGAGCTCGCCGACGGCGTCAGCGGGCGCGTCTTCGTGGCCAACGCCGAGATCCACAGCCACGGCGTCTCCGCCCCGAACCTGGACATCGGCGCGGTGCGCAACGCCACGATCCTCAACGCGGTCACCGGCCGGGAGACCTACCGCCTGCCGAAGCGCTCCGCGTTCACCCGCTTCGACGTGCCGAGGCGCGTGTCCTGAGCGCCGGAGCCCACGGAACCGGCTCCGGCGCTCGACCCATGATTCCGGTCCGCGGGCGGTTCGCGGGCGTGTCGTCCGGGGAGCGACCACGGGTCCCGTTCGGTCACCCGCCGTCACCCGGAACGCGGCCCTGGCAGCCGCCTGACGGACCGGACATCCCGGAGGCAAACCTGTGGCACATGCGTCTCGCCCTGGGCCAGGATGCGCCTGTGCGTGATATCCGGAGCGATCCCGAGTTGCAGCGTTTGGTTCGGCGGTTCGTCACGCCTGGTCGGCGATACCTCCGGTTGGGTGGGAGCCTTCAGCGGCTGAGTCCGGCCGAGCGCTCCGCGTTTGTGCGGGATCTGGCGCAGGCTGCCCACGAGATCACTCCCACGGAACTCGGCGTCCTCTTCGAAGGTGGCTGGCGCGAGCGCAAGACGGCCGCCTGGCTGGTCGCAGTGACCCGCAGAACCGAGTTCCGCGACCTCATCGGCCAGCTCCTGCTGGCCAGTCAGGGTCCGTACGCGGGCGTGGCGTACTGCGTCGCCCTTGCCAGGTTCGGCACCGCAGCGGATGCCGAGCTGCTCAGCGCCTACCTTGATCACTACTTGTCGCGTCCCGACCTGGACTACGACCAGGCCATCGCCCTGGGGACGCTCCTGTATCTCGATGACGTGCTCGGCTGCGAGTCCGCGTCGCGGTTCCTCGCCCCGGGCGGTCCCTGGGACCGGTGGCTCGAAGCCCGGGCCGTGGCGGCCCTCGACCCGCAGGACTGCCGACGGGCTGTCTGGCAGGCTTGCGCCTTCGCCGACGAGACCGCTGAGGCCTTCACCCCTCCGGACAGCGGGATCCGACCATGACCAAGCGAGACATCATCCTCAACGAACTCGCCCAAGGCCTGCGCCCGATGTCTCAGGGCGTCGAGTGGTTCGACACCCTCGGCCAGGAGGAGCAGTCCGAGGTACTCCTGTTCCTGCGCCATCACTGCGTACAGGCCCGCGCCGTCACCGAAGACGGACCGGAGAGCATCCGCCGTGCCGGGCTGCGTTCGACGCACACGCCTGCGGTTCTGATCACCCGCGGCCCGATCGATCAGCAACTGGGGAAGATCGCCGGCCTTACCCCCGTCGATGAACGCCGTAAGGCGTTCCGGCTGCTGGTCGCGGTGCTCGCGGTCGCGGACGAGCGGCGCCGCGACCGCTTCTGCTCCGGCGGATGCGGTCACTGGTGGCACCGGCTGCCCGCCGCCGGAAGATGACGACGCCTTTCGGGGAGGAACAGACCGCTGACGAGTGGTCCGGATCGGCGGCTCGCCGACGAGGAGGCCGGGCAAGGCGAAAACCGATGGGAGACGGCGTCCCGACCGACAGGCCCTCCTTGTAAGATCATCGATCAACCGGCTCCGACGAGGGAGGTTGATGAATATGGCCCGCCAGGCGCTTCATCAGCATGCCCACGTCCGGGTCGGCGTACGGCGACAGCCGGCGGGAACGCCACCCGGTCACCTCACCATGACCAGGAGTGTCGCGTGTCTGCTTTCCCCACCGGTTCCCCCACCGGTTCCTTCCCCATCGATCTGATCACCGACCGTCTCGTGCTGCGGACGTGGCCGGCCGGTGACCTCACCGCCGTGCTCGACGGCACCCGCCTCCCCCACTGGGCGGAGGACTTCCCCGCCGAGGGCGACCGCGTCATCGCCGGCTTCATCGGCGAGCGTCCCGGGAGCCTCGGCGTGTACGGCCAGCGCCTGATCATCGAGCGGGCCGGCGGCCTGGTCGTCGGCTCCATCGGCCTGTTCTGGCCGCCGAACGACGGTGTACTGGAGGTCGGTTACGGCGTCGTCGCCTCCCGGCGGGGCCGGGGCTACGCCTCGGAGGCCACCCGGGCGCTGGTGGCGCACGCCCTGACCGCTCCGGGCGTGCACACGGTGTGCGCGACGGTCGAGCCGGCGAACCGGGCGTCGGTCCGAGTCCTGGAGAAGGCGGGCCTGGAGCGCTGGAGCGAGGACGGGACGACGGCCCGCTTCCGCGTCAGGGCCGGCACTTCCAGGGCGTAATTCCGGCGGCCGGACCCCACGCCGGGACCGGACGTCCGCCTCCACGTACGGGTGTGTGCGCCGGTCGGGGGGCGGGGTACTCGGCGTGGGGGCCGGCCGGGGTCCCCGTGCACGTGACGGAAGCGAGGCAGCACGATGCGTTTCCAGGACCGCAGGGAGGCGGGCCGTGAACTGGCCGCCCGTCTTGTCGAGCGGCAGCGGCAGGGACGGCTGGACGACCCCGTCGTACTGGCGCTGCCGCGTGGGGGCGTGCCCGTGGCGGACGAGATCGCCGGGGCGCTGCACGCGCCGCTGGACGTCCTCGTCGTCCGCAAGATCGGCGCGCCCTACAACCCGGAGGTCGGGATCGGTGCGCTCGTCGGGGACCAGCCGCCGATCTACGACGAGCGGGCGCTCGCGGTGCTCGATCTCACGCCCGCGCGGCTGAGCGTCCGGGTCGAGGCGGAGCGGGCGGAGCTGCGCCGCCGGGAGGAGCTGTACCGTGGCGGCCGGCCGGCGCCGGTGCTCGGTGGGCGGACCGTCGTGGTCGTCGACGACGGTCTGGCGACGGGTGTGACCGCCCGGGCCGCGCTGCGTGCCGTGCGGGCCGCCGCCCCGGCTCATCTGCTGCTGGCCGTACCGGTGTGTTCCGGGCAGGCGGTCTCGGCCCTGCGCGGGGAGGCGGACGAGATCGTGTACCTGTACCAGCCGCCGCACTTCGAGGCCGTGGGGCAGTGGTACGACGACTTCGCCCAGCTCACCGACGACGAGGTGGTGCGGACGCTGAGCGCCGCGCACGGTGGCTGACGGCTCTCAGGCGTGGCCCTCGCCCCGCTCGTCGGGGCGGCCGGGCGGTGACGCGACGCCGCGGCCGGGTTCGACGACGTCCCGGCGGCCGCCGGTGTCCGCCTTCTGGAGGTCGGCGATGGCGGGGTGGTGCAGGTCGAAGGCGGGTGACTCGGAGCGGATGCGGGGCAGCGTCGTGAAGTTGTGGCGGGGCGGCGGGCAGGAGGTGGCCCACTCCAGGGAACGGCCGTAGCCCCATGGGTCGTCGACGTCGACGCGCTTGCCGTGCCGGGCGGTCTTCCAGACGTTGTAGAGGAACGGCAGGGTCGACAGGCCGAGCAGGAACGAGCCGAGTGACGACAGGGTGTTCAGGGCGGTGAATCCGTCGACGGCGAGGTAGTCGGCGTACCTGCGGGGCATGCCTTCGGCGCCCAGCCAGTGCTGGACGAGGAAGGTCAGGTGGAAGCCGACGAGCAGGGTCCAGAAGTGGATCTTCCCGAGGCGCTCGTCGAGCATGGTGCCGGTCATCTTGGGCCACCAGAAGTGGAATCCGGCGAACATCGCGAAGACGATGGTGCCGAAGAGTACGTAGTGGAAGTGGCCGACGACGAAGTACGAGTCGGTGACGTGGAAGTCCATCGGGGGCGAGGCCAGGATGACGCCGGTCAGGCCGCCGAAGAGGAAGGTGACGAGGAATCCGACGGCCCACAGCATCGGGGTCTCGAAGGTGAGGGAGCCTCTCCACAGCGTGCCGATCCAGTTGAAGAACTTCACACCGGTGGGCACGGCGATGAGAAAACTCAGGAGGGAGAAGAACGGCAGGAGCACCGCGCCGGTGGCGAACATGTGGTGCGCCCACACCACGACGGACAGGCCGGTGATGGCGATGGTGGCGCCGATCAGTCCGATGTAGCCGAACAGCGGCTTGCGGGAGAAGACGGGGAGGATTTCGGTCACCACTCCGAAGAACGGCAGCGCCAGGATGTACACCTCGGGGTGGCCGAAGAACCAGAAGAGGTGCTGCCACAGGAGGGCTCCGCCGTTGGCGCCGTCGAAGACGTGGGAGCCGAAGCGGCGGTCGGACTCCAGGCAGAGGAGCGCGGCGGCGAGCACCGGGAAGGCCAGCAGCACCAGAACGGAGGTGAGCAGGACGTTCCAGGTGAAGACGGGCATGCGGAACATCGTCATACCGGGTGCGCGCATACCGATGATGGTGGTGATGAAGTTGACCGCGCCGAGGATCGTGCCGAATCCGGAGAGCGCGAGCCCCATGATCCACATGTCGGCGCCGATGCTCGGGGTGCGTTCGAGCCGGTTGAGGGGCGCGTAGGCCGTCCAGCCGTAGTCGGCGCTTCCGTCGGGGGTCAGCAGGCCGGCGACGACGATGAGGCCGCCGAAGAGGAACAGCCAGTACGAGAACATGTTGAGCCGTGGGAAAGCCACGTCCGGGGAGCCGATCTGCAAGGGCATGACGGCGTTGGCGAAGCCCGCGAAGGTGGGCGTGGCGAACAGCAGCAGCATCACGGTGCCGTGCAGCGTGAACGCCTGGTTGTACTGCTCGGCGGAGATCAACTGGAGGCCCGGACGGGCGAGTTCGGCGCGCATCAGCATGGCGAGCGCGCCGGCGAAGAGGAAGAACGCGAACGACGTGACCAGGTAGAGGTGTCCGATCTTCTTGTGATCCGTCGTGGTCAGCCATTCGACCACGACGCGGCCGCGGCCGCGTCCCGCCACCGGTACCGGGGCGACCGGCTCCGTCGTTGTCACCATACGAATCCTCGTCATCGCACACGCACGGGCAGGACGCGCGGCAAAGTGCCCCCTTACCGCCCTCCGGAACGCTACGCAGTCACGCCCCGGCGCCGCCCGCTTTGCACCCGTACAGCGCTGCATACGTCACCCGTATTGGCCATTGCCGACCGGACTCCCCCCGACGGGTGGTTCGCACAGTGAAGTAACCTTCACACATGGGCGGGGTGAGTGCGCGCCGGTGCCGCACGCCGTCACGCCCGAGTTCCTCGCCGACCGACGGAGACCGACCGACGGAGACCCGATGCCTGCCCCCACTTCCGTGGACACGCCTCCCGAGGCCGTCGCCCCCCTGATGCGGGGCATCACCGTCCTGCGCGCGCTCACCGACGCCGCCGGGACGCTCAGCCCGAGCGAGCTGGAGCGGGCCACCGGCCTCGCCCGCGCCACCGTCGACCGGGTCACCGCCACGCTCGCGCGCATGGGGTACGTCCGCCTCGACGGCCGTGACGTCACCCTCGCCCCGCGCCTGATGGAGCTTGGCAACGCCTACCTGGCCGCGATCCGCCTCCCCGACCTGCTCGGCGCCCGCGCCGAGCACCTCGCCGACGAGCTGGACGAGTCGGTGTCCCTCGCGGTCCCCGACCGGGACGGCATCCGCTTCATCCACCAGGCGACCCGGCGCCGCGCCATGTCCCTCAGCTTCCGTATCGGCGACCTGCTGCCCGCCGAACGCACCGGCCCGGGGCCGCTGTTCGCCGCCCACTGGACGCAGCCGGAGTGGACGCGGTGGCACCGGCGCCGCACCGCCGACCCTGACGGCCGGGGCTTCCCCGCCGTACCGCCGCCGGCCCGGCCGTACGGCGAGGGGTTCGAGCGGCTGGCCGCCGAGGCGCGGGAGCGTGGCTGGGCGCTCGACGACCAGGGCATCGAGCCGGGCCTGGTCTCCCTCGCCGTACCGGTCCACGCGCCCGACGGGCGGGTGGCGTGCGCCGTGAGCGTGGTGAGCCACACCAGCCGCCACAGCGCGGCGTCGCTGCGGGACGCGGCGCTGCCCCGGCTGCGCGCGGCCGCCGACGACATGGAACGGGACCTGAGCGAGGCCCGGCCGCCCGCCCCGGCCGCCGCGCCCGACGGGCCGGCGGCCCGGACGGCCGCGTCCAAGCGGGAACTGGGCCGCGGCTTCATCGAGTCGCTGGCCCGGGGGCTCACCGTGCTGCCGGCGTTCGGCGAGGGGCGGGACGCCCTGACGCTCACCGCGGTCGCGGAGGCGACGGGCCTGGCCCGCGCCACCGCGCGGCGCGCACTGATCACATGGGAGCACCTCGGGTACGTCACGGCGCACGAGCGGACGTTCCGGCTCACCCCGCGCGTCCTGGACCTCGGGTATCCCCCGCTGTCCCGTGTCACCCTGTCGGCCATCGCGGCGCCCCACCTGGCGGCACTGGCCACGCGGGTGCACGACTCGGCGTCGCTGGCGGTGCTGGCGGGCAACGACATCCAGTACACCGCCCGCGTCGCGACCAGCCGCATCATGAGCGTCAACATCACCGTAGGGACGCGCTTCCCCGCCTACGCGACCTCGATGGGCCGGGTGATGCTGGCCGCGCTGTCACCGCGGGAGCGCGCCGAGCGGCTGGCCCGCACCGGGCTTCTCCCGCTCACCCCGCACACCGTCACCGACCCCGACCGGCTCGCCGGGATCCTGGAGTCGGTCGCGCGTTCCGGGTACGCCCTGGTCGACGAGGAACTGGAGGAGGGGCTGCGCTCCCTCGCCGTACCGGTCCGCGACCGCGCCGGAACGGTGGTCGCGGCGGTCAACGTCGCCATGCACCGTGTCCGCCGCACCGCCGCGCAGTGCGTGGACGAGCTGCTGCCGGAGCTGCGGTCGGCGGCCGACCGCATCGAGGCGGACCTGGCGGTCGCGGGCCGCTTCGCCCGGATCGCCGTGGGGTGATCAGAACACCGAGAGTCCGGTGAGCGTCGTGAAGCGGTCCAGGGCGGCCACTCCGGCCACCGAGTTGCCGCGCCGGTCCAGGCCCGGGCTCCATACGCACAGGGTGCAGCGGCCGGGGACGACGGCGATGATGCCGCCGCCGACGCCGCTCTTGCCGGGCAGGCCGACGCGGTAGGCGAAGTCGCCCGCCGCGTCGTACGTCCCGCACGTCAGCATCACCGCGTTGATCTGTTTGGCCTGGCTGCGGGTGAGCAGCGTGGAGCCGTCGGCCCGTATGCCGTGCCGGGCGAGGAAACCGGCGGCCAGGGCCAGGTCGGCGCAGGACGCCTCCACCGAGCACTGGCGGAAGTACTGGTCGAGCAGGGCGGGCACCGGGCTGGTGATGTTGCCGTACGAGGCCATGAAGTGGGCGAGGGCGGCGTTGCGATCGCCGTGGGCGGTCTCGGAGGCGGCGACCTTCTCGTCGAAGGCCAGGGCGGGGTTGCCGCTCTCGGCACGGAGGAAGTCCAGCAGGCTGCCGGAGGCGTCGCCGGTCAGGGCCTGGAGGCGGTCGGTGACGACGAGGGCGCCCGCGTTGATGAACGGGTTGCGGGGGATGCCGTTCTCGTACTCGAGCTGCACCAGCGAGTTGAACGGGTTGCCGGACGGCTCGCGCCCGACGCCCTCCCACAGCGCTTCGCCGTCCATCGCCAGGACGAGGGCGAGGGTGAAGACCTTGGTGATGGACTGGGCCGAGAACGGCTGCTGCCAGTCCCCCACCCCGTACACGGTGCCGTCCAGCTCGGCGACGGCCATGCCGAAGCGGTTGGGGTCGGCCTCGGCGAGCAGGGGGATGTAGTCGGCGGGGCGGCCGCGGCCGGGGGTGGCGGCGATGTCGGCGGCGATGCGGTCGAGCACGGGACGGAAGTCCGTGACGGGCTGGGAGGACGGCGGCACGGTCACCCACCCTACGGGCTACGACAGGGCCGTCAGCACCCGGTCGGGGGTCAGCGGCAGCTCCCTGAAGCGGACACCGGTGGCGTGGTGGAGGGCGTTGCCGATGGCGGCCGGGGTGCCGACGATGCCGATCTCGCCGATGCCCTTGCTGCCCATCGGGTTGAGGTGGGGATCGTCCTCGTCGACCCAGTGGGCGTCGATGTCCGGCACGTCGGCATTGCTCGGTACGTGGTACGAGGCGAGGTCCCGCTCGGCGAAGTCGCCGAAGGCCGGGTCCAGGGTGCTGTGCTCGGTCAGGGCCATGCCCAGGCCCATGGTCATGGCGCCGATGAACTGGGAGCGGGCGGTGCGCGGGTTGAGAATCCGCCCGGCGGCGTACACGCCGAGCAGCCGCCGCACCCGTACCTCTCCGGTGCCGGTGTCGACCTGGACCTCCGCGAAGTGGGCGCCGAAGGCGTGCCGGGCGAAGGGCGGCGTCCGCTGGGCCTCCTCGGTGGTGTCGGCGGAGGCGGACAGGCCCTCGACGGGCAGTGGACCCACGTGTCCGGCCAGCCGCTCGGCCAGGCGGACGGACGCCTGATGCACGGCCCAGCCCCAGGAGGCGGTGCCGGACGAGCCGCCCGCGAGGGGAGCGCGCGGGAGGCGGGTGCTGCCGATGCCGATGGTCACGGAGCCGAGGGCGACACCCAGCGTGTCGGCGGCGATCTGGGCGAGGACGGTCCGGGCGCCGGTGCCGATGTCGGTGGCGTTGACGCGTACCTCATAACCGCCGTCGTGGAGCGCGGTGACGGTGGCCGTGGACGGGGAGACCAGCACGGGGTAGGTGGCGGCGGCGACTCCGGTGCCGGTGAGGAAGTGGCCCTCGCGGCGCACGGCGGGGCGCGGGTCGCGGTCGGACCAGCCGAAGCGGCGGGCGCCCTCGCGGAGGCAGGCGACGAGGTTGCGGCTGCTGAAGGGCAGGCCGCTGTCCGGTTCGGTGGCGGGCTCGTTGCGTACGCGCAGCTCGACGGGGTCGATGCCGAGGGTGCCGGCGAGTTCGTCCATCGCCGACTCCAGCGCGTACATGCCGCTCGCCTCGCCCGGGGCGCGCATCCAGGAAGGGCTCGGGACGTCGAGGGGGACGACATGGTGGTCGGTGAGGCTGTGCGGCGAGGCGTACATGACGCGGGCGGGGACGCCGGCCTGTTCGACGAACTCCTTGACGCGTGAGGTCTGGGTGGTGACCTCGTGGCAGACGCTGATGAGGGTGCCGTCCGGCTCGGCGCCGAGCCGGACGCGCTGGATGGTCGGCGCGCGGTGCCCGACGACGGCCGCGAGGTGGCCCCGGGGCAGGGCGAGTTTCACGGGGCGGCCGGTGTGGCGGGCGGCCATCGCGGCGAGCACGACGTGCGGGCGGGGTGTGCCCTTGGCGCCGAACCCGCCGCCGACGTGCTCGGAGACCACCGTGACCCGGTCCTTGGGGAGGCGGAAGAGGGCGGCGAGGACGGCGCGCACCGGATTCGCGCCCTGGCTGGAGTCGTACACCGTCAGGTGGGCCCCGGCGCCTTCGCCGTCCCACCGGGCGTAGGCGGCGTGCGGCTCCATCGGGTGGTTGTGCAGTGGTGGGAGCCGGTACGTGGCGTCCACGCGTACGGGCGCGGCGGCGAAGGCCGCCTCGGCGTCACCGCGCTCGCGGCGGGCGGGCTCGCCGCCGTTGGCGGTGTCGGGGCGGTAGGCGCCGGGGGCGTCCTCGGTGAGGGTGACGTCGTGCGGTTCGCCGGCGTAGGTGACGCGGACGGCCGCCGCCGCGGCCCGGGCGTCCTCCAGCGTCTCCGCCACGGCGAGGGCGACGTACCAGCCGCGGTGCGGCACGGCGTCGTTCTGCAGTACGGCCAGCGTCGGGTCGTCGGCCTCACCGAGGCGGGGTGCCGTGTCCGGGGTGAGGACGGCGAGGGTGCCCGGGAGGGCGAGGGCGGCGGCCGTGTCGACGGCGGTGACCCGGCCCCGGGCGATGGTCGCGGGGACGGGCCAGGCGTAGGCGCAGTCGGGCGGGGTGTGGGCCAGCTCGGTGGCGTAGTGGGCGGCTCCGGTCACCTTGTCGCGCCCTTCGAGGCGCTCGGCGGCGGCGCCCAGGGCGGGGGCGGGCGCGGGCGGGATACGGGTCCGGGTCCGGGTGGAGTGCATCGTGGTCTTCCGGTTCAGGGGCGGGCGGCCAGTTCGGTCAGGACGCGGCAGGCCAGGTTGTGGGCGAGCGGCACCTTGAAGGCGTTGTCCCGCAGCGGTTGCGCCAGTCCGAGTTCGGCGTCCACCGCGTGGGTGATGTGGTGCTCGGTGGGTGCGGTGCCGAGCAGCGCGGTCTCGGTGAGCCGGGCCCGCCACGGCCGGTGGGCGAGGCCGCCGAACGCCAGGCCCACGTGGCGTACGGTCCCGTCCTCGGCCACGTCGAGGACGGCGGCGACGGAGGCGAGGGCGAAGGCGTACGAGGCGCGGTCGCGGGCCTTGCGGTACGCGGACGGCAGGCCCGCAGCGGTGGACGGCACGACGACCGCGGTGATCAGCTCGCCGGGCCGGATCACGGTGTCCCGCTCCGGGTGGTCGCCGGGCAGCCGGTGGAACTCGGTCACCGGCACGGTCCGTTCGCCGTCCGGGCCGTGCAGCTCGACGGTGGCGTCGAGGGCGGAGAGGGCCACGGCCATGTCGGAGGGGTGCGTGGCGATGCAGTGCGGGGAGTGGCCGAGCACGGCGTGGTCGCGGTGGATCCCGTCGCGGGCGCCGCAGCCGGTGCCGGGCTCGCGCTTGTTGCAGGGCTTGGCGGTGTCCTGGAAGTAGGGGCACCGGGTTCGCTGGAGCAGGTTGCCGCCGGTGGTGGCGATGTTGCGGAGCTGGCCGGACGCCCCGGCGAGCAGTGCCTCCGACAGGACGGGATACCGGTCGCGTACGAGGGGGTGGGCGGCGAGGTCGCTGTTGCGTACGGTCGCGCCGATGCGCAGGCCCCCGTCGGGCAGTTCCTCGACGGTGTCGAGTGGCAGGCGGCTGACGTCGACGAGGACGTCGGGGGTCTCGACCCCGTGCTTCATCAGGTCGACGAGGTTGGTGCCGCCGGCGAGGTAGCGGGCGCCGGGGCGGGCCGCGTGGGCGGCGGCGGCCTCCTCGACGCTTGCGGCGCGTACGTAGGCGTAGGGCTTCACCGGGTCACGTCCTCCACGGCGGCGACGACGTTCGGGTAGGCACCGCAGCGGCAGAGGTTGCCGCTCAGCCGTTCGCGGATCTCGGCGGGCGTGAGTTCCACGGGGCCCTGGCCGGACGGCCGGGCGGGGTCGGTGACGTGGGAGGGGTGCCCGGCGGCGGCCTCGGCGAACACACCGACGGCCGAACAGAGCTGGCCGGGGGTGCAGTAGCCGCACTGGAAGGCGTCCCGGTCGAGGAATGCCTGCTGGAGGGGGTGCAGCTCACCGCCCGCCGCCAGGCCCTCCACGGTGATGACCTCGGCTCCGTCCTGGGCGACAGCGAGGAGCAGGCAGCTGTTGGCGCGCCGCCCGTCCACGAGCACGGTGCACGCCCCGCACTGCCCGTGGTCGCAGCCCTTCTTGGCCCCGGTCAGGCCGAGACGCTCACGCAGGACGTCCAGCAGGGTGGTCCGGTGGTCGACGGTGAGATCGTGGGACTCCCCGTTCACCCGGAGGGCGATGCGCGACCGGGTGTCGGCGGCGTGGCGGGGGTGCGGGGGCGGCTCCGGTGGCTGGTGCGCGGCGCTCATCAGAGGGTCTCGTCGGCCTCGTCGGGCACCGTGTGCATGGCGGCCTCCTCGGCGGACGCCGCGGCTCCGGCGATTCCGACGTCCCGGGCGACGACGTCCTTCTCGTCGTCCGTCCGCACCCCTTCGTCGGGGGCGACGAGCCGGCCGGAGCGGTCACGGCCGACCTGGTCGTCGATGGGCTCGCCGTCGCCGCCCGGGAGGTCGCCGATGCCGTTGGAGTCGTCGGGCTCCCCCAGGGCCGGGTCGGGCACCTCCTCGGCGAGCCGCTGGTCGAGGGTCTCGCCCTCGTGCTGCTCACGTGCCGTGGTGCCGACGTGGTTGACGGCGAGCGGCCGTTCGGGTGGGGACCACCCTTCGTCGTAGGGGTCGGCCTCCCGGTCGGAGAGGGTGTCCTCGGGGTCGAGGATGCCGTCATCCTCCCGGCCTTCGGCGTCGTCCGGCTGGTAGACGTTGTCGCCCATCGCGTCTTCGGTTCCCATGGCGTGGCTCCCGTGTGCTGCTCCTGCTCTCGTATGCCTGATCGCGTATCCAGCCTGGATCAGGTCACACATCCCGGCATTCCGGGCGGTTCGGCACCGGGCGGCGGTCAGGGCTGTTCCGGCTGGTCCGCCCCGAAGGCGGCCAGGTCCCAGGCCAGGACCCGCTCGGCCTCCTGGTGGGTGCGTTCGGCGAGCCTTCTCGCCTCGTCGAGCACGTCTCCGTGCTCCTCGACGAGCTGGTCGTATATCGGCGAGCCGGGCAGGGTGTGGCGCGGGAACACGGGTTACTCCTGGGGCGCGGGTGACTACGGGGCGCCGGGGCGGTCCCGGCGCCCCGGCACCTTCCCACGGACCGGCGATTCATGCGGAACCATAGGTACCGCTTGGCGGCCGTGGCGGGATCCGCTGTAGGCGGCGGCGCGCAGGCCGTGCAGCCGGTGGGTGGGGCGCAGCCCGGGAAGGCTGTGGAGGTACGGGTCGTAGGTGGGCGTCGCGGCTTCCGGATACGGCTCCGGGGTCTCGGCGGTCAGGACCGCGAAAGTCCGCCAGGGTTCGTCGGGTGCGGCGGCGCGCAGCTCGAGGCGGATGGGGCCGCGGTCCAGTGCCCGGCGCAGCGCGACCGGTTCACCGCGCACCCGGCGGCGGCCGACGCGTGCGTGGCGGGTCCTGGCAGGGACGGCCAGGATCACCCGGTCCCGGTCGCCCACCCGGTACGCCAGGAGAGTGGAGTACGGCCCGGCCAGGGCGTCGCGCCGGGGGCGGGGCACATGGCGGCCCAGCCGGCCCGTGCCGCTGGAGGTCAGCAGCAGGTCCAGCGGGACGCCCGGCCCTCCCGCGTCCTCGACGCACACCGCCAGGCCCAGGCCGTCCGGCCACCGCGGCGGCAGCCCCGCCGCCCGCGACCACCGGACGGTCACCTCGTACCGGCCCGGCCGGTCGAGCAGCGGCACGCCCAACGGTGCGGCGTCGCCGCCGGCGCCGGGCACGTCCAGCACGCCCGTACAGGTCAGGCCCTGCGGGTGGAGGGCGGGGGCGGAGCGCCGCCGGGCGAGACGGCGCGCGATGTCGAAGGCCCGCTTCTCGATCGCCACACCGGCTCCCTTCGCCTGTAGGGGATCCACGGGTACCCACGGGTACGGCGTTCCAGGCGAGGGGCCGCGAACATGAGGCCCGGACGCGAGGAACCACGAACGGCGGGGCGCGCACCATCGGCCGGGCGGCCCGGACGCGAGGAACCACGAACGGCGGGGCGCGCACCGTCGGCCGGGCGGCCGTCACGGGTAGGGGACGTCCTCGGCGTACCGCCCCTCCTGGGTGCGGCGCACACAGCCGGCGACGACCTCGCTCAGGCTCCCGGTGCGGCGCAGCAGCATGCGCTGGACGCGGGCGCCGTTTCCGCCACTGAGCAGTTCGGCGAGGCTCTGGCGGGCGTGGGCCAGGTCGCCGTTCTCGTCGAGGGCCTGCTCGACATGGCCGAGCAGGGCGTACACGACCCGGTCGGCGGGGGCGGGGCGCATGGTGAGCGGGTGGATCAGCTCGTCGTCCAGGCCGGAGCGGCCGGCCCGCCAGGCCGCGGCGCGCAGCAGGCCGACGCCGTGACGGGCAGGTGGTTCACCCTCGCGCCACTCACGGGCCGCGGTGTCCACCAGGCCACGGGTCAGGGTGGCGAGGAGGGTGGTGGTGGACGCGTCGAGACATACGTCGGCGGCGCGGACCTCGACGGTCGGATAGTGACGGGAGAGCCGGGCGTCGAAGTAGATCATGCCCTCGTCGCGGAGGACCCCGGTGCCGATCAGGTCGCGCACCTGCTGGTGGTAACGGCGCGCCGATCCGAAGACCTCCACGGGGCCGGCCGAGGGCCAGCGGCCCCACACCCGGCTGCGGTAGCTGTTGTATCCGCTGTCGTGGCCCTGCCAGAACGGGGAGTTGGCACTCAGTGCGAGCAGGACCGACAGCCACGGCCGGATCCGGTCCAGGACACCGACGCCCTCCTCGTCGGACTCCACCGACACATGGACGTGGCAGCCGCAGGTGAGCTGTTCCAGGGCCGTGAGGCCGAAGTGTTCCTGAATCCAGCGGTACCGCTTGCCCTCGGTGAGGGCCGGGCCGGCGGGCAGCGGAGATGTGGCGAGCGCCACCACCGCCGCCCCGGCCTGCGCCGCGTGCCGTGCGGCCTCGGCGCGCCAGCGTTCTATCTCCGCGCCCAGCTCCTTCATGCCGGTCTGCGGGTGCGTGGCGAACTCAAGCTGCTGGCCCTGCAGCTCCTTGGTGAAGGCGTGGGTCCTGCCCCGGCTCTCCCTGGCCGCGACGGCCAGCACCGCGGTGGACAGGGCGCGCGGCTCACCCGTCCGCGGGTCCACCAGGAGGAGTTCCTCTTCCACTCCGACAGTGCGCAACGGAAACCACCTTTCCGATCGCATCCAGCGGGGACTGCGCGGGACGCACCATCATCCCGGCTGTGCGGGCTCCGCGCACCGGTCCGCCGGGCCTGCGCCGGGGATGTGGCGAGTTCCCGACGCCCTCGGCTTGAACCGCTCCGCGGGCACTGCTCGGGGGGTCAGAACTCGTCACCCGTGTTCGGCAGCAGGTCCGTGCGCAGGGCCGCGTCCAGCCGGGCCGCGGCGCCCTCGGTGTGTTCCGCCACGAGGCCCGCGCGGACCAGCTGCCGCACCTCCGTGCCGCCCAGGTAGCAGGCCGCCAGGTCCCGGACGTCGAAGGTGAGGTCGGGGGCGTCGCGGGTCGGCTCGTACGAGCAGGGGTGCGGGCCGGCGGTGAGGCGGAAGCGGCCGGTGTTGGCCGCGATGCGCTCGTCGCGGACCTCCAGGACGACGTCGACGGGCGCGGTCCAGGCGCGGCCGGTGAGCGCCGCCCGGACGTCGACCAGCCGGACCCACAGGCCGGGGTAGCGGCCCGTGATCCGTACCTGGTCGCGGTCGGCGGCGAACAGCGTCAGCGGGTCGTCCGGCGGGCGGCCCCAGGCGCGGACCGTGCCGGTGAGGTCGATGGAGGCCACGTACCGCCACAGGGCGGCGGCCGCGGCGGCGTCGTCCGCCTCCAGCTCGTCGACCCGGACCACGCCGGGTGTGCCGGTGTCGTCGTTGCCGGGCTTGGTGCGGTAGACGGCGTATCCGGCGATGTGCTGATCGTCATCGCCGAGGGCGACGATCCGGGGCGGGGACAGTTCGTCGTCCTCCTCGTCCTCCTCCACCAGCCACTCGCCGCTCCAGCGCTCCGCGTCGCGGGCGATCCGGCCGGCGCGGGCGGCGCGGGTGGCGTCGAGGTACGGCCCGACGACCGCGGGGGCGTCCGCCGGGTCGATCAACCGCAGGGGCCGCTCGTCGGGCGCGATGCGCAGCGCGAGCGGGCGACGCGAGTCGATCTCGACGCTCTGGCCCTCCGTGGCGGGGCCGAAGCCGAAGCGGCCGTAGATGGCGTCCTCGGACGCCCAGAGCGCGGCCAGCGGCCGGCCCAGCCGTGCGGCGCGCCGGAACAGCTCGGCGATCATCGCCGAGAGCACACCGCGCCGGCGGTGGGTGGGCGCGACGGAGACGAACGTGAGCCCGGGGCAGGGCAGTTCGCCGCCGGGTACGGAGAGGGAGAAGCGGTGGGCGGCGACGAATCCGACCAGGGTGTCGCCGTCGTAGGCGCCGATGCGCTCGCACTGCAGCACCAGCTCGCGGTGGTGCTTGCGCTTCTCCTCGTCCGGGTTGTCGTGGAAGACCAGGTACACGAGCTCCATGGCCCGGTCCACATGGGCCTCGGGCACATCACGGATGTCCATGAGCCGGACTCTAGTCGCCGGATAACGGACAGGTCACGGGGGTTTTCCGCCGCCTTGGCCGGGGGCTTCCCCCCGCGGTGAGGGGCTCAGGCCACCGAGCCGATGCGCCCCGCGGGGGCGGCGTCGGGGCCGTCGTGGTGGATGGGGGTGTGGGCGCCGGTCAGGGACACCCCGCTGCCGCCGCGGCGGCCCGCGACGATCTCCGCGCCGATCGACAGGGCGGTCTCCTCGGGGGTGCGCGCGCCGAGGTCGAGGCCGATCGGGGAGCGCAGCCGGGCCAGTTCGAGTTCCGTGACGCCGACCTCGCGGAGGCGCTTGTTGCGGTCCTCGTGGGTGCGTCGGGAGCCCATCGCGCCGATGTACGCGACGGGAAGCTTGAGGGCCAGTTCGAGCAGGGGGACGTCGAACTTGGCGTCGTGGGTGAGGACGCACAGCACGGTGCGGCCGTCCACGTCGGTGCCGGCCAGGTACTCGTGCGGCCACTGGACGACCACCTCGTCCGCCTCGGGGAAGCGGGCGGGCGTCGCGAAGACGGGGCGGGCGTCGCAGACGGTGACGTGGTAGCCGAGGAACTTGCCGATCCGTACCAGGGCCGCCGCGAAGTCGATCGCCCCGAAGACGATCATGCGGGGGGCGGGCACGCTGGACTCGACCAGCAGGGTGAGCGGCTGCCCGCAGCGCGAGCCGTCCTCGCCGATGGTCACCGTGCCGGTGCGTCCGGCGTCGAGCATGGCGCGGGCCTCGCCCGCCGCGGTGCGGTCCAGCTCGGGGTGGCCGCCCAGGCCGCCCTCGTAGGAGCCGTCGGGCCGGACGAGGAGGGCGCGGCCCATGAGCTCGGCCGGGCCGTCGGTGATCCGGGCCAGAGCCGCCGCCTCCCCTCCGGCGGCGGCCCCGAGCGCGGCGGGGAAGACCCCGCCGCGGACCGGGGTGACGAGGATGTCGATGACGCCGCCGCAGGTCAGGCCGACCGCGAAGGCGTCCTCGTCGCTGTAGCCGAAGCGCTCCAGGACGGTGTCGCCGTCCCGCAGCGCCTGTTGGCACAGGTCGTACACGGCCCCCTCGACACATCCGCCGGAGACCGACCCGATCGCCGTGCCCTCGCTGTCGACGGCGAGTGCGGCGCCCGGTTGCCGGGGCGCGCTGCCACCGACCGCCACGACGGTGGCGACGGCGAAGTCACGTCCCTGCTCGACCCACCGGTGAAGCTCCTCGGCGATGTCCAGCATGTCGGCCTCCTTACAGATGGCGGATGTGTGAGGGGGTCCCGTCAGTGCGCGGTACCCGTGGCGAAGTAGAAGATGAACACCGCGGAGAGCACCCACATCAGGACGCTCGGCTCCCGCCACTTGCCCTGCGCCGCCTTGATGGCGCAGTACGCGATGACACCCGCGCCGACACCGGTGGTGATGGTGTACGTGAACGGCATCAGCACGACCGTCAGGAAGACGGGGACGGCGACGGACCAGTCGGTCCAGTCCACGTGCCGGGCGTTCTGCAGCATCATGGCGCCGATGACGACCAGGGCGGCGGACGCCACCTGGCCGGGTACGAGCTGGGTGACCGGGGTGAAGAACAGGCACGCGGCGAAGAACAGGCCGGTGACCGAGGCCGACAGGCCCGTACGCGCGCCCTCGCCGACGCCCGTGGCGGACTCGATGAAGACGGTCTGACCGGAGGCTCCGGAGACACCGCCGATCGCGCCGCCGGCGCCGTCGATGAACAGTGCCTTGCTCAGGCCGGGCATACGGCCCTGGGCGTCGGCGAGTTTGGCCTCCTGGCCCACGGCGATGATCGTCGCCATGGCGTCGAAGAAGCCGGCCAGCACCAGGGTGAAGACGATCATCGAGACCGTGGTGTAGCCGAGGTCCTCCCAGCCGCCGAACTCGACCATGCCGAGGAGCGAGAAGTCCGGCATGGAGACGGGGCTGCCGTGCAGGATCGGCGCCGTACCGCCCCACGCCGATTCCTTGATCAGGCCGGTGGCGGTGGCGGTGACCGAGATGACGGTGCCGACGACGATGCCGATCAGGATCGCGCCGGGGATCTTGCGCGCCTGGAGCATGAAGATCAGCAACAGGGTGAAGCAGAAGAGCGCCACCGGCCAGCCGCTGAGCGAACCGCCGACCCCGAGGGTGACGGGGCCGCCGACCTCGCTCGGGCCGACGAAGCCGGCCTTGACGAAGCCGATGATCGCGATGAAGAGGCCGATGCCCATCGTGATGCCGTGCTTCAGCGCCAGCGGGATGGCGTTCATGATGATCTCGCGGACACCGGTGACCACCAGGAGGCAGATCACGGCGCCGTAGATGACACACATGCCCATGGCCTGCGGCCAGGTCATGTCCGGGGCGACCTGCGTGGAGATGACGCCCGCGACACTCAGGCCCGCCGCGAGGGCGAGCGGGACCTTACCGATGAAACCCATCGCCAGAGTGGTGACCGCTGCGGCGAGAGCGGTGGCGGTGATGAGGGCCGGCTGGCTGAGCTTGTCTCCGGCCGCGTCCGCGCCACTGAGCAGCAGCGGGTTGAGCAGGAGGATGTACGCCATGGCCATGAAGGTCGTGACGCCGCCGCGCACTTCCTGCGCGACCGTGGATCCTCTGTGAGTTATGTGAAAGTACCGGTCGAGCCAAGACCGTCCGGCGGGGACGCGGGAACCGGGTCCCGCGTCTTCGGCGACGGTCTTCGGCTCCACTGACGACTGGGTCATGGTGCCTACTCCCAAGGTTCAAAGGGGCACCCGCATGCCCGGGGGCAAAGACTGCGGGATTTGGGATGCTGCGTGGGCTGCACGACCCGGGGGACGGCCCGAGACGAACGGGGTGATGCGTGTGGAGCGGTACTGCGGTGGGGGGATGGGGGGTGTGTGGGGACGAGTGGGGGGATGCTCCGGGCGGTGCGAGCGGTGGAAGTGTGACGTTCCCGGGAGGCGCGCACCGCCCGGAGGGCTTACAGGGTGCCGGTGAGGTGCTCGGGGCGTACCGGCGTCTTGTTGAGCTCCAGACCCGTCGCGTTCCGGATCGCCGCGAGGACGGCCGGGGTGGACGACAGGGTCGGGGCCTCTCCTATGCCGCGCAGGCCGTAGGGCGCGTGGTCATCGGCGAGTTCGAGCACGTCGACCGGGATGGTCGGGGTGTCGAGGATGGTGGGGATCAGGTAGTCCGTGAAGGAGGGGTTGCGCACCTTCGCGGTCTTCGGGTCGACGATGATCTCCTCCATGACCGCCACGCCCAGGCCCTGGGTGGTACCACCCTGGATCTGGCCGATGACGGACAGCGGGTTGAGGGCCTTGCCGACGTCCTGGGCGCAGGCCAGTTCGATGACCTTGACCAGACCGAGTTCGGTGTCCACCTCGACGACCGCGCGGTGTGCGGCGAACGAGTACTGGACGTGGCCGTTGCCCTGGCCGGTGCGCAGGTCGAAGGCCTCGGTGGGGCGGTGGCGCCACTCGGCCTCGATCTCGACGACCTCGTCCTCCAGGACGTCCACCAGGTCGGCGAGGACCTCGCCGCCGTCGGTGACGACCTTGCCGGCCTCGAGCAGCAGCTCGGCGGTGGCCCAGGCGGGGTGGTACGTGCCGAGCTTGCGGCGGCCGATCTCCAGGACCTTCTCGCGGACGAGCTCACAGGAGTTCTTGACCGCGCCGCCGGTGACGTAGGTCTGGCGGGAGGCGGAGGTGGAGCCGGCCGAGCCGACCTGCGTGTCGGCCGGGTTGATCGTCACCTGGGTGACGCCCAGCTCGGTGCGGGCGATCTGCGCGTGGACGGTGATACCGCCCTGGCCGACCTCCGCCATCGCGGTGTGGACGGTCGCGACCGCCTCACCGTTGATGACCTCCATGCGCACCTTGGCGGTGGAGTAGTCGTCGAAGCCCTCGGAGAAGCCGACGTTCTTGATGCCGACCGCGTAGCCGACGCCTCGTACGACGCCTTCGCCGTGCGTGGTGTTGGACAGACCGCCCGGCAGCGCGCGGACGTCGGCGCCCTCGGTGGACTCCCACTGGCGCTCGGGCGGCAGCGGGCGGGCCTTGATACGGCGCAGCAGCTCGGCGACCGGGGCGGGCGAGTCGACCGGCTGGCCGGTCGGCATCAGGGTGCCCTGCTCCATGGCGTTGAGCTGGCGGAACTCCACCGGGTCCATGCCGAGCTTCTTGGCGAGCTTGTCCATCTGGGCCTCGTACGCGAAGCACGCCTGGACCGCGCCGAAGCCGCGCATGGCGCCGCAGGGCGGGTTGTTGGTGTAGAGCGCCACGGCCTCGATGTCGACGTCGTCGATCACGTACGGGCCGACGGCGAGCGAGGAGGCGTTGCCGACGACGGCCGGGGAGGCCGAGGCGTAGGCGCCGCCGTCCAGCACGATCCGGCACTTCATGTGCGTGATCTTGCCGTCCTTGGTGGCGCCGTGCTCGTACCAGAGCTTCGCCGGGTGACGGTGCACATGGCCGAAGAAGGACTCGAACCGGTTGTAAACGATCTTGACCGGCTTGCCGGTGCGGAGCGCGAGCAGGCAGGCGTGGATCTGCATCGACAGGTCCTCGCGGCCGCCGAAGGCCCCGCCGACGCCGGAGAGCGTCATCCGGACCTTCTCCTCGGGCAGGCCGAGGACGGGGGCGATCTGGCGGAGGTCCGAGTGCAGCCACTGGGTGGCCACGTACAGGTCGACGCCGCCGTCCTCGGCGGGGACGGCGAGGCCGGACTCCGGGCCGAGGAAGGCCTGGTCCTGCATGCCGAAGACGTACTCGCCGGAGACGATGACGTCGGCCTTCTTGGCGGCCTCGTCGGCGTTGCCGCGGATGATCGGCTGACGGTGCACGATGTTCGGGTGCGGGACGTGACCGGCGTGGTGGTCGTCGCGGCCCGGGTGCAGCAGCGGTGCGTCGGGGGCGGTCGCGGAGGCCTCGTCGGTGACGACGGGCAGCTCCTTGTATTCGACCTTGATCTTGGCGGCCGCGCGTCGGGCGGTCTCGGGGTGGTCGGCGGCGACCAGGGCCACCGGCTCGCCGTGGTGGCGTACCCGGCCGTTGGCGAGGACCGGGGTGTCCTGGATCTCCAGGCCGTAGTTCTTCACCTCGGTGGGCAGGTCCTCGTAGGTGAGGACGGCGTACACACCGGCCTGGGCGAGGGCCTCGGAGGTGTCGATGGAGACGATCTCGGCGTGCGCGACCGTGGAGCGGAGGATCTGGCCCCACAGCATGTCCTCGTGCCACATGTCCGAGGAGTAGGCGAACTCACCGGTGACCTTGAGGGTGCCGTCGGGGCGGAGCGTCGACTCGCCGATGCCGCCCTTGGTCTGCGAGCCCTGGGTGACCTTGGTGGGGGTGCCGGCGGGAGCGGCGGCGACTCGGGTGTTCTGCGACATGGTCAGACCGCGCCTTCCTGGATCCCCTGACGTTCCTGACGGGCGGCCGCGAGGCGGACGGCGTCCAGGATCTTCTCGTAACCGGTGCAGCGGCAGAGGTTGCCGGAGAGCGCCTCGCGGATGTCCTCGTCGGACGGGGAGGGGTTGCGCTCCAGCATCTCGTCGGCCGCGACCAGGAGGCCGGGGGTGCAGAAGCCGCACTGCACGGCGCCCGCGTCGATGAAGGCCTGCTGGATCGGGGAGAGCTCGGTGCCCTCACCGGTCTGGGAGTCGGTGCCCTTCGCGGACCAGCCCTGGGCTTCCTGGAGGGACGTACCGGAGGAACCGCACGCGCCGGTGCCGCACGCGCCGCTGTGCTCGGCACGCTGCTTGGCGTAGTCGGCGAGGCCCTCGACGGTGACGACCTCGCGGCCCTCGACCTGGCCGGCGGCCACGAGGCAGGAACAGACCGGTACGCCGTCCAGGCGGACCGTGCAGGAGCCGCACTCGCCCTGCTCGCAGGCGTTCTTCGAGCCGGGCAGGCCCAGGCGCTCACGCAGGACGTAGAGGAGGGACTCGCCCTCCCAGACGTCGTCGGCTTCCTGCGGACGTCCGTTGACCGTGAAATTCACGCGCATCGTTATGCAGCTCCTTCAAGGGTGCGGCCGGTGCCGCGGTACTGCTCCCAGGTCCAGCCGAGCGTGCGGCGGGCCATGATGCCGACCGCGTGGCGGCGGTACTTGGCGGTGCCCCGCACGTCGTCGATCGGGTTGCAGGCCCCGGAGGCGAGCTCCGCGAACTGCTTGGCGATCGAGGGAGTGATGATCTTGCCGCTCTCCCAGAACCCGCCCTCTTCGAGCGCGGCGTTCAGGAAGGCCTCGGCCTCCTTCGCCCGTACGGGCGTGGGGGCGGCCGAGCCGATGCCGGTCCGAACGGTCCGGGTCTCCGGGTGCAGCGCCAGACCGAACGCGCACACCGCGATCACCATCGCGTTCCGGGTACCCACCTTGGAGTACTGCTGCGGCCCGTCGGCCTTCTTGATGTGGACGGTCTTGATGAGCTCGTCCGGCTGCAGCGCGTTGCGCTTCACGCCCGTGTAGAACTCGTCGATCGGGATGAAGCGGGAGCCGCGCACCGACTCCACCTCCACCTCGGCACCGGCCGCCAGCAGGGCGGGGTGCGCGTCGCCGGCCGGGGACGCCGTGCCCAGGTTGCCGCCGACACCGCCGCGGTTGCGGATCTGCGGCGAGGCCACGGTGTGGGAGGCGAGCGCCAGGCCGGGCAGCTCGGCCCGCAGGTGCTCCATGATCTGGGTGTACGGGACGGAGGCGCCCAGCCGGACGTTCTCCTCGCCGACCTCCCACTCGCGGAGCAGCTCGATGCGGTTCAGGTCCAGCAGGTACTCCGGCCGCCGGTGGTCGAAGTTGATCTCGACCATGACATCGGTGCCACCCGCGATGGGCACAGCCGTGGGGTGCTCGGCCTTCGCGGCGAGCGCCTCCTCCCAGCTAGCGGGGCGAAGGAAGTCCATGAGTGGCTCTCTTCTACGTGATCCGGTGATCACTGGTCCGGCGGTAGGTGATCGTGGAGATCGACTTGTTCCGGGTTCCGCGTGATCAGTTGGTTCGCTGGGGCTCGGGGGACGGCCGGCCCACGTCTTCGTCTTCATGTTCATGTGCTGTTAACGCGTTGTGGCCCAAGTACACCCAGCGGTGCTCCGCCCGGTGCAGTCACCGAAACCATGAAGGAGTTGGCTGGCCGCCCTCTCCGTCTTGTAGATTCGAACGAAAGGCGAGGAGCAGTAACCTCTCCGTTTCCCCCCGGAAACGGTGGCCACAGCTCACCGGCAACAACGAGACACCCACGAGACAGATCGGCGGCGATCACATGCGGCTGCGCGCACTGCTGGAAACCGATGCGCTGGGGCTGCGGCTGCTCGGCGGCGAGGACGAGCTGGACCGCACGGTCCGCGGCGTGATGACGACGGACCTGCGGGACCCCAGCAGGTACCTCTCCGGCGGCGAGCTGGTGCTCACCGGCCTCGCCTGGCGGCGGGACTCGGCGGACTCCGAGCCCTTCGTCCGGATCCTGGCCAGCGCCGGGGTGGCGGGCCTGGCGGCCGGCGAGGCGGAGCTGGGTGCGATCCCGGACGATCTCGTGCAGGCGTGTTTGCGCCACCGGCTCCCGCTGTTCGCAGTAAACGAATCCGTTGCTTTCGCAACTATCACCGAGCATGTTGTTCGACAGGTGTCCGGCGAACGCGCCGGTGATCTGGCGGCTGTGGTGGATCGCCACAGGAGGCTGATGACTTCCGGCCCCGCGGGCGGCGGTCCGGAGGTGGTCCTCGACCTGCTCGGCTCCGACCTGGACCTTCGCGCCTGGGTGCTGTCACCGACCGGGCGTCAGATCGCCGGCGCGGGCACGCCGTTGCCCACCGAGATCGGCGCCGTGCTGGCCGGTGAGCACCTGTCCGCCACGCGCACCGGGCGGCGCGGACCGCACCGGGCGGTCGCCCGTGGAACGACGTACTCGCTCTTCCCGATCCGGAACACCGGACGCGGCGCCGCCCCCGCCGCGCGGGACGTGCGGGAGACCGTGCTGTCCGACTGGCTGCTGGCCGTCGAGGCGGACGCCGGTGACTGGCCGGCGGCCCGGCTGGACCTGCTCCAGGGCGTCACCCAGCTGATCGCCGTGGAGCGGGACCGGCGGGACGCGGCACGCACGGTACGGCGCCGGCTGGCCCAGGAGGTCCTGGAGCTGGTGCAGACGGGCGCCGCCCCCGCCGAGATCGCCGCACGGCTGCGGGTGGCCGCGCCGGTGCTGCTGCCGGGGCTGGGGACAGCGCCGCACTGGCAGGTCGTGGTGGCGCGGGTCGAGTGGGGCGAGGGCGGTACCGGCGCGCCGGGCATCGAGGCCGGGCCGGTCGCCCAGTCGCTGCTGGAGGAGATCCTGGTCGACCCCGCCACGGCCGGCCCCGACCCGGCCGACCGGATCGCGGTCGCCCACACCGGGGACGAGGCGATCGCCCTCGTACCACTGCCGGCGGTGTCCGGTCCGCCGGAGCCGGAGGAGGACGAGGCGGGCCCCTCCATCGACGGCGGTGGACTGCACGCGGACGCCCTGCTCTCCTCCGTGCGCGGCCCCCTGTCGGCGGGCCTCGCCGACGACGGGCGCCTCACCCTGGGCGTGAGCGCCGCCGTGCACTCGGCCGAGGGGCTGCGCGGCGCCCTGGAGGAGGCGCGGCACGCCCGGCGCGTGGCGGCGGCGCGGCCGGGGCGGGTGTGCGCGGCGGGGCACCACGAGCTGGCGTCGCACGTGCTGCTGCTGCCGTTCGTGCCGGACGACGTGCGGCGGGCATTCACGGCGCGGCTGCTGGACCCACTGCGCGACTACGACCGCCGGCACCGGGCGGAGCTGATCCCGACACTGGAGGCGTTCCTGGACTGCGACGGCTCCTGGACCCGCTGCGCCGGCCGGCTGCACCTGCATGTGAACACGCTCCGGTACCGGGTGGGCCGGATCGAGCAGCTGACGGGGCGTGACCTGTCACGGCTGGAGGACAAGCTGGACTTCTTCCTCGCCCTGCGCATGTCCTGACGGGACGTCGAAACCCTCAACAGAAAGCGGAACACCACGTGATGTCCGGACGAGCGGACACCCGGCCGGGCGCCTTGCCGCCGCGGACCGACGCGCAGCCCGACCCGCGGACCGACGCGCGGACCGACGCACAGGCCGACCCCCTGCGCGGCGACTGCGCCAACTGCTTCGGCCTGTGCTGCGTCGCGCTGCCCTTCGCCGCCTCGGCGGACTTCGCCGTCGACAAGCCCGCCGGCACACCGTGCGCCAACCTGGCCACCGACTTCCGGTGCGGCATCCATGAACGGCTGCGCGACCGCGGCTTCGCCGGCTGCACGGTGTACGACTGCTTCGGCGCCGGCCAGAAGGTCTCCCAGGTCACCTTCGCCGGCCGGGACTGGCGGCAGGACCCGGACACGGCACGCCGGATGTTCGCCGCCTTCCCCGTCGTACGTCACCTGCACGAACTGCTCGCGTACCTGACCGAGGCGCTGACGCTGCGACCGGCGCGCTCCCTGCACGGCGAGGTACGCCGCGTCCTCGGCGAGACCGAGCGGCTCACGCTCCTCTCCCCCGAGGAACTGGCCGCGCTGGACGTGGCGGCCCACCGTGCCGTCGTGGGCGACCTGCTGGCGCGCACGAGCGAGCTGGCCCGGTCGGGCGTACCCGGCTCCCGCGGCCGGAAGAAGAACCGCCGTGGCGCCGACCTCATGGGCGCCCGCCTCACGGGAGCCGACCTGCGCGGCGCGAGCCTTCGCGGGGCGTACCTCATCGCCGCCGACCTCACCGGCGCCGACCTGCGCGAGGCCGACCTCCTCGGCGCCGACCTCCGCGACGCGCGGCTCGCGGGCGCCGACCTCACCGGCGCGATGTTCCTCACCCAGCCGCAGCTCAACGGCGCGAAGGGCGACGCCCGGACGGTCCTGCCCGCTCGGCTCACGCGCCCGGCCCACTGGGCGGCCTAGCCGGCCGGCCACGCACCACGGCCGCCCCGGTCACCGCCGCGCGCCAACCGCCGTCCGCGTCACCGCCCCTCGTCACCACCGCCCGCTGCCACGGGACCCACGGCGAGCAGGGGTGTGAAGTAGTCGGCGGGCATCGGCTCGCCGACCGGGCGGCCTTCCGCCTCGATCCAGGCGTGGGCGTTGAACGGGGGCACCACGCTCACCCCGGTGCACCACGTGGGCCAGGTGCCCGTCAGCCGGCACAGCAGCGCGGCGCCCAGCGAGCGGGGCAGGCAGCCGCGCGGACCGGCGCACCGCAGGCTCACCGCGCACAGGGCGTCGCGGGCCGCCCGCGCCCGGGCGGCGGTGGCGGGCCGTGCGCCGCGCCGGACCACCTCCAGCACGGCGCGGATGCGGCGCGGCGGCAGCAGCGACAGCAGGACGGCCGGGACCAGGACCAGCCGGGCGGCGAGCCGCCGGGTGAAGGGCACGCCGACGGGGATCTCCAGGGCGCTGGGCGTGGTCATGCGGCCAGCCCCGAGGTGCGCAGTTCGGCCACCAGCGCGGTGACGTCCTCCTCGGCCGTCGCCCGGTCGATGTCGCACGTGTCGACGAGCGCGTCGGCGGCGGCCGCCTCGTCGCCGCCGTCCATCAGCACGCGGACGATCAGCGTCCCGGTGGGGTTCAGCTCCCAGTACTGCCCGCTGCGTTGGTCCAGGAGGACGGTGCCGTACCGCGTTTCCGTGGTGCAGACGTCGGCGCCGAAGCGCAGGCCCATGGTGACTTTCCTTCCGTCGGGTGCGCCGTCCGGCGCGCGAGGGCGCGCAGCCAGACCTCGCAGGCGATCGTCGAGTAGAGGATGGCGTCGCGCAGCCCCGGTGCGGACGGCCGCCGGGCGAGCCGGCGCAGCGCCTCGCCGTCCACCAGGCCGAGCCGTTCGAGGTGGGAGTCCTCCCACAGCGCCATCAGGTCGGCGCGGTGCTGTCGCAGTCCGTCGGCGGCGTCCATGGAGGCGGCGGCCTTGTTGGCGCGCCGCAGGCACACGTCCGGCACGATGCCGCGCATGGCGGCGGTGAGCAGGGATTTGTACGCCCAGGGGGTGACGCGTTCCTCGGGGCGGACGGCGAGGCAGGCCTCGATCACCCGGTCGTCGAGGAACGGCGAGGCCATGGGTACCCCGGCCCGGGCGGCCATCCGGTCCCACTGCCGGATGACGCGGGTGCAGGAGCGGATCTGCTCCAGGTCGGCGTGCAGGCCCCGGTCCGGGTGCAGCGGTACGGCGGATTCGGCCGCCTCCCGCAGCATGCGCCGCGCCGTCCGGGCCGCCTCGGGTGTCACCCAGTCGAAGAGGCGGGGTGGTACGCCCCAGCCGAGGCCGGTGGTGACCGAGTCGGGGAGCGGGTCGTCCAGGTGGTGGCCGGCGTCGGCGAGCCAGGCCTGGTACGGCCGGGAGTCGGCCAGTGCCCGGAGGGTCCCGCCGAGCGGCCATTGCCACAGGGCCCGGAAACCGCGCAGTTGCCGGCGGGCCAACAGCGGTCGCCTGCGGGCGAGTCGGTGGTAGTACGCCTCGGAACACCACGCCACGTGGTCGCCGCCGATGCCCGTCAGGTGCAGCCGGCTGCCCCGCTCGGCCATGGCGGGCAGATGGTGCAGGACCCGTGAGCGGTCCATGACGCCGATCGTGGGTTCGTCCAGCAGGTCGTCGATCGACAGCAGACCGGTGTAGACGAGCGGGGAGGCGTCGGCGTCCCAGACCACGTGGTCGACGTCCGGCAGGAACCGGGCGGCCCGTTCGGCCCACTGGAGGTCGGTGTCGGCGGGGTCGCGCCCGGGCCAGGTGCTGGCCACCACCCGGGCGGGTGAGCGGTCGGCCAGGAAGCAGATGGTGGTCGAGTCCAGCCCGCCGGACAGGTCGCAACTGACCACACCTCCGTCCCCGGTGCAGGAGCCGACGGCCTCGGTGAGGACTTCGCGGACCCGTGGGGCGCCGGCGGTGAGCGTCCGGACCGGCTCCGGCGGCGTCCACCAGCGCGAGTGGCGCACGGTGTGCCCGTCCGGCGCGACCACGAGCGCGTCCTCCGGCGGTACGGCGGTGACGCCACGCCACATCGACGCCTCACCGAGCGGGTGGGGCACGGGCCACAGGAGCCGTGCGGCGAGCTGCTCCTCGTCCGGGGCGAGGTCCAGCGCGGCGGCGAGCACGTCGGCGCGGGTGGCGGCCACCGTCACGTCGTCGAACCGCGCGTGGAAGACCAGCCGGAGGCCGGACGCGGTGCCCTGCGTCCTGAGCCGCCCGTCGAGCGTGGCCATCAGGTGGAAGCTGCCGGGGAGCGTACGGGCGAGCGCGTCGAGCTGGGCGAGGTCGCGCAGCCGCGAGGCGTGGTGGCGCAGCGCGTCCGGGTCGACGGTGCTGCGGCCGACGAGGGCGAGCGCGGCGGAGCCCGCCCGGGCGGTCACCATCTCCTCGTCGCACCAGTGGCCCACGAGCCAGGGGCGCCCCGAGGGGTGCGGAAGCGTGCGCGTACCGGGGCGGGCGAAGAACCGGGCCACGGCGGCCGCGTCGTCGCGGTCGGGAAAGACCGCGACGTGCGCGTCGCCGGGGCCCGGGCCCGCACTTTCGTGCGTTTCAGTCATGAGACCGTTTGATCGCCGTCGGCCGTCAGTTCTTGCTGAGGATGAGGCGGTCGTTTCCGGAGAAGCGCAGCATTCCGGTCCTCTGACGGAACGACCCCAGGCGGACGAGCGTCGGCGCCTCGTAGGCCTTCTTCATGACGTCTCCTTCTGCTCGGTGCACCACCCGCCCCGTAATGGCGGGTGGCCGTGCTTCGGAAGGTAGACGCGGGCCGGGGGGACACCGCAACCGTTGATCGGTTGCTCATACCGTATGAGTTTCCGTCCCTTTCCAGTCGGATGCGGAGCTGACTGCTCCGCGACCGGAAGGACCGGCCGCCGGCCACGGCGTGGCGCCCGGCCGCGAGTAGACGTTTCCATCTGCACCTTTCGTGCCGTGCGACGGCCACCCGCCATGACGGCCGCACATCCGGGGCACGTCGGCGCCCGGCGCGAGACCGGTTTTGCGCACGCCCGCCTCGTCACTCATCCCGGTACGACGTGCGCCGCCCTGAACCGCCCCTCGCGGACGGCCCGTTCCTCCCGAGGACCCTTCACTCGTTCGTGTGGAACGACGACAACCGCCGCAAGCCGCCCCCGGCGCCGCACGGCGGGCCGCACCGCACTCGGTGATTGTGAATGAATTCACCTGACCCTCTTGGCCGGGCGTCCGTTCCATGCTGAGATTCTTCGGACTCAACAGCTCGATGGCGTGCTCGGGGAGGGCAATGTGGCGCATACCGCCATGTCTGGTTCCGGAACGACCGCAAGCGACGATCCCCTCCAGACCGCGGTATGGCGGCTGCGCTCGCGCGGCTGTTGGACCGACGCGGCCGCCCTCCTCGTACCCGCCGCGGCGGACCCCGCCGTCGCCCTCCAGCGCGCGTCCCTGCTGATCGAGCGGTGCCTGTACACCGA
This sequence comes from Streptomyces sp. NPDC041796, assembly GCF_055590785.1. Classification (NCBI taxonomy): domain Bacteria; kingdom Bacillati; phylum Actinomycetota; class Actinomycetes; order Kitasatosporales; family Streptomycetaceae; genus Streptomyces; species Streptomyces sp. NPDC041796. The sequence goes on from NZ_JBVJAH010000004.1 coordinate 54,905, forward strand.
GCAGGGCTGGGCCGAGGCGGAGGACGCCCTGCGCGTGGCGGAGGCGATCGCCCAGAGCGACGACGAGCGCGGCGGGGCGGCCTGCGAACGCGGCTACCTCGCCTACGCGTCGACCCTGCTCGGCGTACGGGACCGGGCCGACGAGGCGCGGGCCGCGCTCGGCCGGGCGGCGGCGCTCATCGGCCCCTCCGCCCCCGGCCGGCCGCTGCTCGACCTCCGGCGCGGCCTGATCGCCCAGAACCTCGGCGACTCCCCGCAGGCCGCCCGCGCCGCCTACCGCCGCGCCCACGCGGGCGCCACCACCCAGGGCGACGCCCTGCTGCTCTCCTCCACCTGGCGACACCTGGCCGGACTCGCTCTCGCGGAAGGGGAGTTGGCGGAGGCCCGGCACGGCTTCACCGAGTCGTTGCGGCTGCGCGAGGAGCTCGGCTACCTGGTCGGTACGGCTCCGGCGCTGGTGTCCCTCGCCGACACCGAGGCGGAACCGGAGGCCACGCGGCTGCGCGCGGAGGCGCGGCGGTTGTTCCAGCTGCTCGGCGGGGTACCGACGTGGCTGGCGGCGCGGCTGGCGCCGACGGCGGCGGCCTGAGCGGGGCGCCGGCAGGCGTGGTCAAGGCGTTGTCACAGGGCTCTGCCATCATCGGGTGCCATGAGCGAAACCACCCTTGACCAGGCACACTCGGCGATATCCGCCCTCCGTGCACGGGGACTCGACGTCCTCGACGGCATTCCCGACACCGAGCTCGACCGGTGGCCGGTCACCGTGCCCGAGGCGGTCCGCGTCGTCCTGCGCGAGATCGGCGGGGTACAGGTGGGCGACACCCGGTACGAGTTCGGGCGGGAGGGCTTGGCGAGCGGGCAGTGGTGCGTCGGACGGTTCCCCGGCGACGGGGCGTCCCTGGTCGTCGGTGTGGGCGGCCCGGACTGGGGTCCCGTGCTGCGGTCCGAGGGCTGGGGCGAGGAGACGGAGTTCGTGGTCGAGGCCCCGTCGTTCCTCTCCTGGCTCCTCGGCCTCGGGACGGAGCGAACCGCTCCCGAAGCGTCCGTCGCGGCCGTCCCGTCGATCGAGGCCGCCGAGGAAGGGGACGCGGAGCTCGCGGAGTTGGTCGCCCGGGGCGACTCGCTGACCGACGTCGTCGACCTGCGGGCGCTGCCGGGGTATCCGTGCCGGGTGGTGTGGGAGCCGTACCACTCCCTGGATGACGAGACCGCCGACACCGGCAGCAGCGAGGTGGAGTGGGACCTGGTCGGCGGTGGCCGGGCGCTGCTGCTGCGCAGCCTCCCCAGCGGGGACTTCCTGGACCGTCCGGTGCGGCGCCACCGTGTGCCGGCGGACGCGGCGCACCTGGCCGTCACCGAACTGCGCGCCCTGGCCTCCGCGCATCCGGAGCTGGTGACCCTCGACGAGGGCTGCACCGACGCCGAGATGGACGGCTGGCCGGTGCCCGTCCCGGACGACGTCCGGACCGTGCTGCGCGACATCGGCGGCGTACGGATGGCGGGTCTTCCGCCGCTGCGCTTCCTGCCGGGCGCGCCGGAGCACCGGGTGGATCCCGAGGTGCACCGCATGATGGGCGGTGACGGTACGTACTGGCCGGTCGCCCGTGTCCAGTACCCCCACTCCGCGGCGCTCGCCCAGGTCCGTGTCGACCCGGACACCGGTGAATGGGGGTATGTCGTCTCCATCCCCAGTGACCTGGACGGGCTCTCCGAGGATCCCGAACTGTCGCTGCTCGCCGAGTCGTTGCCGCACCTCCTGCTGACCGTCGCCCGCACCGCCCGCGAAGCCGCCGCCTCGGGGGACTTCGCCTCCCGTGTCCGGGCCTCGACCGACTGGTTCATGCCCAACACGGGTGAGCCCTGGACACGTCCCGTCCCCGTCGAGGAGTGGGCCGGCAGCACCGACCCCCTGCGCGCCGCGCTGACGGGTCTGCCGCCCGGTACTCACGTCGCCGATCTGCGCGACTCCCCCATCCCCACCGACCTCTGCTTCCACCGCTCCACGAAGTGGTTCTACGAGGCTGATTCCCTGGACCGCCTGCACTTCACGGCGGCCGGCCGACTGGTCGCGGCGATACCGAAGAAGGGTGGGTGAGGCGGGTCCCCTAGGAGGTGGGGTGCGGGCGGCGGCGCCCCGGCGGGTCACCGAGCGGGGACAGCCGGAGCACCGCGTCGTCCAGCCCCACCGCCAGGGAGCCGGCCGTCACGGCCACGGCGCGGACACGAGGGCCGGGGCGGAAGGCCACGGCCCCGCCCGTGGCGAGGTGGTGGAGCTCGACCAGACCGTCCGCCCAGGCGACCGCGAGGGACCGGCCCGCGGCGTGCAGGGCGACCACCGGACACGGGCGGCGCGTCACCGCGGCCCGGACGGGGGCGCGGCCGGGGCGCCAGGCGCGTACCGTGCCGTCCGTTCCACCGCTGTACACCGTGCATGGCGTGGTCGCCGTGTACGCCGTGGATGGCGTGGTCGCCGTGGCCGCCGGGGGAGTCCTCGTCGTCGCCGTCAGCGCGGTGACGCGGCCGGGGTGCAGTGCCGCCTGCTCCACACCGTGCAGGCTGAACGCGTGGACCGTGCCCATCCGGTCGCCGGTCAGCACCGTCCCGCCCACTGCCGCGAGGGCGGTGGCGGGATGGCGCGCGAGGGTCGCCGCCACCGCCTCGGTCAGCCTGGTGGCCGGTCCGCCCCGGTGGTGCAGGCGGCCTCGTTCGTCCAGTGCCGTCTGCGTGCCGTCCGGGAGGCACGCGACCGCCAGGACGCGGTCCTCCCGCACCACCAGCCGCCCGTCGGGCGTGGTCGTCAGCGCGGTGCACCGCTCGCGGGACGACCGGGCGAGGCGCCACGGCGCCCCGGCGGCCTGCTCCGTGAGGGCCGGGCCCAGTCGTGGGTCCGCGGCGTCGTCGAGGGCGGCGAGCAGGACGAGGGCCCGGTCGGCGGGGTCCTGGTCGCGCACCAGCGACTGACCGGCGCGCAGCCAGGCGGCGCGCAGCCCGCCGTGCGGGGCGGGGTCGGCCTCGTACGCCGCGGTGACACGGACGGGGTCGGTCGCGCAGACGGCGGCCGGGTCGTCGAGGTCGACGGGCGCCGTCGGCACGGGCGCGGGGGGCTCGTCGAGGACCACGTCGACGTGACCGAGGGGCCGCAGCGTCCGCACGAGCTCGTGATCCGGCGGCAGCGGCACCCGTATCGTCCGGCGCGGACCGGCCAGCAGCGCGGAGAGCAGCTCGCCGGGGGTTCCGGCGACGACTCCGAGCCGGTTCGCCACCTCCCACACGGCGCCGCGCATGCTCATTTCGCGCTGGTGAAGTGCTCGCGCACCAGGGACTGGACGACCGCAAGGTCCTGGGCGATCAGCGCGTCCAGAAGGGCCGAGTGCTCGGCCGCGTCGGCGACCAGGTCCGCCCGCCGGAGCGCCGGGCCCGCCACCAGGGGCCACTGGGACCGGCGGTGCAGGTCCTCGGCGACGGCGACGAGCTGTTCGTTTCCGGCCAGGGCGAGGACGGCGCGGTGGAAGGCCCGGTCGGACTCGGCGTAGTGGGCGCGGTCGCCACGGGCGGCGGCGGCGGAGGTGGCCTCGGCGAGGGGCCTCAGCTCGCTCCAGCGCTCGGCCGGGACGGTACGGGCCAGACGCATCATGACGGGGACTTCGAGCAGGGCGCGGATCTCGGCGAGTTCGGCCAGCTCGCGCGGGGTGCGTTCGGTGACCCGGAAGCCACGGTTCGGTACGACCTCGACGGCGCCCTCCAGGGCGAGCTGCTGCATGGCCTCCCGTACGGGGGTGGCGGAGACACCGAAGCGGGCGCCCAGGGCGGGGGCGGAGTAGACCTCGCCGGGGACCAGCTCGCCACCGACGAGGGCGGTGCGCAGCGCTTCGAGGATCTGGCCGCGTACGGAGTGGCGCTGGACGAGGCGGGGGGCGGGGGGCTCACTGTGGGTGTGTTCGCCACGGGTCTGCTCGGGCAGCCGGACGGCCGGGTGCGGCTCCGCCGCCGGGTGCGGTGAGCCCGGGTGCGGCGCCGGCGGGTCCGACGACGCCGGGGGCTGCGGCACCGGGTGCGACGGTGCCGGGTGCGACGGCGCGGTGTCGCGCGCTCTGCCCTGCTCCACTCGGGTCCTCCTGGCGATGCGTACAAGGGCCCGACTCGCGGCATGAGGGACCCCTGTGCACGATAGGCGCACAGGGTCACCGTTCACACATCGATCAGATCGGGTAAGGTAAGGCTTACCTGCCAACGATCGCGATTCGGTGGTCCCTCGCATGTCCGCTCCCGCGCTTCTTCCCGCCCCTCCCGCTGCTCCGGCCTCGCCCGTCACGGCCGCGTACACCCGCCTGACGGAGGTCTTCCCAGGGCTGCGGGTGCGGGAGCTGGCGGACGGTGAGCAGGCCCCGCGGGGCGCCGGCTGGGTGGGCGCGGACGAGCTGGCGGCCGGCGGCGCCGTCCTGGACGCGTTCCTCGCCTGGGACAACGCCCAGGTGCTGCGGGACTACGGGCAGCAGGCGCGCCCGGACGTCGTCGCCAGTTTCGGGCTGCACCGGTACGCCTGGCCCGCCTGTCTGCTGATCACCGTCCCGTGGTTCGTGGACCGCCGGGTGCCGCGTCTGCCGGTGGCGGACGTGGCGTTCCAGCGGGCCCTGGGCCGGATGACGGTGCGGGTGCGGGAATTCGCCTGCCTGCCGGGTGATCCCGCCGCCGCGCTGCCGGGGGCCCGGGTCGTACCGGACGAGGAGGCATTGCGCGGGGAGGTGCGGGCGGCCGTCGCCGAGCACCTGGGGCCGGTGCTGGAGGGCTTCGGACCGCGGATGCGGCGCGGCAAGCGGGCCCTGTGGGGCATGGCGACCGACGAGATCGTCGAGGGCCTGTGGTACATCGGGCACCTGCTGGGCGAGGAGCCGCGGGCCATGGCGGAGCTGGGACTGCTGCTGCCGGGGTCGGGCGCGGCGAAGCCGTACGTCGGCACGGCCGGGTTCCGCGAGCTGACCGGTCCGGACGGCGCTCCGCTGCCGACCCGGGACCGGGCGAGCTGCTGCCTCTTCTACACCCTCCGCCCCGAGGACACCTGTGTCACCTGTCCGCGTACCTGCGACGCCGACCGCGTCGCCAGGTTGAGCGCATCGGCGTGACCTCCCGCTGACATCCACGCCACCCGACCGGGTGGCGTAAATCGAACGCAACTCCCTTGCTGCATACGGCCGTTCGAGTAGATCGCACCTATTCGTATGCCGTGCGGCCCCAATGGCGTTCTCTTGCCACGAAACCCCGTGGGGCTCGGCGGGCTTCGGCCACTATGGCGCCGAAACGCCCTACCGCGAGCGATGCAAGGGACACCGCATGAGACTGACCGACATATCGCTGGACTGGCTGCTTCCGGGTGGCGTGATGCTGGTGGGAGTCCTGGTGGCGGTGGCGGTGCTCACGCGCGGCAAGCGCGTCGGCGAGAAGGCCGCGGCCGAAGACTCCTGGGAACGCAGCGAGGAGCGCCGCCGCCGTAAGGAAGCGGTCTACGGAACCGCCTCCTATCTCCTGCTCTTCTGCTGTGCGGCGGTCGCCGCCGCACTCTCCTTCCACGGCCTGGTCGGCTTCGGCCGGCAGAACCTGAGCCTGTCCGGAGGCTGGGAGTACCTGGTCCCCTTCGGCCTCGACGGCGCCGCCATGTTCTGCTCGGTCCTCGCGGTGCGCGAGGCCAGCCACGGTGACGCGGCGCTCGGCTCCCGCCTGCTGGTGTGGACGTTCGCGGGCGCGGCCGCCTGGTTCAACTGGGTCCACGCGCCGCGCGGCATCGGCCACGCGGGCGCCCCCCACTTCTTCGCGGGCATGTCGCTGTCGGCGGCCGTGCTGTTCGACCGGGCGCTGAAGCAGACCCGCCGGTCCGCGCTGCGCGAGCAGGGCCTGGTGCCCCGGCCGCTGCCGCAGATCCGGATCGTACGGTGGCTGAGGGCCCCCCGCGAGACCTTCGGCGCCTGGTCGCTGATGCTGCTGGAAGGCGTACGCACCCTGGACGAGGCCGTCGACGAGGTCCGCGAGGACCGGCGGCAGAAGGAACAGACCAGGCAGCGCCGGCGCGAGCACCAGAAGATGGAGCGGGCCCGCCTGAAGGCGTTCAACCGCCAGCACCGGGCCTGGGGGCTCGGGCGCGGCGGCCGCCAGGTCGGCGTCCAGCAGATGAACGCCACGCCGGTCGACGTCCAGGCCGTGAACTCCTCGAACTCCATGGGCAGCTCCGCCCCGGCCGCCGTCGGGGCGTCCGTCGCGGAGCCCGCCATATCCGACCGGGGACACCTGCCGTCCCGGTCCCGGCCCTCCCTCCAGGCCGTGAGGGGCACTGACCCGCCCCGTACGGTCGACCTCACCGCAGAGGACGACACGCAGACGCTGCCCCGGCTGGATTCGCTGGAGCAGAAGCTCAAGGACCTGGAGCAGCAGTTCGGCTGACCGGTCCACAGGGGCGGGGCCGCCGGTCGCGCGGGCCCCGCCCCTGTGACGTCCGGTGTGGCCCTGCTACGTCCTGTCGTGCGTGCCGGAGCCCGCGGACTGCTCGAACCAGACGATCTTCCCCACGCCGTGGGTGAGCACCCCCCACGCGTCGGCGAGCGCCTGCACCAGGACGAGGCCTCTGCCGTGCGTCCCGTCGTCGGCGGCGGGGCTGTACGGGGCGGGCAGGGCGGTCGCGAAGTCCCGCACCTCCACCCGGAGCGTCGAGGGCGTCATGGTGGCCGTGACCACCGCGCCGTGCTCGGTGTGTATCAGCGCGTTGGTCACCAGCTCGCTGGCCAGCAGCTCCGCGACGTCCGCCGCGCCCGGTTCGCCCCAGTGCCGGAGCAGCTCGCGCAGGGCACGCCTCACCTCCGGCACCGCCGCGAGATCCGCGCCCCCCACGTGCCGGCGCCATCGCACCAGCCGCCCGTGCCGCTCGGCTCCGGGAACCCGCCCGTCGGTTACGGGTCCAGCCCCTCCCTGACGTCCCATCATTTCCCCCACCCGCACGTCGTCGGCCCTTTCCCTCGAACAGGTTCACGGGATGCATGCCCCCGCCTACACGCCGTCACGCCTCTCGATTGCCCGGTCCGGGGGGCGCCAGGGGGGCGCATCGGGGTAAGTCTCCGGCAGGCCGCCCGGAGCGCAGCCCGGGCGGCGGCCGAACGGAGGAGGAGCCGCCATGCATGACGACCGCCACCTGGTGGAAGGGCGCCTCGAACGGGCCGTGCGCCAGTACGTGCGCCCGGCGCAGTACGCGGCCCGCGTCCCTCTCGCGCTGACCGCCTGGCACGTGTCCGGGCGGCGGGTCGTGCCCGTCTCCGAGGCGCTGCGGGCCTCTTACGAGCCGTTCGCGCCGGGCACCGCGTGGGGTCCGCCCTGGTCCACGAGTTGGTTCCGGCTGCGCGGCACCGTGCCGCCGGAGTGGGCGGGACGCCGGGTGGAAGCGGTGATCGACCCGGGCTTCACCGGCGACGGGCCCGGCTTCCAGGTGGAGGGAATGGTGTACGACGAGGGGGGTGTCCCCCTGAAGGGCGTCCACCCGTACAACCGGCACGTCCCGGTGGCCGCCCCCGCGCACGGGGGCGAGCCGGTGCACCTGCTGCTGGAGGCGGCGGCGAACCCGGCGGTCCTCCACGACTTCCGCCCCACCCTCCTCGGGGACGTGCTGACCGCCGGCGACCGGCCGCTGTACCGGTTCGCCTCCGCCGACCTCGCCGTCCTGGACGAGGAGGTGTGGCATCTGGTCCTGGACGTCGAGGTGCTCACCGAGCTGATGCACGAGCTGCCGGCCGACCGGTCGCGGCGGCACGAGATCCTCCGCGCCCTGGAGGACATGCTGGACGTGCTCGACCTGCACGACGTGGCCGGTACGGCGGCGGCCGCGCGGGCCCGGCTGGCGGACGTACTGGCGCGGCCCGCGTCGGCGAGCGCGCACCGGGTCTCGGCGGCGGGGCACGCGCACATCGACTCGGCGTGGCTGTGGCCGCTGCGGGAGACGGTGCGCAAGGCGTCGCGGACGTTCGCCAATGTCACGGCGCTCGCGGAGGAGTACCCGGAGCTGGTGTTCGCCTGTTCGCAGGCGCAGCAGTACGCCTGGGTACGCGACCACCAGCCGCACGTCTGGGAGCGGATCAAGAAGGCGGTCCGGGAGGGCACCTGGGCGCCGGTGGGGTCCATGTGGGTGGAGTCGGACGCCAACATGCCGGGCGGTGAGGCGCTGGCGCGGCAGTTGGTGCACGGCAAGCGGTTCTTCGCCGAGGAGCTGGGGGTGGAGACGGAGGAGGTCTGGCTGCCGGACTCCTTCGGCTACACGGCGGCGTTCCCGCAGTTGGCGAAGCTGGCGGGGGTGCGGTGGTTCCTCACGCAGAAGCTGTCGTGGAACCAGTCGAACCGGATGCCCCACCACACGTTCTGGTGGGAGGGCATCGACGGCACCCGGGTGTTCACGCACTTCCCCCCGGTCGACACCTACAACTCGCGCGTCCACGGCCGGGAGCTGGCCCGTGCGGAGCGGAACTTCGCCGACAAGGGGCGCGCCACCCGTTCCCTCGTCCCGTTCGGGTGGGGCGACGGCGGGGGCGGTCCCACGCGGGAGATGCTGGAGAAGGCGCGCCGGGTGCGGGACCTGGAGGGCTCGCCCCGGGTGACGGTCGAGAAGCCGGCGGCATTCTTCGCGGCGGCGGAGGCTGAGTACGGGGAGCACGCGCCGGTGTGGTCGGGCGAGCTGTACCTGGAACTGCACCGGGCGACGTACACCACGCAGGCGAAGACCAAGCAGGGCAACCGGCGCAGTGAACACCTGCTGCGGGAGGCGGAGTTGTGGGCGACCGCGGCGGCGCTGCGCTCACCCTCGTACCGCTATCCGTACGAGGAGCTGGACCGGATCTGGAAGACGGTGCTGCTGCACCAGTTCCACGACATCCTGCCGGGCTCGTCGATCGCGTGGGTGCACCGCGAGGCGCGGGACACCTACGCGCGGGTGCGTGAGGGGCTGGAGGGGCTGATCGCGGAGGCGGTGGGGGCGCTGGGAGGGCCGGGGCAGGCGGTGCTGAACGCCTCGCCCTACGCGCGCGAGGAGGTCGTCGCGACGGACGGCGGCCCGGTGGCGGTGCGGGTGCCGCCGCTGGCCGCCGTACCGCTCGCGGCGGACGGGAGCCGCGTACGGGAGGTCACCGCCGGCCGTGTGGGCGGCGGGTTCGTCCTGGACAACGGGCGTGTGCGGGTCGTGGTCGACGCGGCGGACGGGACGCTGAGCTCGGTGTACGACGTCCGGGCGGGACGGGAGGTGCTGGCGCCGGGGGCGCGGGGCAACCTGCTGCAGCTGCACCCGGACCACCCCAACCAGTGGGACGCCTGGGACATCGACCGGCACTACCGGCGTACGCACACGGATCTGACGGCCGCCGAGTCGGTGGACCTGGTGGAGGAGGGACCGCTGCGGGCGGCCGTGCGGGTCGTACGGGCCTTCGGGGCATCGTCCCGTGTCACCCAGGAGGTCCGGCTGGACGCCGGGAGCGGGCGCGTCGACGTCGTCACCGACGTCGACTGGCGGGAGTCGGAGAAGGTGCTGAAGGCCGCCTTCCCGCTGGACGTGCACGCGGAACGGTCGGCGGCCGAGATCCAGTTCGGGCACGTCCACCGGCCCACCCACACCAACACGGGCTGGGACGCGGCCCGCTTCGAGATCTGCGCGCACCGCTGGCTGCGGGTGGCCGAGCCGGGGTACGGGGTGGCCGTCCTGAACGACTCGACGTACGGGCACGACGTCACCCGGACCCCGCACGACGACGGCCTGGGCACCACCGTGCGGCTGACGCTGCTGCGCGCCCCGCACAGCCCGGACCCCTCGACCGACCTCGGCCACCACCGCTTCCGGTACGCGCTGCTGCCCGGCTGCGCCACCGCCGACGCCGTACGCGAGGGCCTGGCACTGAACCTGCCGCTGCGGATCGCGCCGGCCCCGCGGGTGGCACCCCTGATCGACACGGGGAACCCGGCCGTCACCGTCGAGGCGGTCAAACTCGCGGAGGACCGCAGCGGCGACGTGGTGGTACGGCTCTACGAGTCGTGCGGGACGCGCACCCGGGCGACGCTCCGCACCGGGTTCCCGGTCGCCCGGGCGCACGTCACCGACCTGCTGGAACGGCCGTTGCGCGCGGCCCCGGAGGGGCTCGTGCTGGAGCTGCGGCCGTTCCAGATCGTCACCCTGCGGCTCGTCAGGGCCTAGGAACGTTACGGAGGTTGGAGCGGGCCATCTGCAGCATCCGGCCCACTCCCCCGTCCAGCACGATCTTGCTGGCGGACAGGGCGAAGCCGGTCACCATCTCCGCCCTGATCTTCGGCGGGATGGACAGCGCGTTGGGGTCGGTGACCACGTCGACGAGCGCGGGACCCTTGTGCTTGAAGGCGTCCTTGAGTGCGCCCGCGAGTTCCTTGGGCTTCTCGACCCGCACACCGAACGCCCCGGCGGCACGAGCGATCGCCGCGAAGTCGGGGTTGTGGTTGGAGGTGCCGTACGAGGGGAGGCCGGCGACCATCATCTCCAGCTCGACCATCCCCAGCGAGGAGTTGTTGAACAGCACGACCTTCACCGGCAGGTCGTGCTGGACCAGGCTCAGGAAGTCCCCCATCAGCATGGAGAATCCGCCGTCGCCCGACATGGAGACGACCTGCCGCCCGCGGTCGGTGAACTGGGCGCCGATCGCCTGCGGCAGGGCGTTGGCCATCGAGCCGTGGCTGAACGACCCGATGATCCGGCGGCGCCCGTTGGGGGTGAGGTAGCGCGCCGCCCACACGTTGCACATCCCCGTGTCGACGGTGAAGACCGCGTCGTCGTCGGCGATCTCGTCGAGGACCGACGCCACGTACTCGGGATGGATCGGGGTGTGCTTCTCGACCTTCCGCGTGTACGCCTTGACGACGCCTTCCAGGGCGTCGGCGTGCTTCTTGAGCATCTTGTCGAGGAACCCGCGGTCCGTCTTGCGCCGCACGCGCGGGATGAGGCAGCGCAGCGTCTCGCGCACGTCCCCCCAGACGGCCAGGTCGAGCTTGGAGCGGCGGCCGAGGTGCTCGGGCCGGACGTCCACCTGGACGATCTTCACGTCGTCGGGCAGGAAGGCCTGGTAGGGGAAGTCGGTGCCCAGCAGGAGCAGCAGGTCGCACTCGTGCGTGGCCTCGTAGGCGGCGCCGTACCCGAGGAGCCCGCTCATCCCCACGTCGTAGGGGTTGTCGTACTGGATCCATTCTTTGCCGCGCAGGGCGTGCCCGACCGGCGACTTGATCCGCTCCGCGAACTGCATGACCTCCGGGTGCGCGCCCTTGGTGCCGCTGCCGCAGAACAGCGTGACCCTGTCGGCGTCGTCGATGAGCCGGACCAGGGCGTCGATCTCGGCGTCGCCAGGGCGGACCGTCGGGCGGGAGGTGACGAGTGCGTGCTCCACCGCCTTCTCCGGCGCCTGTTCGGAGGCGATGTCGCCCGGCAGACAGACCACGCTGACGCCGCCGCGGCCCACGGCGTGCTGGATGGCCGTCTGGAGCAGCCGGGGCATCTGCTGGGGGCTGGAGATCAGCTCGCTGTAGTGGCTGCACTCCTGGAACAGCCGGTCGGGGTGCGTCTCCTGGAAGTAGCCCAGGCCGATCTCGCTCGACGGAATGTGGGAGGCGAGGGCGAGCACGGGGGCCATCGAGCGGTGGGCGTCGTAGAGGCCGTTGATGAGGTGGAGGTTGCCCGGCCCGCAGGACCCGGCACAGGCCGCGAGGCTGCCGGTGATCTGGGCCTCGGCACCGGCCGCGAACGCGGCCGTCTCCTCGTGCCGGACCTGGATCCAGTCGATTCCACGGGTACGGCGGATGGCGTCGACGACCGGGTTCAGGCTGTCCCCGACGACCCCGTACAGCCGCCGCACACCGGCGCTGACGAGGAGGTCGACGAACTGTTCTGCCACGTTCTGTTTGCCCATGGGTCCATCCACGCACGACGGAGGCCGTTACGCCTCCCAGATCGCCGCCGTCGTACGGTCATCGGCGTACCCCTTCACCCTCAGCTGGGTGTCCGCCAGGAACTGCGCCAGGCCGGGCGGTTCGCCCGTCCCCCAGCGGCCGGCGAGCTCCTCGGCGAGGGCGGGTTCGCCGCGCAGCGGCGCGGCCAGCCCCGGTCCCGCGAGCAGCAGGGTGTCGCCGGGGCGGGCGACGGAGGCACGGAAGCGGAAGGGTTCGGCCGGTGGCGGGACGGGGCCTTCGACGTATGGGGGCGGGGGCGTCGTGATGCCGAGGTCCATGGTCAGCCGGTCGCCCTGCTCGGTCTCGGCCGGTGGCGATCCATAGCCGATCACGGGGTCACCGCTGAGCGCGGCCGGCTCCGGGACGGGCGGTTCGATGTCCTGCCAGACGCCGTCACGGAGGCGGAACAGCCCGCCGTCGCCGACGCCGAAGAACACCCGGGTGCGGCAGCCCGGGTCGGCGGTCAGCAGCAGGCAGCGCAGCCCCGCGGTGTACGCCTCGGGCGCCACGCCCAGGTCGGCGGCGCGGGCGCGGAGCTTGCCGTAGGAGCGGTCGGTGAGCCGGTGCAGCCCCGACTTGAGGTCGCCCCTGCGGCTGGCCCGGATGTCCTCGGCGAGCCGCGCGTGGCTGCGGCCGACGGCTTCGCCGATCCAGCGGCAGGCGTCGGCGGCCGCCAGGTGGGCGCCCTCGGTGCCGCGCGCCCCGGTGGCGACGGCGACCAGCACGAGTGCGGCCTCGCCGGCGCCGAACCGGGCGGTGAGCAGCGCGTCGCGGCGCGGTTCGCCCCGGTAGCGGGCGGAGTCGCCCCGCACGGACGCGGCCCGCAGCGTGTACGTCCCGTACCGGGCGCCGTCCAGCACGGTGTCGGCGACGAGCCGGTCCAGCTCGTGCGCCCCGGCCGCCGGGAGGGCGGTCGGTTCGGGCTCGTAGGTGGGGGGTCCGTCGCCGACGTGCTCCACGCGGGGGCGCGGCAGGCGGAACGTGCGCGGGGCGTTCGGCGGACCGGCCGCCGGGTCCTTCGGCTCCCAGGGGGCGCGGCCGCGGCCCGGGGCCCCGGCGGCGGTGCCGGACGCCGTGTCCGGCGCGGCGTGGTCGTACAGCTTGTCCCACCAGTCGTCCTCGCCGGTGGTGGGCGTCTCCCCCTGTGGGCTCATGCCCTTAATTGTCGACCGCGCGGGGCGTACGAAAACGGCCATCCGGAAAAATGGCCCGCCGGGCGGCCCCACCCCCCACGGGAAGGACGCCCGGCGGAACCGGTTCGGAGAGTAACCAATTTCGTCGAATCGTGAACCATCTGTCCACGGAGTGGTCAGGGATGATGGGCGCTGCGGCGACGAGGGGGTTCAGGGGTGCTGGCGGCTATAGGACTGGACGAACGGCAGGAATCGGCGTACCGGGCACTGGTCGCGGTGGGCGGTGCGGACGTCGCGGATCTCGCGCACCGGCTGGGCCTGCCGGAGCCGGACACCGAGCGGGCGCTGCGGCGGCTGGAGTCGTACGGGCTGGCCGCCCGGTCGTCGGCGCGCGCCGGGCGGTGGGTCGCGGCACCTCCCGCGGTGGCGCTGGGCGCGCTGCTGACGCGGCAGCGGCACGAGCTGGAGCGGGCGGAGCTGGCGGCGGCACGGCTGGCGGAGGAGTACCGGTCGGAGGCGGCGGAGCCCGCCGTGCACGACCTGGTGGAGGTGGTGACCGGCGCGAGCGCGGTGGAACACCGGCTGCACCAGCTCATGGCGGGTGCGGCCGAGGAGGTGTGTGCCCTCGTCGTGGGCGGTCCGGTGTCCGGGGTGCCGGAGCGCGGGGTGGCGTGCCGGGTGGTGGTGGAGCGGGAGGTGCTGTCGCTGCCGGGCGGGGTCGCCGGGCTGTCGTCGGTGCTCGGCCCGGACGTACGGGTGCGGGTGGCCGACCGGGTGCCGACGCGGCTGGTTCTCGCCGACCGGTCGCCGGCGATGGTGCCCCTGGACGGCCGGGGCGCGGAGCCGACGGCGCTGGTGGTGCACGCCAGCGGGCTGCTGGAGTCGCTGACCGCCCTGTTCGAAGCGGTGTGGCGGGACGCGCTGCCGCTGTGCCTGGGGGCGGGCGGTGAGGTCCTGGAGGAGCGACGGCCGGGCCCGGACGCGACGGACCTGGAGATCCTGTCGCTGCTGTTGGCGGGTCTGACGGACGCGAGCGTCGCCAAACAGCTGGACCTGGGCCTCCGAACGGTCCAGCGCCGGGTGAAGGGCCTGATGGAACTGGCGGGCGTGACGACCCGCCTCCAACTGGGCTGGTACGCCCATGAGCGCGGCTGGGTGACGCGCACCTGACCTGCGGGAGCGGGGAGGGTCCGGCACGCTGGGCCCATGGGTGCGTGGCAGCTGCTGCTGGCCGGGCTGGTGATGCTGCTCGGGCTGTTCGGCGTGCTCGTACCGGGCGTGCCGGGCGCGTGGCTGGTGTGGGCCGCGGTGATGTGGTGGTCGCTGCAGGTGAAGACCGGTCTGGCCTGGTGGCTGCTCGTCGGCTCCACCACGCTGCTGCTGGTGACGCAGGTCGTCGTCTGGCAGCTCCCCGCGCGCCGGATACGCGGCGTCGGCCTGACGCGGCGGCTGGTGGCGTACGCCGGTGTCGGCGCGCTGCTCGGGTTCATCCTGCTGCCGGTCGTGGGCGCGGTGCCCGGGTACATCGCCGGGATCTACCTGTGCGAGCGGTTCCGGCTCGGCGGGCACGGGCAGGCCGTCGCGTCCACCCGGACCGTCATGCGGGCGATCGGGACGAGCGTCCTGGTGGAGCTGTTCGCGTGTCTGCTGATCGTCGGGGCGTGGATGGGCGCGGTGTTCGGCGGCTGACGAGGCGTGGCATACGAGCGCCAGGGGCGCCGGTCCTCGCGGTCCGCGTCCGCGTCGCCGAGCGCCCGCATCCGGACGAACGCGGCGGCCCCGGCGCCGCCCCCGCGAACGCCACGCGGCGCCCGCTCGGCCTCGGCCCGGTCGGCTGCCGCGCCGAACCGGGCTCTCGGCCCGCCAGGGCCGCCGGCCCCGCCACCGGGTGCCCGGTCGGCGCCCACGGCTCGGGGAACGGGTGGTGAGCCCGCCGCACGGCACGTCCCGTTGCGTCCCGTGCCCCTCGCCCAGTCGCTGCGCCGACCGGCGGCTCACCGGCGGTATGCGGACACGGTGGTCCGGGCGGCGGGTTCCCCCGTGGTCGCGAGGCCCGCACCCGCACCGCTTCCGCGGGAGCGTGGCCCCGACAGGGCAACCGCCCTGCCGGGGCGGCCCGCGGCAGTTGCCCTGTGGGGCGGGGGGTGTCAGCGGTTGCGGCCGCCGCGTTTGGCTTCCAGGGCCGCGCGGCCCACCGCCGACTTGCGCTTCCAGTCCTTGAGGATCTCGGACCGCAGGCGGGCGTCGGTCTTGGCGACGATCCGCTGGTTCTCGCGCAGCAGCTTGCGGTAGCTGTCGAGCCGGCGTTCGGGCAGCGAGCCGTCCTCGATGGCGGCGAGGACCGCGCAGCCCGGCTCCGTCAGGTGGGCGCAGTCGTGGAAGCGGCACTCCTCCGCCAGTTCCTCGATCTCGGAGAAGACCTGGCCGACGCCGGATCCTGCGTCCCACAGGCCGACGCCCCGCAGCCCCGGGGTGTCGATCAGGACTCCCCCGCCGGGGAGGGCGAGGAGGTTGCGGGTGGTGGTGGTGTGACGGCCCTTGCCGTCGACCTCCCGGATGGCCTGGACCGCCATGACGTCCTCGCCGAGCAGGGCGTTGGCGAGGGTCGACTTGCCGGCGCCGGAGGTGCCGAGGAGCACACTGGTGCCGCCGGAGACGACGGCGGCGAGCGTGTCGACACCCTCGCCGTCGGCGGAGCTGACCGGCAGCACCTGGACGCCCGGCGCGGCCGTCTCGACGTCCTGCACGAGGTAGGACAGGCCGACCGGGTCGGGCACGAGGTCCGCCTTGGTGAGGACGACGAGCGGCTGGGCGCCCGATTCCCAGGCGAGGGCGAGGAACCGTTCGATCCGGCCGAGGTCCAGCTCGGCGGAGAGCGGGACGGCGATGATCGCGTGGTCGACGTTGGCGGCGAGGATCTGGCCCTCGGACCGTGTGGAGGAGGTGGAGCGGACGAAGGCGGTCCGGCGCGGCAGGTACGTCCGCACGTAGCGGGGGTTGCCGTGGGTCTCGACGGCGGCCCAGTCGCCGGTGCAGATGACCCGGAGGGGGTCGTGCGGAGTCACGAACGCGGTGTCAGCGCGGACGACACCGTCCGCGGTGACGATGTCGCACTGGCCGCGGTCGACGCGTACGACCCGTCCGGGGACCAGCCCCTGGTCGGCGTACGGGGCGAACTCGGTCTCCCACCGGGCGTCCCAGCCGTACGGGGAGAGGGCGTGCGAGGAAGACGAAGCAGAAGCGAGGGACAAGGGGGAACCCTTCGGAGGGTGGCCCCGGGCGGCGCCCGCTGTGGGCGATCTGTCAGCCGGTGACCACGGAGGTGGAGTGAAGGAACGTCTGGATGTGGGCAGCGCCCATCGCAACGACAGCCATCGGTCACACCTCCCGGTCATGTGCTCGCAGTTCTGCGGAACGCCTTCACCTTAGCCACCCGCCCCAGCGGCGCGCCAAGGGTTTTTTCCTACGCGGTCTTCAGCGTCGCGGCGCCGAAGGAGACGTCGAAACGGTCGCACCAGATACTGACGCTGGTGTACGTGTTCGGGTCGAACTCTGCGGGGAGGGCGTAGTTCTGGTCTCCCTTGTTGCCCTTGAGGTCGCCGAGGCTGAGGTGGGCACCGTCGTCGAAGACGTGCCAGCCGTCCTTGCCCTCGCGCACGGGGGCGTCGGTGACCCAGACCTTCAGGTCGGGGCCGTTGCTGGTGTCGAGGTCCTCGATCCGCAGGATCCGGGACCCGTCGGCCAGTTCCACCACGCGTACGGTCCCGGTGGTGCTGTGCTCATGGCTGATGAGGGTCCCGGTGGCGATCGTCCGTGGCCCGGCGGGCCCGGACGGCGCCGTCGACGGCTCATTGGACGGGTCCGCCGGAGCGGTGGAGGGGGCCGCCGGCGGCACCGCCTCGCTCACCGTCCGGTCCGTCCACAGCTTCCACGGCTGGAACCAGTAGAGCCCGAAGCCGACCGCCGCCAGCACGAGCACCAGGCCGCCGATCACCACCTTGCTGGTCAGCAGACGTCGTACGCGTGTCACCATTGCCTCCTCGGGTCCGGCTCGCATCCCGCGTGCCCTGTTCCATTCAACGCGGGAAGGGCCCGGTCGGAGGCCGGTGATCCGATGACGAAAGTCTTACGTCCCGGTCGCCGCGGGCAGCGTCACCTCGAAGCGGCAGCCGCCCTGGACGTTGTGCACGCCCGCGCGGCCCTCGTGTGCCTCGACGATGCCGCGCACGATGGCGAGGCCCAGGCCTGCACCGGCGGGTGGGGTCCGCGCGGCGGTGCCGCGCCAGCCGGTGTCGAACACCCGGGGCAGGTCGTCCTCCGGGATGCCGCCGCAGCCGTCGGTGACGGACAGGACCACCTCGTCGGCGCGGCGCTCGGCCGCCACGGCGACCGTGCCGTCGGGAGGGGTCCGGCGGATGGCGTTGACCAGGAGGTTGGCGAGCACCCGGGTCATCTCCCGACCGTCCACCTCGACGGGCACCGCTTCCACCCGCTCGCCGACCAGCCGGACCCCGAGCTCCCGGGCGAGCGGGTCGGCACCCGCCATGGCCTCGCCGACCAGGTCGTACACGGACATCCGGGTCGGGGTGAGCGCCAGGGTGCCGGCGTGGATGCGGGAGAGGTCGAAGAGGTCGCCGACCATGGCGTTGAGCCGGTCCACCTCGGTGCGGATCTGCCGGAAGTAGCGCTGCGGGTCCGGCGCGACACCGTCCTCCAGGGCTTCGGACATGGCGCGCACCCCGGCGAGGGGCGTGCGCAGGTCGTGGGAGATCCAGGCGACGAGGTCGCGCCGGGAGGCCTCCAGTGCCCGTTCGCGCTCGCGGGACGCGGCCAGTCCGGCGCTGGTGGCGGCCAGTTCGCGGGTCAGCTCGGCGAGCTCCGCGGTGGCCGTGCCGCCGGGTGCGGCGAAGCTGCCCTGTTCACCGAACGAGCGGGTGGCGCGGGCCAGTTCGCGGCTGCGGGCGACGACCCAGCGGCCGAGGACCAGCGCCGTGGCGAGCGAGACGATCGCGGCCATGGCCACGACCGTGGTGACGACGGACAGGTCGTGCGGGTCGAGGAACATCGCTTTGCAGACGGTGAGGGTGCCCGCCAGCATCGCGGTCACCGTGACGGCCGCGACGACCGTCAGGGACACCACGACCGACTTGTGGCGCAGGACGCGCAGGACCAGGGCACCGATCAGCCCCGCGGCGGACGCCCCCGCCAGGGCGTAACCGGCGATGAGCAGCAGGTCACCCATGGCTGCCTCCCTCCTCGGACTCCCCCTCCGCCGACTCCCCCGACTCCCCCGACTCCCCCGCCTCGAAGCGGTACCCCACCCCCCACACGGTCCGGATGAGCCGGGGGTCGGCCGGGTCGTCCTCGACCTTGCCGCGCAGCCGCCGCACATGGACGGTGACGGTCGACAGGTCGCCGAACTCCCAGCCCCACACCTCGCGCATCAGCGCCTCCCTGCTGTGCGCCCGGCCGGGGTGGCGCACCAGGTGGGCGAGCAGGTCGAACTCGCGCAGCGTCAGCGACAGTTCCCTGCCGTCCTTCGTGGCCCGGCGCGCGGCCGGGTCCAGGGTGATGCCACCGGCGCTGACGGGGGCCTCGGCCGACGGGGCCGAAGCACCGCGGCGCAGCACCGACTCGACGCGCAGCACCAGCTCGCGCGGGCTGAACGGCTTGGTCACATAGTCGTCGGCGCCGACCTCCAGACCCAGGATCCGGTCCTCCTCGTCGCCGCGAGCCGTGAGCATGATCACCGGGACGGGCCCTTGGCCTCGCAGGGTGCGGCACACCTCCAGACCGTCCATGCCGGGAAGCATCAGGTCGAGGACGACGAGGTCCGGCCGGTGGGCGGCGGCGAGCCGCAGCGCCTCGGGACCGTCGGCCGCCCGTGCCACGGCGAACCCGGCGCGCTCCAGGTATCCCGTGACGACTTCGGAGACCGTGGGGTCGTCGTCCACGACGAGGATGTTCCGCATGCCGCCAGTGTCGCTCAGCGCACCGGCAACGACCCATGACGATCCGGTGACGTCCGATTCGTACAAGACCGGGGCGCGCGGCCACGCCTACCGTCCCCCTATGACTACCGAACGGACCGCCGTACCCCGGCTCGACGCGATCGGCCTCGTCGTCTCCGACATGGCCGCCTCCCTGGCCTTCTACCGCCGCCTCGGCCTGGACGTCCCGGCCGGTGCCGACTCCGCCCCGCACGTCGAGGTCACCCTGCCCGGCGGTGTACGGGTGCTGTGGGACACCGAGGAGGTGATCCGCTCGTTCGACCCGGACTGGACCCGCCCCCGGGGCGGCGACCGGGTCGGCCTGGCGTTCCGCTGCGCGAGCCCCGCCGAGGTCGACATGGTGTACGAGGACCTGGTCGCGGCCGGTCACCGGGGCCACCTGAAGCCCTGGGACGCGGTGTGGGGCCAGCGCTACGCGGTGGTGCTGGACCCGGACGGCTGCGGGGTGTCCCTCTTCGCCGATGCCGGAGCCGGAGCCGGTGCGGGAACCGAAGCAGGGGCCGATGCGGGAGCCGGAGCCGGTGCGGGAACCGATGCGGGAGCCGGCGTGACGGACGCGGTGTAGGCGCCCAGTGTGGTGCCGCCCAGGGCACGCATCTCACGCGCGAGGTGCGCCTGGTCGGTGCAGCCCGCCTCGGCCGCGGCCCGGGCGTACGGCGCTCCGGCGCGGACGAGCGCGAGCGCGCGTTGCAGGCGCAGCACCCGGGCCAGGGTCTTGGGCCCGTATCCGAAGGCGTCGAGCGACCGCCGGTGCAGTTGCCGGGCGCCGAGCCCGACGGTCTCGGCGGCCCGGGCGACCGTCCGCCCGGCGTTCAGCGCGTCGACGACGGCCCGCAGCAGCGGGTCGGGGCCCGGCGCGTCGGCGGCGCGGCGCAGCGCCAGGTCCTCCAGCGCGGCGGCCTGGTCGGCGGCCTCCCCCACGCGCTCGGCCAGCCGCCGCACCCGGTCGCCGGGCCACAGGGCGGCGAGGTCCACGCGCCGGTCGCGCAGTTCGTGCGCGGGCACACCGAGCAGGGCGGGGGCGTCGCCGGGTGCGAACCGCACGCCGGTGTACCGGGCGCCGGGGTTCTCGGGGACGTACGCCCGCGTGTCGGGCCCGGCGACGTAGAGCCGTCCGTCGTTCCACAGCAGGTCCATGCAGCCGTCCGGCAGCACGGAGAAGGGGGCCGCCGGCCCGCCGGTACGGGTCCAGACGACGGCGCCGTCGAGCCGCGAGGGCCGTTCCTCGTACACGCGTCCAAGACTAGGCGGCGCCGCCCCGGCCGTGGTCCCGGTCCCGGTCCCGGCTCGTGTCCCGGCCCCGGTCCCGGTCCCGGTCCTTGTCGCGTTCCTTCTCCCGCTCTTTCTCCCGCTCCTTCTCCCGCTCCTTGTCCTTCGCCGAGTGCAGCCGGGACTTCACGTCGTCCGGGGGCAGGAACCGCGACCAGCGCTCGGGGAACTCCGAGGGCATGTCCGGGTCCAGGTCGTCCAGGCCCTCGACCGCCGCCTTGGCCCGGGCGACCAGGGCCGCCGCCTCGGCGGTGCGAGCACGCTCGTTCTCGGCGCGGGCGGCGGCGGTGGCGACCGACGGCCAGACGCGGTCGATCGCCGCGTTCACTGCCGCGCCGACCAGGACCGCGAATGCCGAGATGCCGATCCACAGCAGGACCGCGATGGGCGCGGCGAGCGAGCCGTAGATCGTGGGGCCCTCGACGGTACTGGTGAGGTAGATGCGCAGCAGGAAGCTGCCGAGCACCCACATGGCGAGGGCCACCAGCGCGCCGGGGACGTCCTCGATCCACGGGGACCGCACCGGGACGGACACGTGGTAGAGGGTGGTGAGGAAGGCGATGGACAACAGGATCATCACCGGCCAGTACAGGACGGAGACGACCTCGGTGCCCCAGGGGACCAGTTCCACCACCCGGTCCGGGCCGACCACCGCCAGCGGCAGGACGACCGCTCCGATTATCAGGGCGACGATGTAGAGCAGGAAGGCCAGCAGCCGCGTGGCCACGATGCCGCGGTGGCCGTCCAGTCCGTACATCACGGTGATGGTGTCGATGAAGACGTTCACGGCCCGCGAGCCCGACCACAGCGCGATGGCGAAACCGATCGAGATGATGTCGGGCCGGCCGCCGTGGGTGACGTCGGCCAGCAGCGGCCTCGCGATGTCGTTGACGCCCCGGTCGGACAGGACCGTGCCGACCGCCCCGAGGATGTTGCGCTCGATGGAGGCGACGGTGGTGGTGTCGGTCCAGTCGTCGATGTAGCCGAGGAGGCCCAGGAGTCCGAGCATCAGGGGCGGCAGCGACAGGAGGGTGAAGAACGCCGCCTCGGCGGCGAGACCGAGGATCCGGTACTCGATGCACGAATTGACGGTGTCCTTCAGGAGCAGCCAGACCATCCTCCGCTTCGACACGTTGCGGTAGAGGGCCCGGGCCCGGTGGAGTCTGCCCTGGGACCGATCAGGCCCCGGGGGTGTTTCATTTGCTGCCTGCACCTCCTTACCGTATCCGCATGGCGACCACCACCCACACAGTGACCAACCAGCCTCCGCCCCTGGTCGGGTACGACGTCTTCACCGCCGACCGGGCCCTGAACGAGGCTGTGGAACGTCACCTTCCGCTCGAACTCCTCGACGAGGTCCGCCAGGAGCTCTCCTCGCTCGGCACCACCGCCGGGTCCGCCCAGGCGCAGGAGTGGGGGTTCCTCGCCAACGAGAACCCGCCGAAGCTGCGCACCCACGACCGGTACGGCCACCGGATCGACCACGTCGACTTCCACCCCGCCTGGCACCGGCTGCTCGGCCACGCGGTGACGAACGGGCTCACCAACGCCTGGGGCCGGCCGGGCGGTCACGTCCGGCGCGCCGCCGGGTTCCTGGTGTGGACGCAGACCGAGGCCGGGCACGGCTGCCCGCTGTCGATGACGCACGCCGCCGTCCCGGCGCTGCGCACCGACCCCGCGCTCGCCGCCGTCTGGGAGCCGAAGCTGACCTCGCAGATCTACGAGGGCGAGGAGCTGCGACCGGCCGCCGACAAGACCGGTGTGCTGTTCGGGATGGGCATGACGGAGAAGCAGGGCGGCAGTGACGTACGGGCGAACACCACGACCGCGACGCCCCTGGAGGCGGCGGGCGAGTACGTCCTGACGGGGCACAAGTGGTTCTGCTCGGCGCCGATGAGCGACGCCTTCCTGGTGCTGGCGCAGACCCCCGGGGGGCTGACGTGCTTCCTGGTGCCGCGCGTGCTGGAGGACGGCGACCGGAACGTGTTCCGGATCCAGCGGCTGAAGGACAAGCTCGGCAACCGGTCGAACGCGTCGAGCGAGGTCGAGTTCGACCGGACGTGGGCGCGCCGGGTGGGCGAGGAGGGCCGCGGGGTGCGCACCATCATCGAGATGGTGGCGGCGACCCGGCTGGACTGCGTGGTGGGCTCGGCGGCGCTGATGCGGCAGGCGGTGGCGCAGGCGGTGCACCACGCCGCGTACCGCAGCGCGTTCGGCGGCGTACTGATCGAGAAGCCGTTGATGCGCAACGTCCTGGCGGATCTGGCGCTGGAGTCGGAGGCGGCGACGACGCTGGCGATGCGGCTGGCGGCCGCCTACGACACCGACTCCGAGGCCGAACGGGCGTTCCTGCGTCTGGCGGTGCCCGCGGCCAAGTACTGGGTGACCAAGCGGTGTACGCCGGTGACGGCGGAGGCGCTGGAGTGTCTGGGCGGCAACGGGTACGTGGAGGAGTCCGGGATGCCGCGGCTGCTGCGCGAGTCGCCGCTGAACTCGATCTGGGAGGGCTCGGGCAACGTGCAGGCGCTGGACGTACTGCGGGCGCTCCAGCGTGAACCGATGGCGCTGAACGCCTTCCTGGAGGAGGTCGGCAAAGCGCGGGGCGCGGACCACCGGCTCGACGCGGCGATCAAGGACCTGCTGGCCGAGCTCGCCGATCTGGAGGGCGTCGAGGCGCGGGCGCGGCGGCTGGTGGAGCGCATGGCGCTGGTGCTCCAGGGGTCGCTGCTGGTGCGGTGGGCGCCGTCGGCGGTGGCGGACGCGTTCTGCGCGTCGCGGCTGGGCGGGGACTGGGGGGCGGCGTTCGGGACGCTGCCGCACACCCTGGACCTGGCGGCGCTGGCGGAACGGGCGCGGGCCGTCGTCTGAACCGGGGGAACCGGGTGGGCGCGGGCCGTGTGTCCAATCGGCCCGCGCCCGGAGAGCGGCTGGGATGGTGCTGCGCCGACACGGCACCATCCCGTCGCCGTACCACTTTCGTACGGGGGCACGGCCGTTCGCGAGAGTTGCAAAGGGTTGCAGCGTTGTGGGTGATATCGGAGCGCGTCGCCGCCGGGCAGGGGAGGATGGGGTGACACGTACCAGCCACCAGGTGGGGCGGCAGCGGGGAGGACCGGTGCGTCAGGCCACAGTCGACATGACACGGCTCGCCGCGATGGACACGCGCGAGGCGGCGTTGCTGCTCAAGGGGGTGCGGGAGGCGACGCTGAAGGGCGGCCGGTCCCCGCTGGCGCCGCGCGCCGACATAGGCGAGTCGTGGCAGCGGATGCTGAGCAAGGGGATGGATCCGGACAAGGACCACCGCTCGGGGCTGCTGCCGCCGGGGGAACTGGAGCGCCGGCGCGCCGCCTCGCCCCTGGCGGAGCTGCTGCCGGTGCTGCGGGAGGGGCTGGTGTCCTGCTCGGCGGTGTCCGACGCGGTGCAGCACATCATGGTGGTGGCGGACGCCGACGGCCGGGTGCTGTGGCGCGAGGGCAGTGCGAGCGTCCTGCGGAAGGCGGACGGGCACGGGTTCGCGCCGGGTGCCGACTGGGCGGAGACGACCGTCGGTACGAACGGGGTGGGCACCGCGCTGGTGACCCGCCGCCCGGTGCAGGTGCACTCGGCGGAGCATTTCGTCTCGACGCACCACTCGTGGACGTGCGCGGGCGCTCCGATCACCGACCCGAGGGACGGGAAGCTGCTGGGCGCGGTGGACGTGAGCGGTCCGCTGGCGACGATGCACCCGGCGACGCTGATGCTGGTCAGTTCGGTCGCGCGGCTGGCGGAGGCGGAGCTGCGCAACCGGCACTTCGCCGATCTCGCGCGGCTGCGTGCCGTGGCCGCGCCGATCCTGTGCCGGGTCGGCGGCAGGGCGCTGGCGGTGGACGCGCACGGCTGGCTGGCCGGTGTGACGGGCATGCCGCCGGTGGACCGGGTGTCGCTGCCGGCGTCGTTCCGCCCGGGCCGGGTGTGGCTTCCGTCGCTGGGCATGTGCGCGGTGGAGCCGCTGCCGGGTGGGTGGCTGGTGCGGCTGGTGGACGAGGAGGCGCGGGCGATGGCCGTGTCGAGCAGGCTGGTGCTGGACGTGAGCCGGCCGCGCCGCTGGTCGCTGGTGGTGTCGGGGCCGGCGGGGAGCTGGGCACAGGAGCTGAGCCCGCGCCACACCGAGCTGCTGTACGTACTGGCGCTGCACCGGGGCGGCCGCACGGCTGCGGAGCTGGCGTACGACGTGTTCGGCGACCGCACGCGTACGGTGACGGTCCGGGCCGAGATGTCCCGGATCCGCCGCACCCTGGCGTGTGTGCTGGAGCACCGCCCGTACCGCTTCCGCGAGGAGGTCGAGGTGGAGGTGGTCCACCCGGAGGACCCGGCCGACCTGCTGCCCCACTCCACGGGCCCGGCGGTACGCGCCGCCCGGGGCGGCGTGGGAGGCGCGGGCACGGCAGGGGCCTGATCGCCCGGCCGGGCGGGCGCGTGGTTCGCTTGGGTGCATGAGCATCTCCGTGACCACCTGGTCCCTCGAGCAGACCTCCCCCGACGACCTGCGGCCCGCCGCGGAGCCCGCCGGGGACATCCGGATCGTGCGGGCCGAGGTGCCCTCGCCCGAGTTCAGCCGGTTCCTCTATACGGCGGTCGGCGGCGACCTGAGCTGGACGGACCGGCTGGGGCTGACGTACGCGCAGTGGCGGGAGATCGTCGAACGGCCCGGGGCGGAGATCTGGGTGGCCTACGAGAAGGGGACGCCGGCCGGGTACGTGGAGCTGGACCCGCAGGACGACGGGGTCGTGGAGATCGTGTACTTCGGGCTGATACCGGCGTTCCGTGGGCGGCGGATCGGCGGGCATCTGCTGTCGTACGGTGTGGCGCGCGCCTGGGACCTGGCCGACCGCTGGCCGGGGCGGCCCGTGACGAAGCGGGTGTGGCTGCACACCTGCTCCCTGGACGGGGAGCACGCGATGGACAATTATCTGCGCCGTGGCTTCACGCTCTTCGACACCAAGGTGACCGAGGAGCCGGAGACGGCCACCCCGGGGCCGTGGCCGGGAGCGGCCGCCCACTGAGCAGGGGTCGCGGCCACGGTGTCGGCACGACGGCCCGCGGCCGGTCGGCACCCGGGGCCCATCACGACCCGCGGCCGGTTGGCACCGTGGTCCGCCGCCGGTCGGCACCGGGGCCATCACGGCCCGCGTGACCCACGCCACACATGCCCACGATGCGAGACACCTATGTCCATATCGCGGACGAACCTGGACTGGGTCCAAAGTCCCATGGCACGCTTCCGTCATGTCTCGAGCTGGAATTGCCTTGGTGAGTCGGCGGCACGTCGACCTCGGCCGCATGTCCAGCGCCATCTGTCCGGTGAGCTGATCAGACCAGCACCACCGCGATCCCCGAACTTCTGAACCCCCAGCGCACCGCCGCGCCACCTCCTGCTCAGCGCGCGAGTGTGCAGGTCAGAGCCGCCCTCCTGCAGTCCCGAAGGACGTATCGTCATGGCCGCCACCCCTGAAAAGCCCTCCTCCGCCACCGCCCGTCGCAAGACCGGGCGTCACCGTGGCGAAGGCCAGTGGGCCGTGGGCCACTTCACGCCCCTCAACGGCAACGAGCAGTTCAAGAAGGACGACGACGGTCTCAATGTGCGGACACGCATTGAGACGATCTACTCCAAGGCCGGCTTCGACTCCATCGACCCCAACGACCTGCGGGGCCGGATGCGCTGGTGGGGCCTCTACACCCAGCGCAAGCCGGGGATCGACGGCGGCAAGACCGCGATCCTGGAGCCGGAGGAGCTGGACGACGAGTACTTCATGCTGCGCGTCCGCATCGACGGCGGCCGGCTGACCACCGAGCAGCTCCGGGTCATCGGGGAGATCTCCCAGGAGTTCGCGCGCGGGACCGCCGACATCACGGACCGGCAGAACGTGCAGTACCACTGGATCCGGATCGAGGACGTGCCCGAGATCTGGAACCGTCTCGAAGCCGTGGGCCTGTCCACGACCGAGGCGTGCGGTGACACCCCGCGTGTCATCCTCGGTTCCCCGGTGGCCGGGATCGCCGAGGACGAGATCATCGACGGCACCCCCGCCATCGACGAGATCCAGCGGCGGATCATCGGCAACAAGGACTTCTCCAACCTGCCCCGCAAGTTCAAGTCGGCGATCTCCGGTTCCCCGCTGCTGGACGTGGCGCACGAGATCAACGACATCGCCTTCGTCGGTGTGAACCACCCCGAGCACGGCCCCGGCTTCGACCTCTGGGTCGGCGGCGGCCTGTCCACCAACCCGAAGATCGGTGTGCGGCTCGGCGCGTGGGTCCCGCTGGACGAGGTCCCGGACGTCTACGAGGGCGTCATCTCGATCTTCCGCGACTACGGCTACCGCCGGCTGCGCAACCGCGCCCGTCTGAAGTTCCTGGTCGCCGACTGGGGCCCGGAGAAGTTCCGCAAGGTGCTGGAGGAGGAGTACCTCAAGCGCGAACTGGTCGACGGCCCGGCGCCCGAGCAGCCCGTACAGCAGTGGCGTGACCACGTGGGCGTGCACCGGCAGAAGGACGGCCGCTACTACGTCGGCTTCGCGCCGCGCGTCGGCCGCGTCGACGGCGCCACCCTGACCAAGATCGCCGAGGTGGCGCAGGCGCACGGTTCCGGCCGGCTGCGGACCACCGCCGAGCAGAAGATGCTCGTCCTCGACGTCGAAGAGGCGCAGGTCGAGTCGCTGGTCGCGGGGCTGGAGGCGCTGGACCTCCAGGTCAAGCCGTCGCCGTTCCGGCGCGGCACGATGGCCTGCACCGGCATTGAGTTCTGCAAGCTGGCGATCGTCGAGACCAAGGCGCGTGGCGCGTCGCTGATCGACGAGCTGGAGCGCCGCATCCCGGACTTCGACGAGCCGATCACCATCAACATCAACGGCTGCCCCAACGCCTGTGCGCGTATCCAGGTGGCGGACATCGGTCTCAAGGGTCAGCTGGTCCTCGACGACGAGGGCAACCAGGTGGAGGGCTACCAGGTCCACCTGGGCGGCGCGCTCGGCCTGGAGGCCGGTTTCGGCCGCAAGGTGCGGGGCCTGAAGGTCACCTCCGCCGAGCTGCCCGACTACATCGAGCGGGTCCTCGGTCGCTTCCAGGCGGAGCGCGAGGACGGCGAGCGCTTCGCCACCTGGGCGGCGCGCGCGTCGGAGGAGGCGCTGTCGTGAGCGCGGCGGACGAAGCGAGGGGCACGGCATGAGCGAGCGTGCGGCGCCGTTCTTCTGCCCGTACTGCGGCGACGAGGACCTGCGTCCCAGCGAGCAGGGTCACGGCGCCTGGGAATGCGCGGCGTGCAACCGAGCCTTCCAGTTGAAGTTCCTCGGGCTGCTGGCCCGGGGGCTTCGGCGCAACGACGGTGGAGGGGAAACGACATGACGGCGGTTCAGAGCAAGGAACAGGTCAAGGCGCTCGCCGAGCAGGCGGGCCGGGACCTCGAGGAGGCCTCGCCCCTGGAGATCCTGAAGTGGGCGGCCGACACCTTCGGCCCGCGCTTCTGCGTCACCTCCTCCATGGAGGACGCGGTCGTCGCCCACCTCGCCTCCCGGGTCATGCCGGGCGTGGACGTCGTCTTCCTCGACACCGGCTACCACTTCCCCGAGACGATCGGGACCCGTGACGCGGTCGACGCGGTGATGGACGTCAACGTCATCACGCTGACCCCGCGGCAGACGGTCGCCGAGCAGGACGCCGAGTACGGCCCGAAGCTGCACGACCGCAACCCGGACCTGTGCTGCGCGCTGCGCAAGGTCAAGCCCCTCGAGGAGGGCCTGACCGGGTACGACGCGTGGGCGACCGGGCTGCGCCGCGACGAGTCCCCGACCCGGGCGAACACCCCGGTCGTGGGCTGGGACGAGAAGCGGCAGAAGGTCAAGATCTCGCCGATCGCCCGCTGGACGCAGGACGACGTCGACGCGTACCTCGCCGAGCACGGCGTCCTGACCAACCCGCTGCTGATGGACGGCTACGCCTCCGTCGGCTGCGCGCCCTGCACGCGCCGCGTGCTGGAGGGCGAGGACGCACGGGCCGGCCGCTGGGCGGGCCGGGCGAAGACCGAGTGCGGGCTGCACGGCTGATGACGACTGTGGGAGAAGAGAACGTGACTGGGGCCACCATCTGGCTCACCGGGCTGCCGAGCGCCGGCAAGACCACGATCGCCTACGAACTGGCGGGCCGGCTGCGTGCCGAGGGCCGCCGGGTCGAGGTCCTCGACGGCGACGAGATCCGCGAGTTCCTCTCGGCGGGCCTCGGTTTCACCCGTGAGGACCGGCACACCAACGTGCAGCGGATCGGCTTCGTCGCCGAGCTGCTGGCGTCGAACGGCGTGCACGTCCTGGTGCCGGTCATCGCCCCGTACGCGGACAGCCGCGAGGCCGTGCGCAAGCGCCACCAGCAGGAAGGCACTCCGTACGTCGAGGTGCACGTCGCCACTCCGGTGGAGGTGTGCTCCGTACGGGATGTGAAGGGGCTGTACGCCAAGCAGGCCGCGGGCGAGATCAGCGGGCTGACCGGCGTCGACGACCCGTACGAGGAACCGGAGACTCCGGACCTGCGGATCGAGTCCCAGGACCAGACCGTGCAGGAGTCCGCCGCGGCGGTCCACGCCCTGCTGACCGAGAGGGGACTGCTGTGACCACGACCGTCACCGACATCCACGACACCGACAGCCCGTTCGCGCTGTCGCACCTGGACTCCCTCGAGTCCGAGGCGGTGCACATCTTCCGCGAGGTGGCGGGTGAGTTCGAGCGGCCGGTGATCCTGTTCTCCGGCGGCAAGGACTCGATCGTGATGCTGCACCTGGCGTTGAAGGCGTTCGCGCCCGCCGCGATCCCGTTCACGCTGCTGCACGTCGACACCGGGCACAACTTCCCCGAGGTCATCGAGTACCGCGACCGTACGGTCGAGAAGCACGGGCTGCGGCTGCACGTCGCCTCCGTACAGGACTACATCGACCGCGGTGTCCTCAAGGAGCGCCCCGACGGCACCCGCAACCCGTTGCAGACCGTGCCGCTGACCGAGGCCATCCAGCAGCACCGCTTCGACGCCGTGTTCGGCGGCGGGCGTCGCGACGAGGAGAAGGCTCGGGCGAAGGAGCGGGTGTTCTCGCTGCGGGACGAGTTCTCGCAGTGGGACCCGCGCCGTCAGCGGCCCGAGCTGTGGCAGCTGTACAACGGCCGGCACGCGCCCGGTGAGCACGTGCGGGTGTTCCCGCTGTCGAACTGGACCGAGCTGGACGTGTGGCAGTACATCGAGCGCGAGGGCATCGAGCTGCCGCAGATCTACTTCGCGCACGAGCGTGAGGTGTTCTCCCGCAACGGCATGTGGCTGACGGCCGGCGAGTGGGGCGGCCCGAAGGACACCGAGCCGGTGGAGAAGCGGCTGATCCGCTACCGGACGGTCGGCGACATGTCCTGCACCGGCGCCGTCGACTCCGACGCCACCACGCTCCAGGCCGTGATCGCCGAGATCGCCGCCTCCCGCCTCACCGAGCGGGGCGCCACCCGCGCCGACGACAAGCTGTCCGAGGCCGCGATGGAAGACCGCAAGCGCGAAGGGTACTTCTAGACATGAGCACCACGAGCGAGCAGCTCGCCGACCTGTCGGCCACCACCCTGCTGCGTTTCGCGACCGCCGGGTCCGTCGACGACGGAAAGTCCACCCTGGTGGGCCGGCTGCTGCACGACTCCAAGTCGGTCCTGGCCGACCAGCTCGAGGCCGTCGAGGCGGCGTCCCTGAGCCGTGGCCAGGACGCCCCCGACCTGGCGCTGCTCACCGACGGCCTGCGGGCCGAGCGGGAGCAGGGCATCACCATCGACGTCGCCTACCGCTACTTCGCCACGCCGCGCCGCCGGTTCATCCTCGCCGACACGCCCGGCCATGTGCAGTACACCCGCAACATGGTCACCGGCGCCTCCACCGCCGAGCTGGCCGTGGTGCTGGTCGACGCCCGCAACGGCGTGGTCGAGCAGACCCGCCGGCACGCCGCGGTGGCCGCGCTGCTGCGCGTGCCGCACGTGGTGCTGGCCGTCAACAAGATGGACCTCGTCGACTACGCGGAGCCGGTCTTCGCGGCGATCGCCGAGGAGTTCACCACGTACGCCTCGGAGCTGGGCGTCCCGGAGATCACCGCGATCCCCATCTCGGCGCTGGCCGGCGACAACGTGGTGGAGCCGTCCGCCAACATGGACTGGTACGGCGGCCCGACGGTCCTGGAGCACCTGGAGACCGTCCCGGTCAGCCACGACCTGACCGCCTGCCACGCCCGGTTCCCGGTGCAGTACGTGATCCGCCCGCAGACCGCCGAGCACCCGGACTACCGGGGGTACGCGGGTCAGATCGCGGCCGGTGCCTTCCGCGTCGGCGAGACGGTCACCGTGCTGCCGTCCGGGCGCACCAGCACCATCACGGCGATCGACGCGCTCGGCGAGAGCGTGGACATCGCCTGGGCGCCGCAGTCGGTGACGATCCGGCTGGCCGACGACATCGACATCTCGCGCGGCGACCTGATCGCCCCGGCCGGTGACGCCCCGGCGACCACCCAGGACGTCGTGGCGACGGTGTGCCACGTGGCGGACCAGCCGCTGGCGGTGGGCCAGCGGGTGCTGCTGAAGCACACCACCCGCACGGTCAAGGCGATCGTCAAGGACATCCCGTCCCGGCTGACGCTGGACGACCTGTCCCAGCACCCGGCGCCCGGGCAGCTGGTGGCCAACGACATCGGCCGTGTGGTGGTGCGCACCGCCGAGCCGCTGGCGCTCGACACGTACGCCGATTCGCGCCGCACCGGTTCGTTCCTGCTGATCGACCCGGCCGACGGCACCACACTGGCGGCCGGTATGGCGGGCGAGTCGTTCGCCTCCGCCAAGGCCCTCCCGACCGAGCAGGACGACGAGGGCTGGGACTTCTGATGATGACCGACGTCTACGCGACCTTCGCGAAGGAGGGCGGCCGGGTCGGCAGCGGCGCCCTCGGCGCGGGGACCGGGGGTGTGGCGCGATGTGCCGGCTGACGGCCGCGCACATGCCGTGCGCCCTTCCCGAGCCGTACCCGCGCCACGCGCATCACCGACGAAGATTCCGAAAACCCTGACCGAGGGGAAACACCTCCGTGCCTGCCTCCCGTACCACCGTGCGCCGTTCCCTTGCCGCCGCCGCGGCCCTGCCGCTGCTGATCGGCGCGCTCGCCTCCTGCGGCTACGGCTCCAAGGCCCCCAAGGACGAGAAGAAGGTGGCGGCCGAGGGCGAGAAGCTCTCCGCCGACCAGGTGAGGCTCGGGTACTTCCCCAACCTCACCCACGCCACCGCCCTGGTGGGCGACCAGGAAGGCATCATCCAGAAGGAGCTGGGCGGCACCGAGCTGAAGGTGTCGACCTTCAACGCCGGCCCCTCCGAGATCGAGGCGCTCAACGCCGAGTCGATCGACATCGGCTTCATCGGCCCCTCCCCCGCGATCAACGGCTACGTCAAGTCCAAGGGCAAGAACCTGCGGATCATCGGCGGCTCCGCGTCCGGCGGCGTGAAGCTGGTCGTGAACCCCGACAAGATCAAGACCCTGGACGACCTCAAGGGCAAGAAGATCGCCACCCCGCAGCACGGCAACACGCAGGACGTCGCGTTCCTCAACTGGATCAAGGAGCGGGGCTGGAAGGTCGACGCCGAGAGCGGCAAGGGCGACGTCTCCGTGGTCCGCACCGAGAACAAGATCGCCCCGGACGCCTACAAGTCCGGTTCGATCGACGGCGCGTGGGTTCCGGAGCCGACGGCGTCCAAGCTGGTCACCGAGGGCGCCAAGGTACTCCTCGACGAGTCGTCCCTGTGGCCGGACAAGAAGTTCGTGATCACGAACATCATCGTGTCGCAGAAGTTCCTCGCGGAGCACCCGGACGTCGTGGAGGCGGTGCTGCGCGGTTCGGTGAAGACCAACGCGTGGATCAACGCCAACCCGGACAAGGCGAAGGACTCCGCCAACGCCAAGCTCAAGGCGCTCACCGGCAAGGCGCTGGGTGACAAGGTCATCGACCCGGCGTGGCCGTCGATCCGGTTCACCGACGACCCGCTGGCCGCGACGCTGCAGGCACAGGCCGACCACGCGGTGGCCGCCGGCCTTCTGGAGAAGCCGGACCTGAAGGGCATCTACGACCTGAAGCCGCTCAACAAGGTCCTCAAGGCCGAGGGCAGGCCCGAGGTCGCCGACGCCGGTCTCGGCGTCAAGTAACCCGCGCAGCAGCCCCGTTCCCGTACCCAGGAGGTGACGACCATGGCCACGACCTTCGCCAAGGCCGAGGACCGCGTCGCGGTGAGCCACGCGGCCCGGATCGAGCACGTCTCGAAGTCCTTCGCCGGACCGACCGGACAGCAGCTCGTGCTCGACGACATCTCGCTCGATGTCGCCCCGGGCGAGTTCGTCACCCTCCTGGGGGCGTCGGGGTGTGGCAAGTCCACGCTGCTGAACCTCGTGGCGGGACTCGACCGGCCGACCGCGGGGTCCATCGAGACCCCCGGCGGCCGGCCGGCGCTGATGTTCCAGGAGCACGCGCTGTTCCCGTGGCTGACGGCCGGGAAGAACATCGAGCTGGCGCTGCGGCTGCGCGGCGTGCCGAAGAACGAGCGGCGCGGCGAGGCTGAGCGGCTGCTGGAGCTGGTCCGGCTCAGCGGCGCGTACGGCAAGCGGGTGCACGAGCTGTCCGGTGGTATGCGCCAGCGCGTGGCCCTGGCGCGGGCGCTGGCCCAGGACAGTGACCTGCTGCTGATGGACGAGCCGTTCGCGGCGCTCGACGCGATCACCCGTGACGTGCTGCACGACGAGCTGACGCGCATCTGGCGCGAGACGAAGCTGTCGGTGCTGTTCGTCACGCACAACGTGCGCGAGGCGGTGCGGCTGGCCGAGCGCGTGGTGCTGCTGTCCTCCCGGCCGGGGCGGATCGCCCGCCAGTGGGACATCGACATCCCTCAGCCGCGCCGTATCGAGGACGCCGCGGTGGCGGAGCTGTCCGTCGAGATCACCGAAGAACTGCGTGGGGAGATCCGCCGTCATGGCCAGCACTGATACGACGACCGAGGCCGTCGCCAAGACGGACGACCTGGCCGGACTCGAGGCGGGGCTGGACGCGCTGGACGCGGTGCAGGTGCGCCGGACGTCCGTGCGGGAGGTGCTGGTCCGCAAGGTCCTGCCGCCGCTGGTCGCCGTCGCGCTGGTGCTGGTGGTGTGGCAGGTCCTGGTCTGGGCGAAGGTCACCGACGAGTACAAGCTCCCGCCGCCGGCCGCCGTGTGGGACAGCCTGTCCACCATGTGGCTGGAGGGCACGCTGCTGGACGTGCTGTGGACCAGTGTGTCCCGGGCGCTGCTCGGCTTCGTGATGGCGCTGGCCATCGGTACGCCGCTGGGCCTGCTGGTGGCCAGGGTGCGGTTCGTCCGGGCGGCGATCGGCCCGATCCTTTCGGGTCTGCAGTCGCTGCCGTCGGTGGCCTGGGTGGCGCCGGCGGTGCTGTGGCTGGGCCTCAACGACTCGATGATGTACGCGGTGATCCTGCTGGGCGCCGTGCCGTCGATCGCCAACGGCCTGGTGTCCGGGGTGGACCAGGTGCCGCCGCTGTTCCTGCGGGCCGGCCGGACGCTCGGCGCGACCGGTCTGCGGGGGGCCTGGCACGTGGTCATGCCCGCCGCGCTGCCGGGGTACCTGGCGGGCCTGAAGCAGGGCTGGGCGTTCTCGTGGCGTTCTCTGATGGCCGCCGAGATCATCGCGTCCTCGCCCGAGCTGGGTCTGGGCCTCGGTCAGCTGCTGGAGAACGGCCGCAACAACATCGACATGCCCGGCATCTTCCTGGCGATCCTGCTCATCCTGATCGTCGGCATCGCCATCGACCTGCTGATCTTCAGCCCGTTGGAGCGGGCGGTGCTGCGCCGCCGCGGTCTCCTCGTCAAGAGCTGAGCGTTCCGCCATGACTCGTCCTGCCCTCCCGTCGCCCACCACCACCCTCGCGAGGAAGAGCTTCGCGCCCGTCCTCGTCGTCATCGCCCACGGCAGCCGCGACCCGCGGCACGCCGCGGCCGTGCACGCCCTGGTGCGGCGTGCTGGCTGCCTGCGCCCCGGCGTACGGGTGGAGACGGCGTTCCTGGACTTCAACGTGCCGTCGGTGGCGGCCGTCCTGGAACGGCTCGCCGCGGAGGGCGTGCGCGATGTGGTGGCCCTGCCGCTGCTGCTGACCCGCGCCTTCCACGCCAAGGCCGACATCCCGGCCGTCCTGCGGCAGGCCCCGCCCTCCCTGCGGATCCGGCAGGCGCCGGTCCTCGGCCCCTCGCCGCTGCTGATCGCGGCGGTGGAGCGGCGGCTGTACGAGGCGGGGCTCACGCCCGCCGACAAGCGCTCGACCGGGGTCGTCCTGGCCTCGGCGGGCTCCACGGACCCGGAGGCGATCGCAGTGATCGCTGAAATGGCGCGGGAGCTGCGGCACACCGGTTGGTGCGCCGTGCGACCTGCGTTCGCCTCCGCATCTCTTCCCCGCACCGAGGACGCGGTGCGGGCCCTCCGGCGGGACGGGGTGCGCCGCGTGGCGGTCGCCCCGTACGTCATCGCGCCGGGACGCCTGCCGGACCGCATCGCGGAGGGCGCCGCCGACGCCGACGTCCTCGCGGACGTACTGGGGCCGTCACCGGAGCTGGCGCGGCTGCTGCTGGCGCGGTACGACGAGGCACGCAGCGAGCGGCAGCGGGTGGCCGCCGCCTAGGGGCCGTCCTGTTCCGGGCGGAACGGGGTGCCCTGGTGGAAGTAGAGCAGCCAGCCCCGCTCGGTGCGGCGCCAGAGCGAGCTGCGGTGTACGCGGCGTCCGCCCGAGTCGGTGTCGAAGGTCAGGTGGACGACGTCCTCGGCCAGCTGCGTGCCGCGCATGTGCGAGGTGGTCTGGGGCCGGGGTGGCATGGCGTCGTCGGACTTGGACGTGACGGCGGCGACCACGGAGGCCCGGTCCCAGCGGCGGCCGGACGCGCCGAACTCGTGGAAGTCGGGGTGCAGCAGTGCCTCGAAGAGCGCGGGCGTGGTGCGGACGGCCGGGTCCAGCAGCCGCAGTTCGCCCTCGATGGCGGCGGCGACCGCCGGGGTGGCCGCGGGGGTGCGCTCAGTCACGGGTGAGCTCCACCAGCTTGACGACGGTGTTCCAGTTGCGGGTGGTGGCGGTGATGCCCTTGAGGAGGGCGGGGCGTGAGAGTGCCTCCGCGAGCTTGGAGCGGCCCAGCCCCTCCGGGGCGTACAGGTACAGGGCACGGTCGCCGAGCCGGAACTCCTCCGGGAGGAACGCCGCCTGGTCGAGGCCGGCGAACCGGTCCGCCGTGACGGTCGTGGAGAGGTACGTGACGTGGAGCTGCTTGGCCTCCAGCTCCGCCGCCGGGAACGGGCACGCGTCGGCGACGGCGCGGAGGTACGGTCCGCTGCGGACCAGGCAGTCGACGCCGAATCCGAAGTGCTTCTCGATCGCCGCCTCGAGCTCGGCGGCCAGGGCGTCCTCGTCGGCGCCGGACGCGCTGGTGAAGGCGGCGTTGCCGCTCTGCAGATGGGTCTGTACGTCGCTGTGCCCGAGTTCGGTCAGCAGCGTGCGGAGCTGCGCCATCGGGACTTTCTTGTGACCGCTGACATTGATTCCGCGCAGCAGGGCGGCGTACCTCGTCGTCATGGTCACACAATAGGACGGCCGCCGTGCCCCGTGGGGGAGGGCACGGCGGCCGCCGGTCGAGGGGCGTGGCCGGTTATTCGACGACCTTCAGCAGCTTGTTCGCCGTGCCCTGGGTGGGGTTGGAGATCTTGTCGGCCGTGGCACCGTCGGTGAGGGCCTTGGCGACCTGCTCCGGCGTGGCGTCCTTGTGGCCCGCCAGGTAGACGGCGGCGGCGCCGACGACGTGGGGGGTGGCCATGGACGTGCCGGATATGGTCTTGGTGCCCTCGTCGCTGTCGTTCCACGCCGAGGTGATGTCCGAGCCGGGCGCGTAGATGTCCACGACCGAGCCGTAGTTGGAGAAGTCGGACTGCTGGTCGTCCTTGGTGGAGGAGGCCACGGTGATGGCCTCCGGGACGCGGGACGGGGAGCCCTGTCCGGCGTCGGAGGATTCGTTGCCGGCGGCGACACCGAAGGTGACGCCGGAGGCGATGGCCTTCTTGACGGCCTCGTCGAGGGCCGGGTCGGCGCCGCCGCCCAGGCTCATGTTGGCGACGGAGGGGCCCTGGTGGTTCTTGGTGACCCAGTCGATGCCCGCGACGACCTGCTCGGTGGTGCCGGAGCCGTTGTCGTCGAGCACGCGGACGGCGACGATCTTCGCCTTCTTGGCGACACCGTGCGCGGCACCGGCGATGGTGCCGGCGACGTGGGTGCCGTGGCCGTTGCCGTCGCTCGCGTCGTTGTCGTTGTCGACGGCGTCGAACCCGGAGACGGCCCGGCCCTCGAAGTCCTTGTGCCCGATGCGTACGCCGGTGTCGATGACGTACGCGGTGACGCCCTCGCCCGCGTTGTCGGGATAGGTGTACTTGCTGTCGCCGGCGGTGTCGGCCTGGTCGACGCGGTCGAGGCCCCAGGACGGCGGGTTGTCCTGGGTGGCGGTGATGCTGAACTTCTTGTTCTGGACGACCTTGGCGACGGCCGGGTCGGCCGCCAGGCGCTTGGCCTCGGTCTCGGAAAGGCCGCTGGCGGAGAAGCCGTTGACGGCCGAGGTGTAGCTGCGCCGGAGCGTGCCGCCGTATTCCTCGGCGAGCTCGGTCTTGTCCGCCTTCTCGTCCAGCAGGACGATGTAGCTGCCGGAGACGGCGCCTTCGGCTCCGAGGCCGTAGACCGTTCCTTCAGCGGGTGCGGGAGCGGGCGCGGTGCCCGCGTGGGCCGTGCCGAAGGCGGTGAGGCCGACGACGACGGCTGTGGCGGCGGCGAGTCGAACTCCTGCTGCGCGCTTGAGAGTTGCCATGAAGAGGGGACTCCTCGTCATCAATTGTGTGGGGGGTTCGCCTCCGGACGGCAATTCTTCCGGGGGCTGTTCGAAACCCTGGTCGATTGATGCGCGCAGATCAAGGCCTTCACATACCTGTGACTTACTCAACAAACTTTCTTAATAACAAATCACTCAGGAGGGAAGCTTCACGGCAACACGGCGTGGCATGGCCCAAATGACCATACCACGTGACGTTTTGCGGCGGATGAAGGGGAGCATTACACGCGATCCGCAAACGGAAGCTCCGCCTCAATGATGTCCGCCGCCCGCTTCGTACCGCCCTCGGCCGCCATGCCGAGCCGGATCTCCTCGGCGCGCCGGGCCACTTCGGGGTCGTCGACCAGTTCCAGGACGGCCGCCCTCAGGGTGTCGGCCGTGGCGTCGGCCATCGGGAGGTGACGGGCGACGCCGAGCGAGGCCAGCATGTCGGCGTTGCCGAACTGGTCGACGGCCTGCGGGACGGCGACCATCGGCGTACCGGTGGCGAGCCCCTCCTGGCTGCCGCCCGCGCCCGCATGGGTGATGAACGCGTCCGCCTGACGGAGGATCGCCAACTGCGGCACCCAGTCGTGCACTTCCACGTTGGCGGGCAGCTCGCCGAGTTCGACGGGCTCGACGTATGTGCCGATCTGGAGGACGACGTGCCAGCCGGGCAGGCCGCCGAAGGCCTCGACGCAACGGCGGTAGAAGTCCGGCTGCTTGGTGAACGCCGATCCGAGCGAGACGAGCAGGACCTTCTCCGCACCGTCCGGCCGCCGCCACTTCCCCTGGTCGGCGCGGTCGCCCTGGCAGGCGCCGACGAAGGTGAAGACGGACTCGTCGACCCGGTCGGCGTTCGGCTGCAGGACCTTGGGGATGAGGACGACAGCCTTGCGCGGCCGGGAGACGAGCCGGTCGGGGTGGGTGTCGACGCCGTTCCCGGCGAGCCACGCCTCGAAGCGTGCGTAGTACGCCCTGCCGCGCCCGGACGCCTTGAGGTCGGCGAACATCGGCTCGGCGACCTCTTCCTCGTACCCCTCCCAGGGGACGAGGTTCGGCCACAGCGAGACGGCCGGGACGCCCCAGCGCTGTGCGAGGACCGGCGCCGGGTAGGCGGTGATGTCATGGAGGACGAGGTCCGGCTCGTCACCCTCGAAGGCCGCCGCGAGCTGGGGCAGCGCCTGGACGGCGTCGTTCAGGAACGGCTCGATGTTGTCGATCAGCTCGGTCCCCCACGCCTCCGGGTCCTCGTCCGTCGGCAGGGTCGAGGTGTAGATCACGGGCTCCGCGCCGGTCGCGGCGACCTTGTCGGCGAAGGAGGCGGGGATCGCGTAGCTGACCCGGTACCCCCGGGCGACGAGCTCCCGGATCACTTCGATGCTCGGGTTGACGTGCCCGTGGGCGGCGATGGAGAACATGGCGATGTGGGCACGCTCGGGTGAGGTCATGCCCTGACATTAACGAGACGAGACGTCTCGTGCAACTGATATGTCAGGCCGATCAGCGACTCGACCAGCCTCCGGTACGCGGCGGCCTCACCGGGTGGCGATCGTGGTCACCGGTGCGCCCGTGCAGGGCGAAGTGTCAGCGCTGGTAGCGGGCCAGGACCAGGTTGCCGTCCTCGACCAGGCGTCTTTCCAGCTCGTCGGCGTCGATGGCACCGCTGTAGTACTCCTGGAAGGCGGGGGTGGCGACCTTGTCCTTCCACTCCGGGTAGCCGCGCACCGACTGGGCCGGGGCCGGCCGGAGGTCGTCGGCCAGCGCGGCGCCGGTCGCCCAGCCGTCCTTCGCCGTCCGCAGCGACGGGTCCTTCAGCGCCTGCCTGCCGGTCGGCAGCATCCAGTCGCCGCGTGCGAGGCGCACCATGTTGGGCGGCTGGAGGAGGAAGTCGATGAACCGGGCGGCTTCCCGCTTGTGCGGGCTGTCCTCGGCGATCGACAGTGTCTGCGGGCTCACGCCCTGCGCCAGGCCGCCGTCGCCCGCGGGCGCGGGCAGCACCATCCACTCGAACCCCCGCGGCGCCTGCTGCACGATCTGCTGGCGGTAGGAG
Organism: Streptomyces sp. NPDC041796; assembly: GCF_055590785.1. Taxonomy (NCBI): domain Bacteria; kingdom Bacillati; phylum Actinomycetota; class Actinomycetes; order Kitasatosporales; family Streptomycetaceae; genus Streptomyces; species Streptomyces sp. NPDC041796. The sequence continues at coordinate 94,282 of NZ_JBVJAH010000004.1, forward strand.
AACCCGAGCGGGACCATGGCGTACTTGCCGCCGAAGAATCCGGGGAGCGTGTCGGAGCCGCCCATGCCGAGCGTGGTGCGCGGCGCGCTGCGGTCGGTGGTGACCTGGGCGTGGACGGTACCGGGCATCACCGCGTCGCCGTCCGTGAACCGGACCTCGGCCCTGCCGTCGTCGTCGCGGTGGAAGAGCCGCCCGCCCGCGGACAGGCCCAGGTTCAGGGAGACGGAGACGGGCTCCTTCAGCGGCCAGGCGACGGCGTACTTCCCCTCCCCCATCGTGGCCGTCAGGTCCTTGGTGACCTGCCGGAACTCCGGCCACGTCCAGGGCCGTTCGGGGGTCGGGATCCGCACCCCCGACGCCTCCAGGATCTTCTTGTTCGCCATGATGACGCGCGGTTCCTGGAGGAACGGGACGCCGTAGATCCCCTCTCCGAAGGTGGCCGTCCCCCAGCTCTCCTCCGGGATGTCCGCCCTGAGCCGGGCGGGCAGCAGCGGGCGCAGATCGGCGAGGTAACCGCCGTACGCGAAGTCGGCGAGGTCGTCGGAGGCGTCATGGATGATGTCGGGCGCCTCGCCGCCCTCGAAGGAGGTGAGGAGCTGGTCGTGGACGCTGTCCCAGCTTCCCTGGACGTACTCGACCCGGACGTCGGGGTGCGCGGCGTTCCACTCCGCGACCAGTTCCTTGTTGACGTCGACGGACTCCTTCTGCCAGGCCAGGGACTGGAACCGGAGCACGGTACCGCCGGGGCCGCGCCCACCTCCGTCGCCGGCGCAGCCGGCCAGCACCAGCGCGAGGACGACGGCGAGGACTCCGGCCACACGTGCGCGCATCAGGACTTCACCGCCCCGGCCAGCATGCCGCCCGTGATCCGCTTCTGGATGATCGCGAAGACGACGAGTGAGGGCAGGGTGGCGAGGAACGCGGCGGCGGCGAGCGGGCCGAGGTCGGCGACGCCCTCCGCGCCCAGGAAGTGGGTGAGGACGACCGGCAGGGTCTGCTTCTCCGGGGTCTTGAGCAGGACGAGCGCGAAGAAGAACTCGTTCCACGCGGTGACGAACGCGAACAGCGCGGTCGCGACGATGCCCGGGGCGAGCAGGGGCGCGGTGACCGAGACGAGCGTACGGAGCCTTCCGGCCCCGTCGACGGCGGCGGCCTCCTCCAGCTCCGCCGGCACGGCCCGTACGTAGCCGGTCAGCATCCACAGCGCGAACGGCAGCGACCACACGACGTACACCAGGATCAGGCCGGAGAGGGTGTTGATCAGGTGCAGGTTCTTCAGGACCAGGAAGAGCGGGATGATCACCAGGACGAAGGGGAACGCCTGGCTGACCACGACCCAGCCGGTGGCGGCGGCCGAGAGCCGGCCGCGGTGCCGGGCCATCACATAGGCCATGGGCGTGGCGAGGGCGACGGCGATCAGGGCGGCGCCCAGCGCCGCGATCAGGCTGTTGGCGGCGGCCTGCAGCAGGGGCTGTTCGTCGAAGGCCTGCCGGAAGTTGGCGAGGGTGGGCTCCTCGGGGATCCAGGTGGGGTGCAGGGAGCCGAGCTCACGGGCCGGTTTGAAGGCGGTGGAGATCAGCCACAGGAAGGGCAGGGCGAGGAAGGCCAGGTACACGAGGAGCGCGAGGTACTGGCCGGCCCGCGCCGGGCCCCGGGTGCGCAGGCTGCTCATTCTTCCCCCTTCAGCCGGCTCACCAGGTGGACGGCGAGGAGCACGGAGACGACGGCGACCATGACGCACCCCATGGCCGCGGCGTACCCGAACTGTCCGTACCGGAAGGCCTCTTCGTACGCGAAGAGCATCGGCAGGCGGGTGCGGCCGCCGGGTCCGCCGCTGGTGAGCACGTACACCAGGGCGAAGGAGTTGAAGTTCCAGATCAGGTTGAGCGCCGTGATGGCGAGGGCGACGGGCTTGAGGGCGGGCCAGGTGACGGTACGGAACCGGCGCCACGCCCCGGCGCCGTCGAGGGCGGCGGCCTCGTGGAGCTCCCGCGGGGTGTTCTGGAGCCCGGCGAGGAGGGCGACGGTCGTCTGCGGCATACCGGCCCAGATGCCGACGAGGATCACGGCGGGCAGCGCGGTGGCCAGGCCGGTCAGCCAGTCGCGTCCGTCTCCGAGACCGAGGTCCCGGACGGTCTCGTTGAGGATGCCGGCGTCGGGGCTGTAGACGAGCCGCCACATGATGCCGACGACCACCTCGGGCATCGCCCACGGAATGATCGCCAGCGCCCGCGCGAGCCAGCGCAGGCGGAGGTTCTCGTTGAGCAGCAGGGCGAGACCGAGGGCCAGGAGGAACTGGGGGACGGTGACGCCGACCGCCCAGAGCAGACCGATCCGGAACGACTCCCAGAACAGCGTGTCGTGGAGCAGGTCCTGGAAGTTGAGCGTGCCGACCCACTGGGTGGCCCGGGTGCGTCCGGACTGGGCGTCGGTGAAGGCCAGGGCGATGCCGTACAGCAGCGGGCCGACGCTGAGCAGCAGGATGGGGATCAGCGCGGGCAGGACGAGGAACCAGGCCCCGCGATCCGTCGGCCGGTGTCCCGGCCGTCGTGCCGACCTGCGTGCCGGTCCTCCGGCTCTGCCGCCGGGCCGCTTCGTCGCGGTCACCAGTGTCACGGACAGTCCCCTTTGTGAAGTCGGGCCGGCCTGGCGTCATCGTCCTGACGGGCTGTCGGTTCGTCAAGGCAACCTGCGCGGATGCGAGACTCGTACGGATGGGCACGGGTACGGGAGGGACGGACGCGATGGACGAGGCGCGGGCGCGGGAGGTCCTGACCGCCGCCGGGCTGGAGGGCGGGCCGGGGCACGGGGCGGGGCAGGGCGCGCCGGGCGGGGCTGCGGTCCTGCTGGCCCTGGGCGAGAACGCCGTCTTCGCCGTCGGCGACCTGGTGGTGAAGGTCGGCCGGGACGCGGAGCTGCTGGAGCGGGCCGAGCGGGAGGTGGCCGTGGCCTCCTGGCTGGAGGAGACCGGCGTACCCGCCGTACGGGCCGCCGAGCCCACGCCCCGGCTGGTGGAGGGCCATCCGGTGACGGTCTGGCACCGGCTGCCCGCCGCCGTACGCCCGCCGGAACCCCGCGACCTCGCCCCGCTGCTGCGCCGCGTCCACACGCTCCCGGAGCCTCCCTTCCCCCTGCCGTCCCGCGACCTGCTGGGCGGGGTGGAACGCTGGCTGCGGCTCGCCGGAGACGCGATCGACCCGGCGGACGCGGCGTTCCTGCGCGAGCGCCGCGACGGGTTCGCCGAGGCGGCGGCCGCCCTCACGCCACGCCTGGCACCCGGCACGGTCCACGGGGACGCGCTGCCCCGCAATGTGCACGTCGGTCCCGACGGGCCGGTGCTCGTCGATCTGGAGACCTTCTCGGCGGACCTGCGCGAGCACGACCTGGTGGTCCTCGCCTTGTCCCGGGACCGCTACGGCCTGGACCCGGCGGCCTATGACGCGTTCACCGAGGCGTACGGGTGGGACGTGCGCGACTGGGAAGGCTGCGGGGTGCTGCGGGGCGCCCGGGAGACCGCGAGCTGTGCCTGGGTGGCCCAGCACGCGCCGTCCAACCCGAATGCCCTGGCCGAGTTCCGCCGCCGGGTGGCGTCGCTGCGGGACGGTGACGCGGAGGTCCGGTGGTACCCGTTCTGACTCCATGAACTCCGCCGCCCGACGGTGAGGATCGTCGTGCGGGTGGAGCCGGCCGAACGCCGCGGTGCCCTCCGGCCGGTCGGAGGCGCCCAAGCGGCGAAGGCCGGGAGGTCAGCCCGCCGGAGTGGCCGCCGGGGCGAGCCGGCGCAGGGGCCAGGCAGGGTCTATGACGGCGTCCGGGGTGCCCTTGCGGCGCAGGAAGCTCTGGAAGTCCGCCGCCCACTGCGCGTACCACACCACCTGCCGCTGGTGCAGCTCCACCGGGGTCAGCGCCGCCACCGAGGCGTGCCGCTCCGCTATGGCGCGGGCCACCAGGACGGCCGCCAGCGCGTCGGCGGCCGCCTGGTGGGCGCCGTCGAGCACCACGCCGTACTCGGCGCAGACCGCCTCCAGGTTCCGCTTCCCGCGGCGGTACCGGTCGACGGCGCGGTCGATGGTGTAGGGGTCGACGACCGGGCCGATCGGCGCGCCGCCCAGCCGCTCGCTCAGGTCCGGCAGTCGGTGCCGCCGCAACTCGGCGGTGAGCAGGGTCAGATCGAAAGCCGCGTTGTACGCCACGACGGGCACTCCGCGGGTCCAGTACCCGACGAGGGTGTCGGCGAGCTCGTCGGCGACCTCGCGGACGGGGCGGCCCTCCGCCATGGCCCGCTCATTGCTGATGCCGTGGATCGCCGAGGCCTGGGCGGGGATCCTGATGCCCGGGTCGGCCAGCCAGTCGCGGCGTACCACCGTCTCCCCGCCCCGCACCTCCACGACCGCGGCCGTCACGATGCGCGCTTCGAGCGGCTCCGTGCCCGTCGTCTCCAGATCGAAGCCGACGAGCGTCTCCCCGTGCCAGCCCATGCTGCTCCTCCTCGCGATGCTGTGGTGCGCCCCCCAAGCGGTGCACTCCCCCTGTGGGTCTTCACCCTCCCACGCACCACTGACAACGCCGCTCGGATCCTGCTCTCACGAGACCGGACGGGAGTCGGCCCAGACCGACTCGAACTCCTCCCGGTAGGTCTCGAACAGGCCGTGGTCGTTCTCCGTCCCCGACGTGACGACCGGTCGTCTCCCGCCGCGCAGCACCAGCACCGGCGCCTCCATGCCGCGCGCCCGGCGCAGATAGGACTGGACGACGCCCACCCCGTCCGGCCCGTCGCCGTCGACGAGGTACGCGGTGAAGCGCGGCGTCTCGTCGAAGACCTGGATCTGGAAGGCGCCCGGGTCGCGCAGCCTCGAGCGCACGCGCCGCATGTGGAGGATGTTCATCTCCACCGACCGGCTCAATTCGCCCTTTTTGATCCCAAGTTCCCTTTCGCGCCGTTTCACGGCGCTGCTCGCCGGGTTCAGGAACAGCAGGCGTATCCGGCAGCCGGACTCGGCGAGCCGCACCAGCCGCCGCCCGGAGAAGTTCTGCACGAGGAGGTTCAGGCCTATGCCGATCGCGTCGAGGCGCCGCGCCCCGCCGAACAGGTCCTCGGCGGGCAGCTGCCGCTGCAGCCGCACCCGGTCGGGATGGACGGAGACGACGTCCGCGTACCGGTCCCCGACCAGGTCCTCCACCGCGTCGACGGGCAGCCGGTGCGCCGAGGGCACGCCCGCGCCGCCCCCCAGGATCTCCAGCAGCCGCGCGGAGGCCCGCTCGGACTGGTCCAGCACCGTGCGTGACAGCGCACGGTTGCGGGAGACCACGTTCCGGGTGACCTCCAGCTCGTCGAGGGCGAGCTCCACCTCGCGCCGGTCGTCGAAGTACGGCTCGAAGCAGGGCCAGTGCTGCACCATCAGCTCGCGCAGCTGGGGCAGCGTGAGGAAGCTGAGCACATTGTCGTCGGCGGGGTCCAGGAGGTAGCCCTTGCGACGGGAGACCTCGCGTACGGCCACGGCCCGCTGCACCCACTCCTGGCCGGCGGGCCCCGCGGCCGCCACCACCCAGTCGTCGCCGTGGACCGGCTCGTAGACGGGCCGCAGGACGGCGGCCACCACGGCACGCAGTCGCTGTTCGACCAGATTCAGCCAGATATAGGCGCGGCCCGCGCGCTGGGCGCGGGTCCGTACCTCGCTCCAGGCCTCCGCGCCCCAGTCCAGTTCCGCACCGATCTCCATCGGCCGGGCGAGTGAGACCGCGCCGGGCGGGACATCAGCGGGGTCAGTGGAGTCCCCCTCATGACCTGAGTCACCTGGGGGCAGCTCCAGCCCTCCCGAGCTCACCCGCGCACCGCCTTCTGCTCCTGGACGCCCGTCTCCAACGATCAAGGAAGGGTACTCCGGGAGCGGGAGGCGGTGCAGCCCGATGCCCGGGCCGGTTTCCCCAACCGCCATGATTCTTCGGCCGGTTCCGCTCGCACCGGCGATCCCAAGTGAGCGGATTCATAATGGTCGGGCCACCGGGCCGGACTCGGCGCCGCGGCGGGGGAGCCGGGACCGGCCGCCCGGCGGGCCCGCCGCCGCACGGGCGACGCCCGGGAACGCCACGTTGACCCGGGCAACCGGACGGCGCCCCACCACCCTCCACCGGTGTGCTGATCGGACGAATCGGCCTCCGGGGGCGATTTCCGGCCACTGCGCCCGGTGCGCCCCCCGGTCACCCGGTAGGACCGGCCGAAGTCCTAGGAGGTCGCACCACTTTCGGGGAGGATTCTGGCTCAAGTGACCCCCATCAGCCGGATCAGAAGTGGAAGAGTCTTATCTATGCAGGTCTGGCCGGGACAGGCGTATCCCCTCGGCGCCACGTACGACGGCGCCGGAACCAACTTCGCGGTCTTCTCGGAGGCCGCCGACCGAATCGAGCTGTGTCTGCTCCACGACGACGGTTCCGAGACCGCCGTGGAACTGCGCGAGACCGACGCGTTCGTACGGCACGCGTACCTGCCCGGTGTGATGCCGGGCCAGCGGTACGGGTTCCGGGTCCACGGACCGTACGCGCCGGAGCGAGGACAGCGCTGCAACTCCGCGAAGCTGCTGCTCGATCCCTACGCGCGGGCGGTCGCCGGCGCCATCGACTGGGGCGAGGCGGTGTACGGCTACCACTTCGGCAGACCGGACTCCCGCAACGACCTCGACTCGGCGCCGCACACGATGACGTCCGTCGTCGTCAACCCGTACTTCGACTGGGGTGACGACCGCCCGCCGCGTACCGACTACCACCGGACGGTGATCTACGAAGCCCATGTGAAGGGTCTGACGATGCTCCATCCGGCCCTGCCGGAGGAGCTGCGTGGCACGTACGCGGGGCTCGCCCACCCCGCCGTGATCGAGCACCTGACCGAACTCGGGGTCACGGCGCTCGAATTGATGCCGGTGCACCAGTTCGTCAACGACCACCGGCTGGTGGACTCGGGGCTGGCGAACTACTGGGGCTACAACACCATCGGGTTCTTCGCCCCGCACAACGCGTACGCCTCCTGGGGCGACAGGGGCCAGCAGGTCCTGGAGTTCAAGTCGGCGGTGCGCGCACTGCACCAGGCGGGCATCGAGGTCATCCTGGACGTGGTCTACAACCACACGGCCGAGGGCAACCACCTGGGCCCGACGTTCTCCTTCCGGGGCCTGGACAACACCTCCTACTACCGGCTCGTCGAGAACAACCCCCGGTACTACATGGACACCACGGGCACCGGTAACTCGCTGCTGATGCGGTCGCCGCACGTGCTCCAGCTGATCATGGACTCGCTGCGGTACTGGGTGACGGAGATGCACGTCGACGGGTTCCGTTTCGACCTCGCGGCGACGCTGGCGCGCCAGTTCCACGAGGTGGACCGGCTGTCGTCGTTCTTCGACCTGGTCCAGCAGGACCCGGTGGTCAGCCAGGTCAAGCTGATCGCCGAGCCCTGGGACGTCGGCGAGGGCGGGTACCAGGTGGGCAACTTCCCGCCGCTGTGGACCGAGTGGAACGGCAAGTACCGCGACACGGTGCGGGACCTGTGGCGGGGCGAGCCGCGCACACTCGCCGAGTTCGCGTCGCGGCTGACCGGTTCGTCGGACCTCTACCAGGACGACGGGCGGCGTCCGCTCGCCTCGGTCAACTTCGTGACCTGCCACGACGGCTTCACGCTGCGCGATCTGGTCTCGTACAACGACAAGCACAACGAGGAGAACGGTGAGGGCAACCGGGACGGCGAGAGCCACAACCGCTCCTGGAACTGCGGCGCCGAGGGCGACACGGACGACGAGCGGGTCATGGAGCTGCGGCTGCGCCAGATGCGCAACTTCATCGCCACCCTGATGCTGTCGCAGGGCGTGCCGATGCTGAGCCACGGCGACGAGTTCGGGCGTACGCAGGGCGGCAACAACAACGCGTACTGCCAGGACAACGAGGTCGCGTGGGTGCACTGGCCGGACGAGGACTCCGAGGAGGCCCGGTCGCTGCTGGAGTTCACCCGTTCGATGGTCTGGCTGCGGCGCGACCACCCGGTCTTCCGGCGGCGGCGGTTCTTCCACGGGCGGCCGGTCGAGGGCACGCACGACGAGCTCTCCGACATCAACTGGTTCACTCCTGAGGGTGAGGAGATGACCGCGCGGGACTGGCAGGCGGCCCATGCCAAGGCCCTGTCGGTGTTCCTGAACGGCAGTGCGATCTCGGAGCCGGGGCCGCGCGGGGAGCGGATCGCGGACGACTCGTTCCTGCTGATGTTCAACGCGAGCGCCGAGGACCTCGAATTCGTGGTGCCGGTCAATCACGGCCGCCAGTGGCAGGTGGTGGTGGACACGGCCGTCCCCGAGGGCGTCGAGCCGGGGCAGGGCGCGAAGGTCGCCGCGGGCGACCGTCTCACCCTGATCGGCCGCAGCCTGACGGTCCTCCGGCGCCCCGCCTAGGGACGGGCCCGAGGGGGCGCCTGGGACGGGACGGGTTCCGCGGCCCGTGGAGAGACGGGCCGCGGAACCCGAACCAAGACCGGACGGACCGGACGGAACGTGGCGTCGGGCGTAAATCGCATCACCCGATGACACAGAAGCCGCCCAAGCGGGTACGTACGTTCGCATGACGCCCAACTCGACCTACCGGCTCCAGATCCAGCCGGACTTCCCCTTCTCGGCCGCGGGGGAAGCGGTGCCGTACCTCGCCTCGCTCGGGGTCTCGCACCTGCATCTGTCGCCGGTCCTGGAGGCGGTCCCCGGCTCCACGCACGGGTACGACGTCACCGACCACGGCCGGGTGCGCGAGGAGCTGGGCGGCGAGGCGGGCCTGCGGGCCCTCGCGCGTACCGCCCGGGCGCACGGCCTCGGTCTGGTGGTGGACCTCGTGCCGAACCACATGGCCGCGGCCCCGCGCCACAACCGGGCGCTGTGGGAGGTGTTGCGGGACGGGCCCTCGTCCCCGTACGCCCGCTGGTTCGACATCGACTGGGCGGCGGGCGGCGGGAAGGTGCTGCTGCCGGTGCTGGGGGGCCGGATCGGTGACGAGCTGGCCGGCATGCGGGTCGAGGGCGGGACCCTGCGCCACGGCGAGCAGGAGTTCCCGCTGCGGCCCGGCACGGAGCACCTGCCGCTTCCGGAGCTGCTGGACGCCCAGTGGTACCGGCTGGGGTGGTGGCGCCTCGCCCGCACGGAGCTGAACTACCGCAGGTTCTTCACCATCTCGGACCTCATCGGGGTACGGGTCGAGGACCCCGAGGTGTTCGAGGCCACCCACGCCAAGATCGTGGAGCTGGTGCGGGACGGGGTGGTCGAGGGTCTGCGGATCGACCACCCGGACGGGCTCGCGGACCCCGAGGCGTACCTGAGGGAGCTGGAGCGGGTCACGGGCGGGGACTGCTGGATCGTCGTCGAGAAGATCCTCACCGGCGAGGAACGGCTGCCCGCGCGGTGGCCGGTCGCGGGCACCACCGGCTACGACGCGCTGCGGCGGGTCGACGGGCTGTTCGTGGACGAGGCGGGTGCGGCGGAACTGGCCGGGCAGTACCGGCGGTTCGCCAACCCGGCCGCGGACCGGGGCGGGCACTGGGAGGCCACGGCGCGCCGGGCCGCGTACAAGGTGGTGACGCACGCGCTGGCCGCGGAGGTCGCCCACCTGACCCGGACGGCGGCGGCCGTCTGCGCCGCCGACCCGGACCTGCGCGACCACGCCCCCTGGGCGCTGCGCGCCGCCGTCCGGGAGCTGCTGATCCGGGTTCCCGTCTACCGCCCGTACGGGACGGGAGCGGAGGACGTCCTGACGGCGGAGGCGGCCGGGGAGGCGAAGGCCACGTTCACGGTGCCGGAGGAGGCGACGGCCGTCGATGTGGTCCGGGACCTGGCGCTGGGCCGGCTCGGGGACGGGCCGGAGCAGCGGGCGTTCAGGACGCGGTTCGCGCAGACCTCGTCGGCGCTGCGGGCCAAGTCGGTGGAGGACACGGCGTTCTACCGGTACACGCCCCTGGTCTCGGCGAACGAGGTGGGCGGGGAACCGGGCAGGCCGGCGGTCACTCCGGCGGAGTTCCACGCCTACTGCGAACGGCTGGCCCGGGACTGGCCGGCCACCGGGACGGTGCTGTCCACGCACGACACCAAGCGCAGCGCCGACGTGCGGGCCCGGATCGCGGTGCTGTCGGAGTGCCCGCAGCGGTGGGCGAAGCTGCTGGACGACGTGGCCGGAACGCCCGCGCCGGACGGCCAGGTGGCGTGGGCGGCGTGGCAGACGGCGGTGGGCTTCGGTCACGGCGACCGGCTGGGGCCCGCGGTGCTGAAGGCGGTACGGGAGGCGGGGCTGCACACGAGCTGGACGGAGCCGGACCCGGCGTACGAACAGGCGGTGCTGGACTTCGTGGAGGCGGGCCCCGCGGGCCGGGCGCTGTACACGGTCTCCCTGCTGGCGCGCGAGCTGGAGCCGTACGTACGGGCGAACACGCTGGGCGCGGCGCTGCTGCACCTCACCATGCCGGGCGTTCCGGACCTGTACCAGGAGACCGAGCGGGTGTACCTGGCGCTGGTCGACCCGGACAACCGGCGCCCGTTCCGGCAGGGCCCCCCGGACGAGAAGACGGCCGTCACGCGCGCGGCGCTGCGCCTTCGGCGGAGCTTCCCCGAGGTGTTCGGCGCATCGGGGACGTACCGGCCGCTGGCGGCGAGCGGCCCGGCGGCGGACCACTGCGTGGCGTTCTGCCGCTCGGGCGAGACGGTCACGGCGGTCACCCGGCTCTCGCTGCGGCTCGCGGAGGGCGGCGGCTGGGGCGACACCTCTCTGACGCTGCCGGAGGGGCGGTGGTTCGACTCCGTGGACGCGGGGCGCGAGTTCCGGGGCGGTGGACCGGTGCCGCTCGCGGAGCTGTTCTCGGCGCGGCCGGTGGCGCTGCTGAGCCGCCGCCCGGTCGGGAACGGGTGAGCCGGAGGTCCGGTCAGCGGGCGGAGAGCCGGAAGCCCATCCGGCCGAAGGCCACCATGTCACCGGCCTGGACGACCACCGAGCCGGTGACCCGCTGTCCGTTGACGGCGGTGCCGTTGGTGGAGCCGAGGTCGCGCAGCACCCACAGCCCGTCCTGGAGGCTCAGTTCGGCGTGCAGGCGGGAGACGGTCTCATGGCTGAGCCGCAGCCCGTTGGCCGGGTCCCGCCCTATGCGCAAGGGGTACGGTCCGGGCTCCGGCAGCAGCAGCTTCGGCAGCCGCTCGGCCTGCCAGGCCCGGCGCAGCCGGACGTTGAAGGCGGACATCCGTTCGACCGCGCCGAACAGCCGCTTCGACCAGCGCCCTTCGGTGCGCAGGTCGGCGGTGAGTGCCGCCAGCTCGTCGGGACGGCGGGCGACCAGGGCCAGTTCCATGCGCCGCAGGAACGTGTCGTGCGACAGCTTGCCCTGCGCGGCGCCTTCCCTCAGCAGCCCCAGCGCACGGTCCCGTTCGGCGTCGGAGAGCCGAGCGGGGAACGTGGAGTACTCGAAAGCGGACGTCACAGACGTGATTGTCGGTCCGGGCTGGCCGGAGTGTCCAGACGGACCGCGTTGTCGGACCCCGTTGGTACGGTCTTGGTACGTGATCAGCGGGGGCTCGCACGGGGTGCGACGCCGGAGTTCCGTTCGGCCAAGTGTCGTGCTTCCCGTTCTCGATCTTGCCAGGATTGGGGCGTTACGACGACGAGGGGATCACCAGTGCTGTTCGAGGTGTGGGCACCGCAGGCAGAGGACCGGGTCGAGCTCCAACTTTCGGGCGCGCTCCACCCGTTGGAGCGTGATCCGGACCGGGACGGCTGGTGGGTGGCCGAGGTGGAGGCCGGTGACGGCGCTCGGTACGGGTACGCGCTGGACGGCGGTCCCGTGCTGCCCGATCCGCGGTCCCGGCGCCAGCCGGACGGGCCCGACGGCCCGAGCGCGGTGGTCGACCACGCCGCGTACGAGTGGCGCCACGAGCCCCCGGCACGCGGGCTGCGCGGGGCCGTGCTGTACGAGATGCACGTCGGTACGTACACCCACGAGGGCACCCTGGACGCGGCGGCCGCCCGGCTCGGCCACCTGGTGGAGCTCGGCATCACGCACGTGGAGCTGATGCCGCTGTGCCCCTTCCCCGGCAGGCACGGGTGGGGGTACGAGGGTGTGTCGCTGTGGGCGGTCCACGAGCCGTACGGCGGGCCCGAGGCGCTGAAGCGCTTCGTCGACACCGCGCACGGGCTGGGCCTCGGTGTGGTGCTGGACGTGGTCCACAACCACCTGGGCCCGTCCGGCAACTACCTCCCGGCCTTCGGCCCGTACTTCACGGACACCCACCACACCCCGTGGGGCGCCGCCGTGAACCTGGACGCGCCCGGCTCGGACGAGGTCCGGGCCTTCCTGCTGGGCAGCGCGCTGGCCTGGCTGCGCGACTACCGGATCGACGGGTTGCGGCTGGACGCCGTGCACGCGCTGGCCGACACACGGGCGCTGACGTTCCTGGAGGAGTTGTCGGCCGCCGTGGACGGGCTGGCCGCCGAGCAGGGCAGGGAGCTGTTCCTGATCGCCGAGTCGGACCTGGCCGACCCGCGCACCACGACGCCCCGCGCGTCCTGGGGGCTCGGCCTGCACGCCCAGTGGAACGACGACTTCCACCACGCCCTGCACACCGCGCTGACCGGTGAGTCCCAGGGCTACTACGAGGACTTCGCGCGCGCCCCGCTGGCCGCCCTGGCCAAGACCCTGGGTCATGCCTTCTTCCACGACGGGACGTTCTCGGCCTTCCGCGGCCGTACGCACGGCCGGCCGGTCGACCGGTCGAGGACCCCGGCGCACCGCTTCCTGGGCTATGCCCAGACCCATGACCAGGTCGGCAACCGGGCGACGGGTGACCGGCTGTCCGCGACCTGCTCCCCCGGGCTGCTGGCCTGCGCGGCGGCCCTGGTGCTGACCGGGCCGTTCACGCCGATGCTCTTCATGGGCGAGGAGTGGGGGGCGAGTACGCCGTGGCAGTTCTTCACCGACCACACGGACCCGGAGCTGGCGGAAGCGGTCCGCAATGGCCGGAGGCGGGAGTTCGCCGCGCACGGATGGGCGGAGGAGGACGTGCCGGACCCGCAGGACCCGGCTACCCGGGACCGCTCCTGTCTGGACTGGGCGGAGCGCGAGCGGCAGCCGCACGCCCGGCTGCTCGCCTGGCACCGGGAGCTGATCGCGCTGCGGGCCGCCCAGCCGGACCTGACCGACCCGGACCTGGCCGCGGTCCGGGTGGCGTACGACGAGGAGGCCCGCTGGCTCGCCTGCCGGCGGGGGGATCTGCGGATCGCGGTCAACTTCGCCAAGGAGCCCGCCCGGATCCCGCTCGGCACCCGGGGACGGGTCCTGGCCGCCTGGGAGCCGGTGGAGATGCCCAACGGGGACGGCCTGCTGACCCTGCCGCCGGAGTCCTGCGTGGTGCTGGCGGACGTCTGAGAGCTACTCCACGAGGGCGAGTTCACGGGGAGTGGTGTTGAAACGGCGACCGCCACCGTCCTCCTCGACCGTGACGATGTCCTCGATGCGGACGCCGAAGCGGCCGGGGAGGTAGATGCCCGGCTCGACGGAGAAGCACATGCCGGGCACGAGGGGCTGTTCCTCGCCCTCGATGATGTACGGCGGCTCGTGCGTGGTGACGCCGATGCCGTGGCCGGTGCGGTGGATGAAGTACTCCCCGTACCCCGCCTCGGCGATCACCGCGCGGGCCGCCCGGTCGACGTCCTGGCACGCCGCCCCCGGGCCGACGGCTTCGAACCCGGCCTGCTGCGCCTCGCGTACGAGGTCGTGGACGCGCCGCTCCTCGGGCGTCGGCTCGCCGACGTGGACGGTACGGCTGGTGTCGGAGCCGTACCCGTGCTTGAGGCCGCCGAAGTCGAGGACGACCATGTCGCCCGGCTCGATCATGCGGTCGCCCGCCTCGTGGTGCGGGTTGGCGCCGTTGGGCCCCGATCCGACCACGGTGAAGTCCACCTGCGAGTGGCCGAAGTGCTTGAGCAGCGCGGCCAGATCGGCGGCGATGTCCGTCTCCTTCCGCCCCGCGAAGCGGACCTTGAGGATCTCGCGGTACGCCTCGTCGGCGGCGGCGCCCGCAGCCTCCAGCCGGGCCAGCTCCGGGGCGTCCTTGACGGCCCGGAGCAGGGGCAGGGCCTGGGTGAGCGCGGCGTACGAGGTGTCCGGCAGCCGGCTCTGGAGGCCGAGCAGGTGCATGGCCCAGGCGTTGTCGCTGACGCCGAAGCGGCCCTTGGGGTCGAGGAGCGGGGCCGTGACCTCGTACGGGTCGGTGCCGTCGGTCCAGTCGCGGAGGGTGAGGGCGGCGGCTCCGGGCGCCCGCTCGGCGTCGGGCGCTTCGAGGGTCGGCACGACGAGCACCGGGTCACGGCCGGGCGTGAGGACGAGGAGCGTGAGGCGCTCGGTGTCCGCGGTGGGCCGGTAGCCGGTCAGGTGCACCAGGTCGGGGCCGGGTGCGACGAGGAGGCCGGCGAGCCCGGCGTCGGCGGCGGCTCCGGCGGCGCGGGCCATGCGGGCGCGGTAGTCGGCGGCGGTGAACGGGGTGGGGGCGCTGTCGCTGCGGTCCATGGCGGCCATCCTCGCCGGGTGGCGTGGCGGGCGCGAGCGAAATGCGGTGCTGCGGGGTGTCGCTGCCGGCACGGGCGGCGGTCAGGGTGCGGTACGCGGGCGCCGCCCGGTGCCGTGCCGGGTGGTCAGCTCATACGGACGACGAGGTCGGCGCGGCCCCGCCCGGTGGTGACGAGCCGGGCGTTGGCCTCGTCGGACTCCCTGACCCAGCGCTCCGCGTACGGGCGGTCCTTGCCGAACCGGACATGACGTTCGATCAGCCGGTGGACGCGGCGGCGGTCGTCCAGTTCCAGGAACCAGACCTCGTCGAGCAGTGGGCGCACGGACGCCCACGCGCCGTCGTCGTGGAGCAGGTAGTTGCCCTCGGTGACGACGAGCGGCACCTCCGGATCGACCGGGATGCTGCCCGCGACCGGCTCCTCCAGGGCCCGGTCGAAGGCGGGGGCGTAGACGACGGTGCCGGGCTCGGCGGCGCGGAGCCGGGCGAGCAGCGCGGTGTACCCGGCGGCGTCGAACGTGTCGGGGGCGCCTTTGCGCCCGTCACGGCCGAGCCGGCGCAGTTCGGCCTGGGCGAGGTGGAAGCCGTCCATGGGGACGAGGATGGCGAGCCCGCCGAGGCGGTCGACCAGCCGGGCGGCGAGGGTCGACTTGCCCGCGCCCGGCGCTCCGGCCAGGCCGAGGATGCGGCGGGTGCCGGGGACGGCGAGGCGGCGGGCGCGGGCGGTGAGCTCGGCGAGCGCTTGCGGGTCCATGGGAGCAGTCTCGCAGTCCGCCGACGCGCTGGTCAGCCGGGCGGTGTTACGTATAACGTCTCCGGGTATGTCATACATCGCCCTGATCACCCTCGTCGTCCGTGACTACGACGAGGCCATCGCCTTCTACACCGGCGCCCTCGCCTTCGACCTGGTCGAGGACACCGACCGCGGGGACGGTTCACGCTGGGTCGTGGTCCGGCCCCCGGGCGCCGACGGGGGTACGGCGCTGCTGCTGGCCCGGGCGGCGGGCGCCACGCAGGAGGCGAGCGTCGGGGCCCAGACCGGCGGGCGCGTCGGGTTCTTCCTGCACACCGAGGACTTCGCCGGTGACCGGGAGCGGATGCTCGCGGCGGGGGTGCGGTTCGTGGAGGAGCCGCGGTACGAGCCGTACGGGACGGTGGCGGTCTTCGAGGACCTGTACGGCAACCGCTGGGACCTGTTGCAGCCCGCCTGACCCGACGAGGGCGTCCACCCGGTGACCGCGTCGGCCGTCGGTGTCCCAACTGACCGGTGCCGCTTGGCGGTTCACCGACGGCCGGCCCTCGAACGCCGTGGCGCGGTGCGTAGCATTGCCGGATGCCCCTCCTGCAGCGCCTCCGCCCGGAGCACGCCCCGGCCCTTCTCACGTTCGAGCGGGAGAACCGGGCCTACTTCGCCGCGTCCGTCCCCGATCGTGGCGACGACTACTTCGCGCGCTTCGACGCGCGCCACCGGGGGCTGCTGGCCGAGCAGACCGCGGGCACCTGCTTCTTCCACCTCGTGGTGGGGGACGGCGGGGAGGTGCTCGGACGGGTCAACCTGATCGATGTGGCGGACGGTTCGGCCGAGTTGGGGTACCGGATCGCCGAACGGGCGGCAGGGCGCGGACTGGCCACGGCCGCCGTCCGGGAGGTGTGCGCCCTGGCCGCCACGGAGTACGGCCTGACCTCGCTGCGCGCGGTCACGACCCTCGACAACCCCGGCTCGCGAGCCGTACTGGCCCGTGCGGGGTTCACGCCCACCGGTGACGTGGACCTGGACGGCCGCCCGGGCCTCCGCTTCGTACGGCACCTGGACGGAGACGAGGGTCTGGCGGGTGTTCGCCCGGGGCCGCGCGCGTCACGGCCGGCCGCCGCACCTCAGCCGAACGCCCGGGCCCGCCGGCCGGGCCCATGACACCAGGAGGACTTCCGGATGTGGGCCAGCATCATCGCCGTGGCCGGCACCCTGCTCGGCGGCGCGCTCACCGGGTTGCTGCAGTTCCGGGGTGAGCGGGCCGCCCGGGCCGAGCGGAGGGCGGAAGCGCTGCGTGTGGCGCTGGGCGAATTGGTGGCTGCCCTGGGCGACCACCGCCGGGCCATGTGGCACCGGGAGGACCTCCGCCTCAACGGCGCGAGCCGGGAAGCCGTCGAGGCGGCCCGCTCCGCCTCCCACGCCACCCGCTCCGCCGTCACCGCGCCCCTGGTCGCGGTCTCCGTCCTCGAACCGTCCCTCGCCGAACCGGCCCGCAGGGCCGCCGTGGCCGCCTTCGGCGTACGCGACGCCGCCGACCACACCGCGCTGGCCGCCCGCCGCGAGGCGGCCATCGCCGCGACCGACGACCTCGTCGCCGCCGCGGGGCGCGCCATGGCCTGACCGCGGGCCCGCGGGTGGGATCCGTGGCCGCCCGCACGTCCGGGGAACGCCCGGGGGTGCTGCGACGGGTGAGGCGTTCAGGTGTCCGGTCAGCATCCGGTTGGTTCCCAGGCGGCTGATGCCGGGGTCGGGGAGCGCCGTAAAAGCCGTGCCGCTGCTCCAGAACCCGGGGAGGTCGACGCCGACGAGGACCAGGGCCGTACCGGGCGGCGAAGGACCGGGCCGGGCCCTCTCGGCGCGCGCCTCACGCAGTCCGGCGCGTGACCGAGCCCCGGTCACCGTGCCCACGGCCGGGACGGCCGCCACCGACAGCAGAGCCACCGGGCTCGTCCCCACCCGTACCCCTCCCCCGGGTCGGTGGTCCACCAGCCTGGAGCGGCCCACCCGCGCCGCGGTCCCACCGTGGCGCGGGGGTCGGACTCGGCCTCAGTCCTCGGCCGGGGTCAGCTTCAGCGAGATCGAGTTGATGCAGTACCGCTGGTCCGTGGGGGTCGGGTAGCCCTCACCCTCGAAGACATGGCCGAGGTGCGAGCCGCACCGGGCGCAGCGGACCTCGGTGCGGACCATGCCGTGGGAACGGTCCGTGATCAGTTCGACCGCGTCGGTGTCCTTCGGGTCGTAGAAGGACGGCCAGCCGCAGTGGGACTCGAACTTGGTCGTGGAGGTGAACAGTTCGGCGCCGCAGGCGCGGCAGGAGTAGACGCCCTTCGTTTTGGTGTCGGTGTACTCACCGGTGAAGGCGCGCTCCGTGCCGGCCTCGCGCAGGACGTGGTACTCCTCGGGGGAGAGTTCCGCGCGCCACTGCTCGTCCGGCTTGTCGACCTCGTACGGCATCTTCTGCTCCTCAGTTCGACAGGCGGGCGAGGATCCTCGGACCGAGGTCCGTGACGTCGCCCGCGCCCATCGTGAGAACGAGATCGCCGGGCCTGGCCATTCCCGCGACGACGTCCGGGACGGTGTCCTTGTCGGACACGGCGGTGACGTCGGCGCCGGCGGCGCGGGCCGCGTCGATGATCAGGGCGCTGGTGACGCCGGGGATCGGGTCCTCGCGGGCCGGGTAGATCTCCAGCACGGCCGACGCGTCGGCGAGGGCGAGCGCCTGGCCCATCTCCTTGCCGAGCTCCTGGGTGCGGGAGAAGAGGTGCGGCTGGAAGACGACGAGGAGGCGGGAGTCCCCCGCGGCGCCGCGCATGGCTTCCAGGTCGGCGGTCATCTCGGTGGGGTGGTGCGCGTACGAGTCGATGACCTGGACTCCCGCGGCCTCGCCCTTGAGCTGGAGGCGGCGTCCGACGCCGGTGTACGCGGTGAGGGCCTGGGCCAGGGCCGCGGGGTCGATGCCGACGCGGGCGCTGGCGGCGAGGGCGGCGGCGGCGTTGTGGGCGTAGTGGCGGCCGGGTACGGAGACGGTGAAGGTGTGCTCGGTGCCGTCGAGGGCGACGGTGACCTCGCTGGTCATGCCCTTGGGCGTGATGGCGAGGATCCTGGCGTCGGAGTCGGCCGACTCGCCGACGCGGATGATCGTCAGGTCGTCGCGGCCGGCGACCCGGCGGGCCAGTTCGCGGGCGCCGGAGTGCTCGCCGACGACCAGGGTGCCGCCGGGGCGGATCTTGGCGACGAACGCCTCGAAGGACTCGTAGATCTCGTCCATCGACGCGTAGTTGGCGTGGTGGTCCAGTTCGACGTTGAGGACGATCGCGACCTCGGGGTCGTACTTCTGGAAGCTGCGGTCGCTCTCGTCCGCCTCGGCGACGAAGATCTCGCCGTCTCCGTGCAGCGCGTTGGTGCCGGGCCCGGCGAGGTCGCCGCCGATGGCGTACGACGGGGCGAGGCCCAGCTCGGTGAGGGCGACGGCGAGCATCGAGGTGGTGGTGGTCTTGCCGTGGGTGCCGGCCACGGCGATCGCGCGCAGCCCGGTCATCAGGGCGGCCAGCGCGTCGGAGCGGTGGACGACCGGGATGCCCAGCTCGGTGGCGCGGGCGAGCTCGGGGTTGTCGGCGCGGATGGCGCTGGAGACGACGACGCAGGTGGTGTCGTCCGCCAGGTGGCCGGCGGCGTGCCCGATGTGGACGGTGGCGCCGAGCGCCCGCAGGGACGCGGCGGTCTCGGACTCCCGCGCGTCGCTGCCGGCGACCTTGGCCCCGCGCTGGGTGAGGATCTTGGCGATGCCCGACATCCCGGCGCCACCGATGCCGATGAAGTGCGGCCGCTCCATGGCGGCGGGAATCATGGCGGCAGGGATGGCGGGGGCCATGGGTGTCTCTCCCGGGGTGCGACGTCGTTACGGACCCCAGCCTATTCGGTGCCGGGCTCGTCGTTGTGCGCGAAGAGCTTGAGCACCGGCACGCCGACCTTGTGGCGGGCGCGGGAGGCCCAGTCGCGGTGGAAGAACTCCTCGACGTAGTGGGGCTTGGTCAGCACGATCACCTCGTCCGCGCCGGACTCGTCGACGACGGCCTTCAGCTTGTCCAGCGGATGGTCGTCGACGACCTGGCCGACGGCGTCGCAGCCGGCCGCGCGCAGGGAGCGCAGGGAGAGCTCCAGCCCTTGCTCGGCGGTGACACCCGCCGCCTGGCCCGCATGCTCCTCGCCCTCCTTCACGGCCTCCTTCAGTTCGCCCAGGGCGACGTCGTCGATGGCCCGCAGCAGCACGACCTGGTCGCCACGCGGCTGCATCAGGACGATGAAGGACAGCCTCTCGTCCCCGTGGAGGGTGGTGACGAACTCCACGTCCACGGACGACAGCGGCTTCTCGATCATCAGAACGCTTGTGAACACTTGGGAGCCCTTCTGCGGAAACCATCCTTCCCCGTGTCCGCACGGGGACTGCGAGAGTTAGTCTGCCCGCCGGAAGCTAACCGGAACGGGATATTCCGCCGATTGGTCAGGTCCGGGTGTATCGGGTGAAAAGGAACCCGTCCTCCTCCAGCAGCGAGGCGAGGGAGAACCGCTCGGGAACCGCCAGGGACGGCCCGCCCGTGATCCGCTGCGCGTTCCCGGCGGTCAGCAGCGGCGACACCGTCAGGCACAGCTCGTCCAGCACCCGGGCCTCCACCAGCTGCCCGAGGAGACGCGGGCCGCCCTCCGTCAGCAGGCGCGTCAGCCCCAGCCCGGTCAGGGCCGCCACCGCCCGCGCCGGCTCCACACCGGGGCCGTCGCCCGCGACGATCACCCGGGCCCCGGCCGCCTCGGCCTCCCGGACCCGGTCCGGTGGCGCCGCCGCGCCGGTCAGCAGCAGGGTCGGCACGAGCGGCTCGGTGAACAGCGGCGCCGAGAAGTCCAGGTTCAGCGAGGCGCTGACCACCGCGATCGCGGGCGCCGGGCCCTGTCCGGCCGCCGCCCGCCGCGCCGCGAAGGCCTCACGCGCGCGGGCCGGACGGTACCCCTCCAGCCGTACCGTCTCGGCCCCGACGATCACCACATCGGCCAGGGCACGCAGCGTGCCGAAGATCCGCATGTCGGTGTCGGACGAGATGGGCTGGGACCGCCCCTCGTGCTGGGCCGCCCCGTCCAGGGACGACACCATGTTGGCGCGCAGCCAGGGCGTGCCCGCGGGGACGGGGTACGCGTAGGCCTCGGCGAGCTCGTCGAGGGACCACTCCGCATTCACGGCGGGGACTGTCTGGTCGGTCACAGGAAGCAGGCGTCGCATGCCGTGCAGTCTGGCACGGCGATTAGAGTGAGTGACTGTGTCGACCAGTGCCATAACCGAAGCGGCCCCGCTGTCCCTGTGCGCACGCGAGCCGCACGTCCCGGCAGACCGTCTGGTCGCCGAGATGGTGCCGCCGCCGCGCTTCGACGCGGTGCGCTTCGACACGTACATCCCGGACCCGAACCAGCCGAGCCAGACCCAGGCGGTCGAGGTGCTCAGCACGTTCGCCGCCGGGCTCGGCGGCGCGCACGCGACGGGCGCCGGGCGACGGCGCTGGTTCCAGAAGAAGCCGGCCGCGCCCACCGGGCCGCGCGGGGTCTACCTGGACGGCGGGTACGGCGTCGGCAAGACCCACCTGCTGGCCTCGCTGTGGCACGCCACGCCCGCCGAGCCGGCCCTCAAGGCGTTCGGCACCTTCGTGGAGCTGACGAACCTGGTCGGGGCGCTCGGCTTCCAGCAGACGGTGGCCACCCTCAGCGGGCACCGGCTGCTGTGCATCGACGAATTCGAGCTGGACGACCCGGGCGACACCGTCCTGGTGTCGACGCTGCTCGGCAAGCTGGTCGACGCGGGAGTGGCCCTGGCCGCCACGTCCAACACGCTGCCGGGCAAGCTCGGCGAGGGACGGTTCGCCGCAGCCGACTTCCTCCGGGAGATCCAGGGCCTGTCCGCCCACTTCCGCCCGCTGCGCATCGACGGCGAGGACTACCGTCACCGCGGGCTGCCCGAGGCCCCGGCGCCCTACGCGGACGAACAGGTGACGAAGGCGGCGTACGCCACGCCGGGCGCGTCGCTCGACGACTTTCCCCACCTGCTGGAGCACCTGGCCCGGGTCCACCCGAGCCGGTACGGCGCGCTGACCGACGACGTCCGGGCGGTCTGCCTCACCGACGTACGGCCCGTGCCCGACCAGTCGACCGCGCTGCGCCTGGTGGTGCTGGCGGACCGGCTGTACGACCGGGAGATCCCGGTCCTGGCCTCGGGGCTGCCGTTCGACCAGCTGTTCAGTGACGAGATGCTGAACGGCGGGTACCGCAAGAAATACTTCCGGGCGATCTCGCGGCTCACCGCGCTGGCGCGCGACGCGAAGGGGCTGGTGGCGCAGTAGGTTTGGGTGGCATAACCCATTTGGGGTCGTACATCGTCCGAAGGGAATTCGGCATGGCCACCACGCGTCACGCGCACACCGTCTGGGAAGGCAACCTCCTCGAGGGCTCGGGGACCGTGTCCCTCGACTCCTCCGGCATCGGCCAGTACCCGGTCTCCTGGCCCGCCCGCAGCGAGGAGCCGAACGGCAAGACCAGCCCCGAGGAGCTGATCGCGGCCGCCCACTCGAGCTGCTTCTCGATGTTCCTGTCCGGCTCCCTCACCAAGGCCGGCAACCCGCCGGTCCGGCTGAACACCCAGGCGGACGTCACCTTCCAGCCCGGCAAGGGCATCACGGGCATCCACCTCACGGTGGAGGGCGAGGTGCCGGGCCTGGACGAGGCGGGCTTCACCAAGGCCGCCGAGGACGCCAAGGCGGGCTGCCCGGTCAGCCAGGCGCTCACGGGCACCGAGATCACCCTCACCGCCAAGCTCGTCTGACCCACGGGCCACATGAGGCGACGTGGCCCGCAGTGTTC
Source organism: Streptomyces sp. NPDC041796 (assembly GCF_055590785.1). Taxonomy (NCBI): domain Bacteria; kingdom Bacillati; phylum Actinomycetota; class Actinomycetes; order Kitasatosporales; family Streptomycetaceae; genus Streptomyces; species Streptomyces sp. NPDC041796. The sequence continues at coordinate 116,482 of NZ_JBVJAH010000004.1, forward strand.
ACGTGTCACCACACCACGTGATACACACGTGCGGGTCACGTCACGTGACGTCACACCTGTCCTCCCCCTCGGCCCTCGGCCCGGGGGGACTTCCAACAGGGAGTTGTTGCCTCATGTCCGAACGACTGTCCGCAACACGACGTCAGATCCTGGCCGGTACCGGCGCGTCCGTCGCCGGTATCGCCTTCACCGGCGCCTTCTCCGAGCTCTTCGCCGGCACCGCCGCCGCCCGTGGCCACGCGGGTTACGGCGCCGTCGTCCCCGACCCGGCCGGTCTGCTGGACCTGCCCAGAGGCTTCCGCTACAAGGTCCTCTCCCGCGAGGGTGATCCCCTCCGCTCCGGCGAGGGCAGCGTGCCGGGCAACCACGACGGCATGGGCGCCTTCGCCGGCCGCCGCGGCCGCGTCCACCTCGTCCGCAACCACGAGAACCGGCCCTCCGCCCGGCTCGGCGTGCCCACCGTACGGGGGCTGACGTACGACCCGGCCGCCAAGGGCGGCTGTACGGCGATCGAGCTGGACGGCCGCAACAACGTCCTGGGCGAGCGCGTCGCCATCGCGGGCACCGCCGTCAACTGCTCCGGCGGGCTCACCCCCTGGGGTACCTGGCTCACCTGCGAGGAGACCGAGGACAAGGCCGGCACCAACGGCTACACCAAGGACCACGGGTTCGTCTTCGAGGTCCACCCGGCCGACCCCCTGCGCACCGGAGCCGTACCGCTGACCGCGATGGGCCGCTTCCAGCACGAGGCCATAGCGGTGGACCCGCGCAACGGGATCGTGTACGAGACCGAGGACGCCTTCCAGAAGCCGTTCGGGCTCTTCTACCGTTTCCTGCCCAACAGGCCGCTCGGCGGCACCGGTTCGCTGCGCGCCGGCGGGGCGCTGGAGGCGATGCGCGTACCGGGCGTGCCGGACCTGTCGGCCGTCCAGGAGACGGGCGCGACGTTCGAGGGCGTCGAGTGGGTCCCCGTACCCGACAGCCAGGCGCGGCAGACCCCGATCCGGCTCCAGGACTTCGGGCCCAGGGGCATCACGCACGCCCAGAAGCTGGAGGGGTGCTACTGGGGCGGGCGCAGTGTGTACTTCGTGTCCAGCTTCGCGCGCGCGGCCGAGGGCTCGGCCGCCGACCACTACGGCCAGGTGTGGAAGTACGAGCCGCACCGGCGCCGTCTCACGCTGGTCGTCGTGTTCGGGCCGAGCAGCGACATCCAGTTGCCGGGCGAGTCCCCGGACAACATCTGCCTGGCGCCCGGCGGCGGCCTGATGGTGTGCGAGGACGGCAACGGAGCGCAGCACGTGTACGGCCTCACCAAGCGGGGCGAGGTGTACGAGATGGCGCGCGGCGCGCAGAACATCGGCACCCCGGAGCAACCGGAGTGGGGCGAGTTCGCGGGCGTCACGTTCTCCCCGGACGGGGAGACGATGTACGTGAACTGCTACACGCCGGGGACGACGTTCGCGGTGACGGGGCCCTGGGCTTGAGGTGACGTGACGGCGGTGCGGGGCGACGGGCGGCGGGGCCGCGCGGGCGTCCCGCACCGGGCGCGGGACCGGGGTTACGGTCACCAGGTGACGGGCAGGGCCTCCGGGCCTCGGACGAGCGTGCTGCGCCGCCAGGGGACCTCCCCGGGCGGGACCGCGAGGCTCAGTTGCGGCAGGCGGTCGAGGAGGGTGTCGATCAGGAGCTCGGTCTGCATGCGCGCGAGCAGACCGCCCATGCAGGTGTGCGGGCCGTACCCGAAGGCCACGTGCGGGTTGGGGGTGCGGTCGAAGTCGATCCGCTCCGGGTCGGGGAAGACGTCCGGGTCGCGGTTGGCGGCGAGGTACGAGACGTAGACCGGGTCTCCCGCGCTGATCCGGACCCCGTGCAGTTCCACGTCCTCCTGGGCGATCCGGGCCAGGCCCACGGAGCTGCGGCGGGGGATGTAGCGCAGCAGTTCGTCGATGGCCCCGGGCCGGACGGCCGGTTCGGTGCGGAGCCGTTCGAGGAGGTTCGGGCGGGTCAGCAGCAGGAAGAACATCTGGCCGGTGTTGGCCGTGACGGCCTCCCCGCCGATCTGGAGGGAGCCCGCGAGGCCGATCGCCTCCTCCTCGGTGATGTCGCCCCGGCCCACCGCCGCGCCCAGCAGGGAGATGACGTCCTCCTCCGTGCTGCCGTACCGCGAGCGGACCGTCTCGGCGAACCAGCCGTCCATGCCGTCCTGGGCGCGGGCACCGGCCTCGGAGCCGCCCGAGGAGGAGACGATCTGCCGGGTCCAGGCACGCATCCGTTCGCGGTCGGCGGCGGGCACGCCCATGACCTCGCAGACCACGGCGAGGGGGAAGGGTTCCAGGATCCGTGCGGTGAGGTCCGCGGGCGGCCCGTCGGTGAGCAGTTCGTCCACCATCTCGTCGAGCGTGTCGCGGGCACGGGAGCGCAGCCGTTCCACCCGGCCCTGGGTGAAGGCCGGTGCCACGGCGCCCCGCAGCCGGTTGTGGTCGGGCTGGTCGGCGAAGGCCAGCGATCCGCGTTGGGGCTCGAAGTGCGGTGCGAGCCGGGTGACCTGGCGGTCGACGACGGGGGCCCGGGTGAAGCGCGGGTCGTTGGCGACGGTCCTGACGTCGTCGTAGCGGGTCACCAGCCATGCCCAGCCCTCGCCGTGGGGCAGTTGGATGCGGGTGACCGGCCCTTCGCGCATCAGCTCCGTGAGCACCGGGTCGAACTCCGTCCCGGCGATGTCCAGGGCGGGCCAGTGCCGCACGGGCGGTGGGCCCAGGATGGGCCGTGTCGCGGTGCCCTCGATCATGCGTCCGTCCGTCCCTTCGACGACTGGGCTTCCTCCTCACGATCACCCGGGCGGGGCGGGACCTCGCGCTGGACTACTCCGGACGGAAGCAGGACGCACACCATCCGGCCTGATGATCATATATTTTGCGGCTTGTGATCACTTCTGTGGGAAATACGTCGCTTATGGCTGTTTTGTGTGCTGGTCTCGTCGGCTGTGGTGGGGCCTCCGACACACGCCCCACCGCACCCCCGCGACCGCCCGCCGTCGCGAGCCTCTCCCCCGCCCGGGTGCCGCCGACCATGGCACCCGGCCCCGGCGGCCTGACGCCCGTGTTCGAACGGGGGCCGGTGACGGCCGACAGGACCGTGGCGCTCACCTTCGACGCCGACATGACGGCCGACCAAGGGCCCCGGGCGGCGAACGGCGAACGGTTCGACAACCCCGCGCTGATCGACACGCTCCGGCGCCTGAAGGTCGACGCGACCGTCTTCATGACCGGACGCTGGGCCGAGCAGTACCCCGCCCAGGCGAGGGCCATCGGCAACGACCCGCGCTTCGAGATCGCCAACCACTCCTACAGCCACCACGCCTTCAAGGCGCCCTGCTACGGGCTGCCCGCCCTCGGCCGGCACGAGATGGCGGCCGACGTGCGCCGCGCCTTCGACGCGTTCCGCACGGCCGGGGCGCGCAATGTCGTGCCCTACTTCCGCTTCCCCGGCGGCTGTTACGACGACGAAGCCCTGCGCGCGCTGGCCTCCGCCAAGGTCACCGCCGTCCAGTGGGACGTGGTCAGCGGCGACGCGTTCGCCACCGACGCCGACGCGGTCGCCGAGCAGGTGCTGGCGGACGTGCGACCGGGCTCGCTGGTGGTGCTGCACTGCACCCGCAGCGCCGCGCCCGTCACCGAGCGGGCGATCCGCCGCATCGTCCCGGAGCTGCGCGAGCGCGGCTACCGCTTCGTCAAGGTCTCCGAGCTGATGGCCGCCGCACGGGGCGCGTGAACGCACTTGCCCTCCAGTACGCTCCAACGCCTAACGTCACGGGTACGACCTGACGAGGGGACACACCGTGCGTTACACACTGTTCGGCCGGACCGGTCTGCGCGTGAGCGAGCTCGCCCTGGGCGCCATGACCATGGGCCACGACGGCGACGTCGACGTGAGCCGCCGCATCCTCGACACGTACGCGGACGCGGGCGGCAACTTCGTCGACACGGCCGACATCTACGCGGGCGGCGCCTCCGAGACCGTCCTGGGCAAGCTGCTCGACGGCCGCCGGGACCGGTTCGTGCTGGCCTCCAAGTACACGTGCGCGACGCACGAGGGCGATGTGAACTCCGGCGGCAACCACCGCAAGAACCTGGTGCAGTCGGTGGAGGCCAGCCTCGCCCGGCTGCGCACCGACCGCCTCGACGTGCTGTGGGTGCACGCCCGGGACGAGCTGACCCCGGTCGAGGAGGTCATGCGCGCCCTGGACGATCTCGTACGCTCCGGGAAGGTGCTCTATCTCGGTGTGTCCGACTGGCCGGCCTGGGAGATCGCCCAGGCGAACACCCTCGCCGAACTGCGCGGCTGGACCTGCTTCGCCGGCTCGCAGCTGCGGTACAACCTGCTGGAGCGCACGCCCGAACGCGAGCTGCTCCCCCAGGCGCGCGGCTTCGACCAGGCCGTGTTCGCGTGGGCGCCACTGGCCGCGGGCAAGCTCACCGGGAAATACCGGCGCGGTGAGACGGGCCGCCTGTCCGACGGGGCGCGTGAGGACGAGCGGGAGGCCGCGATCATCACCGCCGTCCTGGAGATCGCCGAGCAGGGCGGCTGGAGTCCGGCCCAGGTGGCGCTGGCCTGGCTGCGCGGCCGCCCCGGCAACATCGTCCCCCTCATCGGCGCCGCCCGCCCCGGCCAGCTCGCCGACAACCTCGCCTGCCTCGACGTGGAGCTGGACGCCTCGTCCGTCGAGCGGCTCGACCGCGTGAGCGCGGTGCCGCTCGGCTTCCCGCACGACTTCCTGCGGGAGCCGGGTGTGGTGCGCAACGTCTACGGCGACCGCCACGCGGACGTCGAGGACCGGCGCACCTGGCGCGCGTCCCGGGCCGACCGCGGCTAACCGGAGCAGGCGGTGCGCTCCGCCTCCCGCCACTCGCAGACCGGGCACAGCGTGATGCCCTTGGTCGACTCCGGGTACTCGGTCGGCTCCTGGCACTGGACACACGCGGCGTACGGTGGCCCGCCCTCGGACCGGGCGTCCTGGGAAGCCGGGGTCTCGCAGTACGGATCGTCCTTGTCGTCCATGTATACGAGCGTACTCACTCCCGCACCGGCGTGAGCCGGCCGGCGAGGGCGATCGGTGATCACCCGGGCCGGCCCGTGAGGGCGATCCGGTGATCACCCGGGCAGGGCCGGGCGGCGGGCCCGGCGGGAGGCCGGTCCCGCTCGTCGGCGCCGCCCCGTGCGCCCGCCGCGATCGCCGCCGGGCGGGCGCGCCCCGTCAGGACTGCTTCGCCTTCTCCGGTGTGAGCTCGCTGGGCCGAACGATCACGAAGCCCTCACCCTGGAGCATCAGCTGCACGGCCTCGCCGGACCCGCCGCGGATCATCGAGCCGAGGGACTGCGAGCGGTGCAGCGAGGTGTTCAGCTGGGCGCTCCAGCCGACGACGGCGTCGGTGTCGACGTACACCGGCTGGTTGGTGGTGACCGGGATGACGACGGGGTTGCCGTCGCAGATGACGGCGAGCTTGCCGTAGCCGGTGAAGACGCTGTTGAAGAGGCCGCCGCCGGTCATTCCGGCGCCCTTCACGGTCTTGATGTCGTACGAGAGTGTCGCGTCGAAGCACAGGACGTTGCGGCCGTTGACGGTGAGCGCGTCGCCCTGGTCGATGTCGACGATGAAGCAGTTCTGGGCCTCGTGCGCGAACCACGCCTCGCCCTGGCCGCGCACGGCCATCAGCGGCAGGCCCTCACCGGTGACGGCGCGCTTGAGCATGCCGCCCAGACCCTGGCCCTTGCGCTCGAACTGGAGGTTGCCGCGGTAGGCGATCATCGATCCCTGCCGGGCGTGCATCTCGCCGTTGACGGCGTACTTGACCGACTTCGCGTTCTGGAGGGTCATGCCGGGCACTGTCGCCTGCTGCGCCATGTTCTCGGACGCGAAAAGATCGCTCTTCATACGGGCATCGTGTCCCGGAACTGCCCATTCCGCCAAGAACGGTGTCCGAGACGCCTGGCAGACTGGCCGGGTGAGCAGCCAAGACGCACCCCAGTTCGTGCTTCCCCTCGTCGTCCGCGTCGAGAAGGCCGAACCCCCGACCCGTACCGACGCGCTGGAGACCGCCGCCCGCGCGGTGCTCGTGATGCTGTCGGACGACCGGTCGCTCGGCGACGGGGAGTGGGCCGAGGCCGTGCGCGACTGGCAGGACGCACGGATCCGCAAGGTGGTGCGCCGGGCGCGCGGTGCCGAGTGGCGCAAGGCCGCGCAGTTGCCGGGCATCACGGTGACGGGCGGCACCGCGGAGGTGCGGGTCTTCCCACCGGTCCCGCTGGACGGCTGGCCCAAGGAGCTGGCCAAGCTCCAGGTGTCGGGCACGGAGCTGGACGACACCGGCGAGCTGCCGCCGCCCGCGCCGGGGCAGGCGATGCTGTGGCTCAACCCGGACCTGCGCATGTCGACCGGCAAGGAGATGGCACAGGTCGGGCACGGCGCCCAACTGCTGTGGTGGGCGATGACGGACGCCGACCGCAAAGCCTGGCGGGAGGCCGGCTTCCCCCTCGCGGTACGCACCGCGCACCCCGGCCGCTGGGCCGAACTCACCGCGAGCGGGCTGCCGTTGGTGCGGGACGCGGGCTTCACGGAGATCGCTCCCGGGTCGTGCACGGTGGTCTCCGAGTTTCCGGTGCGGGGCGACTGAACGTTCGCTTCCATGTATACGTACCTCCCAGTACTGCCATCAGTTCGGGAGGCACCACCTTGTTGATGCGACGTATCAACGGCTCGGCACTCATCATCGCGGCCCTCGTCGCCACGGTCAGCGCGTTGGCGTTCCCGGTCTGGTCGTACGCCGACCGCTCCGGCACCGGCCAGGCGAACCTCAACGCGTCCACCGTGGCGACCCAGTGGGGGCCACTGTCGGCGACGGACCGCGACTTCCTGGTGAAGGTCCGGCTGGCGGGGCTCTGGGAGCTGCCCGCCGGTCAGCAGGCGATCGAGCGGGCGCCGAGCCAGGCCATCAAGGACGCGGGGGACCACCTGGTCGTCGGCCACACCGACCTGGACCAGCGGGCTCGTGACGTGGCGGCCAAGCTGGGCGTGGAGCTGCCGAACCAGCCGTCCGAGCAGCAGCAGGGCTGGCTGCGGGAGCTGTCGGCGGCGAGCGGCGAGGAGTACGAGCGGAAGTTCGCGAACCTGCTGCGCAACGCGCACGGCAAGGTCTTCGCACTGGTCGCCCAGGTGCGGCACACCACCCGCAACACGCTGATACGGCAGCTCGCGAGCGACGCCAACCAGACCGTGCTGGACCACATCACGATGCTGGAGGCGACCGGCAAGGTCGACTTCGACGCCATCGCCAACGAGGCGGCGGGGAACGCCACCGCGAGCCCGTCCGGTCCGCCGGCGCCCAACGGCAACCTGCCGCCGGCGCCGTCTCCGGCCGTGCCGACGGGGACGGACCAGTCGTTCACCTCCCGGCCCTCGACCCAGCCGGGGCCGCCGACGGCCATCAACACGACGCGCCCGTAACCCGGTCCGTAACCTCAAATCAAGCTCTGAACTGCGGTTCTTCCGTTTCGTGGATCCGCTCCCGGGGCCATTACCCTTCCGACCGACGCAGGAGGAGGGGGACATGAGGGAACTGGGTACCGGCATCGGCTGGCGTCCCGAGATCGCGGACGCGGTGGAGGGCCTGACCGGCGTGGACTGGGTGGAGGTGGTCGCGGAGAACATCTGCGCCGGCCACCTCCCCGACTCCCTGCTGCGGTTGCGCGAGCGGGGCGTCACGGTCGTCCCGCACGGCGTGTCCCTGGGCCTGGGCGGCGCGGACCGGCCGGACGAGGGGCGCCTCGCGGAGCTGGCGGCCACGGCCACGGCCCTCCGGGCGCCACTGGTGACCGAGCACATCGCCTTCGTACGGGCCGGGGGGCCGCTCACCGCCTCCCCCGCGCTGGAGGCGGGCCACCTGCTGCCGGTCCCGCGCACCTGGGAGGCGCTGGACGTGCTGTGCGAGAACGTCCGTATCGCCCAGGACGCACTGCCGGTGCCGCTGGCGCTGGAGAACATAGCGGCGCTGTTCTCCTGGCCGGGCGAGGAGCTGACGGAGGGGCAGTTCCTGGCCGAGCTGGTGGAGCGCACCGGCGTCCGCCTCCTGATCGACGTGGCGAACCTGCACACCAACCACGTCAACCGGGGCGAGGACCCGGCGAAGGCCCTGGCGGAGCTGCCGCTCGAGGCGATCGCGTACGTCCACGTGGCGGGCGGCGTCGAGCGGGACGGCGTCTGGCACGACAGCCACGCCCACCCCGTCCCGCCCGCGGTCCTCGACATCCTCGCGGACCTCGCCTCCCGGGTGGCCCCGCCGGGCGTGCTCCTGGAACGGGACGACGACTTCCCTCCGGCTCAGGAGCTGGCGGGCGAACTCGCCTCGATCCGCGCGACGGTACGCGGAGCGACGACGGTGCCGGGCGCCGGGCGTGAGGCGGACACCGCGCCGGTGAGGGGCACCGCTCCGGTGGCAGGCGCACCGGTGGCGGACGGCGAGCGTGGGGCGTCGGCGGGGACGGTGACGGGGCCGGTGGCCGGCACCGGTGTCGCCACGGGGGCGCGGGAGCGGGTGGGCATCGCCCAGGCCGCGTTGCTGTCGGCACTGGTGGCCGGAACGCCCGCGCCCGAGGGGTTCGACCACGGCCGGTTGCGGGTGCAGAGCCGGGCGCTGGCCGGCAAGCGGGCCGGGGTCGTGGCCAAGGTGGCGCCCGAGCTGCCGGAGATCCTCGGCGGCGGATACCGGGCCGCGTTCCTCTCGTACGCCGCGTCGCGTCCCATGCGCGGCGGATACCGGCGCGACGCGCTCGACTTCGCGGAGCACCTGCTGATCGCCGGGAAGCCCGAGGACCCCGCGTCCCGTCAAAGGCTCACCGCGTGGTGGCGTGAACGCGCCGGAGTGCGACCGCCCGGCCGGACCGGCCGGCTCGTGCGCGCCGCCCGCGCCGCGATCGTCGGGAGGCGTGCCGCGTGAACGTCCTCGCCCTCCTGGTGTACGTCGCCGTCGCCGTCTCGTCGGCCCTGCTGATCAACGGGGTGGCCGCCTCCCGGCGCGGCCCCGGCGGCTCCATCCACTACCGGGTGGAGGCCGCGTTCCTGAACGGCGGGCCCGCCCGGGTCGTCGACTCCGCCCTGGCCTCGCTCCACGCGGACGGCCGCGTCGCCGTCGGCGGGCCGGGCATCGTGCACGTCGTACGCCCCGTCGGCCACGACGCCGCCGAGCGCGCGGTGCTGCACGAGCTCGCCGCCGCACCCCACGGTGCGCTGCACACGGTCAGGCTCGCCGCCATGCGCAACCCCGCCGTGCAGGAGGTGGGCGACCGGCTCGCCGCCCGGGGGCTGCTCGTGCCGCGTGCGGCGGGGCGCACCTGGCGCCGGTGGAGCGCCTTCCAGGCGGTCGGCTGCTTCCTGCTCGTTCTCGGCTCGATCGCCGCGACGATCGTCGAGTACACCACCGCCGAGTGGGGCGAGATGCCGTTCCCCTTCGTCGTCAAGGTGCTGCCCGCGCTGCTGCCGGGCATGGTCATCGGGATGATCTGTGGCGCCGTCAGCGGCCGCCGCGTCACCGGGGCGGGCCGCCGGGCCCTCGCCGCGTACCGCCGGGCCCATGCCCACCTGACCGAGCCGGGGGACCTGGTGGCGCTGCACGGGCTGCGCGCGCTGCCCGACCGGGCGCTCCAGGACCAGCTGGTGGCGGCGGCGCGGATGTCCGGGCGGAGGGACACGGGAGGGAGCACGCAGCAGGACGATCCGGCCGTGACGGTCGTCGTGTGGTGCGCGAGCGCCGACACGGGCGGGTCGAGCTGCGGGGGCGGCTGCGGAGGCGGCGGAGGCGGAGGCTCCGCGTGCAGCGGCGGATCCGGCTGCGGAAGCGGCTCGGACGGGTCGAGCGGCGGAGGGTCAAGCTGCGGAGGCGGCTCCAGTTGCGGAGGCGGGGGCGGCGGCGGGGACTGACGAACCCGCAACCCATCAACGTACCAACTGCACAAGGGAGTTGACGGCACCTCCGGCAACCGTCCGCACGATCACCGTGCCTCCCGCTAGCGTGCACCGCACCATGCGACCCCACTCAGGTACCGGCACCGGCCTGGTCGTCGTCGCCCTGACGGCGACCATCGCCGCCCTCGTGTTCCCCGTCTGGTCCTACGCCGACCGCGCCGGCACCGGCCCCGCCCGCCTGGAGGCCGGTGCCGTGCCCACCCGGTGGGGACCGCTGTCCGCCGCCGACCGCGATTTCGTCGTCCGGGTCCGGCTGACCGGGCTCTGGGCGCTCCCGGCCGCCCAGCAGGCCACCGGCCGCGCTCCCAGCCGTGCCGTCGAGACCGCCGGGCGGCACCTCGCGACCGACCACACGTACCTCGGCGTCCGCGTCCGTGACGTCGCCGCCCGGCTCCGCGTGGCGCTGCCGAGCCAGCCCACCGACGAACAGCGGACGTGGCTCGACCGGTTGATGGAGACGCGCGGACCCGCCTACGAGTCGGTGTTCGCCACCTTGCTGCGCCAGGAGCACGGCACCCTCTTCTCCGTCGCCGCCGACGTCCGCGCCACCACCCGCAACACCCTCGTCCGGGCGCTCGCCGACGATGCCGTCCGGCTCCTCCTCGGGGACCTGAACGCCCTGGAAACGTCCGCATCGTGAAAACCCTGTGGCGCCACGGCCATCGTTTCGCGTAGAACTCCGGGCATGTTCTGGGTGCCCTTGCTGCTGGTGACGTGGGTCGCGGCGGCCGTCAGCTGCGCGCGGCTGTGCCTGGCCGCCGTCGAGGCCGCCCAGCCGGCGTCCCCGGCGGCGCGGGGCCGGACGGTGGACCGTGAACTGAACCTGTACGAGGCCGCGTTCCTGGCCGGCGGCCCGCAGCGCGTGACCGACCTGGCGCTGGTGTCGATGCACCGACGGCGACGGCTGTGGCTGGCGCACACCGGCTGGGCGACCGTCGTGGACCCGGACCCGGAGGGCGCGGACGACCTGGAGCGCTCCGTGATCGGCGCGATAGGGCCCGAGGGGCAGTCGCGGATAGCGGCGGTACGCGCGTCCGCGTCCGCCGCCGACGCGGTACGGGCGCTCGCGGACCGGCTGGTCGCGGCGGGGCTCGCCGTGCCCGACGCCGCCAGGTCCGCCATCGTCACCGCGCTGCGGAACGTGCGCCGTTCGACGGTCCTGACCGTCGCGCTCGCGGGAGCGGCCGTGCTGCTGCCCGCCGGACACGCGCCGGGCGTCCGTGGCATGGCCTGGTTCGCGCTCCCGCTGGTCCTCACGCTGGGCTGCCTCGTCATCGCGCGCGTCGAAATCCACCCGTACACGCGCTGGGCCTCACCCGCGGGGCAGAGCCTGCTGACGAGGGTGAGCCGGCGTGACCCGCTCGCCGCCGTCGCGATCGCCGGGGTCCACGCCCTGGACGACCCGGCGCTGCGGGCGGCGCTCACGCCGGAGCAGCGAAGGGGTCGGTGAAAGACGCGGGTGGGGGGGGGGGGGGGGGGGGGGGGGCGGGGGGAGGGGAAGGGGGGGGGGGGGGGGGGGGGGGGGGGGAAGGAGGGGGGGGGGGGGGGGGGGGGGTGCTCCTTCTCCCCCCCCCCCCCCCCCCGGAGCCGGACCCGGTGTCGCTGGAGCGGCGGGCGGAAGGGCCCGCCGTCTGATCTTCCGGGTCGGGGGGTGATGTGCGGGCGGCGGCCGTCGAGTGACACCGCGCCCGCCCGTCACCAGGTCGGTCAGGTCAGGGCCCTCAGGCGAGACCCGCGACCAGATCCGCGACCGACTTGCGCCGGCCGGTGTAGAACGGGACCTCTTCCCGTACGTGCATCCGCGCCTCGGAGGCACGGAGGTGACGCATCAGGTCCACGATCCGGTACAGCTCGTCCGCCTCGAAGGCGAGGATCCACTCGTAGTCGCCCAGCGAGAACGAGGCGACCGTGTTGGCGCGCACGTCCGGGAAGCCGCGGGCCATCTTGCCGTGGTCGGCGAGCATCCGGCGCCGGTCCTCGTCGGGCAGGAGGTACCAGTCGTAGGAGCGCACGAAGGGGTACACCGAGACGTAGTCGCGCGGCGTCTCGTCGGCGAGGAACGCCGGGATGTGCGACCGGTTGAACTCGGCGGGGCGGTGCAGCGCCATGTTGGACCACACCGGCTCCAGCGCTCGGCCGAGCCGGGTGCGGCGGAAGAGGTTGTACGCCTCCTGGAGGGCGTCCGAGGTCTCGGCGTGCCACCAGATCATCAGGTCGGCGTCGGCGCGCAGACCGGACACGTCGTACGTGCCGCGGACGGTGATGTCCTTGGCGGCGAGCTGGTCGAACAGCTCCTGGACCTCGTCGGCAAAGCCGGTCCGGTCCTCGGGCAGGACGTCGCGCAGCTTGAAGACGGACCACAGGGTGTAGCGGATGACCTCGTTGAGGTCCTTCGCCTTCTTACCGGCGTTCGGGATCTTTTCGGGCGCACTCATGGGGCTATTCTCGCTCGTTGCCCGGGGTGCCGTGCGCCGGGGTCGGCGTGGCGAGGATCTCGTCGGCCGCGCGCCACGCGCTCGCGATGGTCGCGGGGATGCCGACGCCGTCGTACACGGCTCCGCAGACGCGCAGGCCGGGCAGCTTGGCGACGGCGTCACGGATGCGGGCGACCCGGGCGAGGTGGCCGACGGGGTACTGCGGCAGGCCGCCGATCCAGCGGGTGACCTCGGTGGCGACGGGCCGTGCGGCGAGGCCGGTGGCGTCGGCCAGGTCGGTCAGGGACACGGAGACGAGGTCGGCGTCCTCGCGGTGCAGGTGGTCCTCCTCGCCGTACCGGCCGACCGAGGTGCGCAGCACGACGAGGTCCTCGGAGCCCTCGTCGGTCCACTTCCACTTCTGGGAGGAGAAGGTGGACGCCTTGATGGTGCGGCCGTCGACGGGCGGGACGAGGAAGCCGGAGCCCGCGGGCAGCATCCCCGCCACGTCCGCGCGCCGGAAGGCGAGGGTGACCAGGGCCATGGAGGCGTACTCGACGGCGGCCAGGTCCGTGGCGGCGGCCGGGGACTCGGCGGCGAGCAACTCGGAGGCGGACCAGGCGGGGGTGGCGACGATCACGGCGTCGGCGTGGCGGACGCGTTCGCCGGTACGGACGTTCCAGCCCCCGCCGGGCGCTCTGGTGAGGGCGTGGACGGGCGTGTCGGTGAGGACCTCGCCGCCCCGGGCGGTGATGGCGCCGGCCACGGCCCCGGGGAGCGTGCCGATGCCGCCCTCGATGCCGATGAAGGCGGGCCCGGTCTGCTGTTGCGCGGCCCGCTGGAGGGACCGGACGGCCTCGGTGAGCGTGGAGTGGGTGCGGGCGGCCTCGAACAGCTTGGGTACGGCGGCGCGCATCGAGATCGCGTAGGCGTCACCCGCGTACACCCCGCCGAGGAGCGGTTCGACGAGCCGGTCGACGACCTCGCGGCCGAGGCGGTCGGCGACGTAGCGGCCGACGGCGATGTCGTCGCCGAGGGCGGCGGGGTCGGCCGGGGGCAGGTCCCGCTCGTGCTCGATACGGGCGAGGCCTTCGGCGGACAGCAGCCCGGCGAGGGCGGCCGCGTCGCCGGGGACACCCATGACGTGTCCCTTGGGCATCGGCCGCAGCGCGTCCCGGGTCCAGACGGCGGCGCGGGCGGTGGCGGGCGGCTGGAGCCGGTCGCCGAGGCCGACGGCGCGGGCGAGGTCGGCCGCCTCGGGGCGGCGGGCGAGCATCGACTCGGCGCCGAGGTCGACGGGGGCGCCCGCGATCTCCCCAGCCTGCAGCTTGCCGCCGAGTCGCGTGGTGGCCTCCAGCAGGGTCACGCGCCGCCCGGCGGTGATCAGCCGGTGGGCGGCCGCGAGACCCGCGATACCGCCGCCGATGACGACGACGTGGCCGCTCCTGGATGTGTCGCCTGTGTCCGCGTTCATGTCTCCACTCTCTCAAACGCCGTTCCGAGTCCCGACCGTGACCGGTTCGTGAGCCACCGGCGGCAACCGGCCCCCTCCCCCGTTCGTCCAACCAGCACATCAGTCGCCATGGGCAACGGGGGGGATCATGCGCACGCGTCAGCACGGATTCGGGGCCGTACTACTGCTCACCGCCTCGCTCGCGCTCGCCGGGTGCGGCGCGGCGGACGAGCGCGGGGGCGCCGGGGACGAGAAGGCCGTCGGCAGCGCCGCGGCGGACTCGGGCTACACGGCGGACAAGCCGGCCGAGGGTGCCAAGGCGTCCCCGGCGCCCGAGGCACCGCCGAAGCAGCAGCAGCACGTCATCCGCACCGCCGAGCTCTCCGTCGAGGTCGAGGACGCCACCGCGGCGCTGACGAAGGCCCGTTCGGTCACCGGGGCCGCGGGCGGCCATGTCGCGAACGAGACGACCGAGCGCGTCGACGACGACCACGTGACCTCGCAGATCGTGCTGCGCGTGCCGCAGTCCGCGTACGACGCGACGCTCAAGGAGCTCGCGGGCACGGGGAAACTGCTCTCCCGCAAGGCGGAGGCCAAGGACGTCACCGACCAGGTCGTCGACGTGGAGAGCCGGATCGCCACGCAGCGGGCGAGCGTGGCACGGGTGCGGGAGCTGATGGACGAGGCGACGAGGCTCAGCGATGTGGTGGCCCTGGAAGGGCAGTTGAGCAGCCGCCAGGCGGACCTGGAGTCGCTGCTGGCGCAGCGGGCGGCGCTGAAGGACCGTACGACGATGGCGACGATCACGCTGCACCTCAGCGAGCCGGAGAAGCCGGCCGAGGAGCGGGACGACGCCGGGCCGGGCTTCGGGGACGCGCTCAGCGGCGGCTGGGAGGCGCTGGTGACGGCCGCGAAGTGGGTGGGGATCGTGCTGCTGGCGGTGGCGCCGTGGGCGGCGGTGTTCCTGGTGGGGTACGCCGGGTGGCGGTGGCTGCTGCGGCCGTGGCTGGCGAAGCGCGCGGATTCGGGGAGCGCCTCGTCGTAGCGTGTCCGCATGGGACAGGTGGGACGAGAACGACTGGTGATCATCGGTGGGGACGCGGCCGGTATGTCCGCCGCGTCGCAGGCCCGTCGGCTGAAGGACCCGGACGAGCTGGAGATCGTGGCGTTCGAGCGGGGGCACTTCAGCTCGTACTCGGCGTGCGGGATCCCGTACTGGGTCGGCGGTGACGTCGACGGGCCGGACCGGCTCATCGCGCGTACGCCCGAGGCGCACCGCTCGCGCGGCATCGATCTGCGGATGCGGACCGAGGTGACCGCACTCGACCCCGAGCGCGGGCGGGTGCGCGTCCGGGACGTGGAGTCGGGGGCCGAGGCGTGGGAGGGCTACGACAAGCTGGTGGTCGCGACCGGTGCCCGCCCGGTGCGCCCGCCGTTGCCGGGCATCGACGCGGTGGGCGTGCACGGGGTGCAGACGCTGGACGACGGGCAGGCGCTGCTGGACACGCTGAGTGCGGTGAACGGGACGGCGGGGCGGCGCGCGGTGGTCGTGGGCGCCGGGTACATCGGCGTGGAAATGGCGGAGGCGCTGCTGAAGCGCGGCTACGAGGTGACCGTCCTCAACCGGGGCGAGCAGCCCATGTCGACGCTCGACCCGGACATGGGGCGGCTGGTGCACGAGGCGATGGACGGCCTCGGCATCACCACGGTCGCCGGCGCGGAGGTCACCAAGATCCTCACCGACGGGGGTACCTCCCCGCTCGGGGGAAGCAGGGAGCTCGGGGGACGGGGCCGGGTCCGGGCGGTGGCGACGGAGGACGGCGAGTACCCGGCGGACGTCGTCGTGCTGGGCATGGGCGTGGCACCGGAGACCACGCTGGCGCGGGAGGCGGGGCTGCCGCTCGGGGAGTACGGCGGGCTGCTGACCGACCTGTCGATGCGGGTGCGCGGCCGGGAGGAGATCTGGGCGGGCGGCGACTGCGTCGAGGTGCTGGACCTGGTCTCGGGCCGCGAGCGGCACATACCGCTGGGCACGCACGCCAACAAGCACGGCCAGGTCATCGGCGCCAATGTGGCCGGCGGGTACGGCACGTTCCCCGGTGTCGTCGGTACGGCGGTCAGCAAGGTGTGTTCGCTGGAGATCGCCAGGACCGGCCTGCGCGAGAAGGACGCGGAGGCCGTGGGCCTGCGGTTCGTGGCGGTGACCGTCGAGTCGACGAGCCGGGCCGGGTACTACCCGGGGGCGGCGCCGATGACGGTCAAGATGCTCGCCGAGCGCCGCACGGGCCGGCTGCTGGGCTGCCAGATCGTGGGCCGTGAGGGCGCGGCGAAGCGGGTGGACATCGCGGCGGTCGCGCTGACGGCGGGGATGACGGTCGAGCAGATCACCGCCCTGGACCTGGGCTACGCGCCGCCGTTCTCCCCGGTGTGGGACCCGGTCCAGGTGGCGGCCCGCAAGGCGGTGGCGGCGGTCCGGGAGGCGGGTGCGTAACCCCGTCAGGGGCATGGCTTAGGGTCGGGGGCCATGATCACTTCGTTCAGTGACGCCTTCGTCCGCGCGACCGAACCCCATGCCGCCTGGGGGTGGGAGCAGCTCGAGGCGTTCACCGCGTTCATGCCCTCCGGCCCCTGGACCGCCGATCTCGGCCAGTGCCTGTACCAGCAGGGCGGCCGTGACCTGAGGATCTCCATACTCGGGACGTTCGACGAGTCCGACGGCTCGTGGCTGTGGGGCTGGGCCAACCCGGGGTTCGGCGACATGCCGGTCGTGGGTGCCTCGGCGGAGGTGCGCCGCCGTGGCGTGCGGGCCGGGGTGCCGGAGTTCACCGAGGAGGGCCTGGACCTGTCCGCTTTCCCGGACCGGCGCATGGCGGTGGAGCACCTGGCGTTCGGCGCCATGGGGGTGCTCGGTGCCGCCGGGTACCTGGGTGTGGAGGCGGCGCCCGGGACCCGGCTGTACCTGGTCCCGGACGACCCGTCGGTGCCGCGCACCGCACCGGACGCGGTCACCCTGCCGCGGGTGCTGCTGACCGGCGCGGGGCTGATCGAGGGTGCCGTGCCGCGTCAGGTGGTGGGCGGTTACTTCGCCCACCACGGCCTGCCGCAGCGCCCGTCGCCCACCGGGATCGACGCCGACCTGCCGAACGGCTCCCCGGTGGCGGTGTCGTTCGACGAGGCGGGCCGGATCGCGTCGGTGAACGTCACCGCCCTGTAGGCCCCGCGGGGGACGTCAGCGGGCGGTCCGCGTGTGGACGTACTCGACCAGACGCGTCAGGGCGTCCGGGTCGGTGGTCGGCAGGACGCCGTGGCCGAGGTTGAAGATGTGCCCCTCCAGCCCGGCGGCGGCGTCCAGGACCTCGCGGGTCTTGGTCTCGACCGCCTCGGGTGTGGAGAAGAGGACGGCCGGGTCGAGGTTGCCCTGCAGCGCCTTGCCGGGGCCGACGCGGCGGGCGGCCTCGTCCAGCGGGACGCGCCAGTCGACACCGACCACGTCGGCGCCCGCCTCGCCCATCAGGCCCAGCAGCTCGCCCGTACCGACACCGAAGTGGATACGCGGTACGCCGTACTCCTCGACCGCCCGGAACACCTTGGTGGACGCGGGCATGACCGAGCGGCGGTAGTCCGCGGGCGCGAGGGCGCCGACCCAGGAGTCGAAGAGCTGGATCGCGGAGGCGCCGGCCTCGATCTGGACCTTCAGGAAGGCGGCGGTGATGTCGGCCAGACGGTCCAGCAGGTCGGCCCACAGCTCGGGGTCGCCGTACATCAGGGCCTTGGTGTGCTCGTGGTTGCGCGACGGGCCGCCCTCGACGAGGTAGCTCGCCAGGGTGAAGGGCGCGCCCGCGAAGCCGATCAGCGGGGTGGTGCCCAGCTCGCCGGTGAGCATGCCGATCGCCTCGGTGACGTAGCGGACGTCGTCGGGCGTGAGGGCGCGCAGCCGGTCGAGGTCGGCGCGGGAGCGGATGGGCTCGGCGACGACGGGGCCGACGCCCGGCTTGATGTCGAGGTCGACGCCGATGGCCTTGAGGGGGACGACGATGTCGCTGAAGAAGATCGCGGCGTCGACCTTGTGCCGCCGTACCGGCTGGAGGGTGATCTCGGTGACCAGCTCGGGCCGCATGCACGACTCCAGCATGGGGATGCCTTCGCGGACCTTCAGGTACTCGGGCAGCGACCGTCCCGCCTGCCGCATGAACCACACGGGCGTGTGCGGCACCGGCTCGCGGCGGCACGCCTTCAGGAACGCGGAGTCGTAGGTCTTCGTCTGCTGGCCCGAAGGGCTGTCAATGGCACTCACGCCCAGAATCTTCGCATGTACGGCCAAGCGGCTGGCGTGGTGAGGGTGTCCCTCCCTGCGCGGGGCCGTCCTTCCGCCTACTCTTCCCCGCATGGCTGCGGCTCAGGGACAGTTCTCCGATCACTCCGACGACGCCGAAGGAACGAACGACAGGGAGGGTACGTCCGTCCCGCCTGCCTTCCGGCTGGCGGTCGACGGGCTGCGCGGGGCGCGGCTGCGGCCGGAGATCGAGGTGGATCCGTCCCGGCCGCCGCAGCGGCTGGCCCCGTACGCGTACGCCCTCGAGGCGGCGGTCGTGGAGGGCGACGACGACCTGGCGGACGGCCGCCTCGTGCTGCTGCACGACCCGGCGGGGCACGAGGCCTGGCAGGGCACCTTCCGCCTGGTGACGCTGGTGCGCGCGGAACTGGAGCCCGAGATGGCGGCCGACCCGCTGCTGCCGGAGGTGTCCTGGTCGTGGCTGACGGGCGCGCTGGAGGCGCGGGGCCTGTCGTACGAGGAGGCTTCGGGCACCGTCACCCGTGCGGGGTCTCACTACTTCGGTGGACTCGCGGAGCGCCGCCCGGCGACGCAGATCGAGATCCGGGCGTCCTGGACGCCGCGCGAGGGCCGGGGCGGGGTTCCGGACACGGCGGCGCACCTGGCGGCCTGGTGCGACCTGCTGTGCCAGATCGGGGGCCTGCCGCCCTCCGCCCCGGGGCCTTTGGACGCCGGTTCGGCCGCGGTCGTGTCGCTCCCCCAGCGCCGCGGGCCGCAGCACCCGTAGGGCTCCGCCCGGCGCCCCGCGGGCGGGGCGGGACGGCCGTCGCCGGCGGGTGGGGGACGGGGCCCCTCCGGGCTCACCTCCCCGAGGCCGGTCGGCCTCGGGTCTCTTTTCGGGGAGCCCTTCGGCAGCCGCCGGCCTCCGTGGGGGCGACCCTGCACGGCCCGCCCCGGCCGGACGCCGACTGCCGGCCGGACGCGGCACGGCCCGGGAGACCCCCGGCGTGGACGTCAACGCGGCGCCTCACCGCTCGGCGGGCGCGCCGTGGCGCGGTGCCGAGCGCGTAGGCTGCGCGCCCGCCGTGCGGCCGAGTGGGCGCTCCGGGGCGTGTCGGGCCGGGACGGCGGGCGCCCCGCGCGGGATGGGGCGCTCGTAGGATGATCGATCGCCCGTCCGAATTGCCCCAATTGTTACTCACTAAATCGTGATCTTCCCCTAAAGGCGGACCCCCGGGCTGCCGAAGAGGCTTGTGACCCTTCAAACACGGTTCGCCCGGCTTCTTCCCCGAGCCGGCTGTGTCCGCACCTTCCCAGGAGGCCTGGTGTCCGTTCTCCTCGAGCAGCCCGCAAGCCTGGTCGCCTACCGCCCGAACAAGCCGACGGCCATGGTCGTCGTGGCCGACCCGCGCGTCCGCTCCACCGTCACCCGCCACCTGTGGGCTCTCGGAGTGCGTGACGTCATCGAGGCGTCGTCCATCGCGGAGGCTCGTCCCCGCGTCGGCAGCCCGCGCGACATCTGCGTTGCCGACGTCCACCTGCCCGATGGCTCCGGGCTCACCCTGCTGTCCGAGACCCGTGCCGCCGGCTGGCCCAACGGGCTCGCCCTGTCGGCGGCCGACGACATCGGTGCCGTACGCAACGCGCTCGCCGGCGGCGTCAAGGGCTACGTCGTCACCGGTACGCGTACGAACATCGGTCACCCGACCCGTCCCGGCGCCGCCCCCATCGGCGCCGCGGCCGCCCGGCTGCACCGCCGTCCCCCCGGCGCCCCGAGCCACCCGGGCGGCTACCGGGAGCTCTCCGGCCGGGAGGTCGAGGTCCTCCGGCTGGTCGCCGAGGGGCAGTCGAACAAGGCCATCGGCGTATCGATGGGCCTGTCCGCGCTGACCGTCAAGAGCCACCTCGCCCGCATCGCCCGCAAGCTCGGCACCGGCGACCGGGCCGGGATGGTCGCCGTCGCACTTCGTACGGGAATCATCCACTGACCGGTTCACATCACCCCAGTGCCCGTCGACGGAACGTTCCGTCGACGGGCGCTTGCCGTTCACAGATACCCTTGACAGGTGACCGACGCCCAAGAGACCGCAGCAGAGACAGCACTGCGAACCACCGGGGGCGGCCCTCCGGACGACGGCGTCGCAGACGGCGTAGTCGAAGAGACGCCGATCCCCTTGCTCGAGCCCCGCGAGGGCATCCCGCCCGTGGTGGCCGACGAGCACGCCCTCGCCGAGGTGATCGCCGCCTTCGCGCGCGGCACCGGCCCCGTCGCCGTCGACGCCGAGCGCGCGTCGGGCTACCGCTACGGCCAGCGGGCCTACCTGGTGCAGCTCCGCCGCGAGGGGGCCGGCAGCGCCCTGATCGACCCGGTCGGCTGCCCGGACCTGTCCGGCCTGGGTGAGGCCCTGGCCGGCGCGGAGTGGATCCTGCACGCCGCCACCCAGGACCTGCCGTGCCTGCGCGAAATAGGCATGGTTCCCACGCGGCTGTTCGACACGGAGCTGGCCGGCCGCCTCGCGGGGTTCCCGCGGGTCGGCCTCGGCGCGATGGTCGAGTCGGTGCTGGGGTTCGCCCTGGAGAAGGGCCACTCCGCGGTGGACTGGTCCACCCGCCCGCTGCCCGAGCCCTGGCTCCGGTACGCCGCGCTGGACGTCGAACTGCTCGTCGACCTGCGTGACGCGCTGGAGAAGGAGCTGGACCGGCAGGGGAAGCTGGAGTGGGCGCACCAGGAGTTCGACGCCATCGCCTCCGCCCCGCCGCCCCCGCCCCGCAAGGACCCGTGGCGCCGGACGTCCGGCATGCACAAGGTCCGCCGCCGCCGGCAGATGGCGGTCGTACGGGAGCTGTGGACCGCCCGTGACCGGATCGCCCAGCGGCGTGACGTGTCGCCCGGGAAGGTGCTCAGCGACGCCGCGATCGTCGAGGCCGCCCTCGCCCTGCCGGCCACGGTGCAGGCGCTGACCGCGCTGCCCGGTTTCGGGCACCGTATGGGGCGCCGCCAGCTGGAGCAGTGGCAGGCGGCGGTGGACCGGGCGAAGGCGCTGCCGGACGCCGAGCTGCCGCAGCCGGGGCAGCCGGTGCAGGGCCCGCCCCCGCCGCGCGCCTGGGCGGACAAGGACCCGGTGGCCGCGGCGCGCCTCTCCGCCGCCCGTACGGCCGTCTCCGCGCTCGCCGAGTCGCTGAACCTGCCGCCCGAGAACCTGATCACGCCCGACACCGTGCGCCGGGTGTGCTGGGAGCCGCCCGCCGAGGTCACGGCCGGGTCGGTGGCGGGCGCGCTGGCCGGGTACGGGGCGCGGCCGTGGCAGATCGAGCAGGTCACGCCGGTGCTGGTGGCCGCGCTGACGGCGGCCAAGAACTGACACGAGCGAGCCCCCGGGCGGTGCTGCCGGGGGCTCGGGCGCGTCTACGGGGCCGGGCTGAGGTCTCCGTTCGTGTTCATCTCGAAGACGCCCTGGGTCTTGCCGTCGACCTTGAGGTGCTTGAGCCAGTGCTTCGAGAGGTTGTGCACGTTCTTGTGCTGCATCTCCCACGGCACCGAATGCCCGGCGCAGTCGAGCTTGACCATGAGCTTGTGGGAGCCCGCGACGGCGTTGTAGAGCGCGGGGACCGAGAAGTTGAGCTCCGGGTTCGGGTTCGGCGGTGACGTGTTGACCTGGGTGTCGTGCTCCCCGTACACGATGAGGACCGGCACGCTTCCGCCGAGGACGCCGCCTTGCGCCGCGGTGGTCTCGTTCCATCCCCACCGGGCGAAGTTCCTGATCCGGTTGAGGCCCTCCGGCGGCCCCCACGTGCTGCCGACGGGGTCGCTCTTCATGAGGGCGTCCCACACCACGTCTTGCATCTCGGGATCACGCTGGCCCTCGCAGAGCGCCTCGTTGCCCCAGCCCGCCCAGAACCCGCTCTTCGTGCCGAGGAAGGTCGGGAAGCCCGGCTGCGGCAGCGGGTTCGGTGGGTTCGACGTGCCCTTGGGCGGGAAGATCGGCGCCAGCAGGAACAGGCTCTCCACCTTGCCCGGGTTCTTGACCGCGTACGGTCCCATCGTGAACGCGGCGGCGGACCAGCCGATGAAGGCGACCTTCTCCACCTTGCACTCGCGGCGGACGAACTCCACGACGGTGTTCAGCTCGTCCCGGTCGCTGTTGGAGTTGGTCAGCTGGAACGGATAGTTCGGTTGACACGGGGTGAATCCGGGCGGTCTCGGCTTCAGCAGGTGCTGCTGCGCGGGGTTGACGTTGCACGGGTCGTCCATCTTGGGACGCGGGGACAGCCCGGAGCCCTGGAGGTCCATCATGAACACGTCGTAGCCGGCCTTGGCCAGCGCCTCGGCCCAGCTGTACGACTTGTGCTGGAGATCGAAGCCGGGAAGCACGGGAACGCTCCGGCCGTGGAGCATGAGGACGGGCTTGCGCGGCTCGCCCGGCGAGGAGTCCCTCCGTTCCCGTACGAAGAGCTTGACCGGGTCGCCGGCGTTCGCGGGGACGGTGGACGTGTGGGGAACCTCGTGGTCGATGGTGACGATCGCCATAGGAGTCCGTTTCTGTGTCTGGTCCGGGGCCTCATGCCCCGGCCGGACCAGCCTCGACGGGTCGCGCACCCGGCGCCACGGCACCGGGCGCGGGCTGGGCCATCCGGCGGCACGCGGGTGCCTCGACGGCCACCGGCCCGCGAGGAGCCCCGCTGGGCGCTCGCGGGGGCGGAAGCCAGGGTCACCGTGAGCGCGTCGGCGGCGTGAGACCGGTGGTCGCGGAGTGTGACGTTCACCGCTCCGGGCGGGGGGACTGTGCAGCCTGGTTACCCGCAAGTAGCATGGGCTGTGCAAGCGCGCGCTTAGCCGCGTGCCCGCAGCAGTGCCATCCCGCACCCTGGAGGAGAGCCATCGTGCCTCGTACCGTCAGGGACGTCGTCTTCGTCGACGGCGTCCGCACCCCGTTCGGCAAGGCGGGCCCGAAGGGCATCTACCACGAGACCCGCGCCGACGATCTCGTCGTGAAGGCCATCCGGGAGCTGCTGCGCCGCAACCCCGGCCTGGACCCGGCGCAGATCGACGAGGTCGCCATCGCCGCGACCACGCAGATCGGTGACCAGGGCCTGACCATCGGCCGCACCGCCGGCATCCTCGCGGGCCTGCCGCAGTCGGTGCCCGGCTACTCCATCGACCGCATGTGCGCGGGCGCGCTGACCGCCGTGACCTCGGTCGCCGGTTCCATCGCCTTCGGCGCGTACGACGCCGTCATCGCCGGTGGCGTCGAGCACATGGGCCGCCACCCCATGGGTGAGGGCGTCGACCCGAACCCGCGGTTCGTCAGCGAGAAGCTGGTCGACGAGTCCGCCCTGTTCATGGGCATGACCGCCGAGAACCTGCACGACCGCTACCCGCACATCACCAAGCAGCGCGCCGACGAGTACGCCGTGCGCTCCCAGGAGAAGGCCGCCAAGGCGTACGCCAACGGCAAGATCCAGGCCGACTTGGTGCCGATCTCGGTGCGCCGCACCAACGCCGAGGCCGGCGAGACCGGCTGGGGCCTGGTCACCGCCGACGAGCCGATGCGCCCGGGCACGACCCTGGAGTCGCTGGCGAACCTGAAGACGCCGTTCCGCGTCCACGGCAACGTCACCGCCGGTAACGCCGCGGGCCTCAACGACGGCGCCACCGCGTCGATCATCGCGTCCGAGGACTTCGCCCGCGAGAACGGCCTGCCGGTCAAGATGCGCCTCGTCTCGTACGCCTTCGCCGGCGTCGAGCCCGAGGTCATGGGCTACGGCCCGATCCCCGCGACCGAGAAGGCCCTCGCCAAGGCCGGCCTGTCGATCGAGGACATCAACCTCTTCGAGATCAACGAGGCCTTCGCCGTCCAGGTGCTGGCCTTCCTCGACCACTACGGCATCGCCGACGACGACGCGCGCGTCAACCAGTACGGCGGCGCCATCGCCTTCGGCCACCCGCTCGCCTCCTCCGGCGTACGCCTGATGACGCAGCTGGCCCGGCAGTTCGAAGAGCAGCCGGAGGTCCGTTACGGCCTCACCACCATGTGCGTCGGCTTCGGCATGGGCGCCACGGTCATCTGGGAAAACCCCCACTGGGAGGGCAAGTGAGCACCACCGCTGAGCTTCTGAAGGGTGCGGCCGAGCTGTTCCCGGACGAGGTCGTCACCACCGCCCACGTACGGCACTTCGACCTGCCCTTCGGGGCGGGCCGGTTCGCGCTGATCACGCTGGACAACGGCTTCGACCACACCAAGCCGACCACCTTCGGCCCGCAGTCCCTGGCGAACCTCAACACCGCCATCGACCAGGTCGAGAAGGAGGCGGCCGAGGGCACGATCGTCGGTGTCGGCATCACCGGCAAGCCGTTCATCTTCGCCGTCGGCGCCGACCTCAAGGGCGTCGAGCTGCTGAAGCGCCACGAGGACGCGCTCGCCATCGGTAAGGGCGGCCACGACGTCTTCAAGCGGCTGTCGTCGCTGGGCGTGCCGACCTTCGCGTACTACAACGGCGCGGCGATGGGCGGCGGTGTCGAGGTCGGTCTGCACTGTACCTACCGCACCGTGTCGGCGGCCCTGCCGGCGTTCTCGCTCCCCGAGGTCTTCCTCGGTCTGGTCCCCGGCTGGGGCGGCTGCACCATCCTGCCGAACCTGATCGGCGCCGACCGCGCGGTCTCGGTGATCATCGAGAACTCGCTCAACCAGAACAAGCAGCTCAAGGGCAAGCAGGTCTACGAGCTCGGGATCGCCGACGCGATCTTCGAGGGCGCGGACTTCCTGGAGCAGTCGCTGCTGTGGACCGCGTCCGTCCTCAAGGGCGAGATCGTCGTCGAGCGTGCCGACGTCGACCGCGGCGAGGGCTGGGACGCGGCGGTGGCCCGCGGCCGGTTCATCGCGGACTCCAAGGTGCACGGTGCGGCCCCGGCCGCGTACCGCGCCCTGGACATCATCGAGGCGGCCAAGGACGGCGACCTCCAGAAGGGCTTCGACGCCGAGGACACGGCGCTCGCCGACCTGATCATGGGTGGCGAGCTGCGGTCCGGCATCTACGCCTTCAACCTGGTCCAGAAGCGCGCCAAGCGCCCGGCCGGCGCGCCGGACAAGAGCCTGGCCCGCCCGGTCACCAAGGTCGGCGTCGTCGGCGCCGGTCTGATGGCCTCGCAGCTCGCGCTGCTGTTCCTGCGCCGCCTGGAGGTGCCGGTCGTCCTGACCGACATCGACCAGGAGCGCGTCGACAAGGGCGTGGGCTACGTCCACGGCGAGATCGAGAAGCTGCTCGGCAAGGGCCGCATCAACCAGGACAAGGCCAACCGTCTCAAGGGCCTGGTCTCCGGCGTCCTGGACAAGGCCGAGGGCTTCGCGGACGCGGACTTCATCATCGAGGCCGTGTTCGAGGAGATGAGCGTCAAGCAGAAGGTGTTCGCGGAGGTCGAGGCGGTCGCCCCGGCGCACGCGATCCTCGCCACCAACACCTCCTCGCTGTCGGTGTCGGAGATGGCCTCCAAGCTCCAGCACCCGGAGCGCGTGGTCGGCTTCCACTTCTTCAACCCGGTCGCGATCCTCCCGCTGCTGGAGATCGTGCGCGGCGAGAAGACGGACGACGCGTCGCTGGCGACCGCGTTCGGTGTCGCGAAGAAGCTGAAGAAGACGGCGGTTCTGACGAAGGACGCCCCGGCGTTCGTCGTGAACCGCATCCTCACCCGCTTCATGGGCGAGATCCAGAACGTCATCGACGAGGGCACCCCGGTCGAGACCGCGGAGAAGGCCATCGAGCCGCTCGGTCTGCCGATGTCCCCGCTGGTGCTGCTGGAGCTGGTCGGCCCGGCGATCGGTCTGCACGTCTCCGAGACCCTGAACCGTGCCTTCCCGGACCGCTTCACGGTCTCCCCGAACCTGGCCGCCGTCGTCAAGGCGGGCAAGCGCGGCTTCTACGTCTACGACTCGGGCAAGCCCGAGCTGGACCCCGAGGTCGCGGCGCTGCTGAAGCAGGGCGACACCGTCCTGACCGAGCAGCAGGTGCGGGACCGCGTCCTGGACGCGGTGGCGCAGGAGATCGGCCTGATGCTGGACGAGGGCGTCGTCGCCGAGGCGCAGGACATCGACCTCTGCCTCATCACGGGCGCCGGCTGGCCCTTCCACCTGGGCGGCATCACGCCGTACCTGGACCGCGAGGGCGTCTCGGAGCGCGTGAACGGCAAGCGTTTCCTGCCGCAGGGCGTGGCGAGCGTCCCGGCGTAACCACACACTGTGGACGGGCCGCAGGGGATGTCCCCTGCGGCCCGTCCGCCGTTTCCGGGCAGGTGGGGGCGTCCGGGGTCTGCCCCGCAGATGAGGGCCCCTGCTCGAGAAAGCCTCACCGGGAACAGGCACCGCACCGGTCCCGTTGTGCCCACCCGTCGCGCACGGAGGGACGGGTGGGCACAGCGCGGGGGGCCGGATCCTGTGGTCAGGCGTCGGCGTCGGCGAGGGCCGCGAGGATCTGCTCGCCGTACTTGGCGAGCTTGTTCTCGCCGACGCCGCTGACGCCGCCCAGGTCGGCGAGGGTCGTGGGCGGGGCGGCGGCGATCTCGCGGAGGGTGGCGTCGTGGAAGATGACGTACGCGGGGACGCCCTGTTCCTTCGCGGTCGCCGCGCGCCAGGCCCTGAGCCGTTCGAAGACCGGCAGCGCCTCCTCGGGCAGGTCGGCGACCGGGGCGCGCCTGGACGCCTTGGCCGCGCGGGCCGGGCGTTCCGCCTCACTGCGGAGCAGGACCTCGCTCCGGCCGCCGAGGACGTCGGCGGAGGTGTCGGTCAGGACGAGCGTGCCGTAGTCGCCCTCGACGGCGAGGAGGCCCTGGGCGAGGAGCTGCCGTACGACACCGCGCCACTGGGACTCGTTCAGTTCGGTGCCGATGCCGAAGACGCTCAGGGCGTCGTGGTCGAACTGGATGACCTTCGCGGTCTTGCGGCCGAGCAGGATGTCGATGATCTGG
The DNA here is from genome assembly GCF_055590785.1 of Streptomyces sp. NPDC041796. Classification (NCBI taxonomy): domain Bacteria; kingdom Bacillati; phylum Actinomycetota; class Actinomycetes; order Kitasatosporales; family Streptomycetaceae; genus Streptomyces; species Streptomyces sp. NPDC041796. Next base: position 143,593 of record NZ_JBVJAH010000004.1, read on the forward strand.
CCCGCGCCGAACTTCTGGTTCCGCTCCCGCTTGAGCCGGACGATCGTCGACAGCAGTTTCTGCGCCGCGATGGTGCCGTCCCACGACTTCGGGGGCGACAGGCAGGTGTCGCAGTTCCCGCACGCGGTGGACTCCTGGCCGAAGTACGCCAGCAGCCGCACCCGGCGGCACTCGACCGTCTCGCACAGGGCCAGCATGGCGTCGAGGTGCGCGGCGAGCCGCCTGCGGTGCTCGGCGTCGCCCTCGGAGCCGTCGATCATCTTGCGCTGCTGGACGACGTCCTGGAGCCCGTAGGCCAGCCATGCCGTCGAGGGCAGCCCGTCGCGTCCGGCGCGGCCCGTCTCCTGGTAGTAGCCCTCCACGGACTTGGGCAGGTCGAGGTGGGCGACGAAGCGTACGTCGGGCTTGTCGATGCCCATGCCGAAGGCGATCGTCGCGACGACGACGAGCCCGTCCTCGCGGAGGAACCGCGCCTGGTTCTCCGCGCGGACCCGGGCGTCGAGGCCCGCGTGGTAGGGAACGGCGTCGATACCGTTCTCCACCAGGAACGCCGCCGTCTTCTCCACGGACGCCCGTGAGAGGCAGTAGACGATGCCCGCGTCGCCCGGGTGCTCGCCCCGGATCAGCTCCAGAAGCTGCCGCTTGGGCTCGTTCTTGGGGGCGATGCGGTACTGGATGTTGGGGCGGTCGAAGCTGGCCACGAAGTGCCGGGCGCCGTCGAGGTTCAGCCGGGTGGCGATCTCGGCGTGGGTGGCGCGCGTGGCGGTCGCGGTCAGGGCGATGCGGGGCACGTCCGGCCACCGCTCGTGGAGCGTGGAGAGCTGGAGGTAGTCGGGGCGGAAGTCGTGGCCCCACTGGGCGACGCAGTGCGCCTCGTCGATGGCGAACAGCGAGATGCGGCCGCGCCCCAGCAGCTGCAGCGTGGACTCGACCCGCAGCCGCTCGGGCGCGAGGTACAGCAGGTCCAGCTCGCCGGCGGCGAACTCGGCCTCCACCAGCCGCCGCTCGTCGAGGTCCTGGGTGGAGTTGAGGAACCCGGCCCGTACCCCGAGCGCCCGCAGCGCGTCGACCTGGTCCTGCATGAGGGCGATCAGCGGCGAGACGACGACCCCGACGCCCGGTCGCACCAGCGCGGGGATCTGGTAGCACAGCGACTTGCCGCCGCCGGTCGGCATGAGGACCAGGGCGTCACCGCCGCCCACGACGTGCTCGATGATCTCCCGCTGCTCGCCGCGGAAGGAGTCGTAGCCGAAGACCTTGCCCAGCACCCGCAGGGCGTCGTCGGTCTCGTGATCCGAGTGGTCCGAGTGGTCCGCGTGGGCGTCGCCGGGGGAAGTCATCCGGCGATTCTACGAGCGGCCGCCCCGAACGGCCCAAACGGCGAACGGGGCGGCCGGCTGTCCGGTAGGCCCGCGGGCTACGGGGCCCTCGTGCCCATCGGGTACTTGTGCCCGCCCAGGCGGCTGTGGGAGCGCCCGTACAGGAAGTACACGACGATGCCGATCGCCATCCAGACGGCGAAGCGGAACCACGTCTCGTTCGGCAGGTTGAGCATCAGCCACACCGAGGCGGCCACCGAGAGGATCGGGACGAACGGCACCCAGGGGGTGCGGAACGAGCGGTGCAGGTCGGGACGGGTGCGGCGCAGGATGATCACGCCGATCGCGACGACCACGAACGCGAAGAGGGTGCCGATGTTCACCAGGGTCGCCAGCTCGTCGATGCTGGTGAAGCCGGAGACGAAGGCGATGATCACGCCGAGCAGGATGGTCGGGCGGTACGGGGTGCGGAACTTGGGGTGCGTGACCGAGAAGAAGCGGGGCAGCAGTCCGTCCCGGCTCATCGCGAAGAACACCCGGGTCTGGCCGAGGAGCAGGATGAGGCACACGGTCGTCAGGCCGACCGCCGCGCCGAAGCTGATGACACCGGCGTAGAAGGGGTGCCCGACGGATTTGAACGCGTCGGCGAGCGGCGCGCTGGTCGACAGCTCGCTGTAGTGCTGCATACCGGTCACCACCAGCGCGACGGCCACGTACAGGACGGTGCAGATGAGGAGGGAGCCAAGGATGCCGCGCGGCATGTCGCGCTGCGGCACCTTGGTCTCCTCGGCGGCGGTGGCGACGACGTCGAAGCCGATGAAGGCGAAGAAGACGACGGACGCGGCGGTGAAGATGCCCATGACGCCGAAGTTGGTCGGCTCGTATCCGAAGATCGTCGAGACCAGTGCGGCGTCCCAGCCGGAGGAGGTCTCCGGGGTCACCTTCGCGGGGATGAAGGGCGAGTAGTTGTCGCCCACGATGAAGAACAGACCCGCGATGATCACGATCATGACCACCGTCACCTTGATCGCCACGACGATCGCGGTGATGCGGGCCGACAGCTTCATGCCGACGACCAGCACCGCGGTGAGCACCAGGACCAGGACGAAGGCCAGCAGGTCGAAGGTGCCGCCCTCCACGTCGGGCCCTTGCAACCATGCGGGTAGATGCCAGTCGACGTTGTCCATCAGTGAGCGGACGTAGCCGGACCAGCCGACCGCGACGACCGCGGTGCCGAGGGCGAACTCCAGGACGAGGTCCCAGCCGATGATCCAGGCCGGCAGCTCCCCGAGGGAGGCGTACGCGAAGGTGTACGCCGATCCGGCCACGGGGACCGTGGAGGCGAACTCGGCGTAGCACAGGGCGGCCAGGGCACAGACGATGCCGGCCGCGACGAACGCCAGCGCGGTCGCCGGCCCCGCGTTCTCCTTCGCCACCTTTCCGGTCAGGACGAAAATGCCCGTGCCGATGATGACACCGACACCGAAGACCGTCAGGTCCCAGGCGGACAGGGACTTCTTGAGTGCGTGCTCGGGCTCCTCGGTGTCCTGAATCGACTGCTCGACGCTCTTCGTCCGGAACATCCCGGTGTCGCGTGACTGCTGGCCCATACTCACCGGCGTACCTCCGTAGCCATCGGCCTCTACCGCCCATGATCGAGAGAGGTGCGGGGCTGCGCCCGTCGTGAGAGGCCCTTTCACACGAAAGGACCGGCCGGAAACCCCCTGGGGTAGTCCGACCGGCCCAATACGGACCCGACGTGAGGTCAGTCGCGGGCGGCTTCGACCTCCGCGTCCTCGTACCTGCCGTCGAGCTTGGAGACCAGGCCGGTGACCTGGCGGGCGATGTCGGGGGCGGTGAGGCCGATCTCGGCCATGACCTCCTTGCGGGAGGCGTGGTCCAGGAAGCGCGGCGGGATGCCGAAGTCGCGCAGCGGTACGTCGACGCCGGCGTCGCGCAGCGCCTGGGCGATCGCGCAGCCGACGCCGCCGACGCGACCGTTGTCCTCGACGGTGACGACGACGCGGTGGCGGTCGGCGAGCGGCGCCATGGCCTCGTCGACCGGCTTGACCCAGCGCGGGTCGACGACCGTGGTGGAGATGCCCTGCTTGTCGAGCAGGTCGGCGATCTCCAGGCACATGGGCGCCAGCGCGCCGACGGAGACCAGCAGGACGTCGGGCCGGTCGGTGCCCGCCTCACGCAGCACGTCCATGCCCCCGATACGGCCCACGGCCTCGACGGCGGGGCCGACCGCGCCCTTGGAGTACCGCACGACGGTCGGCGCGTCGTCGACCTCGACGGCCTCGCGGAGCTGGGCGCGGACCTGGTCGGCGTCGCGCGGGGCGGCGATCCTCAGGCCGGGGACGACCTGGAGGATCGACATGTCCCACATGCCGTTGTGGGAGGCGCCGTCGGTGCCGGTGATGCCGGCCCGGTCGAGGACGAACGTCACCCCGCACTTGTGCAGGGCGACGTCCATGAGGACCTGGTCGAAGGCGCGGTTGAGGAACGTGGCGTACACCGCGAAGACCGGGTGGAGCCCGCCGGTGGCGAGGCCGGCCGCGGAGACGGCGCCGTGCTGCTCGGCGATGCCGACGTCGTACACCCGGTCGGGGAAGGCCTTGGCGAACTTGTCCAGGCCGACGGGCTGGAGCATGGCCGCGGTGATCGCGACGATGTCCTCGCGCTCGCGGCCGAGCTCGACCATCTCGTCGGCGAAGACGCCGGTCCAGTCGGCGCCGGAGGAGGAGATCGGCAGGCCGGTGTCCGGGTGGATCTTGCCGACGGCGTGGAAGCGGTCGGCCTCGTCGGCGAGGGCCGGCTGGTAGCCGCGGCCCTTCTCGGTGAGGCAGTGGACGATGACCGGGCCGCCGAACCGCTTGGCGCGGGTCAGGGCGGACTCCAGCGCCTCGATGTCGTGGCCGTCGATGGGGCCGACGTACTTCAGGCCGAGGTCCTCGAACATGCCCTGCGGGGCGATGAAGTCCTTCAGGCCCTTCTTGGCGCCGTGCAGCGTCTCGTACAGCGGCCTGCCCACGACCGGCGTCCGGTCGAGGATCTCCTTGGTACGGGCGAGGAAGCGCTCGTAGCCGTCGGTGGTGCGCAGGGTGGCGAGGTGGTTGGCGAGGCCGCCGATCGTCGGGGCGTAGGAGCGCTCGTTGTCGTTGACGACGATGACGAGCGGGCGGTCCTTGGCCTCGGCGATGTTGTTGAGGGCCTCCCAGGCCATCCCGCCGGTGAGCGCCCCGTCACCGATCACGGCGACGACGTGGTCGCTGCGCTCCAGGACCTCGTTGGCCTTGGCCAGGCCGTCGGCCCAGCCGAGGACGGTGGAGGCGTGGCTGTTCTCGATGACGTCGTGCTCGGACTCGGCACGCGCGGGGTAGCCGGACAGGCCGCCCTTCATCTTCAGCTTGGAGAAGTCCTGGCGGCCGGTGAGCAGCTTGTGGACGTAGGACTGGTGGCCGGTGTCCCAGAGGATCTTGTCCTTCGGGGACTCGAAGACGCGGTGCAGGGCGATGGTCAGCTCGACCACGCCGAGGTTGGGGCCGAGGTGACCGCCGGTCTTGGAGACGGCGTCCACGAGGAAGGACCGGATCTCCGCGGCCAGCTGGTCCAGCTGCTCCGGGGCGAGCCGGTCGAGATCGCGCGGGCCCGTGATACGGGTCAGCAGAGCCACCCGTGCCTCCTTGCGTGTTGAGCTGGTCGAGCTGCCGATTTTGTCGAGTCTAATGTTCCGCCCTCGACGGTGGTCATCGGGCGGTCCGTAACGCGTCCTGCCATTGGCTCAGACGCAGCAATGCCCGGCGCCGGTTGAGGGCGCCGGGCATTGCGGTGGTCACATCCGACCACACCTGGGGTCACACTATGCGCGACCTGCGGTCTTCTGCGTACGGCGGGAGACGGAGTCGATCACGACGGCGGCGAGGAGGACCGCACCGGTGATCATGTTCTGGATCGCGTTGGACATGCCGATCATGTTCAGACCCTGCTGGATCGACTGGATCACGATCATGCCCAGGAGCGCGGACCAGACCTTGCCGCGACCGCCGAAGAGGCTGGTGCCGCCGATGACGGCTGCCGCGATGACCAGCATCAGCGTGTTGCCGCCACCGAGGCTCTTGGTGGCGCCGCCGGAGAGGCTGGCGATGAACAGACCGCCGAAGGCACCGAGCGTGCCGGAGATCGCGAAGACCAGGATCCGGACCTTGGCCACGCTGATACCGGCGCGGCGCGCGGCCTCGGCGTTGCCGCCGACGGCGAAGACCTGCCGGCCGAAGGTGGTGCGGCGGGTGACGAAGTCGGCGACGACGAGCACGGCGAGGAAGAGCACCAGGGCGAGCGGCAGGCCGCGGGCGCCGGCGGGCTCGTTCAGGACGTACGCGACGACGAAGACGAACAGCGCGACGACCGCCGTGCGCAGCACGATCTCGCTGGTCGGCCGGGCGGGCAGCCCGGCGGCCTTGCGGCGCTTGGTGTCCAGCAGCAGGGAGGCGGCGTAGGCGAGGACGGCGACCAGGGCGAGGCCGTAGGCGGCGGCCTTGTCCTCGAAGAAGTAGTTGGTCAGGTTCTCGACCACACTGCCCGAGGGGGTGTTGATGGAGCCCTCGCCGCCCATCAGCCATTCCTGGAGGCCCATCCAGCTGAGGAAGCCGGCGAGGGTCACGACGAAGGCCGGGACGCCGATCTTGGCGAAGAAGAAGCCGTGCAGGGCGCCCAGGGCGGTGCCGGTCAGGACGGCGAGCAGGATCGCGATCCACTCGTTGGTGCCGTTGCTGACCTGCAGGCCGGCCCATACGGCGGCGCCGACGCCCGCGACGGAGCCGACCGACAGGTCGATCTCGCCGAGGAGCAGGACGAAGACGATGCCGACGGCCATGATGCCGAGGCCGGAGCTGTAGACGGCGATGTTGGCGACCGAGCTCGCGGACAGGAAGTTGCTGTTCTGGAGCTGGAAGACGATCGCGATGACGATCAGACCGATGAAGACCGGCAGGGAGCCCAGCTCACCGCCGCGCACCTTGCGGGTGAACTCGGTCCAGTAGCCCTTGAGGCCCTCCTCGCGTACGAGCAGACGCGGGTCGACGGCCGGGACGGGTGCCGCGGACTGCTCCGGGGCGTCGGGGGCGGGGGTCTTGGTGAGGTCGCTCACTTCGCGTCCTCCTTCGTGGCCGTACGCGCCTGGCGGCGGGTCACGGCGTTGTCCGTGGCGCCGGTGATCGCGGCGATGATCGTTTCGTGGGTGGTGTCCTTGACGTCGAAGACACCGTTGTTGCGGCCCAGGCGGAGGACGGCGACCTTGTCGGCGACGGCGCGCACATCGGCCATGTTGTGGCTGATGAGGATGACGCCGTGGCCGCGCTCGCGGAGCCGCTCGACCAGGTCGAGGACCTGGGCGGTCTGCTCGACGCCGAGGGCGGCGGTCGGCTCGTCCAGGATGACGACCTTGGGGTCGCCGATCAGGGCGCGGGCGATGGCCACGACCTGGCGCTGGCCTCCGGAGAGGGCGGCGACGGGGATGCGGACGCTGGGGATGCGGATGGACAGGGTGTCCAGCAGCTCCTTGGCGCGCTTCTCCATCGCGATCTCGTCGAGGACGGAGGCGTGCTTCAGCTCGCTGCCGAGGAAGAGGTTGGCGACGACGTCGAGGTTGTCGCAGAGGGCCAGGTCCTGGTAGACGGTGGCGACCCCGAGGTCCTGGGCGTCGTTCGGCCGGTTGATCCGGACCGCCTTGCCCTCCCATTCGATGGCGCCTTCATCGATGGGATGGACCCCCGAGATGGTCTTGACGAGGGTCGACTTTCCGGCGCCGTTGTCGCCGACCAGGGCGACGACCTCACCGGCGTGGATCTCCAGGTCTACATCGGTGAGCGCCTGGACGGCGCCGAACCGCTTGGAGACTCCGCGCAACGCCAGCACGGGCGTAGCGGACACGTGAATCATCTCCTTCGCCGCCTGTCCGGCGGGGATGGTGGAACGTGGAGCACAGAGGCTTGTGCCTGTCCGGCCGGGCGGCCGGACGGGACTGCGAGCGCCGCCCGGCGGCTCCGGCGGGAGGCCGGGGGCTGGGTGGCTGCGGTCGGGGGCTGTGGCCGGTGGCCGGGTGGCCGTGCCCTCCGTGGTGGTGCGAGGCCGGTGGCCGCTGTCCCGGGGCGGGGCCGTGGTGGCCGTGGTGGCCGTGACCTCCGTCGCGGTGCGAGGCCGGTGGCCGTGGCCTCCGCCGGTGCCCGGTCGGAGCCCCGGCCCCGGGCCGCCGGCCGAGCCGGTGCGCGGCCCCGGGGTCAGGGGGTGAGTCCGGCGCCCGACCGCGCTTGCGGGGCGTGGAGGGGCGGGCGCCGGACCGGTCCTGGAGGGGGCGGGCTACTTGATGCCGGCGGCGGCGCAGGCGGCCTTGTACTCGGCCGTGCAGATGTCCGCGGCCTTGTAGACCTTGTCCGCGATGATCGTGGAGGCGATGTTCTCCTTGGTCACGACCTGCGCGTCGTACAGCTTGGCCGGGATGTTCTTGAACTCACCGGTGAGGCTGGTGACCTTGGTCGGGGTCAGGTCGTCGATCTTCTCGCCCTTGAGCAGGCGGACCGCGATCTCCGCGGTGGTCTCGGCCTCCGGCTTGATCTGCTTGTAGATCGTGAAGGCCTGCTCACCCGCCAGGATGCGCTGGAGACCGGCGAGCTCGGCGTCCTGGCCGCCGACCGGGACCTTGACGCCCTGCTTCTTGAGGGCGGTGATGATGCCGCCGGCCATGCCGTCGTTCGCCGAGTAGACGCCCTGGAAGCCGTCCTTGCCCAGGGAGTCGATGGCGGCACCCATCTTCTTGTTGGCCTCGTCCGGGGACCAGTCCGGGATGTCCTGCTCGTAGACGACCTTCTTGACGCCGGTGTCCAGGACGCTGTGGGCGCCCTTCTTGAACAGCGGGGCGTTCGGGTCGGTCGGCGAGCCGTTGATCATGACGACGTTGCTGTCCTTGGCCTTGGCGCCGAGCGCCTTGACCAGGCCCTCGCCCTGGAGGCGGCCGATCTTCTCGTTGTCGTACGACACGTACGCGGAGATCGGGCCCTCGGCCAGGCGGTCGTACGCGACGACCTTGACGCCCTTCTTCTCGGCCTGCTGCACCCAGGACTTGGTGGCCTTGTAGTCGACCGAGTCGAGGATGATCACCTTGACGCCCTGCGTGACGAGCCCGTCGAACTGCTTCTTCTGGGTCTCGGTGTCCTGCGCGGCGTTGTTGTACTTGACCTCGCAGTCGCCGCACAGTTCCTTGATCTTCGCCTCGATGATCGGGCGGTCGAACGTCTCGTAACGGGTCGTCTTGTTCTCCGGCAGCAGCAGACCGATGGTCTTGCTGTCGCCTCCACTGCCGCCGGCGTTGTCACCGTCGCCCGCCTTGCCACAAGCGGCGAGGGAAGCGGCCATCGATACCGCTGCCGTGCCTATGACGATGCGTCGCGTCATTGCGTTCATGTGGGTTGCCTCCCTGACGAGGCCGCGACGTTGCGGCCGAGGTGGCTGGAAGTCAACTCGGCCGCAGGGTCGTCGTCAAGGAGTAAATTGACAACGAGATGACAACGGTGCCATCCGTTATCTAAGTGAACGCAGGCGTGACCGGCGTGAGGGCGCTCTCCAGAAGGGTCGAATCGCCCATTTCACTCAGTACGAGCGCCAGGGCACCCAACACCTCGGCACGGCCGCCGAGGGCTCCGGGAGCCAGTGACAACTGCCGCGCGGCACTGGGGATGGCGTACCGGGAGACCGACTCACGGATGGGTCCCAGCACCAGCTCTCCCGCCTCGGCGAGGTCGCCGCCCAGGACGACACGGCTCGGGTTCAGGAGATTGCACAGGTTGGCCACACCGCTGCCGATGTGCCGCCCGACGTCCCCGATCACCCGGCGGCAGCCGGGGTCGCCCTCGCGCGCCAGCTGCACGACCCGCTCCATGGTGAGGTCGGGCCCGTGGCTGGGCTGCAGCAGTGGCAGGACGTAGCGCGCGGCGGTGAACGTCTCCAGGCAGCCGCGGTTGCCGCACCGGCAGACGGGGCCGGACTCGTCGAGCGTGATGTGGCCGATCTCGCCGGCGGTGCCGCCGGGGCCCCGGTAGATCTGGCCGTCGATCACCAGGCCGGCGCCCACACCGCTGGCGACCTTGATGTACGCGAGGTCCTTGACCCCGCGTCCACCGCCCCAGACCAGCTCGCCCAGCGCGCCGAGGTTGGCGTCGTTGTCGACGTACACCGGGACGCCGAGGCGGCCGGCGAGCTCCTCGCTCGGATTGATGCCCGTCCAGCCCGGCAGGATCGAGGTGGAGCCGAGCGTGCCGGAGGAGACGTCGATGGGGCCGGGTACGCCGAGGCCGACGCCGACGACCTTGTCCTGGCCGATCCCGGTGGCCGCGATCAGCCGTTTGACCAGCGCCTGCGCCCGGTCGAAGCCCTCCTCGGACGAGGCGTCGACGTCGAGCGGTTCGGACTCCTCGGCCAGGACCTGGTGGGCCAGGTTGCCGACGGCGACGCGCAGGTGGGTGTGGCCGAAGTCGACGCCGATGACGATGCCGGCGTCGCCGCTCAGCGAGACACTGCGGGCCCGGCGGCCGCCCGCGGAGGTGGGGGTCACCTCGACGGTGCCGCCGTCCTTGAGCTCACGGACGATGTTGGAGACCGTGGCGGCGGAGAGGCCGGTGGTCCTGGCGATCTCCGCCTGGGTGAGCGAACCGGCCATACGCACCGCGCGCACGACCCGCTCGAGATTGGCCCGATGCAGAGATGTCTGCGACCCCGGAGTCTCCATCGACTCACTCACTCCTGCCGTTTTCTCCAACATGTGAACTCTAAGCTGAGCCTTTTGGGTTGGTCCCCGTCAAGACCTTGAGCGTTGTAGGCCTCCGATGAGCGAATTAGATGCGGACGAATCGGATATTTACCTCCACGTCACACGGAAACGGCCCGCCGGGAGCGAGCGCTCCACCGACGAGCCGTTTCGTTTGGTGACGTGAGTTACTTCAGCGCACCGGCCGTGAGTCCGGACTGCACCTGCCGCTGGAAGATCGAGTAGACGATCAGCACCGGCAGCATGGCAATCATCATTCCGGCCATCAGCGCGCCCCAGTCGTTCTCATAACCCTGCTGCAACGCGATCATCGCGAGGCCCTGGGTGAGGACGTATTTGTCCTCCTGCTGATTGAGCACCATCGGCAGCAGGTACTGGTTCCACTGCCCCAGGAAGTTGAAGATGCCGATGCTGATCAGCCCGGGTTTGGCCATCGGCACCATCACCTGGAAGAACGTCCGCGTGTGCGAGGCGCCGTCGATCATGGCCGCCTCGGCGACCGAGGTCGGCAGCGTACGGAAGAACGCCGTCATGAAGAAGACGGTGAAGGGCAGCGAGTACGCGATGTAGACCAGGATCAGCCCGTGGTACGTCGCCAGCAGGGAACTGCCCGGGAAGTCCCGCAGGACGAAGAAGAGCGGAATGACCAGCATGAAGACCGGGAAGGACATGCCGGCGACGAACAGGTAGTAGATGAACCGGTTGCCGGGGAACGTGAAACGGGCCAGGACGTACGCGGCCATCGACCCGAGCACCATCGTGCCGACGACGGACCCGCCGACCACGATCGCGGTGTTGACGAAGTACTGGCCCATGTTCGCGTCGTTCCACGCGTTGGACCAGTTCTCCCAGTGCAGGACGGTCGGCAGGCCCCACGGGTCGGTGAGGATGCCGTTGCTGTCCTTGAAGGCGCTCCACAGCACCCACAGCAGCGGCACGCCCACCATCAGGGCCCACAGGACGAGGATGCCGTGGGAGAAGACGTTGAGCACGCCGCCCTCGGAGGTGCGGCCGGTCGTCGGGCCGAGCCGCCGGGTGACCTTCGCGGGAACGGTCTCCTGCTTGGTCACCGCGTCGATCTCTTCGATCTCTTCGGTCGTCATCCGCCGTACCCCTAGTACTCGATCCGCTCACGGCGCGCGAAGCGCATCGTGAGCACTGCGAAGGTCATGGTGACGATGAGCATCGCGACACCCATGGCGGCGGCGTAGCCGAACTGGCTGTCGCGGAAGGCCGTCAGGTACAGCCGCAGCGGCATGACGTCGGTGGCACCGTCGGGGCCACCCATGTTCACCGACATGATCTGGACCAGGGCGAAGGCGTCCAGGGCGATGATGCCCATGTAGACCCAGCCGGTCTGGACCGTGTCCCACAGCAGCGGCAGGGTGATCCGGAAGAAGGTGTGGAACCGGCTGGCACCGTCCAGCAGGGCGGCCTCGTAGATGTCCCTCGGGATGGACGCCATGGCGGCCGAGAACAGCACCACGTAGAAACCGACGTGGCCCCAGACCATGACCGCGCTGATGCACCACAGCGCGAGGCTCTTCTCCCCCAGCCAGGAGTTCTGCAGGCCGTCCAGCCCGACCGCGCCGAGCAGGGAGTTCAGCATGCCGTCGTCCGGATCGGGGTTGTAGATGTTGAACCAGATGACCGCGATGATCGTGATGGAGATGACCTGCGGGAAGAAGAAGACGAACTTGTAGAACTTCGAGCCCGCGACGCCGGTGACCACTTCGTTCTTCCGGCGGCGACCGCCCACATTGAGCATGAAGGCGAAGAAGAGGCCCAGGGCGAGGGTGACCACCGGGACGAGGGCCAGCATGTAGACGTTGTGGCGCAGCGCGTTCCAGAAGTCGTCGCTGTCCCAGAGCTTGGCGAAGTTGTCGAAGCCGACGAACTCCGCGGTGCCCACCAGGCCGGACCAGTCGGTCAGGGAGATCTGGAACGCCTGGACGAACGGCGAGATGACGAAAACGCCGTAAATGAGCAGAGGCAGGGCCAGGAAGCCCACGATGAATCGGTATTTGCCGTGTTGCATGGTGCTCCCCGGCCCTTCCCCTCGTTTGTCGAACTGTCAGGTCAGGCGATCCATACCGCGATCCTCACGCCGTGCGCTTGAACTTGGTGACCGAGTCGTCCTTGGCCACCTTGTCGCACTCCGCCTGGGTCTTCCTGATCCAGTCGGCGGCCTTCAGCTCGCCGGCGAGGAGCTGTCCGGTCAGGCCGCCGATCTTCTCGTCGGTGAGCGCCGGGTACCACTCCTGGAGCTGCAGGCTGATCAGGTTGTCCCCCGCCTCCTTGAAGACCTTGCTGGCGGAGGCGAGACCGGGCGAGAGGGTGATGCCCTGGGTGGCGTCCATGACACAGGTCAGGGACTTCACCTTCTTCGCGAAGTTCTGGGCGTGCTTCTTGGAGAGCATGATGCGCAGCAGTTCCATGCCGCCGGCCGGGTTCTTGCCCTTGGCGGCGACGATGTAGGGCTCGCTCGGCTCGCCGCGCAGGGTGCCGTGCGGCATCTTGTCGCCGGTGCCGTCGAAGAGCGCGCCGACGGCCATGCCGAAGTCGGCGGGCGTGGTCGGAGCGGCCTCGTTCTCGACCCAGGAGCCGTTGGGGATGAAGACGGCCTTGCCCTTGTTCCAGGCGGTCTGGGACTGGATGTGGGTCAGGCCCTGGCTGCCTTCGAGGAAGTACTTCTTGGCCGCGAGCTCCTCGTAGTGCTCGACGACCTCCTTGACCGCGTCGTTGGAGGTCCAGGCGTTCGGCTCCAGGTTGTCGATCGCGATCCACTTCTCCATGCCGCCGATCTTGGCGATCTGGGCGAAGAGATTGAAGTGTACGTAGTAGGGGAACTTGCCCGCGTATGTCCAGGGGGCGATGCCGGCCTTCTTGATCTCGCCGCAGAGGGTGACCATCTCCGAGAGGGTCTTGGGGTACGTCCAGCCCTTGTCGGCGAGCAGCTTCTGCGAGTACCAGGTGCCGTAGATGGTGAAGGCGTAGTAGAGCACGTCGAAGGTGTCGCCGTGCTTGCCCTTCTCGATGGTGCTGGGGTGGATCGTGTCGCGGACCTTCTTCGCCGGGTCGTCCATGGAGGGTGCGTCCAGCAGCGCGGCGAGGTCCTGGAGCTGGCCCTGCGTGGAGAGCTTGTTCATGTCGAGGTGGTCGGCGCCGGAGTTGTCGATGACGTCCGGCGGGTTGCCGCCCGCGAAGCGCGGGGTGAGCTTGGGGCCGACCTGCTGGGTGCCGGTGTGCTTGACGTCGGCGCCGTAGGTGGCCTTGTAGTCGGCCTCGGCGTCCTTGGCGTACTGGTCGCCGAGGCCGCCCTTGAAGATGAACGCCTCCAGCGGGGTGCCCTTGGCCACGCCGAGCGGGTTCTTCTCGGACTTGGGGCCGCCGGGGGCCTTGGTCTCCTTGTCGCCGCCGCCGCCACCGCCGGTGGCGCAGGCGGACAGGAAGCCCATGGCGGGTACGGTGATCAGGCCGAGCGCGGCGGACCGCTTGATCAGGTCGCGACGGCCGGGGCCGTCACCGTCGTTGCGGGCGGAGGTGGATCCCATGCTCAAGTCCTCGCCTTCTCCAGGACTCAGGCGGTGTACCGGTCGCCCGTCCTGCTCGCCAGAGGCGAAGGGCCCCGCCACCGCGGTCATTTGCTGGGTCGTGCAGGTGCTGGGTGTTCACGCAGTACTGGTGGTGCGATGCCACTCGGACGCCGACAGGTATAGTCCACTTCGCGTCACATGAGCAAGATCGAAAGCAACTTTGGTCAGCAGTCTTTCCCGAGTTGAGACCTCGGGGAAATACCGAAGGCCCCGGTCCGCATTCCCCGGCCACACCTTTCGACAGAACGGCTGAATCGGGCCTTCCCGCACCGGCAACACCCTTGACACCGCACGCCACTTGGCTTCCTACTGGTTCCTGCGCAGCTCGACTGACAACGTTGTCCAACGCGCTCTCGGCAGGAGGCAGGACGCGGGATGCAGCCCAGACAGCCCAGCACGTCCGCAACCAGAACCCGTCACCGATTCCCCCGTACGGCCGCCCTCGTGGCGGCCGCTTCGCTGATCGCGGCGGCCACCCCCGCGGCCACCGCCCTCGCCCTGCCCGGCCAACCCGCCGCGACGGAGCGGGAGTTCCGGTCGTCCTTCGAACCCGACGAACGCCCGCCGGACTGGCGCAACACCGTCGACGTGGGCGCCGACGGCCGGAGGCGGGCCTCCGGCGTCGACGGCGGCTTCGCGACGGGCATACCGGGGAACGTCACCGACAAGGTCACCGCGCTGCGCGCCAGCGGTGAGAACGGCGGCGCCGGGGAGACCAAGGAGAACCTGGTCGACCTCCAGCCCAGCACCAAATGGCTCACGTTCACCCCCACCGCCTGGGTGGAATTCGAGCTGGACGAACCCGTCAAGGTGGTGACGTACGCGCTGACTTCCGCGAACGACCACGCCCCCCGCGACCCCAGGAACTGGACGCTTCGGGGCTCGGTGGACGGCACGGACTGGAAGGTCCTGGACACCCGCGAGGGCCAGAGCTTCGAAAAGCGCTTCGAAACCCGGACCTACGACTTCGACAATTCAACGGAGTACACGCATTACCGGCTGGAGATCACCGAGAACAACGGCGCCACGGGCATCACCCAGCTCGCCGACGTCCAGTTCTCGAACGGGGACACCTCCGCCCCCGTCCCGCCCGACATGCGCACGCACGTCGACCGCGGGCCCGGCGGCTCCCCCACCGCCAAGGCCAACGCCGGGTTCACCGGGGTGCGTGCCCTGCGCTACGCGGGAACGCACAAGCCGGACGGCCGGGCGTACTCGTACAACAAGGTCTTCGACGTCCACACGGCCGTGCGGCGCGACACCGAGCTGTCGTACCGGATCTTCCCCTCCATGCCGGAGACGGATCCGAACTACCCGGCCACCAACGTCGCCGTGGACCTGGTCTTCACGGACGGCACGTACCTGAGCGACCTGCGGGCCACCGACAGCCACGGCGGGGCGCTCACCCCGCGGGGCCAGGGAGCGGCCAAGCGGCTCTACGTCAACCAGTGGAACCAGGTGACCGCCGGGATCGGGAGCGTGGCCGCCGGCCGGACGGTGGACCGCGTTCTGGTGGCGTACGACTCCCCCGAGGGCCCCGCGAAGTTCCAGGGCTGGATCGACGACATCAGGATCGGGCGCGCCGCCCCGGCCGACGGCCACCAACGCCCCTCCGACCATGTCTCCACCGTGCGCGGCACCCACTCCAGCGGCTCCTTCTCGCGCGGCAACACCTTCCCCGCGACGGCCGTGCCCCATGGCTTCAACTTCTGGACGCCGGTGACCAATGCGGCGTCCAAGAGCTGGCTGTACGAGTACGCGCGCGGCAACAACGCCGACAACCTGCCGACGGTGCAGGCGTTCGCCGCCAGTCACGAGCCGAGTCCCTGGATGGGCGACCGGCAGACCTTCCAGCTCCTGCCCTCGGCGGCCACCGGTACGCCGGAGACCGACCGCGTGCGCCGCGCGCTGCCCTTCCGCCACGAGAAGGAGACGGCCAAGCCGCACTACTACGGCGTGACGTTCGAGAACGGCATCAAGGCGGAGATCACCCCGACCGACCACGCGGCGATGATGCGGTTCACCTACCCCGGCGCGGACGCTGCGGTCGTCTTCGACAACGTCACCGAGGAGGGCGGGCTGACCCTCGACCCGGCGAACCGGTCCTTCACCGGCTTCTCGGACGTCAAGAGCGGCCTGTCGACCGGTGCGACCCGGATGTTCGTGTACGGCGTCTTCGACGCGCCGGTCACCGGCTCCGCGTCGGCCGGCGTCAAGGGCCATCTGCGGTTCGCCACGGGCGAGGACCGGACGGTGACGCTGCGCATGGCGACGTCGCTGATCGGCGTGGAGCAGGCGAAGCGGAACCTGGACGCGGAGATCCCGGCCGACGCGTCCTTCGAAAGGGTCCGGGCACGGGCGCAGGCCGCGTGGGACCGGATCCTCGGCCGGGTGACGGTGGAGGGCGCGACCCGCGACCAGTTGGTCACCCTGTACTCCAACCTCTACCGGCTCTACCTCTACCCCAACTCGGGCTTCGAGAAGGTCGACGGACGCGACCGGTACGCCAGCCCGTTCTCGCCGCAGACCGGTCCGGACACCCCGACCCGGACGGGCGCGAAGATCGTCGACGGCAAGGTGTACGTCAACAACGGCTTCTGGGACACGTACCGGACGACCTGGCCCGCGTACTCCTTCCTCACCCCGCGCAAGGCCGGCGAGCTGGTGGACGGCTTCGTCCAGCAGTACAAGGACGGCGGCTGGATCTCCCGCTGGTCGTCGCCGGGCTACGCGGACCTGATGACCGGCACGTCGTCGGATGTCGCGTTCGCCGACGCCTACGTCAAGGGCGTCGACTTCGACGCGGAGGCGGCGTACGAGGCGGCCCTGAAGAACGCGACGGTGGTGCCGCCCTCGTCCGGTGTCGGGCGCAAGGGCATGGAGACGTCGCCGTTCCTCGGCTACGCCTCCACCGCCACGCACGAGGGCCTGTCCTGGTCCCTGGAGGGCTACCTCAACGATTACGGCCTGTCGAAGATGGCGGACGCGCTCCACCGGAAGACGGGCGAGGCCCGGTACAAGGAGGAGTCGGCGTACTTCCTCAACCGGGCGCGGCAGTACGTCACCCTGTTCGACAAGGAGGCCGGCTTCTTCCAGGGACGGACCCCCAAGGGCGAGTGGCGGGTGCCGTCGTCCTCCTACGACCCTCGTGTCTGGGGGTACGACTACACGGAGACCAACGGCTGGGGCTACGCCTTCACCGCCCCGCAGGACAGCCGCGGCCTGGCCAACCTGTACGGCGGGCGGCCGGGTCTGACGAAGAAGCTCGACACCTATTTCGCGACCCCCGAGACGGCGTCACCGGAGTTCGTCGGCTCGTACGGCAGCGTCATCCACGAGATGACGGAGGCGCGGGACGTACGGATGGGTATGTACGGGCACTCCAACCAGGTCGCCCATCACGTCACGTACATGTACAACGCGGCCTCGCAGCCGTGGAAGACGCAGGAGAAGGTCCGCGAGGTGCTGTCGAGGCTGTACACCGGCAGCGAGATCGGGCAGGGCTACCACGGTGACGAGGACAACGGCGAGCAGTCGGCGTGGTGGCTGTTCTCGGCACTCGGCTTCTACCCGCTGGTGATGGGCAGCGGGGAGTACGCGATCGGCTCGCCGCTCTTCAGCAAGGCGACCGTGCGGATGGACAACGGCCGCACGCTGGTGGTCAAGGCCCCGCGGAACAGTGCCACGAACATCTATGTGCAGGGTCTCAAGGTCAACGGCAAGCGCTGGACGTCGACCGCTCTGCCGCACGCGCTGGTCGCACGCGGCGGGACGCTGGAGTTCGACATGGGGCCGCGGCCGTCGGCATGGGGTACGGGCAGGGGCGCGGCGCCGGTGTCCATCACCCGGGGCGACGAGGTGCCCTCGCCGCGCCGGGACGTGCTGGCGGGCGCGGGCGAGCTGTTCGACGACACGTCGGCGACGGCGGCCTCGGTGGAGGCCGTGGAGCTGCCGGTACCGGCGGGCGGCACGCGGGCGGTCCAGTACACGCTGACCTCGTCGGCGCGGGGCGCCGCCCCGACGGGCTGGGTGCTGCAGGGCTCGCGGGACGGTACGGCGTGGACGGACCTCGACCGGCGGTCCGGTGAGGCGTTCGCCTGGGACCGGCAGACGCGGGTGTTCACGGTGGCGCGGCCCGGGACGTACGAGAGGTACCGGCTGGTGCCGAGTGCGGTGGCGACGCTGGCGGAGGTGGAGCTGCTGCGCTGAGACGTACACGTGTCGTGTCCGTGAGTACGCGGAAGGGCCGCACCCCGTCGCCGGACGGGGTGCGGCCCTTGTGCCGTGTGCCTGGTCCTTTAGTTGCGGATCAGGTTGCGCAGCACGTACTGCATGATGCCGCCGTTGCGGTAGTAGTCCGCCTCACCGGGGGTGTCGATGCGGACGACCGCGTCGAACTCGACGCCGGTGTCGGTGGTGACCTTCACCGTGCGCGGCGTGGTGCCCTCGTTCAGCTCGGTGACGCCGGAGATGGAGAAGGTCTCCTCACCGGTCAGGCCGAGCGACTGGGCGGACGCGCCCTCGGGGAACTGCAGCGGCAGGACGCCCATGCCGATGAGGTTCGAGCGGTGGATGCGCTCGTAGGACTCGGCGATGACGGCCTTGACGCCGAGGAGCGCGGTGCCCTTGGCGGCCCAGTCGCGGGACGAGCCGGAGCCGTACTCCTTGCCGGCCAGGACGACCAGCGGGATGCCCTGGTCGATGTAGTTGCGGGAGGCGTCGTAGATGAACGACACCGGACCGCCGTCCTGGGTGAAGTCGCGGGTGTAGCCGCCCTCGGTGCCCGGCGCGATCTGGTTGCGCAGGCGGATGTTGGCGAACGTACCGCGGATCATGACCTCGTGGTTGCCGCGGCGGGAGCCGTAGCTGTTGAAGTCGCGGCGCTCGACGCCGTGCTCCGTGAGGTACTTGCCGGCCGGGGTGTCGGCCTTGATGGCGCCGGCCGGGGAGATGTGGTCGGTGGTGACCGAGTCGCCCAGCTTGGCGAGCACGCGGGCACCGGTGATGTCGGTGACCGGGGTCGTCTCCATCTGCATGCCCTCGAAGTACGGGGGCTTGCGGACGTAGGTGGACTGCGGGTCCCACTCGAAGGTGTTGCCGGTGGGGATCGGCAGCGCCTGCCACTGGGCGTCACCGGCGAAGACGTCCTGGTAGGACTTGTTGAACATGTCCTCGCCGATGGCGCTGGCGACGACCTCGTTCACCTCGGCCTCGGAGGGCCAGATGTCCTTGAGGTGGACCGGCTTGCCGTCCTGGTCGATGCCCAGGGCGTCCTTGGTGATGTCCACCTTCATGGAGCCCGCGATGGCGTACGCGACGACCAGCGGCGGGGAGGCCAGGTAGTTCATCTTGACGTCGGGGTTGATCCGGCCCTCGAAGTTGCGGTTGCCGGAGAGGACCGACGTGACGGCGAGGTCGTGGTCGTTGACGGCCTTGGAGACCTCCTCCGGCAGCGGGCCGGAGTTGCCGATGCAGGTGGTGCAGCCGTAGCCGACGAGGTTGAAGCCGACCTTGTCGAGGTACGGGGTGAGGCCCGCCTTGTCGAAGTAGTCGGTGACGACCTTCGAGCCCGGGGCGAGGGTGGTCTTGACCCACGGCTTGCGGGTCAGGCCCTTCTCGACCGCCTTCTTGGCCACCAGGGCGGCGGCGACCATGACGTACGGGTTCGAGGTGTTGGTGCAGGAGGTGATCGCGGCGACGGTGACGGCGCCGTGGTCGATCTCGTACGTGGAGCCGTCGGGGGCGGTGACGGTGACCGGCTTCGACGGGGCGCCGTTGGGCGTGTTGGCCGGGGCGTCGGAGGCCGGGAAGGACTCCTTGCCCGCCTCGTCGACGTCGTCGACGTAGTTGCGGACGTCCTGCGCGAACTGCTGGGCGGCGTTGGCGAGGACGATGCGGTCCTGCGGGCGCTTGGGGCCGGCGATGGAGGGGACGACCGTGGAGAGGTCCAGCTCCAGCTTCTCGGAGAAGTCCGGCTCGGCGGCCGGGTCCAGCCAGAGGCCCTGCTCCTTGGCGTACGCCTCGACGAGCGCGACCTGCTGCTCGGAGCGGCCGGTGAGCTTGAGGTAGTTCAGCGTCTCGCCGTCGATCGGGAAGATCGCGGCGGTGGAGCCGAACTCGGGCGACATGTTGCCGATGGTGGCGCGGTTCGCGAGGGAGGTGGCGGCGACGCCCTCACCGTAGAACTCGACGAACTTGCCGACGACGCCGTGCTTGCGCAGCATCTCGGTGATGGTGAGCACCAGGTCGGTGGCGGTGGTGCCGGTGGGCAGCTCGCCGGTGAGCTTGAAGCCGACGACGCGCGGGATCAGCATGGAGACCGGCTGGCCGAGCATGGCGGCCTCGGCCTCGATGCCGCCGACGCCCCAGCCGAGCACACCGAGGCCGTTGACCATGGTGGTGTGGGAGTCGGTGCCGACGAGGGTGTCGGGGTACGCCTGGCCGTTCCGGACCATGACGGTGCGGGCCAGGTGCTCGATGTTCACCTGGTGGACGATGCCGGTGCCCGGCGGGACGACCTTGAACTCGTCGAAGGCGGTCTGGCCCCAGCGCAGGAACTGGTAGCGCTCCTTGTTGCGGCCGTACTCCAGCTCGACGTTCTGGCCGAAGGCGTCCGGCGTGCCGAACTTGTCGGCGATGACGGAGTGGTCGATGACCAGCTCGGCCGGGGCGAGCGGGTTGATCTTCGCCGGGTCGCCGCCGAGCTCCTTGACGGCCTCGCGCATGGTGGCGAGGTCGACGACACACGGCACACCGGTGAAGTCCTGCATGATCACGCGGGCCGGCGTGAACTGGATCTCCTGGCTCGGCTGAGCCTGCGAGTCCCAGTTGCCGAGGGCCCGGATGTGGTCGGCGGTGATGTTCGCGCCGTCCTCGGTGCGGAGCAGGTTCTCCAGGAGCACCTTCAGGCTGTAAGGGAGGCGCGCGGAGCCCTCGACCTTGTCCAGCCTGAAGATCTCGTACGACTCGTCGCCCACGCGCAGCGTGCTGCGGGCGTCGAAGCTGTTCGCCGACACGACAGTCTCCTTCATCAATGTGCGCGTTCTTACCGCATCCTGCCGCGATGGCTCCTCGCCGATCCGCTAAGGTAAGACTTAGTTAGGTAACCCTTACCGGCTGGCGCGGCTGCGGTGCGTCTTTCGGCAGATATCTCGATGTCGAGATAACTCTAGTACATGACCGTGCCCTGCGACGAGGCACGCCCGGCGAACTGCCGTGTCATGCGGTGAAGCGGCGGACGAAGCGTTTCTGCCAGGGGGTCTCGACGGCATGCCGGTCGTAGTTCCGGCGAACGAATTGCACCGCTTCGTCCGGCGGAATTCCGTCCATTACGGCGATACAGGCCAGCGCCGTACCGGTCCGGCCGCGTCCGCCGCCGCACGCGACCTCGACGCGTTCGGCGACGCTGCGCTCCCAGGCCTCGCGGAGGACGGTACGGGCGTCCGCCGGGCTGCTGGGCAGCCGGAAGTCCGGCCAGCGCAGCCACCGCGCCTCCCACGGGACGCCGGGCGGCTGCTTGGCGAGCAGATACACGGCGAAATCGGGCGTCGGGCCCTCCGGGAGAGGCCGCCGGAGACCACGCCCCCGGACCGTGCGGCCGGAGGGAAGCCGCAGGACGCCCGGCGCGGTGTCGTTCCAGGTCTGGGTCATTCGCTCACGGTAGTCGCCGACTTCGCGACGTGGGGGTGGTGCGCGGAGGGCCGGCGAGACCCCTGGACGGGGCCACGAGCCCCCGGCGGCCCCTCCCGGACGGCGCAGCCGGAGTTGCGGGGGCGGGGCCGGGCGTCGAGCATCGGGGCATGTTCAGTGGCGCACACGTCATCCTCTACACCAAGGACGCCGACGCCGACCGGGCGTTCATCAGGGACGTGCTGGGCTTCGACGGCGTCGACGCCGGGCGCGGCTGGCTCATCTTCAAGCTGCCGCCCGCCGAGGTCGCCGTACACCCGACACCCGGTGAGCCCCGGCACGAATTCTTCCTGATGTGCGACGACATCGAGGGGACGTTGCGGACATTGGCGGACCGCGGGGCGGAGATGTCGCGGCCGGTCAGCGACCAGGGCTGGGGACTGCTGGCGGCCGTACGGCTGCCGAGCGGCGGTGAACTGCCGCTCTACGAGCCACGGCACCCCACGGCGCACAGCCTCTCACCCTGACGGCGCACCCCGACACGGGGGGCATCTCATATCTGAGATAACCTGCCCCCATGGCAGACGACTACCTCGTACGCATCGGCAAGCTCATCCGTGACGCCCGGCAGCACCGCGGCTGGACGCAGACGCAGCTCGCCGAGGCGCTGGCCACAAGTCAGAGCGCCGTCAACCGCATTGAGCGCGGGAACCAGAACATCAGCCTTGAGATGATCGCCCGGATCGGCGAAGCGCTCGACAGTGAAATCGTGTCACTCGGGTACGCGGGTCCCATGCACCTCCGAGTAGTGGGCGGGCGCCGGCTGTCCGGCTCCATCGATGTCAAGACGAGCAAGAACGCCTGTGTGGCGCTGCTGTGCGCGTCACTTCTCAACAAGGGCCGTACGACGCTCAGGCGCGTCGCCCGGATCGAGGAGGTCTACCGGCTGCTGGAGGTCCTCAACTCCATCGGCGTACGCACCCGTTGGATCAACGACGGGATGGACCTGGAAATCGTCCCGCCCGCGCACCTGGACATGGCCGCCATCGACGCGGACGCGGCCCGCCGCACCCGCTCCATCATCATGTTCCTCGGCCCGCTGCTCCACCGGCTGCGGCAGTTCAAGCTCCCCTACGCGGGCGGCTGCGACCTCGGTACGCGCACGATCGAGCCGCACATGATCGCGCTGCGCCGCTTCGGCCTGGACATCACCGCCACCGAAGGGCTGTACCACGCACAGGTCGACCGCTCCGTGGCGCCGGACCGCCCGATCGTGCTGACCGAGCGCGGCGACACCGTCACCGAGAACGCCCTGCTCGCCGCCGCCCGCCACGACGGCGTCACCGTCATCCGCAACGCCTCCTCCAACTACATGGTCCAGGACCTGTGCTTCTTCCTGGAGGCCCTCGGCGTACAGGTGGAGGGCATCGGTACCACCACCCTGACCGTGCACGGCGTGCCGTCCATCGACGTGGACGTCGACTACTCGCCCTCCGAGGACCCGGTCGAGGCGATGAGCCTGCTGGCGGCGGCGGTCGTCACCGAGTCGGAGCTGACGATCCGTCGCGTACCGATCGAGTTCCTGGAGATCGAGCTCGCGGTCCTGGAGGAGATGGGCCTCGACCACGACCGCACCACGGAGTACGCCGCCGACAACGGCCGCACGCGCCTGGTGGACCTGACCGTACGGCCCTCCAAACTGGAGGCGCCGATCGACAAGATCCACCCGATGCCGTTCCCCGGCCTGAACATCGACAACGTGCCGTTCTTCGCCGCCATCGCGGCTTCCGCGCAGGGCCAGACCCTCATCCACGACTGGGTCTACGACAACCGCGCCATCTACCTGACCGACCTCAACCGCCTGGGCGGCCGCCTCCAGCTCCTGGACCCGCACCGCGTCCTCGTCGAGGGCCCGACCCGCTGGCGCGCCGCCGAGATGATGTGCCCGCCCGCCCTGCGGCCCGCGGTGGTCGTGCTCCTCGCCATGATGGCGGCCGAGGGCACGTCCGTCCTGCGCAACGTCTACGTCATCAACCGCGGCTACGAGGACCTCGCGGAGCGTCTGAACTCGGTGGGCGCGCAGATCGAGATCTTCCGGGACATCTGACCGGCCCCGGGCCGTCGCACCACGCGGCGCCCGGCCGGGTCGTCCCGGCCGGGCGCCGCGGGCGGCCGCGGGGCCCCGGACACCGTGCGCCATCTGGACCGGGACACCGTTGCCGAGCGTCAACTCGCCCTGTACCACCTTGCCTTCGACCGGATGCGGGCGGAACTCGCGCTCATCCTCAGCCGCGCCCCGCACTGGTCCGTCCCGCGGCCCCGCCGCCGCTGACCCGGCCGGGCCCGCGCGCGGGTCGGCCCGCCGCCGTCCTGACGGTGGCAGCGCTCACCGGTGGAGCGGGCGCCGCCGCATGCCGCCCTCGTTCTCGGGCCGGGCCGTCGGCGCGGTCCGGAAGGAGGAGCAGGGCGAGGTCGGCACACAGGCGATGCAGCGGCTGGTCGAGGTCGAGGCCGGTCAGGGAACGGATGCAGCGCAGGCGAGAGCGTGCGGGTCGGCGGCCCGCGTCGATGCGGCGCCGTGTGTGACGTACCGCGGCGACCAGGTGCGGTGTGGGGTTCGGCCTTTCGGCGTGGAGGGGCGGGTGAGGGGTGCCGATCACGGACGTATGGCTCCTCGTTCAGAGCAGGCCGGGAGGCGAGCAACAGGGATGCCGGAATGACGCTTTGGCGTACGGCACGTGACGGCGAGAGCCGTCGGCCACCATCCGCGGGACCACCCGGCCGCGGCCCGATTCGGTGACCAGGGCGGTCATGCGGCCCGAGTCGGCGAGTACTCGCCACACTGTTGGGCTGTTCGGGAGGAGCAACGCCTGGCGCGAGGCGCAGGTGCACGGCTCGCCGGCGAACGGGCGATCCGCATGCGCTCGGTGACAGAGCGCCGGACAACGGGGTGGCGACGAGCGGTTGACTCCTCCCCGGGTGACCGGCGACCCTCGTCGCGCGTCTTGATCACCACCACGAAAGGCGGACCTCGCCCATGGCCATGCTCTTCACGCACCGACTGCGAGTGCGCTACAGCGAATGCGACCAGCAGAACGTGGTGTTCAACGGGCACTACCTCTTCTACTACGACGTCGCCGTGACGGAGCTGTGGCGTGAAGCCGCGGGGGGATACGGCGCCATGCTGGACGGCGGGACCGACCTGGTGGTGGCGGAGGCCCGGATCCTCTATCGCCAGGGGGCGCGCTTCGACGAGGTGCTCGACATCGAGATGCCGATCACCCGCCTCGGAACGACGAGCATGATCGTGTGCCCCAGGTTCAAGGTCGGTGAACGGCTCATCGCGGAAGGCGAGGTGCGGCACGTGTTCACGGACCCGGTGACGCACGGCAAGAAGGAGATGCCCGCGACCGTGCGGGCGGCCTTCCAGCCGTACCTCCTGGCAGCGGAGTAGACCGCGGGGCGGCGATTTCCGAGCGTTCTGCGACGCGTGGGGCGGACGCCACCCATGGGCGGGCACAGTGGGCCGCTCTCCTGCGGCGGAGGGCACGGCAGGCCGGTCGGCGGTGTCGTCGCATTGTCTACGGCCGGGCACATCGCTTCGTGGGCCATGGACGCCGTGACCTGGGCCCGAGCACCGCGTGCGCGTCGTCGACCATGTGCCGGGGGAACGGCCACGACACACGCCCAAGTGGCGCGATTTCGGCGGGTGATGCCCTGACCCTTCCTACTCTCGAGTCTCGCAGTGTTCGAGAAGTGAAGGGTTGATCAGCAGTGCACCCCATGAAGCGTTCAACTAACCGCGTCATAGCAGCCGGTGTCCTGACCCTTGCCGCCTGCTTCGCACAGGCTCCCGCGGCCACCGCCTCCGGAGATGCGGCGCCGCCGTGCGTTCAGTACGCGACGAGCTGGCGCTACACCTTCGTCACCAACACCTGCGCCTCCACCCAGCACCTGACCGTGGAGTACCGCGACGGTTCCGACGTCCCCTGCCGCACGGCGGAACCCGGCGACACGGTGACCTTCCCCGGTTACGGCACCGGGGACAACGCCGTGATCGGGGTCGCCCTCTGCTGACCGTGACGCGGTGACACCAAGCGCCTCCGGCACCCGGGAAGGCATGTCAGGTAACCTGACATTCGTTCGCCGCCCCCGTGCCGGAGGTTTTCCATGACCATGGAGTTCGCCCGTCGTCGCCGCTCCCCCTCACTCATACCGGCCGAGCCGGGCAAGCCGTATGTCATCGAGAAGGGCATGGGAGACAGGGCCCACCTCTTCGGTGACCTCGTCACCGTCTACGCGCGCGGTGAGCAGACCGAGAACGCCTTCAACTTCTTCACGGTCGAGGGCCCCAAGGGCGATGTCATTCCGGCCCACCTCCACCCCGGCACCTACGAGGTCTTCCACATCACCGACGGTGCGGTGCGGCTGTTCGTGGAGGACCTGGAGGGCGAGCAGTACGAGAAGGTGCTGACGGCCGGCGACTTCGGCTTCGTACCGAAGAACTGCCCGCACGCGTACCGGATCGAGCGCCACCACAGCCGGATCGTCGGCGTGGCGGCCGGGCCGAGCGGGACGTTCGAGCGGTTCTTCGAGCACCTCGGCACACCGACCGACGAGCTCGGCCTGCCCCGGGAACCGTACGTGCCCCAGCCGCACACGTTCGACACCGTGGCGCTCCGGTACGACGTGCGGTTCCTGCCCGATCACCGGTGGCGCACCGGGAGCTCGCCGACGCGGTGACCGGGCGGTGTGCCCGCGCCCGCCGGGCGGACAGCGCGCTCGCCCCCCGGCCACGTGCCGATCCGCCCCTCCGCGCCCGGACGTTTCGTTTCGGCATTTCGTTTCGCCGGCATCCGGAGGATCAGCGAGGCACGATCGCTCCGATCGGTGGGGAAGCGCCCGTCGCCGTGCCGAAGTAGTCGGGGAGTGCGGGCTCCAGGGCCAGGCCCTTCCCTGCCAGGGAAGGGCACGTGGGCACCATCTGTGACACCTCGGCGGGGACGTCGACGATCGGCGCGGCTCCCCCGGCGAAGCAGGGGCGAACGCTGAAACCGGTACGACGGCCGTCGAGGGACTCCTGCCCCGTCGCCGAACGCCAGGAGGCCAGGTCCGGATAGTTCCGGTCGGCCCAGCGCACCGTCGGACGTCGGTCGGTCGAGAAGTAGTTGTTGCCCTGGAGAGAGAGCTCCCGGGTGGAATAGTCCTCGTCAACGACCGCGACCGGAGAGGCGTCGGTGACCAGGAGGTTGTTGCGCAGAATGACGCCCTGCGCCCCGCCCGTCACACGAAGGGCCGGACCGAGGTGTCCTCCCGTGTTCGTCAGCACAACGGTGTTCTGGTACACGCGCAGGTTGCGGATGTCCTTGCCGTGGATGGATATTCCTCCGCGGTGCGGCAGCAAGCGGCCGTTGTCGCTGCTGATGTTGTACCGGATGACGTTGTTCGTATGGGCGCCGTTCCTGATGTTGGTGTAGGTCTGGAAGCCGGGTCCGTCGTTGCCGAACGCCAAGTTGTACTGGATGACCGACCGTGAGACGTTCGAGTCGAAACCGAATCCCGCCCCGTCCACCTTGGAGCCGGAATTCTGCCGGTACGCGGTACTGTGCTGGATCAGCACACGGGTGGCGTCGAAGGCCCAGATGCCCACGGGGCCTTCCCGTGCCTCCTTCGACGCGCGGGTGCCGTTGTCGTGCGCGCTGGAGCGGGACACGCTGGCGCCGTTGACGCTGCTGAGCACGATGCCATTGCCGGTGTGATGGTCGGCTGCCGAGGGGTCGCCGACCATGTGGTACGTCTCGACCCGGTTGAGCGTGACGTTCTGGTGCGCGTAGGCCGGCAGCGCGGCATTGAACCGGGGACCGTAGGTCAGCAGGCCGATGTCTTTGTTGTCATGCAGAACCGAGTTGTCGACGTTGACATTCTTGAAGCCGGTGCTTCCGGCCGTACCGCCGATCTGCACTCCGACACGGAAGCCCGAGACGTCCACCCCGGAGATGGTGACGTGATCCAGTTTCTTGTTGCCCGGAAGGTTGCTGTAAAGATGGATCCCTCCCCCCTTCGTGTAGGCCGCGGTGCCCTTTCCCACGATGACGAGGTTGCGGATCTCCACGCCGGCGGTGTTGTGCACGCCGATGCCATTCCCGCCGGGCACGTCGATGGTGGCCCGGTCCTTGCCGTACGAGCCGATCGTGACGGGCCGGTCAGCACGTCCGGCATCGTCCTGGCGCAGCTCCAGCGGCCCGGCGAAGCGGGCTCCGCCCTCGAGCAGCACACGGTCACCGGGGTTCAGTTTCACGCCGTCGAGGCGCCGCAGGGAACGCCACGCGTCACCGGGTGAAAGGCCGTCCTCCTTGTCGTTCCCCTGGGGGCTGATGTAGTACGTGCGGTCCGTCGAGTAATGAGGAGTGCTGACGCAGCCGCTGCCGGCTGCCACGATCGCGACGGTCAGCAGACCCGGCCAGACGAACCGCCGTGACCGTACTCCGGGCCCCGGTCTCGCTGCCGTCCGTCGCATGATGATCACACCCCTGTCGGCTGGTGGTGCGGCACACGGTCCATGAACCACGCGATGGTGTACCGCAGCCCCTCTTCCATGGTGACCCGCGGGGACCACCCCAGCATCCGCCGGGCCCGGTCGATCACCGGCCGGCGCCTGACCGGATCGTCGACGGGCAGGGGACGGAACTCGACCCCGGACGGCGAGCCGGTCAGGGCCAGGACCAGATCGGCGAGTTCCCTGACGGTGCGTTCGCTGGGGTTGCCGAGGTTGACCGGCCCGGGTTCCCCGGTGTCCAGCATCGTCACGATGCCCCGCACCAGGTCGTCGACGTAGCAGAAGCTCCGGGTCTGGCTGCCGTCCCCGTGGATGGTCAGCGGCCTGCCTTCCAGTGCCTGCCGAATGAACGTGGAGACCACCCGTCCGTCGTACGGCCGCATACGCGGTCCGTAGGTGTTGAAGATACGGAGGATGCCGGTGTCAACACCCAGGCTCCGCCGGTACGCCGTGGTCAGCGCTTCGGCGAAGCGTTTCGCCTCGTCATACACGCTGCGGGGCCCGACGGGGTTCACATGGCCCCAGTACTCCTCGGGTTGCGGGTGGACCGCCGGGTCGCCGTACACCTCGCTGGTGGAGGCCAGGACGAAGCGGGCACGGTTGCCGTGGGCCAGACGCAGTGCGTTCTCCGTCCCCCTGCTGCCGACCGCGAGGGTCTCCAGGGGCAACCGGTCGTAGTCCGGCGGGGAGGCGGGGCTGGCCAGATGCGCCACCGCGTCCACCGGTCCGGCTACGTCAAGGTCTCCGGTCACATCGGCCCGCACCAGCTCGAAGTTCCGCCGTCCCCGCAGATGCGCGAGGTTACGCGGTTCACCGGTGGAGAAGTTGTCGATGCAGCAGACGGTGTCTCCCCTGCGCAGCAGTGCTTCGCACAGGTGCGAACCGACGAATCCGCCGCCACCCGTCACCACGACACGCATCAGTTCCTCCCCAGAAGAACGCCGCTGGGGACACCGTGCCCCGCTGTCGGCACCGCTGGACGGTTCGCTCCACCGAGCGATGGGCGGCCCAAGGCGCGCATGCGCCAGCCCGCCCGCTGCCAGGCCTGGACGTCGAGGGTGTTCCGCGCGTCCAGCAGCAACGGGGTCCGCACCACTCCGGCCAGGACGGCCGGGTCGATCTCCGCGTAGTCCTGCCAGGGAGTGAGGTGCATGACGAGGTCCGCGCCCTCGCAGGCTTCGGGAACGACGAGGGTGTACTTCAAGTCCGGGAAGGACGCCCTGGCGTTGTCGATGGCCTCCGGGTCGTGCACACGGACCTCGGCGCCCTCGGCCTGTATCGCGGCGGCCACGGCCAGGGCGGGGGAATCACGCACATCGTCGCTCTCCGGTTTGAAGGCCGCGCCCAGGACGCCCACGGTACGGCCGGCGAAGGACCCGCCGACAAGTGCGCGGGCCAGGTCGACGGTACGCCGCCGCTGCCTGACGTTGATCCCGTCCACCTGGTGCAGGAAGGTCACCGCGTCGCCGACCCCCAACTCCTCGGCTCGGGCCGCGAACGCCCGGATGTCCTTGGGGAAGCAGCTGCCGCCGAAGCCGAGTCCCGGCTGGAGGAACGAATGGCCGATGCGCGAGTCCGCGCCGATGGCCTCGGCCAGGGTGGTGACATCGCCGCCGGCCGCGTCGCAGATTTCGGCCATCGCATTGATGAAGGAGATCTTGGTGGCCAGGAACGAGTTGGCTGCGACCTTGACGAGTTCGGCCGTGGACGGGTCAGTACAGAAGAAGGGAACACCCGCCCGCAGCATCGGTGCGTAGACCTCTCGCAGAGCCTCCTCGGCGCCGGCGGAGGTGACCCCCACCACCAGACGTTCGGGCCACAGGGTGTCGCGGACGGCCGACCCCTCGCGCAGGAACTCGGGGTTCCAGGCGATCTCGGCCTGGGGCGCCGTCTCCCGCAGCCGGGCCGCCAGGCGTGCCGCGGTGCCGACGGGCACAGTGGATTTGCCCACCACCAGGCTCCCCGGGTGCAGGGCCGGTGCCAAGGCCTCCACCGCGGCGTCGACATAGCGCAGGTCGGCAGCGGGGCTGTCCGGACGTTGTGGGGTGCCCACACAGATGAAATGCAGCTTGGCGAATCGGGCGGCCTCGGTGAGAGAGGTGGTGAACCGCAGGCGGCCCGAGCCCACCGTCCGGGCGAGCAGATCGTCCAGCCCTGGCTCGTGCATGGGGGCTCTGGCCGCGTTGAGGGAGGCGATCCGGTCGGCGTCGATGTCGACTCCGAGTACCTCGTGCCCGATTTGGGCCATGCAGGCGGCATGCACGGCTCCCACGTATCCGGTGCCGATGACGGTGATCCTCATGGTTGCTCCTCGCTGGTGATGTCGGTGTAACCGAATGGGTTGCGCTGCTGGAATCGCCAGGCGTCCCGGCACATCGCCGCCAGGTCGCGCGTAGGGCGCCAGGCCCACTCCCGTTCCACGGCGGTCGGGTCGGCGACGAGCTCGGCCACATCTCCTGGGCGGCGGTGTACGACCTGGTACGGCAGGGGCCGCCGGCAGGCATCACCGAACGCGGCGATCACGTCCAGGACCGAACTGCCCTTTCCGGTGCCGATGTTGAGGGCCCGGAAACCGGGCCTGTCGCTCAGGTGACCCAGAGCGATGCGGTGGGCCTCGGCAGCGTCCATGACATGGAGGTAGTCGCGCACCGCGGTGCCGTCGGCGGTGGCGTAGTCGCCTCCGAAGACGTTCAGCCGGTCCCGGCGGCCGATGGCGACCTGGGCCAGGTAGGGCATCAAGTTGTCCGGCACACCGTGCGGGTCCTCGCCGAGCAGCCCGCTGGAGTGGGCGCCGACCGGGTTGAAGTACCGCAGGGAGAGCACGGTGAAGCCGGGGTACCGACTGCAGATGTCCGAGAGGATCTGCTCGCAGATCCACTTGGACGCCGCGTAGGGGTTGGTGGGCCGGGCGGGTGCCCGCTCGCTCAGGGGTCCTCCGTCCGCCTCGCCGTAGACCGAGCAGGACGAGGAGAACACCAGCTGCCGCACCTCGTGCTCACGCATCGCCAGCAACAGGGCGGTCGTCCCGCCGACATTGGTGTCGTAGTACTCGGCGGGCTTGCGCACCGACTCCCCTACCGCCTTCCTGGCGGCGAAGTGGATCACCGCGTCGATGCGGTGCTGGTCGAACACGACGGAGAGGGCGTGCCGGTTGCGGATGTCCAGCTTGTAGACGGCCCCGACGAAGCGACCGACGATCCTTTGCACCCGCTCGAACACCTCGGGGGCACTGTTGGAGTAGTCATCGACGACGATGACCTCGTAGCCGTGTTCGAGCAGTTCGACGCAGGTATGACTTCCGATGAAGCCGGCCCCGCCGGTGACGAGTATCGTGGACGGCTGTCGCATAAGTGCTTCTCCTTCATGGGCGGCGGGCAAGGCGGTCACGTAAGAACGGCCGCCGCGTACGACGGGTAGAAGAAGACGGCCAGGGCGACGGGCATCAGGGACACCAGGGCCAGGGGCAGCGCCACCCGCGCGGTCGGCATCGCCGACCTGAAGCGCACTCCGGCGGCCCGGGACACTTCCCGTACGTGCAGGACGGCGACCGCAGTGGCCACCACCCCGTACGTCGCCGCGGCAAGAATGCACAGGAAGACGTAGCCCGCGGCGGGGCTGGTCAGCTCGCCCCAGACGGCGACACCGGAGAGAACTGTCGCGATGGCGACGAAGGGGAGCACCAGACGGGGCATCAGCACTTGCGGCCCCGCATCACGGTCCTTGGGGGTGACGCGGAAGACGAGAGGCCGGGGGTTGAGCCTCAGCCGGATCGCGCCGAGGACCCCCCAGACGACGAAAGGCCACCGCGCGAGTGCGAACAACCAGGTCTCCCAGCTCACGACCGGCGCCTCACGCGGCCGCATCAGCCCGCGGCGCCGCAGCAGGATCAGTGTCGCGAGGAGCCATACCGGCAAGGTCCAGAAGTGCAGCAGGAAGCTGAAGTAGTTGACGTTCATCCACGGGATGCCCGTGATGACCGCGATGGGCGGCAGGGTCAGCCCGGATGTGATCATCAGACCGAGGAGCGGGTAGTACGCCAGCGCGTAGGTGAAGCGCAGGCGTAGCACGAACGGCATTCTGCTGAGGTGCCGCGGAACCAGGTCCAGCAGCATCGTGGTCAGACTGCGGGCCCACTGGTACTCCTGTGTGATCATGTCGGCGAAGGTGATCGGCCCGTCGCCGTGCGCCTCGGCGTCGATGGCGAACGCCCCTTGCCAGCCTGCGGAGTTGAGCAGGAACGTCGTGGAGAAGTCCTCGGCGAGCTCGGGTCCCAGCCCCCCGATCTGCCGCAGCGCCCGGGTCCGTACCGCGTAGTGCGATCCGATGCACATGGGCGCGAGCCCGGCGATGTGGCCCAGTTGCACGGCACCGTGCCAGATCGCCTCCCGGTGCAGCCGGCCCCGCGCCGCCCAGGACTGGGCGCTGTTGGCGTCACACACACTCGGGGCGGCCACATAGCCGATCGCCGGGTCCGAGAACGGCCGGATCATCTCGGACAGGTACGAACGGGTCGGCACGTGGTCGCAGTCGAGCTGGGCGACGGCGACGTAGTGGCGATAGCCCCAGTGGTCGTAGAAGTAGGCGAGGTTGCCCTCCTTGCAGCGGGCGCGGCGGGGCCAGGTGTCCCGCTGGTAGTCGGTGACCCCACGGCGGCACGACACCCGGACGTTGTGGCTCGCACACCACTGCTCGATCTCGGCGGAGGGGTCCTCGTCGCACAGCCAGACGTCGTAGGGGTGGGGGAAGTCCTGGTCCAGCATCGCTTCGAGGGTGCGGCGCACGGTGGGCCACGGCTCGGAGGGAGCGCGCGTCACGGCGAAGGCGACAGGGATACGCGGGACGCGCAGAGCGGGATTGACGCGACGCAGCCGCATGGCGGCGATGAAGAAGTAGCACGGCAGCAGAGTCAGGTAGAGCAACAGGGCGCTGTTGACGATCAGCGCCGCCCATCCGACGCGGTGCTGCGGCTGCAGCCACCACGACCAGAACCAGGCGAAGCAGATGAACCAGCTCAGTGTGATGCCGACCAGCGTGGCCCGGTCCTCGAAGGACAACGCCGGTACGAAGGTGGAGCGCCGCACGGCCCGCACGGTCTTGGGGCGCCCGAAGACGGGACCGGCCGGAGTGATCCGGGCGACATTGCCCCCGGAGAGGGTGGCGATGTGGGACTCCAGCGGTCTGGAGGAGGAGCCCCGCCTGTGGTTCGCCATGAGAAACACTCCCGAAACGCCCCGGTGGTGTACGTTGACACCTCCCGTTTACGACGTATATGTACATTCTGGGGCGATATGGGTACATCGTCAACAGGCACCCTCGACGAACAGGGGCGATGATCAGATGAACCCGCCGGCAGACACCCCGGGCCGTCGCGCCAGCGACCGCGGCCGCTACGGACGGTTGTCACGGGAGCGCGTCATGGCGACGGCCCTCCAGATCGTGGACAGCGAGGGCCTCTCGGCGCTCAGCATGCGCCGGCTCGGCGCGGCGCTGGGCGTGGAGGCCATGGCCCTGTACCGGTACGCCGACGGCAAGGACGCCCTGCTGGACGGCGTCGTCGAGGCGTTCTACCTGGAGCTGGAGCAGACCGTGGCATCGCGGCCCGCCCCCGCCCCCGCGGCGCCGGGCATGCCCGAGTGGCGCAGCGCACTGCACGACATCGCCCAGGTGACGTACGAGGTCGCCCTCCGTCACCCTCACGTGGTGCCGCTGCTGGCGACCCGCCTGCTCAGCGTCCCCCTCGCCCGGCGCCCCCATCCGGTCCTGCGGATCGATGAGCGGATCCTCCGGTCGCTGGACGAGGCGCGTCTGGACGACCACACCATTGCGGCCACCCACCGCGCCTTCACCGCGTGGCTCCTCGGGTATCTGTTCGCGGACCTGAGGGCCATGGTGGACGCACCGGAGGAAACCGAACCGGCGTTCCGGTACGGATTGCACCGCCTCCCCGTCCAGGACTTCCCTGAGCTGCGAGCACGAACCGCCGCCCTTGCCGAAAGAGGAGGATCTCCCGAGCTCGCGGCCGGAGTGGAAGCCCTCCTCGACCGCGTCACTCGGGCCCACGGACGAGCGGGCGGGGAGCAGCCCGCCTGAGACGACCCCGGAGACGCGCTCCGGGGAAGGCGGCCCCCCAGCGCCCCTCGCCCCTCCGTGGACGGTTCCGCACCGGCCGGGTCGACCCCTCCATGGAGGGGCCCGAGTCGCTCTCCGCCGCTTGCGGGGATCCCGGCACCACCTTCACCACCCCGGCATGGCGCTTGTGTGAGATGCACCATGCCGCGGGCGGCTGCAACGATGCCCGGTAGGAGCGAATCGCCCAGGGTGAATCAGGATGATTGCGCCATGCCGGAGATATCCACCGCCTGAGGTGCGACGCCTCCGTCGTCAGTCGTCCCCGCCGCCACATCGGGCCCGGACCGGCACCTGACGGCGTCACAGCAGCCGTGGCGGCCGGGCCTACGCGGGGACAGCATGCCGGTTCGCCCGCGGCAAGGACACCGTCTCTACGAGTGGAAGTAGTAGCGATCTCTCATTGCCGGGGCCCACCGTCCTTCTGAGAATGACCGGGCGGTCCCGGCCTCCCGTGCGGCCGCGGTGCCGGAATCGTGGCCCTGCACCGGGCCGGTCAAGAGGGTGAGAATGAAACGAAAACTGGCGACGGTGCTGGCCACCACAGCAATTATCATCGCGTCCATGGCCCTACCGTCCGAGGGTGCCGTCACCTCGTCCCGACTGGGTGTCTACGTCGGCCCCGGGAAAACCGCATCGGTGAACGACTTCCAGACGTGGACGGGCCGGTCGCAGGTGGACGCGACCGATTACCTGGACCCTTCCGAGAACACCCTGTGGAATCAGTACGCCACCAAGTACTGGGGTGACTGGAAGAAGGCCGGAGCCGGCAGGCAATTCGTGCTCGGGCTGCCACTGCTGCCCAAGGGCGGCAACTTCGCCGAGGGACTGGGCGGCAAGTACGACAACCAGTTCCGCGAGCTTGCCGACCTGATGATCAAGAACGGCTTGGGCAGCTCCGTCGTCCGCCTCGGATACGAGGGGAACAACAAGATCATCGGGTCGTGGCAGGGCACTGACGACCCGGCGGCCTACCGGGCGATGTTCCGCCGGGTGGTCACCCTGATGCGCGCCCGCGCCGGGGCGGCCTTTCAGTTCGACTACAACATGGCTGTCGGCCCTTCCGGCAAGGTCACGTCATTCGAGACGTTGTACCCCGGCGACGCTTACGTCGACATCGTGGGCCTGAACATCTACGACGTCTGGTGGCAGCACCCGGGTGCCACGCCGGCGCAGCGGTGGAACCACACCCTCACCACCTCCATGGGTGTGAATGAGTTCAAGGCCTTCGCCACCCGGCACAACAAGCCGAAGTCCTACCCGGAGTGGGGCCTTTACCGGAAGGGCGACGCTTACGCGGGCGGAGGCGACTCGCCCTACTTCATCGACCGGATGGCCGAGCTGGTCCGGGATTCGAAGTACCAGGCGTATTTCAACCTCGACTGGGGCAGTGGAACGCTGGACGAATTCCCGAACGGCAAGGCCCAGTACAAAATTCGGTTCGGCGGCGGCATATGAGCCGTGGAGTCGACGTGCCGCTCGCCTGTCCGCCACGTGGACCGCACACCGGGAGCGTCGGGTCCGAGGGCATCAGCGTGCGGGCGTACGGCTGACGCCTCGGGTGGCGGGCTCGCCGGCGGCATCCGCCTCCGGGTCCGCGTCGGCGGACTCGGCCCACAGCGAGCGCACGTGCCCCAGGTGCCGCGCCATGATCGCCTCCGCCGCCGGTGCGTCACCGGCGAGCATGGCGTCCAGCAGTTCGTGGTGCTCCTGTGCGGAGGCGACGAGCAGGCCCCGCTCGGCGAGGGCCGTCAGGCCGTACAGGCGAGCGCGCTTGCGAAGGTCGCCGACCGTCTCGACCAGGCGGTCGTTGCCGCACAGGGACAGCAGGGAGAGGTGGAAACGGCGGTCGGCGTCGAGATAGCCGATGAGGTCGTGTTCGCGGGCGCTGGTCACGATCTCCTCGGCGACCGGCCTGAGCTTCTCCAGCCGCCGGGGGTCGGCCGACGCGGTGATGGCCCCGATGGTGGGGACCTCGATCAGCGCGCGCAGTTCGGTGTACTGGTCGAGGTCGCGCTCGCTGACCTCGGTGATCCGGAAGCCCTTGTTGCGTACGGGCTCGACCAGGCCCTCGCCCGCCAGGTCGAGCATCGCCTCACGCACGGGTGTGGCGGAGATGCCGAAGTCGGCGGCGAGGGTCGGTGCGGAGTAGACCGTGCCGGGTTGCAGCTCTCCGGCGATCAGGGCGGCGCGCAGGGCGTGCGCCACCTGGTCGCGCAGGCGTTCCTGGCTGGTGATGAGGTTCTTCAGGTGCCGGCCTGCCATGGCGCTGCCTCCCGGGGTCGTCGTGGATCGTAGGGGATCAGAGCAGGAAGCCCGCGGGGAAGGGGTCGTCCGGGTCCAGGAAGTATTGTGCGGTGCCGGTGATCCAGGCGCGGCCGGTGATGGCCGGTACGACGGCGGGCAGGCCGCCGACCGACGTCTCGCCGGTGAGCCGCCCCGTGAACCGGGTACCGATGAACGACTCGTTGACGAAGTCGCGTCCGACCGGCAGGTCACCGCGCGCGTGGAGCTGGGCCATCCGGGCGGAGGTCCCGGTGCCGCACGGGGAGCGGTCGAACCAGCCCGGGTGGATGGCCATGGCGTGCCGAGAGTGGGTGGCGTCGGAGCCGGGCGCGGCGAGGTAGACGTGCTTGACACCGCCGATGGACGGGTCTTCGGGGTGAACGGGGCGGTCGGTGGCGTTGACGGCGTCCATGACGGCGAGCCCGGCGGCGAGGAGGTCGTCCTTGCGGGCTCGGTCGAAGGGCAGCCCGAGGGCGTCCAGTTCGACGAAGGCGTAGAAGTTCCCGCCGTAGGCGAGGTCATAGGCGACCTCGCCGTGTCCGGGCACCTTCACCGTGCGGTCGAGGGCCACACAGAAGGCGGGGACATTGGTGAGGGTGACGGACGTCGCGGCACCGTCCTCCACCCGGACGTCCACGGAGACCAGCCCCGCGGGGGTGTCGAGGCGGACGGTGGTGACCGGCTCGGTGACGGGCACCATGCCGGTCTCGACGAGGACGGTCGCCACGCCGATGGTGCCGTGACCGCACATCGGCAACAGCCCCGAGACCTCGATGAACAGGACGCCGTAATCGGCGTCGGGCCGGGTCGGCGGCTGCAGGATCGCGCCGCTCATGGCGGCGTGGCCGCGCGGCTCGTACATCAGCAGGGTGCGTACGTGGTCGAGGTGCTCGGCGAAGTACGTCCGCCGCTCGGCCATGGTGGCGCCGGGGACGGTGCCGATCCCGCCGGTGACAACGCGGGTCGGCATCCCTTCGGTGTGCGAGTCGACGGCGTGGAGGACGCGGCGGGTCCGCATGGCTAGGCGAGTCCTTCCGCGAGCGCCTTCTCGGTGGAGGCGCGGACGACGGCGGTCTGTGCGTCGGTGAGGGGCGTACGGGGCGGGCGGCACGGCCCGCCGTGGAACCCCGCGATGTCCATGGACAGTTTGATCGCCTGCACGAACTCGGGCTTGGAGTCCCACCGCAGCAGCGGGTGCAGGGCCCGGTAGAGGGGCAGGGCGGTGTCCAGGTCGTGGGCGGTGGCGGCGTGGTACAGGGCGACGGAGGCGGCGGGCAGGGCGTTGGGGTAGCCGGCGATCCAGCCGACGGCGCCGGCCAGGGCGAGCTCCAGCAGCACGTCGTCGGCGCCGATCAACAGGTCCAGTTCCGGAGCCAGTTCGGCGATCTCGTACGCGCGGCGGACATCGCCGCTGAATTCCTTCACGGCGACGATGCTGCCGTCGGCGTGGAGCTGGGCCAGGAGCTCGGGGCCGAGGTCGACCTTGGTGTCGTAGGGGTTGTTGTACGCGACGACCGGCAGGCCCGCGCGGGCCGCCTCGGCGTAGTGGGCGCGGACGGCGGCGGCGTCGGCGCGGTACGCGTTGGGCGGCAGCAGCAGGACGGACCCGCAGCCCGCCTCCGCGGCCTGTTCGGCCCACCGGCGGGCCTCGGCGCTGCCGTACGCGGCGACGCCGGCCATCACCCGGGACCCGTCGCCCGCCGCCTCGACGGCGACGCGGACGACCCTGGCGCGCTCGTCGTCGGTCAGGGTCTGGTACTCGCCGAGCGAGCCGTTGGGGACGACTCCGTCGCAGCCCTGGGCGATGAGCCGGGCGACGTGTCGGGCGTAGGCGTCGTAGTCGACGGTCAGGTCGTCGCGCAGGGGCAGGGCGGTGGCGACCATGACGCCGTGCCAGGGGTGGGGACGCTGGTTCATCGTTCGGCTCCTGGTGGTTGTGCCAGCTGGCTGAGCGGTACGGGGCAGGAGAGCGGGCGCCGGTCGGGCGCCGGTTCCTCCCCGGCGAGGCGGGCGACGGCCGGTCCGCACATGCGGCCCTGGCACCAGCCCATTCCGGCGCGGGTGAGCAGCTTGACGGTACGGGCGTCCCGGGCGCCCAGGTCGGTGACGGCTTCGCGGACGCGGTCGGCGGTGACCTCCTCGCAGCGGCACACCTCGGTGGCGCCGTCCAGCCAGTCGGTCCAGCCCGGGCCGGGCCGGTGCGCGGCGGCCATCGCGTCGGCGAAGGCGCGCAGGCGGGCGCGGCGGCGGGCGGTGGCTCCGGGTGGGCGGCGCCCCGCGATGGAGAGGGCGGCGATCTCGCCCTCCACCCGGGCGAGTTCGGCGCCACCGATGCCGCAGGTCTCGCCGGCCGCCCAGATGCCGGGTACCGAGGTGCGCTGCTCGGTGTCGACGGCCAGTGCGGGGGTGCCGTCGGGGGTGCGGCGGGTGACGCAGCCGAGTCCGGTGGCGAGTTCCAGTTGCGGAACGAGGCCGTGGCCGACCGCGAGGGCGTCGCAGGGGACACGGCGCCCGGTGCCCGGGACGGGGCGCCAGTGGGCGTCGAGCCGGGAGAGGGTCACGGCTTCGAGCCGGGCGGTGCCGTGGGCGGCGGTGACCGCGTGACGGGTGAGGAGGCGGGTGCCGTGGCGGAGGAGGGCACCGCCGTGCAGGGCGCCCTGGGCGAGCTTGGCCGGATTGCGCACGAGGGCGGTGGTGTGGCGGGCGTACGCGGTGTAGTCGGCGGCCTCGACCAGCGCGGGCACCCGGGCTCCGGCGGCGGCGAGGGTGGTGGCGACGGCGAGGAGCAGGGGCCCGCTGCCAGCGACGACGATCCTCAACCGCGTTCCCGGCTTCGCCCGGGCGGGGGATGCCCCTGTGCCGGGCAGGGCGAGCCCGCCCTTGAGCATCGCCTGGGCGCCGCCCGCCCCGACGACACCGGGCAGGGTCCAGCCGGGAAAGGGAAGCTGGCGTTCGTACGCGCCGGTGGCGAGAAGCACGGCGCGGGCGCGGACGGCGGCGGGGGCCTCGTCGGGCCCCGCGACGGCGTGCAGCAGCCAGGTGTCGCCGTCGCGGACGACGGTCCAGACGTGGTGGCCGGGCAGGTGGGTGACGCCGTTCAGCCGGCGGGCGAAGCGTTGGACCGCGCGCGGGGCGGTGCCGAGTCCTGGCGCGGGGTGGCGGTGGATCTGGCCGCCGGGTCTTTCCGCCGCGTCCAGCAGCGTGACGGTCAGCCCGAGTCCGGCGGCGGTCGCGGCGGCGGCGAGTCCGGCGGGTCCGGCGCCGACGACGGCGAGGTCAGCGGTCATGGCCGGTGCCCTCCTGGGTGGTGACGGTGTCACCGGGGCGGGCGGGCAGGAGGCAGGCGCGCTGGTTGGGGCGGCCGTTGACGGTGGCGAGGCAGTCGTAGCAGGTACCGATCCCGCAGAACGCGCCGCGCGGGGCTCCGCCGTGCCGGGTGGTGCGCCAGGCGAGGATGCCCGCCGACCACAGGGCGGCCGCGAGGGACTGGCCCGGCAGTGCGGTGATGGGCCGGCCGTCGAAGGTGAGGGTGAACGGCTCGGGTGTCGGGCGAGGCGTGCGGCTCCTCACGGGGCGGCTCCTTCCGTGTCGTCGCAACGGGCGTCGCAACGGGCGTCGCGATGGGCGTCGGGATGGGCGTCGGGACCGGCTTCGAAGCGGTCGGGGCGGAACGGCCCCATGTCCAGGGGCGGTTGGGCCCCGCGCAGGACGTCGGCCACGAGCAGCCCGGTGGCGGGGGCGAGGCCGATGCCCGCGCCTTCGTGACCGCACGCGTGGTACAGGCCCGGCACGCGCGGGTCGGGGCCGATGGCCGGGAGGTGGTCGGGCAGGTAGGGGCGGAAGCCGTGGTACGTACGGATGGCCCGTACGCCGGCGAGCACCGGGAAGAGGGCGATCGCCTGAGCCGCGAGCCGTCGCAGCGCCTCGGTGGACAGCGTCCGGTCGAAGCCGACGCGCTCACGCGTGGCGCCAATGAGGACCGTCCCGGCGGGCGTGCCCTCGACGACGGCGGAGGACTGGAGGTCCGCCGAGCCGCTGGCGACGTCGGCGATGTAGTCCGCCGCGTACACCTTGTGGCGCACCAGGCGTGGCGGCAGCGGTTCGGTGACGAGGACGAAGCCGCGCCGGGGCAGGACGGGCAGGTGGACGCCGGCCAGTTCGGCGAGCGCTCCGCTCCAGGTGCCGGTGGCGTTGACGACGGCGGGAGCGTGGAGATCGCCGTGGGTGGTGCGTACGCCTCGGACGGCGCCGGACCGGTCGGTGAGGACGGCCGTGACCTCGGCGCCGAGCCGGACGTCCGCGCGGGAGGCGCGCAGGAGTTGCGCGGCGGCCATGGCGGGCTGGACCTGGGCGTCCTCGGGGTAGTGGAAGGCGCCGGCGAGGCCGGGCGCGAGGTGCGGTTCGAGGTCGTGGAGGCCGTCGCCGGGGATCTCGTACGCCTCGACGCCCGCCTTCGCCTGTCCTTCGGCGAAGGCGCGCAGTGCGGTGAGGGCGGCCTCGTCGGGTGCGACGACGAGGCCGCCCTTGCGCTCGTACTCGGTCTCCGGTGGGAGCGCTTCGGCCAGTTCGCGCCACAGTCGGGTGGACAGCAGCGCGAGGTCGAGCTCGGGGCCCGCCTCTTTGTCGGAGACGAGCAGGTTGCCTTCTCCGGCACCTGTGGTGCCGGCCGCGACGGGACCGCGGTCGA
This sequence comes from Streptomyces sp. NPDC041796, assembly GCF_055590785.1. Taxonomy (NCBI): domain Bacteria; kingdom Bacillati; phylum Actinomycetota; class Actinomycetes; order Kitasatosporales; family Streptomycetaceae; genus Streptomyces; species Streptomyces sp. NPDC041796. Next base: position 184,613 of record NZ_JBVJAH010000004.1, read on the forward strand.
CGACGGTGACGGTGAGGCCGGCACGGCTCGCGTAGTACGCGCACGCCGCTCCGACCACTCCGGCTCCGACGATCACGGCGTCCGGCAGATGACTCACGTGTCTCGTGGGCACGGCAGTAATATTTCACATGTTACTGCCGCTGTACAGACCGCCGTCCGGAGCAAATCCCGTCCGGCCGGGGCGCGTTCAGCTCCGCAGGGGCCCTTCGCACAGGTAGTCCGACGTGCCCGCCCGCCGGTCCGACCAGATCTCCACCTCACCGAACGTGCAGGTCATGTCGGCGAGGTTGGTGGAAGTGGTGGTGGTCCGGTCGAGCAGGAACCGGTCGACGGTCTCGGACATGTCCTGGAAGACGCGGTCGGCGCTGCCGGCGTCCGCAAGGCGGGCGGTGACCCTGCCGGTGCACAGGAACCGCCGCATACCCGGGTCCCCGTTGTCCGTGCAGACCGGGGCCGCGCCCGTCGCCGCCGCGAAGGAGGAGCGCACGGCCTCGGCGGTGGTGTCGCGCAGCCGGTCGTTGGGGGTGTACGTGGTGTCCGGCATGAACAGCTCGTCGACCTTGGCGATCTGCGCGTCCAGGAAGGCGTCGTACGCCCGCTGGATGGCGGCGTCCCGGCCCAGCCGGTCGCGCCAGGCGTCGAAGGCGGCCGGGTCGTCGGCGCGCAGGTGCCGGTACATCTCCCGCAGCAGGCCGGGGCGTTCGGCCCACAGGTAGGTGAAGAAGGTGCCCGCGTAGGCGTAGAACCGGAAGCCGTCGCCGTCGTAGGTGGCGTGCAGCAACTGGTCCACGCTCATCCGGGGGCGGCCGTTCGCGGTGTCGGTGATGATGCTCTTGACCAGGGACTTGCGGACGGCGACGCCGTCGTCGCGGGTCGCCCCGTCGAAGAACTCGGCCGTCCCCTCGTCCATGGCCGTGGTGCGGTCACCCTGGTACCAGGGGCCCTCGCCGAAGTAGCCGGGCACGGCGAAGCGGCCGTTGAGGTAGTGCGTGTACTCGTGCCGGAACAGCTCTTCCAGCGTGAGCGAGGAGTCCTGCGGGACACGCCGCTGGTACGTGTAGAAGGTCGCGCCGCGCTCGATGTAGATGCCGCCGTTGTCGGTGTCCATGCCGGTCAGGAGCGGGTGGTAGTTCTCGTAGTCCGCGCGGGAGGCGTACAGGACGATGTTCAGGCTGGTGTTGGTGTCCCCGGCGAGCGGCTGCTGCGTGCCCAGTACGCGGTGGAACTGCGCCTTGACCTGCTTGCTCGCGTAGTAGAGCTGGTCGACGGTGGTACGGGGCAGGCCGGTGCGGACCTTGATGGCCGCGTTGTCGTAGCGGTACGTCCGGGGGAAGATCTCCCGCTCGATGTCGTCCTTGCAGACGGCGTACGGCTTGCACGCCTCGTAGAAGTTGAGCCAGGACGCGAGCCGTGCCCAGGGGGCGCTGCCGCGGCCGAAGTCACGGACGACGGGGGCGAGGAGCGCCCCGAGGTCCGGCACGATCGTGGACGTCAGGGGCGCGATCTGTCCGAAGCGGCCGTACTCGGCGAGGGCGTCGCGCACGACCCACTCGTTGGGTGTGCCCTTGAGGTGGGTGTACGTGGAGAACTTCCGGAAGGCATCGCGGTACGCGGTGTTACGGGCGACGAGCGTATGGAAGGCGGTGTCCTTGTTGCCCGGGTAGACGCCCAGGTAGTTGACGGACAGCGCGGCGAGGGCGGCGCCGCCCCAGGCGGGGTCCTTGTGGGTGGTGGTGTGGTACCGGTCCATGGTGGCCAGCACCTTGCGTATCAGGTCCAGTTGGGAGTGGCGCAGCCCCTTGGCACTGCCCGCGTAGAGCGCTTCGCGCAGGGACTCGGCGTTGGTGCGGGTCGCGTCGAAGGAGCGTCGTGCCGTGCCGAAGGCGTGGATGGCGCGGCGCATGGCCTCGGTGGTGGGCGGGTCGGTGACGTCGATCTCGCCGCGTGAGAAGTCGTGGTACGCCACCGCGTGCAGGTAGGTGAGCATCTCCAGCAGGTGGCTGCCGTTCTTGCCGTCGTGGGCGGCGGCGAGGGCGGAAACGCGGTGGGAGACGGCCTGGACGTGCGCGTCGGACATGACCGGGGCGAGGCGCGCGTCCCAGGTCCAGATGAGGTCGCGCAGACAGCCGTCGGCGGTGACGGCGGGGTCGGCGAGGAAGTCGGCGAACCGCTCGGGCGCGAGGCGCGTGACGTCGTCGAGTGCGCACGGGACGGCGGTGGCCGCCGCGTACGCCGGTGTCTGCGGGCCCGGGACCCGCGAGCCGGCCGCCCGTCCGCCGGGGGCGGGGGCGGGTTTCGGGCCGGCTTCGGGCGCGGTGGCGAGGCGTTCGACCTCGTCGTGGGGGTGGTCGCCGCCCGGGGCGGCGAGGCGCGGCTGCGGTGCGTACGCCTGGGCGGTGGGCGCGAGCTGCCCCGCCGCGCCGAGCAGCGTCACGGTGACGACGGCCGCGGCGAGGGCTCTTTGTACGGGACTGCGCAGGGAAGTGCGCATGGATCGCTGGGACACCTGCGGCTCCTGTGGGAGGTGGGGAGTGGTCCGTTCAGCGGTGCGGACGGCCGGGCCGAGCACCTTGATGGGTGCATGCCACTGCCGTGTGACGTGCAACATAGTAATGTGACATTGCACTGCACAACCCTTGTGCGCCCACCGGTTCACTCACCCCCCGGCTCAAGTGCGGCGCCGAGAAGGCCCGTTGGGAGGCCCCGGGGCCGACGGGGCTTCCGCTCCCGAGTGCGCGGGGGGGGGCGGGTCCCACGGGCCCGGCGCGGTCCTCAGTCCAGGACAGCTGTCCCGTCCAGCTCCACCAGCGCCTGCTCGTCCCAGAGGCGGACCGTGCCGATGACGGCCATCGCGGGGTAGTCGCGACCCGCCAGCCGGCGCCAGGCTCGGCCCAGTTCGGTGGCGTGCGACCGGTAGGCGGCGACGTCGGTGGTGTAGACCGTGACGCGGGCGAGGTCGGCGGGGGTGCCGCCCGCCGCCTTGAGGGCGGTCAGGAGGTTGCCGAGTGCCGTCTCGAACTGTTCCGGCAGGGTCTCCCCCACCACCCTGCCGTGGGAGTCGAGGGCGGTCTGGCCCGCGAGGAAGACCAGGCGCGAGCCGGTGGCGGTGACGGCGTGCGAGAAGCCGGTGGGCGGGGAGAGTTCGGCGGGGTTGAGGCGCTCGAGGCTCATGAGGTGTACAGCTCCTTCGCGATGACGGCCCGCTGGACCTCGGTGGCGCCCTCGTAGATGCGCGGCGCGCGCACCTCCCGGTACAGGTGCTCCAGCAGGTGGCCGCGTTGCAGGGCCCGGGCGCCGTGGAGCTGGACGGCGGCGTCGACGACGTACTGCGCGGTCTCGGTGGCCAGCAGCTTCGCCATCGCGGCTCGCTTGGGGACGTCCGTGGCGCCCGCGTCGTACGCCGCCGCCGCCGCGTAGACCAGCAGGCGGGCGGCCTCGGTGCGGGTGGCCATCTCGGCGACCTGGTGGGAGACGGCCTGAAGGTCCTTCAGTACGCCGCCGAAGGCGACCCGTTGCGCCGTGTGGGCGAGCGTCGCGTCCAGTGCGGCCTGGGCCATGCCCACCGCGAAGGCACCGACGCTGGGCCGGAAGAGGTTCAGCGTGGTCATGGCGACGCGGAAGCCTCCGTCCAGCTCACCGAGGACGTCGGCGCGGGTGACCGGCACGGCGTCGAAGTGGAGTGCGCCGATCGGGTGCGGGGACAGCATGTCGAGCGGGCTGCCGGTGAGGCCGGGGCGGTCGGCGGGCACGAGGAAGGCGGTGACGCCCCGCGCCCCGGCGCCCGGCGTCGTGCGGGCGAAGACGGTGAAGAAGTCGGCTTCGGGGGCGTTGGAGATCCAGCGCTTCTCGCCGCTCAGCCGCCAGCCACCACCCTCCGGCACCGCCTCCAGCGCGAGCGCCGCCGCGTCCGACCCCGCGCCGGGCTCACTGAGCGCGAACGCGGCGACCGCGCGGCCCGCCGTCACCTCCGGCAGCCACCGGGCCCGCTGTTCGGGCGTGCCGGACACGGCGACCGGGTGGGCGCCGAGGCCCTGGAGGGCGAGCGCGGTCTCCGCCTCCGTACACACCTGGGCGAGGGATTCGCGCATCAGGCACAGATCCAGGGCACCGGCCCCGAAGAGGCGCTCCAGCAGGCCCAGTTCGCCGAGCGCGGCGACGAGGGGGCGGTTGACGTGCCCCGGCTCGCCCTTCTCGGCGAGCGGCCGGAGGCGTTCGGCACCCAGGGCGCGCAGCTCGGCACACCAGGCGGTTTGGGCCGGATCGAGTGAGAATACGGGCATTCATGCCCCCTCAAAAGACATCTATCGCGGGCCGTTGACTGTCGTCACATGAACGATACGCTCGATGAGCGTTCCCACCACGACAAGGGGGCGAACCATGGAGCTCACGCCTTCGGCTCATCGTGACACCTTCGCCCGGGACCACCTTCCGCCGCGCGAGCAGTGGCCGGAGCTGGTTTTCGACCTCCCGGAGCTGCGCTACCCCGACCGGCTCAACTGCGGGACGGAACTGCTCGACCGCACGGCGGAACGGTTCGGCGCGGGCCGCCCGGTCTTCCGGGACGGCGCGGGCCGGGTCTGGACGTACGGCGAGCTGCGCGGCCGCGTCGACCGGATCGCGCACGCGCTCACCGGCGACCTAGGGGTGGTGCCCGGCAACCGGGTGCTGCTGCGCGGGCCCACCACGCCCTGGCTGGCGGCCTGCTGGCTGGCGGTGATGAAGGCGGGCGCGGTCGCCGTCACCGTCCTGGCGCAGGCACGCGCGGGAGAGCTGGCCGTCATGTGCGACATGGCCGGGGTGTCCCACGCCCTGTGCGACGTCCGCGCGGTGGACGACCTGGTCAAGGCGGAGGTGCCGGGGCTGCGGATCACGGCGTACGGCGGTGACGCCCCCGACGACCTGCTGCGCCTCGCGGACCGGCACCCCGAGGCGTACGAGGCGGTCGACACGGCGGCCGACGACGTCGCACTGATCGCGTTCACGTCCGGCACCACCGGACGGCCCAAGGGGTGCATGCACTTCCACCGCGATGTGCTGGCCGTCGCCGACACGTTCTCCGCGCACGTACTGCGGCCCGAGCCGGACGACCTGTTCGCGGGCAGTCCCCCGCTGGGGTTCACCTTCGGACTGGGCGGACTGGTGATCTTCCCGATGCGGGCGGGCGCCTCCGCCCTGCTGCTGGAGCAGGCCGGACCCAAGCAGCTCCTCCCGGCCGTCGCCGAGCACCGGGTGACGGTGCTGTTCACCGCGCCGACCGCGTACCGCGTGATGCTCGACGATCTCGACGGGCACGACACCTCCTCGCTGCGCCGCTGCGTGTCGGCCGGCGAGAACCTGCCCGCCCGCACCTGGCAGGCCTGGTACGAGCGGACCGGACTGCGCCTGATCAACGGCATCGGGGCGACCGAGCTGCTGCACATCTTCGTCTCGGCGGCCGACGAAGCCGCCCGCCCCGGCACCACAGGGGTGCCGGTCCCCGGGTGGCACGCGCGCGTGGTGGACGATGCCGGGGAGCCCGTCCCGGACGGACAGGAGGGGCTCCTGGCCGTACGCGGCCCCGTGGGCTGCCGCTATCTGGCCGATCCGCGCCAGCGCGAATACGTCCGGCACGGCTGGAACATCACGGGCGACACCTACGTCCGCGACCCGGACGGCTACCTGCGCTACGTCGCCCGCGCCGACGACATGATCATCTCGGCCGGGTACAACATCGCCGGCCCCCAGGTCGAGGAGGCCCTGCTCGCCCACCCCGACGTGGTGGAAGCGGCCGTGGTCGGCCATCCGGACGAGCTGCGCGGCCGGATCGTCGTCGCGTACGCGGTGCTGCGCGACGGCCTGCCCCGCGACGAGACCACCGCCGAGGCGCTGCGCGCCTTCGTCAAGGGCCGCCTCGTCCCGTACAAGTGCCCGCGCCGGATCGTGTTCCTCGACGCGCTCCCCCGTACGGCCACCGGGAAGCTGCAACGGTTCCGGCTGCGAGCCCAGGACGAGGACGGGACACGCCCGTAAAGTGATCACGTGGCCGAGCAGCACACTCCCCGTTCACTGATCGTCTCCCTGTACGGCGCGTACGGGCGGACGCCCGACAACGCCCCGCTGCCGGTGGCCGAGCTCATCCGGCTGCTGGCGGTGCTGGGCGTGGACGCGCCGTCCGTACGCTCCTCCGTCTCGCGGCTCAAGCGCCGTGGGCTGCTGGAGCCGCGCCGCACCCCGGACGGGGCGGCCGGATACGCCCTCTCGGAGGACGCCCGGCAGCTCCTGGACGACGGCGACCGCCGGATCTACGCGGCGGGCGAGCCGCACGAGGACGACGGCTGGGTCCTCGCCGTCTTCTCGGTGCCCGAGGTCGAGCGGCACAAGCGGCACCTGCTGCGGTCACGGCTGGGCCGCCTGGGCTTCGGGACGGCGGCCCCGGGCGTGTGGATCGCCCCCGCCGCGCTGTACGAGGAGACCCGGCACACCCTCCAGCGGCTCCAACTCGACCCGTACGTCGACCTTTTCCGCGGCGAGCACCTCGGCTTCGCGGCGACCGCCGAGGCGGTGGGCCGGTGGTGGGACCTGGCGGCGATCGCCAAACTGTACGAGGAGTTCCTCGACCTCCACGAGCCGGGCCTGCGCGCCTGGTCGACCCGTGAGCCGTCCCCGGAGGAGGCGTACCGGGACTACCTGCTCGCCCTGGACTCCTGGCGCCGCCTCCCGTACGCCGACCCCGGCCTTCCGGCCGCGCTCCTCCCTGCGGGCTGGCCGGGCGGCCGTGCGGCGGCGGTCTTCGGCGGCCTGCACGGGCTGCTGCGGGACAAGGGCGAGGAGTTCGTCAGGGGCGGGGCGTCGTCGTCAGGCTGAGGCGCGGCTTGGGGGCGTCGGTGCGGCCCGTGGGGGGTTTCCGGCTGCCCGCGCGGTACGGGGCGGGCCAGGGGGCGGCGGGGCCTTCGTAGCCCTGGTCGGCGGCGGCGTGCAGGGTCCAGTGCGGGTCGTAGAGGTGGGGGCGGGCCAAGGCGCACAGGTCGGCACGGCCGGCCAGCAGGAGCGAGTTGACGTCGTCCCAGGAGGAGATCGCGCCGACCGCGATGACGGGCACCTTCAGGGTGTTACGGATCTTGTCGGCGTACGGGGTCTGGTACGAGCGGCCGTACTCGGGGCGCTCGTCGGGCACGACCTGGCCGGTGGAGACGTCGATCGCGTCGGCGCCGTGCTCGGCGAAGGCCCGGGCGATCTCGACGGCCTCCTCGGCGGTGGTCCCGCCGGGTGCCCAGTCGGTGGCCGAGATGCGCACGGTCATGGGCCGCTCGCCCGGCCAGGCGGCCCGTACCGCGTCGAAGACCTCCAGAGGGAAGCGGAGCCGTCCGGCGAGGGAGCCGCCGTAGGCGTCGGTGCGGCGGTTGGTGAGCGGGGAGAGGAACCCGGACAGCAGGTAGCCGTGGGCGCAGTGCAGTTCGAGCAGGTCGAATCCCGCGCGGGCGGCGCGGCGGGCGGCGGCCGCGAACTGTTCCCTTATGTCGGTGAGCGCCGCCCGGTGCAGTTCGTGCGGGACCTGGTTGACACCGGGGCGGTACGGGAGGGGGGAGGCGGCGACCAGGGGCCAGTTGCCGGAGTCGAGGGGCTGGTCGATGCCCTCCCACATGAGTTTGGTGGAGCCCTTGCGGCCGGAGTGGCCGAGCTGGACGCCGATGGCGGTGCCCGGCGACTGGTGGTGGACGAAGTCGGTGACCCGGCGCCAGGCGGCGGCCTGGCCGGGGGTCCACAGTCCGGCGCAACCGGGGGTGATGCGGCCCTCGGGGCTGACGCAGACCATCTCGGTCATGACGAGCCCGGCGCCACCGAGCGCGCGGGCGCCGAGGTGGACGAGGTGGAAGTCGCCGGGGACGCCGTCGACGGCCGAGTACATGTCCATGGGTGAGACGACGACCCGGTTGCGCAGGGTCAGGCCGCGCAGCCGGAACGGGGTGAACATCGGCGGGGTGCCGGGCGGGCAGCCGAAGTCCCGTTCCACGGCGTCGGTGAAGCGGGCGTCGCGCAGCCGCAGGTTGTCGTGGGTGACGCGGCGGCTGCGGGTGAGCAGGTTGAACGCGAACTGGCGGGGCGGCTGGTCGAGGTGGTCCGCGAGGTCCTCGAACCAGCGGAGGCTGGCGGCGGCCGCGCGCTGGGTGGACTCGACGACGGGGCGGCGTTCGGCCTCGTACGCGGCGAGGGCCCGGTGGAGATCGGGGTGTTCCTCGACGCACGCGGCGAGCGCCAGGGCGTCCTCGACGGCGAGTTTGGTGCCGGAGCCGATGGAGAAGTGCGCGGTGTGGGCGGCATCGCCGAGGAGCACGACGGTGCCGTGCGACCAGCGGTCGGTCACCACGGTCCGGAACGCGGTCCACTGCGAATGGTTGGAGGCGAGCGGCCTGCCCTGGAGCGCGTCCGAGAAGATCTTGGCGCAGCGGGCGACGGACTCCGCCTCGTCGAGCTCGTCGAAACCGGCCGCTCGCCAGACCTCCTCCCGCATCTCGACGATCACGGTGGAGGCGTCCGCCGCGAAGGGGTAGCCGTGGAGCTGCATCACGCCGTGTTCGGTCTCGGCGATCTCGAAGCGGAAGGCGTCGAAGGCGAAGTCGGCGGCCAGCCAGATGTAGCGGCAGCGGTGGGTGGTGAGGTGGGGTGCGAACACGTCGGCGTGCGCCTCGCGGGTCCGGCTGTGCACGCCGTCGGCGGCGACGACCAGGTCGTACGAGGCGGCCAGTTCGGCGGCGGGCGGGGCCTCGGTGCGGAAGCGGAGCCGTACGCCGAGGTCGGCGCAGCGCTCGTGGAGGATCTCCAGGAGGCGGCGGCGGCCGAGGGCGGCGAAGCCGTGCCCGCCGGAGGTCAGGACGCGGCCCCGGTGGACGATGTCGATGTCGTCCCAGCGGACGAACTCCGCCTGGAGGGCTGCGTACACGGCGGGGTCGGCGTGCTCGATGCCGCCGAGGGTCTCGTCGGACAGGACGACGCCGAAGCCGAAGGTGTCGTCGGGGGCGTTGCGCTCCCAGACGGTGATGTCACGGGCGGGGTCGAGCCGCTTGAGCAGGGCGGCGGCGTACAGCCCGCCGGGCCCGCCGCCGACGACCGCTACGCGGAGCGCACGCGGAGCACCCATGGCCGGTCACCGCCCCTGCCACTTGGGCGGCCGCTTCTCGGTGAAGGCGGCGTGGAACTCGGCGTAGTCCTCGCCGTTCATGAGGAGGGCCTGGGTGGCGGCGTCCAGCTCGACGGAGGCGGCGAGCGGCATGTCCAGCTCCGCCGTCAGCAGCGCCTTCGTCTGCGCGTACGCGAGGGCCGGGCCGTCGGCGAGGTGACGGGCGAGTTCGGCGGCGCGGGTGTCGGCGGCGCCCTCCTCGGTCAGCTCGCTGATCAAACCGATGCGCTCGGCCTCGGGGGCGCGGACGGGTTCGCCGAGCATCAGCAGCCGGGTGGCGTGTCCGAGGCCCACAACACGCGGCAGGAGGTAGGCGGCGCCCATGTCGCCGCCGGAGAGGCCGACCTTGGTGAAGAGGAACGCGAAGCGGGCGGAGGGGTCGGCGACCCTGAAGTCGGCGGCCAGCGCGAGGACGGCGCCGGCCCCGGCGGCGACCCCGTGGAGGGCGGCGATCACGGGGAAGGGCGCCTCGCGCAGCGCCCGGACGACCTGGCCGGTCATCCGGTTGAAGTCGAGGAGCTGGGCCGTGTCCATGGCGAGGGTGGCGCCGATGATGTCGTCGACGTCGCCGCCGGAGCAGAAGCCCCGCCCCTCGCCCGCGAGGACCAGGGCGCGGACGGCGCGTTCCCGGGCCAGCTCGGCGAGGAGGTCGCGCAGATCGGCGTAGGCGCCGAAGGTGAGCGCGTTGATCTTGGCCGGGCGGGCGAGGGTGACGGTGGCGACGCCGTCGTCGACGGCGAGTCGCACGTGCCGCCATTCCTCGGTGCGGGGCGCGGAGCTGGAGAACGGGCTCATGAGGTGCGGCCTCCCTCGGTCTGCCTGCGCAGATGCCTGCCCCTCGAAGCTATCACTTGTACGTGACTTCCGTCACGTAGGCGCGATACGCTGAGCGGTGACCTTGTAACAGCTGTCCGTAACCGACGCAGGTCCTGTTCCAGCTGTGGCACAGGTCTCCCGATGGGTGGGCGGGGGCCTCTGGTGCGGCCGACTGCCCTACGTAAGGTTGAGGGCAGACCTCGCGGGTCTCCTGTGTCCCACCGGTCTCCCCCCTGCACTCCGCCGCTGTCTCCGCTGTACCCTCTGCCCCCATATCCCCGCCCCGCCCGTCCGCTCCCCCTCCGGCCGTCCGCCGCCGTTCACGCCGGTGACGCCGCCCCCTCCTCGCCCCCGTCCCGCCCCTCCCTGCGTCCGAATGGAACCGGCTTCACCGAACGGACCCCCGCCTTGCTCGAACCTTCCGACCCCTCGTCCTGGCGCGTCGCGCTGCCGCACACCACGGCCGCGGTGCCCATAGCCCGCGCCTTGATACGGACGGCACTCGCGGATCTGGACGCGTCGGCGTACCGGGACACGGCCGAGCTGCTGACGGCCGAGCTGGTGGCGAACGCCGTGGAGCACACCGCGGGCAAGGGCCCCATCGAGCTCGTGGTGCGACTGCTGCCGAACGGCTGCCAGGTCGAGGTGCACGACCGGGACCCGGAGCCGCCCGGCGACCTCGCGCCGGAGCACGACACCCCGCCCGATCCGTGGCAGGAACACGGGCGGGGCCTGCTGCTGATCCGTACGCTGAGCGCGGCCTGCGGGCACCGGCGCACCGACCGGGGCAAGGCCGTGTGGTTCACGCTCCCGGGGCTGCAGACCCCGTGACCGGCCCGTCGGCTGCGGCGAGCCGCGAGTTGCGGCGCCCGTAGAGCGCGTACACCAGCGCACCCACGACCAGGAAGACGGCGAACTGCACCCACGTCGTCCACCCCGTCCCCCAGATCAGGTAGACGCACATGGCGACACCCAGGAGCGGGCTGAGCGGGTAGAGCGGCACCCGGAAGCCGCTGTCGGTGTCCGGGTAGCGGCGGCGCAGCGCGATGACCGCGATGTTGACGGCGACCATGATGGCGAGGGTGCCGATGGTGGTGAGGTTCAGCACCACGTCGAGCGGGACGACGGCGGCCGGGACGGCGAAGACGAGGGCGACGATCCAGGTGTTGGCGACGGGCGTGGCCGTCTTCGGGGAGACCTTCTCGAAGACGTGCGGGATGAGCCCGTCGCGGGACATCGACATCAGGATGCGGGTCTGGCCGTACATCACCGCGAGGACGACGGACGCGATGGCGACGACCGCGCCGAAGGCGATGACACCGCCACCGACACCGGACTCGGTCACCCGGTCGACGATCAGCGAGAGCGCGGCCGGCTGGCCGGCGACCTCGTCGGCGGAGAGCGCGCCGATGGCGGCCACGGCGACGAGGCAGTACAGCAGCGTGACGAGCCCGATGCAGATCATGATCGCCAGCGGGACGTTCTTGCGCGGGTTCTTGACCTCCTCGCCGGCGGTGGTGATCGCGTCGAAGCCGATGTACGAGAAGAACGCCACCGAGGCGCCCGAGGTGACCCCGGCCGCGCCGTGCGTGGCGAACGGGGCGAGGTTGCCGCCCTCGAAGGCGCGGAGGGCGATCGCGCAGAACAGGACCAGGATGGCGATCTTCACCACGGCCATGACGGCGGTCGCGCGGGCGCTCTCGCGGATGCCGCGGACCAGGAGGAGCGCGGCGAGGCCGATGACGACGACGGCCGGGATGTTCACGACGCCGCCGTCGCCGGGCGGGCTGGAGAGCGCGGCGGGCAGCTGCCAGCCGACGAGGCTGTCGAGCAGCTCGTTGAGGTACTGACCCCAGCCGACCGCGACGGCCGAGACGGACACGCCGTACTCCAGCAGCAGACACCAGCCGACGAGGAAGGCGATGCGCTCGCCGAGGGTGGCGTAGGCGAAGGAGTAGGAGCTGCCGGAGACGGGGATCGCGCTGCCCAGCTCGGCGAAGGAGAAGGCCGTGAAGATGCAGGTGATCGCCGCGAGGACGAAGGAGACGACGACCGCCGGGCCGGCCTCGGCGACGCTGTCGGACAGCCCGACGAAGATGCCGGTGCCGACGATGGCTCCGACTCCGAAGCACACGAGCTGGAAGAGGCCCATGGTGCGCTTGAGGCCATGGCCCTCGAGGTCCGCACCGGATTCGGCGATCAGTCGGGCGGGGCTTTTGATGCGCGGCGGTCCGCTGGGACGCATGGGGTGGTTCTCTTCTCTGGGCCAAGGCGTGGAGCACAAGCGAAGTGGGGTTCGAGCGTGCGAGCCCGAACCCCACCATGTGTCCCGATATTAACCGCCACACCGCATATTCACCGAATTAGGCGTATCGCTATGCCGCCGCGTCCGCGAGCGTGGCCACCATGACCGCCTTGATGGTGTGCATCCGGTTCTCGGCCTCGTCGAAGACCACCGAGTGCGCGGACTCGAAGACCTCGTCGGTGACCTCCAGCTCGGTCAGCCCGTGACGCTCGTGGATCTCCCGGCCGACGGCCGTCCCGAGGTCGTGGAAGGCCGGCAGGCAGTGCAGGAATTTGACCCGCGGGTTGCCGGTGGCCCGCAGCACGTCCATGGTCACGGCGTACGGAGCGAGGGCGGTGATGCGCTCGTCCCAGACCTCCTGGGGCTCGCCCATGGACACCCAGACGTCGGTGGCGACGAAGTCGGCGCCCTGCACCCCCTCGGCGATGTCCTCGGTGAGCGTGACACGGGCGCCACTGGTCCCGGCCAGCTCATGGGCGCGGGTGACGATGTCGTCGGCGGGCCAGTACGCCTTGGGCGCCACGATCCGCACGTCCATGCCCAGCAGCGCGCCGGTGATCAGGTAGGAGTTGCCCATGTTGTAGCGGCCGTCGCCGAGGTAGGCGAACGTGACGCTCTCCAGCGGCTTGTCGGTGTGCTCCGTCATCGTGAGCACGTCGGCGAGCATCTGGGTGGGGTGCCAGGCGTCGGTGAGGCCGTTGTAGACGGGAACGCCCGCGTGGGCGGCGAGCTCCTCGACGACGGCCTGGGCGTCGCCCCGGAACTCGATCGCGTCGAACATCCGGCCGAGGACGCGGGCGGTGTCCTTGGCTGACTCCTTCTTGCCGATGTGGGATCCACTGGGGTCGATGTAGGTGGTGGACGCCCCCTGGTCGGCCGCGGCGACCTCGAACGCACACCGGGTACGGGTCGACGACTTCTCGAAGATCAGCGCGATGTTCTTGCCACGCAGCCGCTGGACCTCGGCGCCCGCCTTCTTGGCCGCCTTGAGTTCCGCGGCCAGATTCAGGAGGCCGCGGAACTCCTCTGCGGTGAAGTCCAGCTCCTTGAGGAAGTGGCGGCCGGTGAGGTCGGTGGCCATGGGCGCTCCTGGGTTTCGCATACGAGGACCATGGAAGTCTATACGACACTCCACATTTATATACAGTCACCCGGCGGTCGCGCCGGCCTACCCGGGGTCGGCGTCCCGCTCCACCGGACAACTCATACACCGAGGTCCGCCCCTCCCCCGGCCCAGTTCGCTCCCCGGGATCTCGATCACCTCGATGCCCTCCTTGCGCAGATGGGTGTTGGTGGTGACATTGCGCTCGTACGCGACGACCACCCCGGGCTCCACCGCCAGGACGTTGCACCCGTCGTCCCACTGCTCGCGCTCGGCCGCGTGCACGTCCTGCGTCGCGGTCAGCACCCGGATCGCGGGCAGGTCCAGCGCCGCGGCGATGGCGCTGTGCATGTGCTGGGGCGGGTGGTCGGTGACCTTCAGCGCGCGGTGCCCGTCACCCGGCTCGATGGTGTACGAGCGGAGCATGCCGAGCCCGGCGTACTGGGTGAACGTGTCGTGCGACACCATCGTCATGACCGTGTCCAGGTGCATGAACGCCCGGCTCTTCGGCATGTCCAGCGCCACGATCGTCCGGGCGGAACCAGCCGCGAACAGTCCGCGCGCCAGCATCTCGACCGCCTGCGGAGTGGTGCGCTCGCTCATCCCGATGAGTACCGCGCCGTTGCCGATGACCAGGACGTCGCCGCCCTCGATGGTGGACGGGTAGTCGTCCTGCCCCTCCGACCAGTGGTGGAAGGGGCCCGCCTCGGGGCCGGTGAACAGGGGATGGTGCTTGTAGATCGCCTCGAAGTGGACGGTCTCGCGCTGCCGGGCGGGCCAGCGCATGGCGTTGATGGAGACACCGTCATAGATCCACGCCGATGTGTCGCGGGTGAAGAGGTGGTTCGGCAGCGGCGGCACCAGGAAGTCGTCCAGGTCCATCACATGGAAGCGGACGGACGTCGGCTCGGAGTGACCGGCCAGGAAGTCACGTTTCGTCATGCCGCCGATCAGCGCCTCGACCAGCGTGCCGGTGTCCATCGCGTCGAACACCGCCCTTATGTGGTCGGTGGCGAGCGGCCCGTACTCCTTCTCGTCGAAGACCCGGTCCAGGACCAGCTTCTTGGCGGCCGGGATCTCCAGCGCCTCGCTCAGCAGGTCCCCGACCAGGTGTACCTCCACGCCCCGGTCACGCAGCACATCGGCGAACCCGTCGTGCTCCTGCCGCGCCCGCCGCACCCACAGCACGTCGTCGAAGAGCAGCGCGTTCTTGTTGGAGGGTGTCAACCGCTTCAGCTCCAGATCGGGCCGGTGCAGGATGACGCGGCGGAGCCGCCCGGTCTCGGAATCGACATGGAATCCCATGTCTCCATCCTCACCGCGTGAGCCCCTGTTCACCCACGAACAGCCGGACATCCCACGGTTCCCGGGCGGCGCCGGCGGGGCGCGCCTCGCGGAAGCGTCAGAGGCGGGGGTCGACCGGCTCCGACTCCAGGGCCAGCACGGCGAAGACCGCCTCGTGGACGCGCCACAGCGGTTCACCGTCGGCCAGCCGGGCCAGGGCCTCCAGCCCGAGGGCGTACTCGCGCAGCGCGAGGGACCGCTTGTGGCCGAGGTGGCGTTCCCGCAGCCGGGCCAGGTTCTCCGGGCGTGTGTACTCCGGACCGTAGATGATCCGCAGGTACTCCCGGCCGCGCACCTTGATGCCCGGCTGGACCAGCCGCCCCTTCCCGTCGCGTACGAGCGCCTGGAGCGGTTTGACGACCATCCCCTCGCCTCCCGCGCCCGTCAGCTCCAGCCACCAGCCGACGCCCGCCCGCACGGAGTCCTCGTCCCCGGTGTCGACGACGAGCCGTCGCGTGACCTGGAGCAGCCCGGTCGGATCGTGCTCCACCAACCGGTCCAGCCAGGCGAGCTGCTCGTCGTGCGGGACGCCCGCGAGCGAGCGCCCCTGCCCCGCGAGGATCTGGAACGGCGCGAACCGCACCCCGTCCAGGCCGTCGGTGTCCCAGCAGTAGCGCCGGTACGCCTCGGTGAACGCCGCCGCGTCCTCCGCCCGCTCCCGCTGCCTGCCCAGCAGGCCGGCGACGTCCACGCCCCGGCCCACCGCCGCCTCCAGCGCCGCGACCGCGCCCGGGAACACCGCACCCGAGGCGGCGCCGACCGCCGCGTACTGCGAGCGCAGCAGACCGGACGCCTTGAGCGACCACGGCATGAGCTCGCCGTCCAGCAGCAGCCAGTCGGTCCCGAGTTCGTCCCACAGCCCGGCGGCCGCGACGGCCGTGCGCAGCCGGTCGAGCACCCTCTCCGTCATGGCCGGGTCGTCGAAGAACGGCCGCCCGGTACGGGTGTGCAGCGCGCCCGTCGGGCCGTCCACCCCGAACCGTTCGCGTGCCGCGTCCGCGTCCCGGCACACCAGTGCCACCGCCCGCGACCCCATGTGCTTCTCCTCGCACACGACCCGCTCCACGCCGTCGGAGCGGTACTGCGCGAACGCCTCGGCCGGGTGCTCCAGGTAGCCGTCGGCCCTGGACGTCGCCGTCGGAGCCATGGTCGGCGGCAGGTACGCCAGGAGCCGCGGGTCCACCGCGAACCGGCTCATGACCTCCAGCGCGGCCGCCGCGTTCTCCTCCCGTACGCCGACGTTGCCCGCGTACCGCGTCTCGACGACCCGCCTTCCGTGCACGTCCGCCAGGTCCAGCGGCCGGCCCTGGTGCCCGCCGGGCGCCTCGGTGACGAGCGGCCTGACCGGCTCGTACCAGACCTTCTCGGCGGGTACGTCGACGAGTTCCCGCTCCGGCCAGCGCAGCGCGGTCATCTTCCCGCCGAACACCGCGCCCGTGTCGAGGCAGATGGTGTTGTTGATCCAGGAGGTGTTCGGCACGGGGGTGTGGCCGTACACCACCGCCGCGCGGCCCCGGTAGTCCTCCGCCCACGGGTAGCGCACCGGCAGCCCGAACTCGTCGGTCTCGCCGGTCGTGTCGCCGTACAGCGCGTGCGACCGCACCCGCCCGGACGTGCGGCCGTGGTACTTCTCCGGCAGTCCGGCGTGGCAGACGACGAGCCGGCCCTCGTCCAGGACGTAGTGGCTGACGAGCCCGTCGATGAAGGTCCGCACCTGCTCGCGGAACTCGTCGCTCTCGCCCTCGAGCTGGGCGATCGTCTCGGCGAGCCCGTGCGTCCGCTGGACGTTCCGTCCCTTGAGCCACCGTCCGAGCTTGTTCTCGTGGTTGCCGGGCACGCACAGCGCGTCGCCGGACGCGACCATGCCCATGACGCGGCGCAGGACGCCGGGGCTGTCCGGGCCCCGGTCGACGAGGTCGCCGACGAAGACCGCCGTACGTCCCTCGGGGTGCGCCCCGTCCTCGTAACCGAGCTTGGCGAGCAGGGTCTCCAGCTCGGAGCTGCATCCGTGGATGTCACCGATGATGTCGAAGGGGCCGGTGAGGTGGCGCAGGTCGTTGTACCGCTTCTCCAGGACGACCTCGGCGGCCTCCACCTCCGCCACGCTCTTCAGCACGTGCACCTTGCGGAAGCCCTCGCGCTCCAGGCCGCGCAGCGAGCGGCGCAGCTCACGGCGGTGGCGCTGGATGACGTGGCGGGGCAGGTCCGCGCGGTCGGGCCGGACGGCGTTGCGCTCGGCGCAGACCTCCTCGGGCATGTCGAGGACGATGGCGATGGGCAGGACGTCGTGCTCGCGGGCCAGGCGCACGAGCTGCCGGCGGCTCTCCTGCTGCACGCTGGTCGCGTCGACGACGGTCAGCCGGCCGGCGGCGAGGCGCTTGCCCACGATGTAGTGCAGGACGTCGAAGGCGTCTCCGCTCGCGCTCTGGTCGTTCTCGTCGTCGGCGACGAGCCCCCGGCAGAAGTCCGAGGAGACGATCTCGGTGGGCTTGAAGTGCTTGCGCGCGAAGGTCGACTTGCCGGAGCCGGTGGCGCCGATGAGCACGACGAGGGACAGGTCGGTGACCGGCAGCCTGCGGCCGGCGCTCGTGGTCTCGGTCTCGGTCATGCGGCCTTCTCCTCGTCTGCGGCGGCCAGGGCGAACACGGCCATCTGCGTGGGCGGTCCGACCTCGGGGTCGTCCGGCCCCACGGGCACGAACTCCACGCCGTACCCGTGCCGCTCCCCCACGCCCCGCGCCCAGTCGCGGAACTCCTCACGCGTCCATTCGAACCGGTGGTCGCCGTGGCGGACGTGCCCGGCGGGCAGCGTCTCCCAGCGGACGTTGTACTCGACGTTCGGCGTCGTCACGATCACGGTCGTGGGCCGCGCCGACCCGAACACCGCGTACTCCAGCGCCGGCAGCCTCGGCAGGTCGAGGTGCTCGATGACCTCGCTGAGCACGGCCGCGTCATAGCCCGCCAGCCGCTTGTCGGTGTACGTGAGCGAGCTCTGGAGCAGCGTCACGCGCCCGGCCTGCCGCTCCCCCATGCGCTCCAGCCGCAGCCGTCGCGCGGCGACGGTCAGCGCCCGTACGGACACGTCGACACCCAGGATGTCGGTGAACCGGACGTCCTTGAGCAGCGCCTGCACGAGCTGGCCCTGGCCACAGCCCAGGTCGAGCACCTTGCTCGCGCCTGCCGCGCGCAGCACCCGGAGGATCGCCTCGCGCCGCTGCTCGGCGAGCGGCACGGGCCGGTCCGACCCCTCTTCCTCGACAAGCACAGCGGTCGTCTCGTCGACGGCGTTGTCGACGTCCTCGACGTCCAGGTCGTCGGCCTCGGCGAGCCGGACCAGCTCCAGGCGCTCCATCGCCTGCCGGGTCAGGCCCCAGCGACGCGAGAGGTAGCGGCTGGTGATCAGCTTGTGCTCGGGGTGGTCGGCCAGCCAGCCCTCGCCGGCCCGCAGCAGCTTGTCGACCTCGTCGGGCGCCACCCAGTAGTGCTTGGCGTCGTCGAGGACGGGCAGCAGGACGTACAGGTGCCGCAGGGCGTCCGCGAGCCGCAGCTCACCCTCCAGCACCAGCCGTACGTACCGGGAATCGCCCCACTGCGGGAACCGCTCGTCCAGCGCCACCGGCTCCGCGTCGACCGACGCCCAGCCCAGCGGGCCGAAGAGCGCGCGGACCAGGTCGGCGCCGCCCCGCGCGGGCAGCGCCGGAATCTCGATGCGCAGCGGAAGCGGCTGGGCCGCCCGCTCGGGCAGCGCGGCGCACGCCCCGCGCAGGGCGCTCTTGAAGACCGTGCTCAGCGCGACGGACAGCAACGACGAGGCGGCGTACGGCCGGTCGTTGACGTACTGGGCGAGCGCCGAGTCCGGCGCGCCGCCCCGGCCCTTGCCCCTGCCGCGCCGGACCAGCGCGACGGGGTCCACCTCGAGCAGCAGCGCCGCCGTGCAGCGCTCGGTCGACGCCTCGGGGTAGAAGACGTGCGCCGTGCCGTGCGAGGTGGAGAACGTCTGCGCCTTGTCGGGATGCTTGTGCAGCAGGAAACCGAGGTCGGTGGCGGGACGCTGTGGGCTACCGGTCGTACTGATCGTCAGGAACACACGCCCGAGTATTGCCGGAGGAGCACCGCCCGACCAGGGGTTTTCCCGGGCCGTCGGGCTGGTGGCCGTCAGGCCAGCTGGGACATGACCTGCGACGAGATCAGCTCCAGGTGGTCGAGGTCGTCCAGGTCCAGCACCTGGAGGTAGATCCGGGAGGAGCCGAGCGCCCCGTAGCGGCCGATCTTGTCGACGACTTCGGCGGGCGAGCCGGCGAGACCGTTCGCCTTCAGTTCCTCCACCTCCCGTCCTACGGCCTCGGCCCGGCGGGCCACCTCGGCGTCGTCCTTGCCCACGCAGACGATCAGCGCGTTGGAGTACACGAGGTCGTCCGCCGCGCGCCCGGCCTCCTCGGCGGCCGCCCGGACGCGGCCGAACTGCCGCTCGCTGTCCTCCAGGGAGGCGAACGGGATGTTGAACTCGTCGGCGTACCGCGCGGCCAGCCGTGGTGTGCGCTTCGCCCCGTGCCCGCCGATCAGGATGGGCACCTTGGCCTGTGCGGGCTTGGGCAGCGCGGGCGAGTCGGTGAGCTGGTAGTACGTCCCGTCGTAGGAGAACGTCCTGCCGGTCTCGGTGGCCCACAGGCCCGTGACGATCGCGAGCTGCTCCTCGAGGCGGGCGAACTTCTCCTTGGGGAAGGGGATGCCGTAGGCCTTGTGCTCCTCCTCGAACCAGCCCGCGCCGAGGCCCAGTTCGACCCGGCCACCGGACATCTGGTCGACCTGCGCTACCTGGATGGCCAGCACTCCCGGCAGCCGGAACGTCCCGGCGGTCATCAGCGTGCCGAGCCGGATCCGCTTGGTCTCCCGGGCGAGCCCGGCCAGGGTGATCCAGGCGTCCGTCGGGCCCGGCAGCCCGTCGGCGGACCCCATGCGCAGGTAGTGGTCCGAGCGGAAGAAGGCTCCGAAGCCAAGATCCTCGGCGGCCTTCGCGACGCTGAGCAGGGTGTCATAGCTGGCCCCTTGCTGGGGCTCGGTGAAGATTCGAAGATCCATACCTCCATCCTGCACCGTGGGACGGCCGTCAACCGCCCCCTCCCGCCAGGGTGAACATCATCGATCTTGCACCCCCGGTCCTTCCCGCCAGTGACTCACGCCCCGTACGCGTCGTTGGCTCGGGCGGAGCCGGACCGCCCGGCCCGCGCGCCGGCGGCGGATGTCGGCGCGTCGTTCTCTCTTGCCGCCTTCCCCCGTCGGGGAGGCCTGGGCCGAGGAGGCCGCCATGTCCCAGGAAGCCGTGCCCGAGCAGGCCGCGCCGGAGCACCCGAAGGGCCTGCTGCAGCAGATGGAGGAGTTGATGGCCGCGCTGAGCGCCGACCTGACGCAACTCGACGCCGACCTGCAGTCCTCGTCCGACCGCCTCCCGTCCCCCGACACCGCTCCTCCCTCACCTCCCACCCCCTGACTCCGGTCTCCGCCCTTCTTGCACCCCGCTGCCCGCTGCCCCGCCCGGCATCTTCCCGGGCTCGGGGTGTGGCGCCGGCCCGGTCCTGTCCGGCCGGGTCCACGCCCGGAGATTCCGGGTGGCGGACGCTCCGGACGAGGGTGATGCATTCCGGGATGAGGCCGAAGGCGGCCACGGTCACGGTGATGCCGGTGTGCTGGGCGACCAGGCCGGGGCGGGCGTCGAGCGTCCTCTCCTGGAACGGCCGGCGGCGGGTCACCCCGTCCCGTTCTGTACGCGTCCGGTTTTCCTGGCACTCGCCTCGGTGCACAGGGTGGCCCGTCCCGGACGCGTCATGCGGTCAGCGCGATCAGGCCGAGGAGTCGGCGGGGTCGGGGGGTCTGGCGTGCTCGCGGACGGCGAGGCGGCGGAGCATCATGCGCACCCGGTCGCCGGCCTCGTCCGCGGCGTCGATCGCTTCGACGCACTGCCAGTACAGGCCCTCCTCGTCGGTGGCACAGGCGACACCGACGAGGGCTATGCCCACCTCGCCCAGCAGCGCGCCCAGGCCCAGTAACGTGACGCGCACGTTCGCCATCCCCGTGAGCCGCAGTGCGCGCGCCGGGTGGTCCGGGCTCGCCCCACCGCGACTGCCGGTCTCGCTGAGGCTCAGCGCCTCGCCCCTGAGCTCCGGTGGGCCGGACAGCGCCAGGTGGTGACCGATGGCCTGCGCGAGCATTTGCGCCTGCCAGGCCTCCGCCACGATGTCCAGCGCCACCCGGCTGTCCGCCAGGGCGCGCCGGCCGGTCGCGATGAGCCGCTCCGCTTCCATGTACGCCGCCCCCGTTCGTACGACTGTCCGCCCATCTGTTCACTACCCAGAGTGAAGGCGAACGGACCCAAAAGCCAGGGGAATTCGGAAATCTGTGGACAGGAAGCTCAGTGTGAATAAGTCGATCACTCCGTAGAGTGACGATCCGGCTCCTGCCCGGCCCTCGCGGCGCGTCCCGGCGGCCGCCCGACGGGGAAACGCACCTCGTTCCGGTCGATCTTCGCCGACAGCGCGGCCAGCGGATCGACGCCCAGCGCGCCACAGAACTGGAGCAAGTAGGCCAGGACGTCGGCCACCTCGTCCGCCACCCGGTGTGCCGTCTCCGGGTCGTCCATCACCCGGTCTGCCTCCTCGGGCGTCAACCACTGGAAGATCTCCAGCAGTTCGGCCGCCTCGACGCTCAGCGCCGCCGCCAGGTTCTTCGGCGTGTGGTACGGCTGCCACTCCCGCGAGGCCGCGAACTCGGCGAGCCGTCGCTGCAATCCCTGCACATCCAGTTCTGTCACGGATTCAGGTCTACCACCGTCACTCCCGCGCGCCCGCGCGCGGCCCTCGCACCGGCCTCCCCGACCGTCCCCACCAGGCGGATGTGTCCCTCGGCGCAGATCTGCGCGGCCAGCGCCGACAGTTCGCGGGTCTGGCGGCGGTCCAGGGAACGGTCGAAACCGTCGGCGAGCACGGTGAGCGTCTGCATCGCGTGCGGTACCTCGGCCGCGGGATCCATGGCCAGCACGCCCGGCCCGGTGAGCAGTACCAGCGCGAGGGCGAGGTAGCGCAGTTCGCCCTCGCCGAGGCGTCCGACCGGCATACCTCCGTCGGAGCCGCGGCCGAGGACCGCTTGTACCGTTCCGTCGGCGAGCTCCTCGACGCCCAGATCGCGCACGGGCCCGGCGCAGCCCGCCCGGGCGACGGCCGCCAGCCGGGCGTGCCGCCGGGGGCAGCCGGTGCGGGTGCGGTGGAGGACCTCGGCGAGGTTGTCGCAGCCGCGCCGCAGCCGTCCCTCGCCCGCCGCCACGGGTGCCCGCATCCGCTGCGGCTGCGGGTCGCACGGGAAGACGGACCGGAGGGCCACGACGACCTGTTCCGCGGCGGCCAGCACGCGGCGCTGTCCCTCGGTCTTGCCGGCCACCCGCAGCGGCAGCAGTGCGGTACCGAGCCGGTCTCCGGGGAGCGGGGCGCGGGTGACGGGCACCGAACCGGCGGTGTGCCACTCGGCCTGCACGGTGCGGCGGCCGGGGTCGCGCAGCGCGGTGGTGAGCAGCGTCCGCCCGTCGCCGCCCGTCAGCCGTTCGCCGACGATCCGCAGCTCCGGCTGGGCCTGGACGGCCAGGTCGAGGCGGACGGGCCCGGCCGGGCCGTCCACGGTGCAGCCGATCCGGAATCCTCGCCGCCCCTCCGCGTCCGCCTCCGCACGCTCGGGCACGCAGCCGACGGGATCGGGGAAGGCGGTGGCGAGCGTGGCTCCGGCGCCGAGCAGGGCGAGTGCTTCGTACGCCTGTAACGCGCTCGATTTGCCGGTGCCGCTCGCCCCCGCGAAGAGCGTCACCGGCGCGAGCCGGAAGGCGGCGCCGCGGTGGGCTTTGAAGGCGGACAGCCGCAGTTCCGTGACGGCGGGGCGGGCGGATGCGGCGGAGGGCGACGAGGCGGGGGCGGGGCGGGTTGCGTGCATGCTCGGACCGTACGAGGACGCGTCATGCTGAACCGTTCCGCCCGAACAGCCTTCCTACGAACGAGGGAACCGGCTAGGAATGCGGAACCGCCGTGGCGGCGACGCCCTCGACCTCCGTACCGACGGGCGCCAGCAGGAAGACGTTCCGGTCCACGCGGTGCATCCCGCTGCCGAGGCCGAAGACGACGCCGCTGCTGAAGTCCAGGATCCGCTTGGCGACGTCCGTGTCGGCCGCGGTCAGGTCCAGCAGCACGGGGATCTGCGCGATGAGGTACTCGGCGACCTCCCGCGCGTCGGCGAAGACCTGCACCCGCAGGACGACCATGCGGCGCTGCTCGGCGGCCTCGTAGTCCTGCGGGATCGTGCTGTGGTCGACCCTGGACGGCCACTCGTTGCGCCCCCGAAGCGGGACGACCTGCGCCAGGCCCTCCCACTGTTCGTCGGTGACGTCGTACCTCTCGTACCTGCTCATACGCCTATCCTCGCCTCCCTCACCCGTTCGGCCCAACTGCGACACGACGCCACGCGGAACCGGCCGTCCTGTCGCCGGATGCGGAAACGGGAGGGCCGAAGCGTGTCGCGGTGGTGGCGGCGGTCGAGGACCCGCTCACGGCGTGCGGCTGACCGACCGTCGGCCGCGTTGCGCCGAGCGGGAAGTGACGTGTCGTCCGAACGAGTGGGTGGCTGGCTCCAGGGCCGTTGCGGTGGCCTGCCGGGTGGCCACGGATGGCGCGACCGCGCAGCATTGACAGTGCAAAACAGCCCAGCTACTTTCGGCCCAGGCCGAAACTGTCCAGGTTTTGACAGGCCTTCCGGAGGCCCAGCATGAAGACAGGGTTCAAGCGCGCCACCGTTCCTCTCGCACTCCTCACCCTCACCGCGCTCACCGCGGCCGGGTGCACCAGCGGTGACAGCGGCTCGGGGTCGAACAAGGTCACCGTCTGGATGTACCCGGTGATCATGGATCCGAAGGCCAACGCCGCGTACTGGGACGGCATCGAGAAGGGCTTCGAAGCCGCCCAGAAGGACCTCGACCTCACCATCGAGCAACTGCCCTGGGAGAACCGGGACCAGAAGCTGGCGACCGCGTTCGGCAGCGGCAAGGGACCGGACGTGGTGCTCCTCGGTCCGGACCAGATCCCCCAGTTCCAGGCGAACGGCGCGGTCCAGCCCGTCGACCGGGCCATCGAGAAGTCCCGGGACGCCTTCCGGCCCGCCGCCCTCGACGCCATGACGCAGGACGGCAAGGTCTACGCGGCGCCGATCTACCACACCGTCACCAGCACCCTCTACAACAAGAAACTGCTGGACAAAGCAGGGATAAAGGAACCTCCCGCGACCTGGGACGCCCTCAGGGCCGCCGCGCCGAAGCTGAAGCAGACCGGGGTCGCCACCCTCGACTACTCGGCGAGCAACGAGGCCTCGCTCAACATGAGCTTCTACCCGCTGCTGTGGCAGGCGGGCGGCAAGGTGTTCGACGAGAGCGGCAAGAAGACCGCGTTCAACAGCCCGGAGGGCGTCGAGGCGCTCACGTTCCTCGTCGACCTCTACAAGAGCGGGGCCGTGCCCCGGTCCGCGCTGACCAACGCCAACCTCTTCACCGACCACGCGCTGGGCAAGGAACAGGTGGCGATGGGCTACACCAACACACCGTCCGACGCGGCACTCGCCGAGCAGACCTGGGGGAAGGAGAACGTGATCGTCGGCCCCGCCCTCACCGGCCCCCGCAAGCAGGTCTGCTTCGGCATGCCGGGCGGCCTCGGTATCAGCGCCCGGACGAAGAACCTGGCCGGCGCGGAGAAGTTCATCGCCTACATGACCGAACCCGCGCAGATCGCGTCCATGGGCAAGGCGGGCGGGTTCTTCTCCCCGCGCACTGATGTCACGGTCTCCAACGGCAGCCCCTACGCCAAGAAGTACGAGGCGGCTCTGGCCCACACGTTCCCCGGCGAGCCGCACCCGGCCGCGCGCCAGCTGATGGCGCTCATCACGCCGGAGATCCAGGCCGCGCTCACCGGCAAGAAGACACCCGAGCAGGCGCTGGAGGCAGCGGCCAAGGAGGGCGACGACCTGCTGGCGCGTCAGCGTTGAGCAAAGTCGAGCCCCGCGAGGCGTCCCCCGACGAGCCGGAACCCTCCGAGCCCGGCGGCCTGCCACCGGGTGGTCCGACGGGCACCGCCACCGGCGTGGCCGTTCCGCCAGGGCCCCCGCCGAGCACCGTCCCCCCTCCGCCGGGCGCGCCGGCGGGGGCGGGGCGGCGGCGGAGTCCCGTGCGGCGGCGGGAGGCGCTGGTCGGGCTGGCGTTCGTGGCGCCGATGCTCGTGCTGTTCCTCGTCTTCCGGTTCGGGCCGACCCTCGGTGCGGCCTTCCTGTCGCTCACCGACTACCGGCTCAGCGGCGAGTGGACCTTCATCGGGCCGGCCAACTACACCCGGCTCCTCGGGGACGACCTGTTCTGGGAGAGCCTCGGAGTCACCGCCGTCTACACCGCGCTGTACGTGCCGATGACCGTGCTGCTCGCGCTCGGCACGGCCGTGCTGCTGCACCGCACGCTCTGGTTGCGCGGGTTCTTCCGGGGCCTGTTCTTCCTGCCGTACGTGACGAGCATCGTGCTGGCCGCGGTGATCTGGAAGTGGATCTACGAGGTGGAGGACGGGCTGCTCAACGCGGCTCTCGGTGTCCTCGGCACCGGTCCGGTCGACTTCCTCGGTGACGAGTCCCTCGTCCTGCCGTCGATCGCCGCCGCCTCCGCCTGGAAGGGCTTCGGCTATTCGATGCTGATCCTCCTCGCCGGGCTCCAGTCCATCCCGCGCGAGGTCTCCGAAGCGGCCACCATCGACGGCGCGAGCGCCTGGCAGCGCTTCCGCTGGGTGACGCTCCCGCTCCTGCGGCCGGTGCTCTTCTTCGTCCTCGTCATCGAGGCCATCCAGGCCTTCCAGGTCTTCGACGCGATGTACGTCATGACCGCCGGCGGCCCCGTCCGGGCCAGCTACTCGCTCGTGTACTTCCTCTACGACGCGGGCTTCAAGTTCTTCGACTTCGGCTACGCGAGCGCGGTCGGCCTCGTCCTCTTCCTCATCGTGCTCGTCTTCTCACTCGTTCAGCGGCGGCTCATCGGAAGGGAGGAGGACTGATGGCGCGGCTGAGGCTGCCGGTCCTGCTGGTCCTGGTCGCGTTCGTGACCGTCACCCCCTTCGTCATCATGGTGCTGGTGGCGTTCGCACCGCCCGGCGGCCGCACGCTGCCGGGCGCCTTCGACGTCACCCGCGCCACCGTGCGGAACTTCACCGACGTCCTGCAGAGCGCCGACATCGCGCGGTGGGCGCTCAACTCACTGATCTACTCGCTCGTGTCGGTGCTGCTCATCCTGCTGTTCGCGTCGATGGCCGGGTACGCGTTCGCCAAGAAGCGCTTCCCGGGCCGTGAAGTGCTGTTCTGGTCGTTCCTGGCGACCCTGATGGTGCCGTTCCAGGCGACCCTCATCCCCTACTACATCCTCGTCTCCGAGATGGGAGGCGTGGACACGTACTGGGGACTGATCGTGCCGACCCTCGCCAACTCGCAGGCCGTCTTCCTGATGCGGCAATTCATCGTGCAGCTTCCCGATGAACTGTTCGAGGCGGCGAAGATCGACGGGGCGTCGGAGTGGCGGGTCTTCACCACCGTCGTCCTGCCGCTGATCCGGCCGGTCCTCGCCACCCTCGGGGTGTTCGTCTTCCTCTGGCACTGGAACGACTTCCTGTGGCCGCTGGTCATCGGACAGTCGGAGGCCATGCGTACGCTCACGGTCGGTCTCGCCACGCTGGAGGGCGAGAACGTGACGATCAACCAGATCATGGCCGGCGCGACCATCACCGTCATCCCGTGCCTGCTGGTCTTCGGTCTGCTCCAGCGGTATCTGACCGACTCCGTCGCCACCAGCGGTCTCAAGTCATGACCGTCGTCGACATCAACCGCATCCTCGGCCCCCTCCCCCACGACGACGTCCCCAGCAGGGACGAGACCGGTCTCGTCGCCGAGCTCGACCGGCTGCGCATCGACACGGCGTGCGTCAGCCATTCGCACGCGGTCCACGGTGACCCGCGCGACGGCAACGGGCGACTGGACCTCATCGGTGACCGGCGGCTGCGGCCCGTACCCGTCCTCGTGCCCGGGCCGCTCGGCACCGGCCCGTGGGCGGGAGGCGCGCCGCTGGTGCGCCTGAGCCCACGGCGGCACGGCTGGTCCGTCACCGGGCCGCACGCCCGGGAACTGCTCGCCGGGCTGGCGGCGAGCGGTACGACCGCACTGCTCTCCCGGGACGAGGTGACGGCCGGCGAGGTGCATCTGCTGGCCGCCGCCACGCCCGCGCTCCGCGTGGTGCTGACCGGCACGGGGTACCGCGCGCTGCGCGAGCTCGCCGAGCTGCTGGAGGTCCACCCCTCGCTGTACGTCGACACCTCCACGCTCTGCGGCCACCGCCAGGTGGAGTGGATCGCCGAGAGGTACGGCGCCCACCGCGTGCTGTTCGGGACGGGCGCCCCCGTCACCGACGACGCCGGGCCCCGCTACCTGCTGGACACCCTGGACCTGCCGCCGGACGACGCGGCGCTCATCGCGGGTGGCAACGCCCTCCGGCTCATGGGCGGTGCACCGTGAGCACAGCCATGGACGTCATCGACGCGCACGGG
Source organism: Streptomyces sp. NPDC041796 (assembly GCF_055590785.1). Lineage (NCBI taxonomy): Bacteria > Bacillati > Actinomycetota > Actinomycetes > Kitasatosporales > Streptomycetaceae > Streptomyces > Streptomyces sp. NPDC041796. The sequence continues at coordinate 211,971 of NZ_JBVJAH010000004.1, forward strand.
CACATCGGGCGGTGGTCGGCGTTCGCCGTCCCGGACGGATCGGCGGAGAGCCTCGTCGCCATGATGGACCGCTGCGGTGTGGCCACCGCGTGCGTGTCGCACCTGCTGGCCGTGGGTCCCGACGCCCGCGCCGGGAACGCCCTGCTGGTCGAGGCCCTCCAGGCGTACCCCGGCCGGCTGCTCGGCTGGGCCGTGTACCAGCCGCACGATCCGCAGGCCGCCGAGCGGCTGCGGGACCTGCTGGACGTCCCCGGCGTCATCGGCGTCAAGCTCCACCCGGAAGTGCACGAGACGGCGCTCGACGACCGGGCGTACACGCCGGCGTTCGAGGTGGCGGCCGAGCGGAGGCGGCTCGTCCTGGCGCACAGCCAGCACGGCAGCGCCTGGTCCGACGCCCGTCACTTCGCGGCCGTGTCACCCCACCACCCGGGCGTGCCGCTGCTGATGGGCCATGCGGGCCTGTTCCCGCACGGTTTGCGTCCCGCCATGGAGGCCGCCGAGCGCTGCCCGGACCTGGTGCTGGAGACCTGCGGGTCCCGGATGACGGCGCGTCACCTGACCCGGATGGTGGCCGGGGCCGGCGCGGACCGGGTGGCGTTCGGGTCGGACGCCGTCTTCCTCGACCTGCGGACCGGGCTCGGCCGGGTGCTGCTCGCCGACCTGCCGGAGGCGGACCGGGAGCAGGTGCTGCACGGCACCATGGACCGGCTGCTCAAAGGCATCGTGTGAAGGGGCCGCCACGGTGGCCCTCCTGGCCGCCGCCCGCGACCGACGAGCAGCGCCGCGCCCTGCTGCGCGTGCTGGACAGCGGCCGGTGGGGGGCGCCGAGCGGCACCGCCGCCGAGGAGTTCGCGGCCGCGTTCGCGCGGCGCGCCGGGGTGGCGCACGGGGTGTGCACCGTCAACGGCACGGTGGCGCTGTTCCTGGCGCTGCGGGCGCTCGGGGTGGGGCCCGGTGACGAGGTGGTCGTCCCCGCGTACACGTTCGTGGCCAGCGCGACGGCCGTGGCGCTGGCCGGGGCGGTTCCGGTCGCCGCCGATGTCACCGAGGACACCCTGCACCTCGATCCCGGGGTCGCGCGTGCGCTCGTCGGGCCGCGTACGAAGGCGGTCATGGCGGTGCATCTCGCGGGGGCTCCGGCGGACACGGAGGCGCTGGGCGCGCTGGGGCTGCCGGTCGTGGAGGACGCGGCGCAGGCGCACGGGGCGGCGCGGCACGGCCGCCCGGCGGGTTCCCTCGGGGACGTGGCCTGCTTCAGTTTCCAGTCGGGCAAGGCGATGACCGCGGGCGAGGGCGGCATCGTGGTGACCGGGGACCGGGCCCTGTACGAGCGCGTGTGGGCGCTGCACAACGTGGGCCGCAGGCCGGAGGGCGGTTGGTACGACCATCCGGAGGTGGGCTGGAACCTGCGGATGACCGAGTTCCAGGCGGCGCTGCTGCACCCTCAGCTGGGGCTCCTGGACGACTGGATCGACCGGCGGGCGCGCGGCGCCGCCGCGCTCGCCGAGGCCCTCGGCGATGTCCCGGGCCTGGACCTCGTCCCGGCGCCGTCCGGCACCACGCGTCACACCTGGCACCTGGCGATGCTGCGGTACGACGCCGGGGCCTTCGGCGGCAGGTCCAAGGGGGCGTTCCTGGCGGCGATGGCCGCCGAAGGGGTGCCGCTGGACGCCGGTTACCGGTCGTTGAGCCGTATGCCGTACGTGAGGCCGGGGGGACCGTGTCCGGTCGCGGAGGCGGCGGAGGAGAGCGTGGTGTGGGTGCGGCAGCCGATGCTGATGGCGGAGGGGGCGGCGGTGGCGTACATCGCGGAAGCCGCCCGGAGGGTCGGGCGCGCCTTCACGTCGTGAGCGCGCCGAAGGCCTCGATCGCCCGCAGCGCGTCGGCCTGCGGCATACCGGGCGGCTGGATGCGCAGGACGATCCCGTCGGCGCCCATCTCCTGGTACCGGCCGATCCGTTCCGCACACTCGGCGGTCGAGCCGATGACCGAGCGTGCGGCGATGTCCTCCCACGGCTGGGCGTAGCGGGCGGCGTCGGCGGAGGTGCGCTTCCAGTCGCCGTACGCGTCGTACAGGCCCCGCAGCGGGCCTTCGAGCGCGCTGCGGGCCTCGGCGGTGGTGGGCGCGGCGTACCCCTCGCGGCAGATGATGACCTCGGCGCCCAGGGAGCGCGGGCCGCGGGGGAAGGACCGGTAGAGGGCGATCTTCTTGGGGAGCTCGTCGTCGGTCTCGTTGAACGACGTCGTCCAGCCGTCGCACGTCCAGGCGGTCCGCTCCAGGGCGGCGGGCACGCGGCCGCCGTTCCAGATGCGGGGGCGGGGCCGCTGGACGGGCCGGGGTGACAGGAAGGCCTTCTCGACGCCGTACCGGCGGCCCTGGTGGGTGACCTCGTCCTCGGTCCACAGCCGGGTGAGCAGCTCCAGGCACTCATCGAAGCGCGACACGCGCTCCTGGGGCCGGGTGCCGTACAGCGCGAATTCCTCGGGGCGGTAGCCGAGGACGAAACCGGCGGTGAGGCGGCCCCCGGAGAGGACGTCGATGTGGGCGAGGGTCTCGGCCAGCATCACCGGGTGGTGGACGGGGGCGATGAGTCCCGCGGTCGCCAGGCCGATCCGGTGGGTGTGGGCGGCGAGGTACGCCAGTGAGGTGACGGCCTCGTGGTACCCGGGCCGGTGCAGGTGCCGTTCGCCGAGGACGGCCCAGGCGAACCCGGCCTGTTCGGCGAGGCGCACCTGCTCGACGGCGTCGGCGAGTCGCGGCCGGTCGGCCCGGTCGGCGTAGAGGTTGACGTACAGGCCGAGTCGCATCAGAGCGCCGTCCCTTTCCTCGGTGGGCCCTTCCTTTACGGTCCGGACCGTAAAGGCTAGCGTGTCGCCACCACGACCGCGACAGACGGGAGCACCCATGCCGGCTTCTGAGGACCTGGTACGGCGGCTGCGCGGCACCGTCCTTCCGGCGGTGGCAACCCCGATGGACGCGGCGGGGGTTGTGGACCTCGGGGCGCTGCGCGGGTACGCGGAGCGGATCGCCGGGGAGCGGATCGGCGGGGTGGCGGTGTGGGCCCACACGGGGCGCGGGCTGTACCTCTCGGATGAGGACCGGCGCCGGGTTCTCGCGGTGTGGCGGGAGGCCGTCGACCGGCCGCTGGTGGCGGGGGTCGGGGTGCCGCGTGCGGCCGGGGCGGTGAGCCTCGGTGAAGCGGTGGACGCGACCGTGACGATGGCGGTGCGGGCCGCGGAGGGCGGCGCCGACGCGGTGATGGTCTACCCGCTGGCGCAGCTGGACGGTGACGAGGACGCGGCGGTGGAGCTGCACGAACGGGTGGCGTCGGAGAGCGGGCTGCCGGTGGTCGGGTTCTTCCTGCACGGCGAGGCGGGCGGCTATCCGTACCCGCCCCGGCTGGTGGAGCGTCTGCTGGCGCTGCCGTCGGCGGTGGGCATCAAGCTGGCCACGCTGGACCGGGCGATGGCGTGTCAGGACGCCATCGGGGCGGCCCGGCGGAGCGGCGCACTGGTCATCACCGGTGAGGACCGGATGTTCGGGCCCTCGCTGATGTGGGGGGCGGATTCGGCGCTGGTGGGCATCGCGGCGGCCCGCGTGCCGTTGACGGTGGCCGTCCTGGAGGCGTGGCGCGACGGGGACCACGGGCGGTTCGTCCGGGCCTCGGCACGGCTGGACCGGTTCGCTGAGGTCACGTTCCTCGCGCCCATCGAGGGCTATGTGCAGCGGATGCTGTGGGCGGCGGTGTGGGAGGGCCTGGTCCCGGAGGAGGCGGCGCACGATCCGTACGGCCCGGACCTGCCCGCGTCGGAGCGACGGGCCGTCGTCGACTGCCTGGAGGCGCTCGCCAAGGAGGCCGGGGAGCCGGTCCAGGAACCCGCCTAGGCTCCGCCCGAGCCGCTGCCCCTGCTCGGGGCGTCGGCCCGGGCGTGCCCCCGGCGCGGGGCCGGGGGCACGTGGGGCGGCGCCGGGGCGCGTCAGTTGGCCAGCAGCCCCTTCAGGATGGCCTCGTACTGCGCGGTGATCCGTGCCGGCGTGCCCGACGGGCACAGGGGGTCGAGGCGGAGGCGGGCGAGGGCTCGGGTGGACACGCCCCAGGCGTGCCAGGTGGCACGTTCCCAGGCCAGTTGCGGCGGGTTGTACCAGCCGTCGCCGAGGCCGCCGAGGACGAGTTCGGCCTCGCCGTCGCCGGCTTCGAAGGGGCCGAGCCGGTAGACGGAGCCGCCGAAGACGGAGGCGTAGACCTGGCCGAAGTGCACGCTGATCTCGCCGTAGCTGGGGAGCTTGCCGGTCTTCAGCACGGTCCGGGTCTCGATGTCCATGGCGAACCAGTTGCCCGACTGCCGCTTGTAGACGCCGTAGAGGATGCCGTTGTGCACCTCGATGTGCTGGATGCTGGCGTTGCCCTCGACGGGGGTGACCTCCCACAGCACGGTGCGGCGGCGTACGTCGTAGGCGACGACCGTGGCGTTGGGGCGGGTCGGGGTGACGCTGCCGCCGCCCCACGTGTCCCCGGCGAGGTAGGCGGTGCGGTGGCCGATCCGGTCGTCCAGGGCGACCGACATCACGCTCTGGTCGGTGATGACGTCCTTGTGGACGGTGAGCCTGCCGCGTGAGCGTTCCACGAACGTGAGGGCGCCCTTGAGGCCGCCGGCGGGGGGCGCGCTCGCCACCAGAAGGAGGTCCTGTTCGGGCACGTACGCCATGTCGGTGGGGCGTTGCTGGTCGTTCTCGATGAAGCCCATCGAGCGGACCTTGCCGCGGCGCGGGTCGATCTCCAGGAACTCGGTGCTGGGGTACATCGCCGCGTACACCTTGCCGCCGATCGCCCGGAGCGTCTTGGGCTCTCCGGGGATCCTGATGCGTTTGGAGGTGCCGTGGGTGGGCCGGTGGGTGGTCAGCGAGTAGTGACCGCCGACGTGGACGGTGCCGCCGGACTCGTACGCGATGGACTGGACGGGGTCGGGGCCGGACAGGCCGATGTCGATCAGTTCGACGACCTCCGACTTCGTGGTCGCGAGGTCGAGCCACCACAGCCGGCCGCTGCCGACGGCACCGAGCATCTTGCCGTCCCCGAGCGGGACGAGGGCGCGGTGTTCGTCGCCCGTGGCGGGGGCGGCGACCTTGACGAGGGTGTCGCCGTCGCGTCTGTAGACGGTGCCGCTGGGGCGGCCGACGCAGTAGAGGGTGCCGTCGGCGGTGACCGTCATGGCGTCGGCGATGCGTTCCGGGGCGGGGATGGGGATGACGTGGGCGTCGCTGCCGTCGGGGGCCACGTCGACGATGGACCGGCCGAAGGAGCCGAGCACCCGGCCGCCGCGCGCGATGAGGGCGGAGGCGCCTCCGTGCGGGGTGGGGGTGATGCTCCGTTTGACGCCGGTGGTCCGGTCGTACGCGACGATGAAGCCGCGTGGCAGGGTGCCGGCGTAGACGTAGCGGTCGTCGGCGGCGATGGCCCGGACGTACTGTTCGCCGGGCATGGCGGCGCCGAGGTTGCGCAGCGTGCCGGTCTGGGGCTTGTACTCCCAGACCTCGCCACGCGGGCTGGTGCCGGCGTACACGGTGCCGTCGGGGGCGGTGGTGAGGCACCAGACGAAGCCGCCGGCCGGGCCGATGGTGCCGATGCGGGTGACGGTGCCGGTGGCGGGGTCGATGCGGTGGATGTCGGGGAAGGGGTAGGTGCCGATGTACACCTGGCCGCCGGAGACGGTGGCCGCCCAGCCGCCGTCGCCGCGGTCGAGCCGGAAGGTTCTGGTGAGCTTTCTCGTCGACAGGTCGATCTCGCCGACGAGGGTGGGGTTCTGGCCCCGGGCGACGACGTAGGCGTGGTCGCCCAGGACGGCCGTGCCGACGATCGCCGCCGTCAGGGACGCGATGCCGTACGTGGAGACCGGGGTGCCGGAGCAGCGGTGTCCGGCGGTGCCGGCGCCGTCGGCGGGTGTGGTTCCGGCCGTTGGTGTCGTGGCGGCGTTCGCCGCGCTGGGGGTGATGGTCTGTCCCGCCACTGCCGCCAGGGTGAACCCGGCTCCGGCGTTGAGCAGTCGCCTGCGTTCCATGCGTCCCTCTCCTGTTCCGGTGGTTCGGATCGCCTCACACGACCGGTGGCAGCGCCGTACCGACCTTCAGGCCGAACAGCTCCGCCGCGTTGCGCCACAGCACTCGCTCCAGCTCTTCCTCCGTGAACCGCGCGTCCCGGATCACGCCCAGGGACACGCAGGGGTCGATCAGTGTCGCGTCGGTGCCGAACAGCATCTGTTCGATCGGGACTCCGGCCTCCCGGGCGTACGCGACGCGGCCCGCGTCGGTGGCCGTGCGGCAGTGCTCCAGGTAGAGGCGGTCGCAGGCGGCCGCGGCGTGTGCCGCCTCGCGCCAGGCGTCGCCGCCCGCGTGGCCCATGATCACGCGCAGTCCGGGCCGGGCCTCCACGAGCTCGGGGAGGAGGGTGACCTCGCGCCCCCAGGTGTGCAGGAGGAGCGGTACGCCGGCTTCGGCGACGACGTCGAAGGCCTCGGCCATCTCGCGGCAGCCGGGCAGCCGCCCCGGGTAGTGGGTGTGGATCTTGGCGCCGACGAACCGGCCGGTGTCCAGGCAGCGGCGGAGGTCGGCGGCGCTCTCCTCGATGCGGTTGGGGTTGACGACGGCGTACCCGTGCAGCCTGGGCCGGGTCTCCAGGGCCTCGCCGAGGGCGGCGTTCCCGGCGACCGCGTCGTACACCACCGCTTCGGACGCCGAGACGATCTGCAGGTCGATGCCGTAGCGGTCCATCTGGGCGAGGTTGGTGTCCGCGTCACCGGTCGTCAGGTGGAACTGCCAGCGGCCCACGTGGGCGTGCACATCGATGATCGGCATCAGGCGAGCAGCTCCTCGACGTTCTTGGTGGCGATGGCGGCGCGGTCGTCGGGCGAGATGTCGGCGTACCGCAGCTTCAGGGTCTGCGGTGAGATGTCCATGAAGGGGGTGCGGGAGCCGAAGACCAGGTGGTGCGGGCCGACGGCGTCGATGACCCGTTCGATGGAGTCGGGGCCGGACAGCATGCGGGTGGTGGCCTTGAACCCGGGCTCCTCGCGGGCCATGAGAAGGAAGTCGGCCAGCAGGTAGGCGTGCAGGTCGAGGAAGATCACGTCCACGCCGCGCTGCGTCAGGGGTGGTCCGAAGCGGCGCGGGTCGCCGTCGTGGAGCAGCACCATGCCGCGGTCGATCGCCAGCTCCACCACGCGCCGGTAGCCGGGGAAGCCGGGCTCGGCCGCCTGTTCGAGGGTGAACAGCCGCAGGAACCGGACCCCGGCGGCGGCCAGTTCGTCGAGGCGGTCCTCCGCGGTCAGGGCGTCGCGTACGTCGACGGTGCCGACGGGCAGCAGTTCGGGGCAGTCGGCGAGGTCGCGGAGCGTTTCGGCGTTGCCCGCCTCGTCGTCGAAGAGCGGGCCACGGGTGGACAGGGCCAGGCCGCCCGCGACGGGGGAACGGGCGAGGTGGGCGCGGACCTCATCGAGGCCGGTGTCGCGGTGGTGGCGGGGCCATGGCCCGTACAGGACGTCGACGTCCCAGCCGATGTTCTCCTCCGGGGTCGGCCGGAGCCACTCGTACGTCCGTTGCGGCGACTCGCTCATGAGGTGGCGACCTTCCCCAGCGCCTGCGCGATCCGGTCCACGTCGTCCTCGCTGTAGGCCTCGTTCCACGGCAGAACCAGCAACGTACGGTCGATGAGCCGCTCGGCGCGAGGACACAGGCCCGGCGGGTACCCGGACAGTGCCGGATTGGCGTACAGCGGACGCTCCAGATAGCCGGGGAGGGCGGGGACGCCGAGGTCCTCCAGCGCCTTGGCCCAGCGGGCGTTGTCGTCGACGAGGAGCGGGACGACCCACCAGGCGTGGCCGGGGACGCCCTGGGGCATCGTCACCCCGGGCAGGCCGGCGACGGCTTCGGCGAGTCGCCGGGCGCTCACCCGGCGGCGGGCGACGACGTCGGTGACGCGGGTGAGCTGGGCGCGGGCCACCGCGGCGACGAGCTCGGTCATCCGGTAGTTCAGGCCCATGGTGCGGTGGATGCGGCCCTCGGCGCGGTCCCAGCCCTTGTCCATGAACAGCCGCATCCGGGTGGCGAGCCCGGGGTCGTCGGTGATGGTGAGGCCGCCGTCGCCGGCCGTGATGTGCTTGTACTGCTGGAGACTGAAGCAGGCGATGTCACCGAGGGTGCCGAGCAGCCTGCCGTCGGCGTCCTCACCGAGCCAGGCCTGGGCGCAGTCCTCGATGAGCAGCAGCCCGTGCCGGTCGCAGATCTCCCGCAGCCGTACGGTGTCGGCGGCGCCGCCGAACAGGTGGACGGCGATGACGGCCTTGGTGTGCGGGGTGATCGCCGCCTCGACGGCGTCGGGGTCGAGGTTCCCGTCGTCGGCCAGCACGTCGGCGAAGACGACCCGCCCGCCCTGGGCGAGGACCGGGGCGACCGTGCCGAAGTCGGAGATCGGTGTGGTGACGACCTCGTCGCCGGGGCCGACCCCGGCGGCGGCGACGGCGAGGTGCAGCGCGGCGGTGCCGGAGCTGCACGAGACGGCCTCGGCACGCCCGTACAGCCGGGCCATCTCACTCTCCAGCGCCCGGGTCTCCCGGCCGAACGCCCCGCACAGGACGGCCGAGTCGAGGACCCGGAGCACCGCCGCGCGTTCCTCCTCGCCGAACGTCCTTCCCCGGGGATCCAGAACTGTGGGCAGCGGCATTTCCCGTTGCGGCATCGGGGGATTATCCTCTCGGCAGCACGCGATTATGGCCTGGGCCGAAAGTAGAACTCCCGTCGACGGCCGTCAATCAGGCGTCACCGAGCAAGTCGCACCCGCGAGTCCACCCGGCAGAACGGAGACCGGACCATGCCGCTCACGGTCGGCGTGATAGGTCCCGAGGACCTCGTCCAGAAAGTGGTCGCGGTCGGTGGCCGCGCGGGGTCCGCCCGGCTGCTGCCACTGCCGTACCGTCATGAGGACGAGACCACCGAGGTCGTGGCGGGTGCGCGGTCACGGGCGGACGCGCTGCTGTTCACGGGCGTCGTGCCGCACGCGCTGGCCGACGCGGCGGGCGCGCTGGACCGGCCGGCGATGTACGTGCCGTACAACGGCGCCACGCTGCTGCGGGCGCTGGTCGAGCTGCTGCGGCTCGGGCACGACGTGTCGCGGGTGTCGATCGACACGCTGCGCCGGGAGGAAGTCCTGGAGACGATGGCGGAGGCGAAGCTGCCCACGGACCGGGTGCGGGTGCTGCCGTACCGGCCCGGGCTGACCTCCGAGGACATCGTCGACTTCCACCTGGACGCGCGGGACACCAAGAAGACCCGGGTGGCCATCACCTGTCTCGGCTCGGCGTTCCACGCACTGGAGCAGCACACGCACGCGGTGCGTCTCGCCCCGTCCCGGCACTCGATACTGGCGACCCTGGAGGCGCTGGTCCTCGCCACGGCCGTGCGGCACAGCGGGGACGCGCAGGTGGCCCTCGGCATCGTCGAGCTGCCCGGCGGGAGCGTGGACGCGCGACTGCCGGAGGACATACGCGTGCTCGGTGGCAGTCTGGCCGAGTTGCCGGACGGGCGACGGCTGCTGGTGACGACACGCGGGGTGCTGGAGACGGCGACGGAGCAGTTCACCCGCATACCGTTCCTCGACGCCCTCGCCTCCCGGCACGGCTCGGCGCACGTGGGCTTCGGTCTGGGACGTACGGCGGCGGAGGCGGAGGCGCTGGCCCGACGGGCCGTCAACCGGGCGCGTTCGGTGGGGGTGGCGGCCGCGGTGGTGTCGATGGTGGACGACGTCGACATCGTCGTCGCGCCGGACTCCGCCACGGTGACCGGCCCCGCCGACGCCGGGCCCGCCGGGTCGCCGGCCCCGTCGCCGGAGAGCCCCGCGCTGCTGGCCCGCCGGGTCGGACTGCACCCGCAGACCCTGGACCGGCTGCGGGAGCTGGCCGCGGCGGACGGGGACGCGGGAGTCACCGCCCACCGGGTCGCCGAGCACCTGTCCGTACAGCAGCGCACGGCCCGCCGCATCCTCAAGCGTCTGGAGCGGGCGGGCGTCGCCGTTCCGACCGGCAGTCGTCAGGAAGGGCAGACCGGCCGCCCCCCGATCGTCTACCGGGTTCTGCTTTAGGTCTGGGTCCACGGATTGCGGCCCGGGCCGAAACCCCGACTTCGCAGCCGCCGCGGTGGGAGCGCCGTACGGCGGAGACCAAGGAGCTCGCCGTTGAGAATCGCCTCGTTCCACACCCGTGTCGTCCGTGCCCGCTACCGCCGGCCGTTCGCCATCAGCAGCGGCACCAGTCCCGAGCTCGTCAGCCTCGTCGTCGAGGTGCGGACGACCGACGGGGCGTCGGGTTTCGGCGAGGCGTCGCCGATGACCGCGTACACCGGGGAGACCCTCGCGGGGCTGTGCGCGGCGGTGACCGAGCATGTCGCGCCGGCGCTCGTCGGGCGGGATCCGCGCGATCTGGCGGGCGCCCATGCCGCGATGGACGCCGCCATCCGGGGCCAGCACCTGGCCAAGGCGGCGCTGGACCTGGCGCTGCACGACCTCGCGGCGCGCGACGCCGGGTGGCCGGCGCACCTGCTGCTGGGCGGCGGGCGGGTGGCCGGGCCGGTGCCCACGACGTGGGTGGTGGGGCTGGGCACCCTCGACGAGATGGCGGAGGAGGCGGCCCGGTACGCGGCGGCCGGGTTCCGGCACATCAAACTCAAGGGCGGGGAGGATCCGGCACTCGACGTGGAGCTGGTGGCCGCCGTGCGCAAGGCGGTGCCTGAGCCGGTGGAACTGTCGCTGGACGCCAACGAGGGGTACGCCCCGGGTGACGCGGTCCGGGCGGTGGACCGGCTGGCGGACGCCGGGCTGGACCTGGTGGAGCAGCCGCTGCCCCGCTGGGACCTGGAGGGGCTGGCGGCGCTGCGGGCGCGCGGCGGGGTCCGGGTCATGGCGGACGAGTCGGTGCAGTCGGCGCACGACGCGCTGGAGGTGGTGCGGCGGGGTGCCGCCGACGTACTGAACATCAAGATCCTGAAGGTGGGCGGGCTGTACCGGGCGCGTCAGATCGCCGCGCTGGCCCAGACGGCGGGGCTCGCGGTGAAGGTCGGCACGATGCCGGAACTGGGGGTGGCAACGCTGGCGGCCGCGCATCTGTCGGCGGCGCTGCCGCATGCCACGGTTCCGCCGGACCTGGTGGGCCCGTTGCTGGTGGAGGAGGAGCCGCTGGCGCCGGCGGCGTTCGCGGCGACGCCGGGGACGGGACAGGTGGAGCTGCCGCTCGCCCCGGGGCTGGGGCACGGTCTGGAGGGCACCCCCGGCTGAGGGCGCCCCCGCCCATGCGTATACAAATGAACCGACAAGGGGACGAAGAGCGCGGGGGCGGATCAGTACGGTGACGCACATATCGACGGCCGACACGGTATCGACCACGAGCGCGGCGGCCGTCGCCGGTACGAGCCGGGCTCCGAGGGAGCGGCTGATCAGCGTCGACGTGGCCCGTGCCGTCGCCGTGTTCGCCATGTTCGCCGCGCACATCGGCCCGCCCGCGAAGCCCGAGGGGGCGGGCCATCTGCTGGTGGCGTTCGACGGACGCGCTCCCGCCGTCTTCACCCTGATCGCCGGGCTCTCCCTGACGCTCTCCCGTGGCGGCACCCGGCCCGGGCCCAAGCCGGCCGGCGCGTGGCGTGGCACGCTCGTGCGCTGCGCGGTACTCGCGGCGCTCGGGCTGGCGCTGACCGAGCTGCGGTCGGGGATCGCCGTGATCCTCACGTTCTTCGCGCTGTACTTCCTCGCCGCGGAGCCGCTCGCCCGGCTGGGCACCCGGGCCCTGACCGCGGTGGCCGCGGTGTCGGTGGTCCTCGGCCCGGTCCTGTCGTACGTCCTCGGCCCGTACTTCGGCTACCGCGTCGTCGGCCGCGGGCGCTACCCCGGGTTCGAGGCGGTGACCAGCTGGCCCGGGTTCACCGACGCGTTGGACACGCTGCTGTTGTCGGGCGCGTACCCGTGGCTGACGTACTTCCCGTACGTCGTCGTCGGCATGGCCGTGGGGCGCCTCGTCGACCTGCGCCGGCCGGGTGCCGGTCGCCGTCTCATCGGCTGGGGGGCGCTGATCACCCTCGCGGGGCACGGCCTGTCCGCGCTGGCGCTGGGGCCGGGGGGCGGGCGCGAGGCGCTGCTGCGGGCGATCGCCCAGAGCCACGCGTACGCGGTGGACGCTCCCGATCCGGTGCAGGCGGTGCTCGCCAGGCAGGCGGGCGCCATTCCCAGCACCTCGTGGGCCTGGCTGCTGGTCGACGGGCCCTACAGCCAGACGCCGTTCGAGACCGTCGCCAACATCGGTGCGGGCCTGCTGCTCATCGGTCTGGCCGTCGCGGCCTGCCGCAGCGGGGTCGTGTCGACGCTGCTGCGCCCGCTCGCCGTCGTCGGCACGATGGGCCTGTCGGTGTACGCGGTCCATGTCGTCGCGCGCGCCGAGCTCCACCCCCACCACGGCTGGCCGGCGCTGGGCGCCTTCTGCGGGGTCTCGCTGGTGGCCTGCGCCGTCTGGGCGTTCGTCTTCCGCCGGACGCCGCTGAGGCGGGGGCCGCTGGAGTGGGCGCTGCACGCGCTGATGCCGAAGCCGTCCGGCCGCGGGACGCGGTGAGCGTCCGGCCGGTGTGCGTCAGGCTGTGGTGCCGGTCAGCAGGCGGTCGCGCAGCCCGGCGGTCACCTCGTCCGTGATGCCGACCCGGTCCTTGAGGTAGCCCTGCACCGATCCGTACCGGGCGGTCAGGTCGGCGAGGACCAGTTCCATGATGTCGGCGGGAGCGCGGCCGTAACCGGGCCATTTCAGGATCCGGCCCGGGTTGGCCGCGTGCCAGTCGGCCGTGAGGCGCTCGGTGGCGAGTTCGGTGAGCGCGAAGTCCGCGAGGATCTGGTCCTCGGAGACGTCCAGCAGCGTCAGGACGAGTGCGGCGATCAGGCCGGTGCGGTCCTTGCCGGAGGTGCAGTGGAACACCACCGGCCCCTCGTCCTCGGCGATGAGCTCGATGGCCTGCCGGATCTCCGCGTGGCCGTCCTCGGTCACCTCGGCGAACCGGTCGGCCAGGTACCGCCACGGGTCGAGGGCGGGGTGGATCTCGGCCTGGTCGTACGGCCGGTGCTCGATGCTGCAGTTCGCGTAGCGGAACCGCTCGGCCTCGGGCACCTTGCCCTTCGCGTCGATCTCCCACGGGTAACGCAGGTCGATGACCGTACGGATGCCCAGCTCCAGGAACCGGTCCCAGTCCGCACCGCGCAGTTTGCCGAGCGAGTCGGCCCGGTACAGCCTGCGCCAGGCGACGGCGCGTCCGTCGGCGGTGCGGTAGCCGCCGAGGTCGCGGAAGTTGTGCAGCCGTTCGAAGGCGATGTGCCGCGTCACGCGGAGTCCCTTTCCTGCCGTGCCGAGTCGGATATGCCGGAGAAGAGTGAACGGGGGCCCGCCGAGGGCGGGGTGGGTCACGCCGCCTGCGCGCAGGTGGCGGACCTGACGGACAGGCGAACCAGGGGATGGAAACCGTAGCAGGCGGCCCACCGGCCGCCGGACCTGCGGATCTGCAGCATCCCGGCGTCGACCAGGGCGTCCAGCAGCCGCTCGGCCTCGGCCCAGGGGACGACGAGCGCCGAGGCGGCGGTGTCGGTGTCGAACTCGGCACTGTCGAGGGTGGCCAGCCGTTCCAGCGCCACGGCCTCTTCGCGTGAGAGGCCCCGCTGGGCGGACAGCAGCCGTCGCTGGACGTTCAGGGCGCCGAAGCGCAGTTCGTCGAGACGCCGGTCGTCGTCCGCGAGTCGTTCGGCGAGCAACTCCGGTTCCCAGTAGGGTCGGCAGGCGAGCCGGGTTCCGACGACCCGGATGGCCAGCGGAAGGCCGGCACAGTGGGCGAGCACGGCCCGCGCGCCCTGCTCGGACGCCGCGATGCGGGCCCTTCCGGCGGTCGCGGCCAGCAGGCCGAGCGCCGCCGACTCGTCCAGCGGTTCCACCACGGTGATGCGCGCCCCCTCCACCGAGGGCAGCGGGGCCCGGGCGGTCACCAGGACGGCGGACTGCGGGGTGTTCGGCAGCAGCGGCGCCACCTGTGTGTCGCTGACCGCGTCATCCAGGACGACCAGGACCCGACGGCCGGCGAGCGCCGTGCTGTACCGGCTGATCAGCGCTGCGGGTCCGAGCCCCGCCAGCTCCCGCGCACCGTGCCCGAGTGCCCTCAGCAGCACCATGAGGAGTTCCTCCGGTGACCGGGCGCTGCCGTCGTCGGCGCGCAGCCGCACGTACAGCTGGCCGTCCGGGAAGTGCTCGCGGGTGGCGTGCGCGACACGGACGGCGAGCGCCGTCTTGCCCACCCCCGGCATGCCCAGGAGCACGGCACGCCGGGGGCGCCAGGCACCTTCGGTCTCGGTTGCGGCCAAGGTCAGCTCGTCCGCCAGGCTCATGAGTTCCGGCTCCCTGCCGGTGAAGTCCGCGATGTCGGGGGGCAGCATCAGCGGTACCACCCTGCTGGGCGCGGCGGCCGCGGCCGGTACGGTGTCGTCGAGCACCGCGTGGTAGACGGCGTTCAGCTCCTCGCCCGGTTCCACCCCCAGCTCCTCCACGAGCAGGCGCCGCCCCTCGTGGTAGACGTGCAGCGCCTCGCCCTTGCGCCCCGCGCCGACGAGCGCCGTCATGAGCTGTCCCCTCAGCCGCTCGCGCAGCGGGTGCTCCCGTACGAGGTCGGAGAGTTCGGCGACCAGCCGGTGGTGCATGCCGCGCGCCAGGTCGGCGGCCACCCGCTCCTCCAGCGTCGTCAGGCGGGCCTCCCTCAGCGACGGGGCCTCCGCATCGGCCAGTTGCTCGGTGACGTTGGTGAGCACCGGGCCGCGCCACAGCGACAGCGCCTCGTGCAGCACTGAACCGGCCGTGTCGATGTCACCGGCGAGCAGGGCCTCGTGTCCGGCGGCGCTGAGCCGTTCGTAGACGGCGAGGTCGAAGGAGCAGGAGCCGATGTCGAGGGCGTAGCCCGGCGCCATGCGCGTGATGGAGACATCGTCGCCCAGCAGGCGGCGCAGTCTCGACACATGGGAATAAAGCTGGGCGTTCATTGTCGCGGGCGGATTCCATCCCCACAACAAGCGGCTCAGGCAGTCGTCCGAGACCACCCGGCCGCGGGCGAGCAGAAGGGCCGCGAGAACAGTGTGCTGTTTCACGCCGGGAAGCAGGATCCGCTTTCCCTCGCGACGCACCTCTACTCGGCCCAGAACTCGGAATTCCACAAACGCCCCCGTTTCGATGTGCACCTCTCCACCACTCGAATCACGGTGGAAGTTAGCACGAACACCATCGGTGTCGAGTGGCTCGAATTCACTGTGCCGAGCGCGGTGTTCAACGGGTGGACAACTCACGCGTGCGTGGATGTGTGCCCGCCGACAGGCGGAAGGAAGGACTCCGGCAGAGGTCTCGGCGGGGCGCCCTCCATGGGTACGGGCGGAACGCTGTGACGCGCGTGGACCACTGGCGGCCCAAGGCCGCTCGCCACCGGTTCGCGGGGCGTGCCACGGGAGGCGGCCGGGAGGTGCGGTCCCGGGCCCACCAGCGGTTCCTCCCCCGGACGGCCCGGCGAGCAACCGCCTGTCTCGCCGGCGGGACAGGCGCGGAAATTCTGATGGACCGCACGCGCTTGGCCGGGAATCATCGGTACGGCTGAGGAGTTGGCGCAGTGGACACTCCCGGCGAGTGCCCGCACCAACCGAGGGGTTCTCCCCGCCAGAGCAGGTGAATGCAACTCAATACGTAAGGCTTACGACATGGCGAATTTGCGGCAGAACACGCAGGTCACCCCCACTCATGTCACCCCCACTCACGTCACTTCACGGAAAACCACGGCGCGCGCCATGGAGGCGTCCGTCGCCAGAAGCACGGCCCTGCACCTTCCGCCTGCCATTCCGCTCGATGAGTGGCAGGAAATCGGCAACAAGATCTCCGGCGCCGCGGAATCGTCCGCGTGGTGGCTGGGCGACTGGCTCATCTACGGCCGTTCCGCCTACCCGGACCGCTATCGCCACGCGGTGGAGGAAACACTTCTCGACTACCAGA
The DNA here is from genome assembly GCF_055590785.1 of Streptomyces sp. NPDC041796. Classification (NCBI taxonomy): domain Bacteria; kingdom Bacillati; phylum Actinomycetota; class Actinomycetes; order Kitasatosporales; family Streptomycetaceae; genus Streptomyces; species Streptomyces sp. NPDC041796. The sequence goes on from NZ_JBVJAH010000004.1 coordinate 228,045, forward strand.
CCCTGCGCAATTACGCCTGGGTGGCCCGGCGCTACGTACCGCGTCGCCGCCGCCCCACGCTGAGCTTCCAGCACCACGCCGAGCTGGCGGGCCTGCCGGAGGACGAGCAGGAGTTCTGGCTGGACCGTGCCGAACGGCTCAACTGGTCCAAGAGCTTCCTCCGCAGCCGGGTGCGAGCAGCCCGGCAGGGCGAGGAAGGGGCCGCCGCCGTCGAGTCCCGCATGCAGATCCAGCTCAACCTGCCGCAGGACCGGTGGCAGCGGTGGAGCCAGGCGGCCTCGGCGGCGGAGCAGGACCTGCAGTCGTGGGCGATGGCCCGGCTCGACGCCGCGGCCGCCCACGCGCGGGGGCAGTAGGCCGCGCGGGGGGAGGGCCGGGGGGGGGGGGGGGGCGGGGGGGGCCCCCCCCCCCCCCTTTCCCCTCCCCTCGACCAAGGAAGACGCCCCCGCACTCCCCCCATTGCTTCCGCGCCCCTTCCCTAGATTCCGTGTGGAAACAAC
>NZ_JBVJAH010000004.1:228554-349767 GCF_055590785.1 Streptomyces sp. NPDC041796
GCCTTCCCGGCCTTTGCGCCCCCCTCTCCCCCCCCCACCGAAAGGGACTCCCCCCCGTGAGGGCAGGGGGGGGGGGTGGGGGGGGTGTGGGTCCCCCCCCCCCCCCCCCCCCCCCCCCCCCCGGCCGTTTCCCGCCGCTGCCGAACGGGGAACGCGTCCCGGCATTCACGCCGTTGCTCACGCGCCTATTCCGGAGTTACGGTCGGACCGCATCGCCGAACTTTATCCGCCCAATTCATGACCGCCGTGCGGCAGAATTACCGAGCCGATCCGAGCGGCGAAGGAGCGCTGACTACACACCATGCAGGAAAATGAAGTGAATAAGGTCGACGACCCTGCTCTCATCGATGCGTTCACCGAGCAGATACGTCTGACGGCGGTCGCCATCTGTGCCGAGCAGCCCGACGTCCCGGAGCCGAAGGAGCTGCTCGACCTCGACTCCTTCTCGATGGTCCAGGTCCTGCTCGACCTGGAGAACGAGCTCGACATGAAGATCCTGGAAGAGCTCGAGGGGTTCGAGGGCAGGACGTTCCGTGAGATCGCCGAGCACATCGCCGGCATCGCGCACCGGGCCGGCACCTACGCCGAGTTCACGGCGGCCGTGCGGCGCATCGAGGTCTCCCCGGCCTCGTAGGGCGCCGGTACGACAAGCCCCAGTCACAGGAGATAACTGATGGACAGCCACAGCAGCACCTCGGACCGCGCGTACCGCGTGGTCGTCAACGAGGAGGAGCAGTACTCGATCTGGTGGGCGGACCGGCCCCTTCCGGCAGGGTGGCGCGCGGAGGGAACCGAGGGCAGCCGCGAGGTGTGCCTGGCCCACATCGACACGGTGTGGACCGACATGCGCCCGCTCAGCCTGCGCCGCCGCATGGAGGAGTCCGCAGCGGTCTGATCCGGTCCGCGGCTCCGCCGGGCGGGCGCGACTCGGCCGAGTCGCGTGCCGGGCGGAGCCTCCGGTGCATTTGTCGCCCGGTCACCGGCCGCTGTGCGGCCCGTTTCTCCTAGCCTTTCGGCCATGACCATTTCGCATTCCGCCGGGTCACGGGGACCGGCGCATATAGCCATGTTCAATGTCGCAGCCCACGGTCACGTTCAGCCCAGTCTGGAAGTGATACGGGAACTCGTCGCCCGGGGGCATCGCGTCACATACGCCATTGCGGAGGAATTCGCCGAACTCGTCGCCTCCACGGGCGCCGAGCCCCGCGTTCACTCCTCGTCCCTCCCGCCCAAGGACGACACCGACGCCTGGGGCACCGAACTGACCGGGCATCTGCGACTGTTCCTCGCCGAGGCCGGCCGGGCCCTGCCGCAGCTGACGGAGGCGTACGGGAACGACCGGCCCGACCTCGTCCTGCACGACCCCGTGGCCTACGCGGGGCGCGTCCTGGCGGACCGCTGGGGAGTGCCCGCCGTCCAGGTCAGCCCGACCGCGGTCGCGTGGGAGGGGTACGAGGACGACATCCGGGACGGCACCGGCCCGGACGCGGCCGCGCACGGCTGGCTCGGAGCCGCCGGTCTGGCGGCCGGGCGCGCCGCGCGCCGCCCCGAGCGCTGTGTGGTGGTGATCTCCAAGGTCCTGCAACCGCACGCCGACCGCGTGGACGGTTCCGTCTACAGCTTCACCGGCCCCTGCCGGGGTTCCGGCACGGTCACGGTCCGGGACGACTGGCGGCGTCCGCCGCACGCCGAGAGAGTGGTGCTGGTCTCGCTCGGCACCATCTTCACCCGGGCGCCGGCGCTCTACCGCGCCTGCCTCGCCGCCTTCGGCGGGCTGCCGGGCTGGCACGTCGTCCTCCAGACCGGCGGGGGCATCGACCCGGACGACCTCGGTGAGCTGCCGGACAACGTGGAACTGCGGGGGTGGATACCGCAGTTGTCGATCATGGACCGGGTGGACGTGTTCGTCACGCACGCCGGGCCGGGCAGCATTCAGGTGGCACTCGCGCACGGCGTCCCCATGGTCGCCGTCCCCCAGGCCGCCGACCAGTTCGGGAACGCGCGGATGCTCCAGGAGCTGGGAGTCGCCCATTGCCTCGGCAAGGACGAGGTCACCGCGGAGGCGCTGCGCGAGGCGGTGTGCGCCCTGGTCGACGACCCGGAGGTGGCCGCGCGCGTCGCGAGCGTCCGGCGGGAGATGGCGGCCGAGGGCGGCACCCACCGGGCCGCCGACCTGATCGAGGCCGCGCTCCCCGCCCGCTGACGTCCCCGGACCCTGCCGCCCTGTCGGCCCCGCCCCTCAGGGCACCCCTCGGGGTGGCCCCCGCACGACACGAGCCCCGGCCGGGGGGTCGCCCCCCGGCCGGTCCCGCGCGGCGGAGCCTCGGGCTGGGGCTGCCGGCCCGCTCCCGCGTGCGGAGGGCCGGGGGCCGGGAGGCGTGGCGGGTGGGCGGTTTACCTGTGGGCGGCGGCTGACAGGTCGACGAGCTCGGGGACCAGGTCGTTGGCGTGCGGGACCAAGGCCATCTCGTCCCGCAGGTCCGCCGCGCGGCGGCGGAACGACTCCTCCTCCAGCAGCCGGAGCAGGCTGTCGCGGACGATCGGCCCGGTGGCTTCCACGGAGTGGGTCGTGAGGCCCGCGCCATGTCGGGCGAGGCGGCGCGACAGCATGGGCTGGTCCACGTCCCACGGCAGGGCCAGTTGCGGCACGCCGTAGAACGCGGCGGTGTTCAGGGTGCCCACGCCCGCGTGGTGGATGACCGCCGCGCAGGTCGGCAGCAGGGCCTGCATCGGTACGTACGGTACGAGGCGCGCGTTGTCGGGGACGCGGGTGAGCTTGGCCCGGGCTTCGTCGTTGACGGTGGCGACCAGTTCGATGTCGAGGTCCGCCACCGCGTCGAGGATCTCCTGGACGTCGATGGGGAGGCCTATCGCGTGGTCGGTGACCGTGAGCCCCAGGGTCAGGGCCACGCGCGGGCGGCGCGGCGGCTCCCACAGCCAGCGGGGGACCACGGCCGGCCCGCCGTAGGGGGTGAAGCGCAGCGAGCGGTAGTCGAGGCCGGGCGCGTGGAACTGGAGGGACGGCGGCAGGGGGTCGATCGACAGCTGTCCGGTGCACAGTTCCTCGGTGAACTCGTGGCCGTAGCGCCGGGCGTAGCCGCCGAGCCACTCGCCGAGCGGGTCACCGCGGTCCTCCGGCGGCTGCTGGGCCGTCAGGGCCACGAAGTGTTCGCGGGTGATGCCGTGCACGTCGGCACCGATCAGTACGCGGGCGTGGGCGGCGCCGACGGCCTGCGCGGCGATGGCGCCCGCGAAGGTGAGGGGCTCCCAGAGCACCAGGTCGGGCCGCCAGTGCCGGGCGTAGTCGACGAGGGCGCCGGCCAGTGGCACGTTGGTCATCTTGTGCGTGCTGTCGACCCGGACCCGGTAGCCCTCGCGGAGCGACTCCAGGGTGATGTCCTCGGGCATGCGTTCCGCCGCGTCGTACGGGGGGAGCAGGCCGGGCGCGCGGCGCGCCCCGGGGCCGTCGACCCGGCCGACGATCTGCCACAGGTCCCGGTCGCTTCCCACGGGCACCGCGGTGAGCCCTGCCTGGTGGACGACGGCGGCCATCTTCGGCTGGCAGGCCACCCGGACCTCGTGTCCCGCCGTGCGCAGCGCCCACGCCAGCGGGGCCATCAGCAGGAAGTGGGTGCGCTCGGGGTAGCAGGTGAGCAGGACGCGCATCGGCCGGGCCATCACGCCGCTCCCGCCATCGCCCGGCGGCGCAGCAACCGCACCGGGAGGCTCTTGATGCCCCAGGTGAAGTTGGAGGAGTTGTAGCGGACCGGGCCGCTGAGTTCGAAGCCGTCGAGGGTCCGCATGAACTCCTTGAGCAGCGCGGCGAGTTCGAACCGGGCCAGGTGTGCGCCGAGGCAGAGGTGGCGGCCGTGGCCGAAGGCGATGTGCCGGTTGGGGCGCCGGTCGACGGCGAAGGTGTGGGGGTCGGTGAACAGCTCCTCGTCACGGTTGGCGGAGACGTTCCACAGGGTGACCCGGTCGCCGGCGGCGATCCTCGTTCCGTTGATCTCGGTGTCCCGGGTGGCCGTGCGCAGTGCGTGGACGCCGGGGGTGGTCCAGCGCAGGACCTCCTCGACGGCGGGAGCGACACCGGCCTCGCCGAGTTCCTTCAGGAGCCGCCACTGCTCGGGGTGCTCGGCGAACTGGTGGACCGCTCCGGCGGCCGAGTACCTGGTGGTCTCGTTGGCACCGGACAGGATGCCGTTGCAGTTGAAGACGATCTCCTCGTCGGTGAGCGGGCGCTGCTCGCCGCCGCCCTCGTCCACCTGTGTGTCGTGGGCGATGTGGCTGATCAGGTCGTCGGCGGGGTGTGCCCGCCGCTCCCTGAGCAGCTCCATGAAGTACACGAAGATCGCGGAGTGGGCGCTGCTGCGCTCCATCTCGTCGTCGGAGTCGAAGGCCTCGGTGGTGAGTTGTCCGATCCAGGCCCAGTCGGCGTGCGGGATGCCCATGAGGGCGCAGACGACGCGGTTGGGCAGTTGCTTGGCGAGGTCGATGAAGTCGAACGTGTCGCGTTCGAGGTACTCCAGGGCCAGTTCGGCGACGACCTTCTCGACCAGGGCCTCGATCCGCGGCATGCGCTGCGGGCCGAGCGCCTGGTGGAGGGCGCGCTTGAGGCGGGTGTGCTGGGGGGCGTCGGAGACGATGAGCATGCGCTGGGCGACGGCGGCGACGGCCCCGGGGTCGCTGCCGAGGCGCATGCCGGCGGCCGAGCTGAAGGTCTCGCTGTCGGTGTAGACCCGGCTGATGTCGCGGTGCTTGCTGAGTACCCAGAAGCCGTCCCCGTCGGGCTCCGGATGGCGGTGCACCGGGTCGTTGACGCGCAGCCAGGCGAAGGTCTCCCAGAAGTCGTTCCTGGCGAAGGGCGCCGGGTCGAGGAGGTCGATGTGCATGTCAGGCTCCTGTGGGGCGAGCTGCGGATACGGCGGCGGTGGCCGCGGTGGTGAGGTCGGCCGGGGCCGGGGCGGCGGCCGCGGCCCGCAGGAGTCCGGCCAGGTGGGCGAGCAGCCGCTGCGGGCGGCGCAGCACCGCGTGGTGCCCGCCGGGGACCTGGTGACGGTGCAGGGGGCCGGTGGTGGCCGCGGCCCACCGGTCGAGCTCGGCGGGGGTCACGGTCGGGTCGTCGTCCGCTCCCCAGACGTGCACGGGAACCCGCAGCGGCGGGTCGGGCCTGTGCGTGTAGCTCCGGGAGAGCGCGGCGTCCTTGCGGAGCATCTCCAGGGCGAGTTCCCGGAGCTCCAGGTCGCGCAGGCCGTTGGCCTGGCCGGGGTCGAGGCCGGGGTCGTCGGTGTCGAGGAGCCGGTCCAGCTCCTCCTGGCGGATCGGGGAGCCGGCGGTGCGGCGGCCCGTGCCCGGCGCGCGGGCCGGGGCCCGGCAACCGCTGACGACCAGGGCGTACGGCGTGGTGCGGCGCGCCACCTCGTAGGCGAGGAGGCCTCCGAAGCTGTGTCCGTACAGGACGAGGGGGCGGGAGCGGCCGAGCCTGCGGGTGAGGGCCGTGACGATCGTGTCGACGGCCTGGTCGAAGGTGTCCGGCATGGGCTCGTGCCAGCGGTCCTCCCGGCCCGGCAGTTGGACCCCGAACACCTCGGCGGTGCCCGCGAGCGGGTGCTGCCAGGAGCCGAACCGCAGGCATCCGGCTCCGGCGGGCGGCAGGCAGACGAGTGCGGGGAGCGGGCCGTCGGTGACCGCTCCGGTGGTCCAGTCGATGATCCAGTCGCCCATCGCGGGTCCTCCTCAGTCCTCGGCAGTCTGGGGAGGAGGTCTATCGATTCCCTATCAACGCCGGCGCCCGCTCTGATAGCCGTTCGATCGAGCCCCTTCCGACACTGAGGATTCGTCCCCTGCCGCAGACCCGGAAACGAGGGTGAGCAAGATGAACAGTGCTGACACGCGGATACGGAAGGTCGTCATCCTCGGTGGCGGCACCGCGGGCTGGATGACCGCCGCCTATCTGGGCAAGGCCCTTCAGGACACGGTCGACATCACCGTCCTGGAGGCACCGGGCATCCCGCGCATCGGGGTGGGTGAGGCGACGGTCCCGAACCTGCAGCGCTCCTTCTTCGACTACCTCGGCATCGCCGAGGACGACTGGATGCGGGAGTGCAACGCGAGCTTCAAGATGGCGGTGCGGTTCATCAACTGGCGTACCGAGGGGCGTGGCGAGGCCGGCCCGCGGACGCTGCCCGACGACCGCCCGGACCACTTCTACCACCCGTTCGGGCTGCTGCCCGACCACGACCAGACGCCGCTGTCCCACTACTGGTTCAAGCGGAAGCACGAGGGCGCCACCACGGAGCCGTTCGACTACGCGTGCTTCACGGAGCCGCCGGTGATGGACGCCATGAAGGCGCCGCGTCACCTCGACGGCACGGCCGCGACCCGGTACGCCTGGCACTTCGACGCCCACCTCGTCGCGGACTTCCTGCGCCGCTTCGCCACCTCGAAGCAGGGCGTGAACCACGTCCAGGACGAGATGGTGCGGGTGGAGCAGGACGAGCGGGGGTACGTCACGGCGCTGCACACCAAGGGCGGTCTCGCGCTGGAGGCGGACCTGTTCGTCGACTGCTCGGGCTTCCGCGGGCTGCTCATCAACAAGGCCCTCGAAGAGCCGTTCATCGACATGAGCGACCACCTGCTGTGCGACAGCGCGGTCGCCACCGCGATCCCGCACGACGACGAGGCGAACGGCGTCGAGCCGTACACCTCAGCCATCGCGATGTCGTCCGGCTGGGCGTGGAAGATCCCGATGCTGGGCCGCTTCGGCTCCGGGTACGTGTACTCCAGCAAGTTCGCCACCCAGGAGGAGGCGACGCGGGAGTTCAGTGAGATGTGGGGTCTCGACCCGGAGAAGACCCGGTTCAACCACATCCGGTTCCGGGTCGGCCGGAACCGCCGCGCCTGGGTGAACAACGTGGTCAGCATCGGTCTGTCGTCGTGCTTCCTGGAGCCGCTGGAGTCGACGGGCATCTACTTCACCAGCGCCGCGATCTACCAGCTCGCGAAGCACTTCCCGGACAAGACCTTCAACCAGGGTCTCGTGGACAGCTTCAACCACGAGATCGAGGTGATGTTCGACGACACCCGCGACTTCATCCAGGCCCACTTCTACTACGCACCGCGCAACGACACCCCCTTCTGGCGGGCCAACAAGGAGCTGACGCTGCCGGAGAACATCCAGAAGAAGATCGCCGCGTACAAGGCCGGCCTGCCCATCAACTCGCCGATCACCGACGAGTCGACGTACTACGGCAACTTCGAGGCGGAGTTCCGGAACTTCTGGACCAACGGCAGCTACTACTGCATCTTCGCCGGGCTCGGCCTGGAGCCCGACGCCCCGCTGCCCGCGCTGGCGCACAAGCCGGAGTCGGTGGCCGGTGCGCAGCCGCTGTTCGAGGACGTCAAGCGGCGGCAGCGCGAGCTCGTCGAGACGCTGCCGAGCACGTACGCGTACCTGCGGCAGCTCCACAAGTCCTGACCCCCGTTCGTTTCCGTACGCGCCGGTCAGGCGGGAGGCCCCACGACGCTCCCGCCTGGCCGGCCGTACGCCGTGTGAAAGAAGGCCCAGTTGACGACGCATGCGCGGCCGGCCGCCGGTACCGGCGCACCGAACGACGTCCGCCCCATGACGGGCGAGGAATACCTCGACTCGCTGCGTGACAGGCGCAGTGTCTACATCCACGGTGAGCGCGTGTCCGACGTCACCGAGCACCCCGCCTTCCGCAACAGCGCCCGGTCCATCGCCCAGTTGTACGACGCGCTCCACGACCCGGAGGCCAAGGGCGTCCTGTCGGTACCGACGGACACCGGGAACGGCGGTTTCACGCACCCGTTCTTCAAGACGGCCCGCAGTGCGGCGGATCTGCGCGAGGCACGGGACGCGATCGTCGGCTGGCAGCGGCTCGTGTACGGCTGGATGGGGCGTACCCCCGATTACAAGGCGGCGTTCTTCGGCACGCTGGACGCCCACGCCGACTTCTACGGGCCGTTCGCGGACAACGCGCGCGGCTGGTACAAGCGGGCGCAGGAGCGGGTGCTGTACTTCAACCACGCCATCGTGAACCCGCCCATCGACCGGGACCGGCCGGCCGACCACATCGGCGACGTGGTGGTGCACGTGGAGGAGGAGACCGACGCGGGCCTGATCGTGAGCGGTGCCAAGGTGGTGGCCACGGGATCGGCGCTCACCAACGCCAACCTGATCGCGCACATGGGGCTGCCGTTGCGCAAGAAGGAGTTCTCCGCGGTCTTCACCGTGCCGATGAACAGCCCCGGGCTGAAGTTGCTCTGCCGCAGCTCCTACGAGATGCAGGCAGCCGTCCTGGGCAGCCCCTTCGACCGGCCGCTGTCGAGCCGGCTGGACGAGAACGACTCCATCATCGTGATGGACCGTGTCCTGGTGCCGTGGGAGAACGTGTTCATGTACGACGCGGCGTCGGCCAATTCCTTCGCCACGAAGTCGGGCTTCCTGGAGCGCTTCACCTTCCACGGCTGCGCCCGCCTTGCGGTCAAGCTCGACTTCATCGCGGGCTGTCTGCTCAAGGCGGTCGAGGCGACGGGTACGTCCAAGTTCCGTGGTGTGCAGGCGCAGATCGGCGAGGTCCTGAACTGGCGCGACATGTTCTGGGGGCTGTCGGACGCGATGATCTCCTCGTCCACGCCGTGGTCGGACGGGTCGGTGCAGCCCAATCTGCACTACGGGCTCGCGTACCGCACCTTCATGGGTGTCGGCTACCCGCGGATCCGCGAGATCATCCAGCAGACCGTCGGCAGCGCGCTGATCTACCTCAACTCGCATGCGAGCGACTGGAAGAACCCGGAGATCCGCCCCTATCTGGACCGGTATCTGCGCGGCTCGCACGGTATCGAGGCCATCGACCGGGTGAAACTGCTGAAGCTGCTGTGGGACGCGGTCGGCAGCGAGTTCGCCGCCCGGCACGAGCTGTACGAGCGCAACTACGGCGGCGACCACGAGGGCATCCGCGTACAGACCCTCATGGCGTACCAGGCGAACGGGCGGGCCGACGCGCTCAAGGGCTTCGCGGAGCAGTGCATGGCGGAGTACGACCTGGACGGCTGGACCCGCCCGGACCTCATCCCGCCGGGGTCCTGAGCGGCGTACCGGAACGGCCGAAGGGCCGGGGCGCGGACGGTGTGTCCGTACCCCGGCCCTTGCGCGTGCCCGTTTCACACGGGACGCAGGCCCCTGCGGAAGGCCGTGCACTGCTCGTACGAGGGCAGGGCCCCCGCCTCCTCGAGCTGGGCCAGGGTGGGTGCCCGGGAGTCCTTCGGCGAGAGCAGCGGGTCGATGCCGGCCGGCCAGTCGATGGCCAGCGCGGGGTCCAGCGGGTGGATGCCGTGCTCCCGGCCGGGCGCGTACCCCTCGGAGCAGAGGTAGACCACGGTCGCGTCGTCGGTCAGCGCGAGGAAGCCGTGGCCCAGCCCCTCGGAGAGGAAGACGGCGCGGTGGTTGCGGTCGTCCAGCAGCTTGCTCTCCCACTGGCGGTACGTCGGGGAGCCCGTCCGGATGTCGACGACGACGTCGAGCACCGCTCCGCGTACGCACTTGATGTACTTGGCCTGGCCGGGCGGTACGTCGGCGAAGTGGATGCCGCGCAGCGCACCGCGCCGGGAGACGGACAGATTGGCCTGGGCGAGCCTCAGCTCCTGCCCGGTGATCTCGCCGAACTCCTGGCGGCGGAACCACTCGTGGAAGTCGCCGCGCTCGTCGGGGAAGATCGTCGGCTCGTGGAGCCAGGCGCCTTCTATGGACAGCGGTCGCATACGGACGGGGATTCCTCGCGGTCGGTGTGGACTTCTCCGGTGGCGCGGTGCGCGATACCGGGGAGAGCGGCGGCCAGGGCGGACCGCCAGTCCCTCATGGGTGCGATGCCCGCGGTGTGCCAGCGGTCGTGCCCCAGCACGCTGTAGGCGGGCCGGGGAGCCGGGCGGGCGTAGGCGTCACTGGTCGTCGGGCGTACCCGGGCGGGGTCGGCGCCGATCAGCCGGAAGATCTCCCGGCCGAGGGCGTGCCAGGTGGCCTCGCCGGCCGAAGTGCCGTGGTAGACGCCGGGCGGTGCGGCGCCGGACAGGGCCGCTCGTCCCAGCGCGACCAGGGTGTGCGCGAGGTCGACCGTCCAGGTCGGCTGGCCGCGCTGGTCGTCGACCACGTCCAGGGTGTCGCGTTCGCGCTCCAGGCGCAGCAGGGTGCGGACGAAGCTGTTGCCGCCCGCCCCGTAGAGCCAGGCGGTGCGCACGACGTAGCCGGTGTCCGGCAGGGTGTCCAGGACGGCCCGTTCGCCCACGAGTTTGGTGCGGCCGTAGGCGGTGCGGGGTCCTGTCGGGTCGTCCTCCCGGTACGGCCGGGTGGCGTCCCCGGCGAAGACGTAGTCCGTGGACAGGTGCAGCAGGACGGCTCCGGCGTCGCGGCACGCCCGGGCCAGCAGCCGCACCGCCGTGCCGTTGACGACGAGCGCGTCGGCCTCCCGGTCCTCCGCGTCGTCGACGGCCGTCCAGGCGGCGCAGTTGACCACGACGGAGGGGCGGTGGGAGGTGATGAAGGCGCGTACCGCCACGGGGTCGGTGACGTCGAGGGCGCTCCGGCGCGCCGCGACCGTGCGGATGCCGGCGCGTGTCAGCTCGGCCAGGACGTCGCGGGCGAGCATGCCGCCCGCCCCGGTCACCAGCCACGGGCCCCGGTCCGCTCCCCCGGCGGGGCCGGGGAGCCGGTGGTGCGCGGTCACAGCTCGGCCCGCCTCTTCAGCGGCTCCCACCAGTCCCGGTTGTCGCGGTACCACTGGACGGTGGCGGCGAGGCCCTCCTCCAGCGGGACGCGCGGCTCGTAGCCCAGTTCCCGGCGGATCTTGGTGCAGTCGACGGAGTAGCGCCGGTCGTGTCCCTTGCGGTCGGTGACGTACTCGACGCTGGCGTCCCAGTCCGCGCCGCACTCCTTGAGCAGCAGGCGGGTCAGCTCGTCGTTGGAGAGTTCGGTGCCTCCACCGATGTTGTAGATCTCCCCGGCCCGTCCGCGGGTGCGTACCAGCTCGATGCCCTGGACGTGGTCGTCGATGTGGAGCCAGTCGCGGACGTTGCTGCCGTCGCCGTACAGCGGGACCTTCCGGCCGTCCAGCAGGTTGGTGACGAACAGCGGGATGAGCTTCTCGGGGAAGTGGTGGTGACCGTAGTTGTTGGAGCAGCGGGTGACCCGTACGTCCAGGCCGTGGGTGTGGTGGTACGACAGTGCCACCAGGTCTCCGGACGCCTTCGCCGACGAGTAGGGCGAGCTGGGGCGCAGGGGGTGGGTCTCGGGCCACGAGCCGGTGTCGATCGAGCCGTACACCTCGTCGGTGGAGACCTGGACGAAGGTGGTGATGCCGGCCCGGTGGGCGGCGTCGACGAGGGTGTGGGTGCCGAGGACGTTGGTCCGGATGAACTCCGCGCCGCCGTCGATCGACCGGTCCACATGGGACTCGGCGGCGAAGTGCACCACTTGGTCGTGCTCCCGCATGAGCCGGTCGACGGTGCCGGAGTCGCAGATGTCCCCCTGGACGAAGGCGAATCCGGGGTGGCCGCGCACGGCGTCGAGATTGGCCGGGTTGCCGGCGTAGGTGAGCTTGTCGAGGACGGTCACGGACACGTCGCCCGGCCCCTGCGGGCCGAGGAGGGTGCGCGTGTAGTGGGAGCCGATGAAACCGGCGCCACCGGTCACGAGTATGCGAGTCGCCATAGGTCCTTACACCTTGCTGTGGTCACCGGTCGGGCCGGTGCGCGGGGAGTCGGGCGTACGAAACGGAGCAGGGCCCGGTGGACGCGGGCGGCGCCGCGCACCGGGGCGGGTCGTGCGGGGGCGGGGCCGGGCGTTCACCGGCGCACGACGACGGCGGCGAGGAGCAGGTCGCGGTCGGCGGTCCAGCGGCCGTGCAGGTCGGGCGGCAGGGCCCCGGCCGCCCGGTCCGGCACCGGCCTGAGCAGCCGGGCGGTGAACGACCGCGGGGACGCCTCGAGGCGTATGGAGGCCTCATGGAAGCCCAGCCACTCGCCGGCGAGCGGTGACCACACCTTGTAGACGGCCTCCTTGGCGCAGAACAGCAGCCGGTCCCAGCAGACGCCGGGGTCCTGGGCGCGCAGGGTGTCGTGTCGCGCCCGCTCCTCGGGGAGGGCGATCCTGCGCAGCATGCCGTCCGGCAGCGGCTCGTGCGGTTCGGCGTCGATGCCGACGGCCCGCGCCCGGGTGCTCCGGGCCACGGCGGCGGCACGGTAGCCGCGGCAGTGGGTGAGGCTGCCCACCACGCCGTGCGGCCAGCGCGGGGCGCCGGCCCGGCCCGGCGGCAGCGGGAAGGGGGGCAGTCCGAGGCGGCGGCCGGCGCGGCGGGCGCACTGCCGCACCGTCGCGAACTCGCCCCGCCGCTCCCGGCTCATCGCGGCGGCGGGCGCCCGCTCCTCCGGCAGCAGCCTCGCCCCGGGCAGGTCGGTGAACGACTCGGCGGCGGCGACGTAGGACGGCAGGATCGTGGTCAGCACGGCGTCAGTCCCGGGCGGGCGCGAGCGCCTCGACGTGGGCGACGGGGTCGGAGTCGTCGACGGGCAGGAGGGCGATCAGCGGGGTGTCGAGGCCGTGCTCGGTGTACGCCTTGACGCGCGCCCTGCACTCCTCCGGGCTGCCGTGCACGATCAGTTCGTCGACCACCTCGTCCGGCAGGGCCATGCCCGCACGCCAGCGGTCGCCCGCGTCCCAGGCCCGGTACATAGCGGCGAGGGCGTCGCTCCGCCCGAGCCAGTCCTGGAAGGCCCGGTAGGCGGGTACGGTGAGGTAGCGGCTGATCATCATCCGGCCGACCCGCCGGGCGGCCCTGGCGTCCTCGGTGGGGCAGACGAAGACCGGGGCGACGAGTTCCGGCCCGGGGCCGGTCTCGGCCCTGATCCTCGCCACGTCGCCGGGCGCCATCCAGTTGGTGATCACGCCGTCCGCCTCGGTCGCGGCCAGCCTCAGCATGCCGGGCCGCAGCGCGGCGAGCATGATCGGCGGTACGACGGCGGGGGGTCGTTCCAGCCGGAACTGGCGTACGGCGAAGGTGGGGTACTCGGTGTTCACCGCGCCGCCGGCGAACGCCGACTTCAGGAAGCGCAGCGTGTCCCTGGTGCGGCCGTACGGGGCGTGGTGGGTCATGCCGTTCCAGCCCTCGACGATGCCGGGCGAGGAGGCGCCGATGCCCAGCACGAACCGGCCGGGAGCGCACTCGGCGACGGCCGAGGCGCTCATCGCGAGGAGCGCCGGGCCACGGGTGAACACCGGGACGATGGCGGTGCCGAGCCGCAGGCCGGGTGCCCACTGCGAGGCCAGGACCAGCGGCGAGAAGGCGTCGGTTCCCGCGGTCTCGGCCGTCCAGAGGTCGGTGTAGCCCAGGTCGGGCAGCCGCTCCACGAGCGTGCGGTGCCCGGGCAGGGGTACGCCCGGCAGTGGAAGGGTGATCCCCCAACGGGTCATGGCGTGGTCTCCGGTCTCACTCGGCGGTGCCGGTCCCACCCGGCGCTCTCGCTGTTGTCGCTCGGCGGTCCGCGCACGGACCGTGCCGCGCGCGGCCGGCTCGGGGGTGTCGGCCGCGCGCGGCATTCCTCAGCGGCCTTCGGCCAGCAGGGTCCCGGCGTGGCCGTGGAGCAGGTCCGCGGCCCTGCGGACCTCGGCGGCCATCGGCCGGTCCTCGTCCAGCGGCGGGGACAGCTCGGCCAGTTCGGCCCACACACCGGTGGCGTCCCCGGCCCGGCCGGTGATCGCGGCGAGCTGGGCGAGGGTCACGGCGAGGGAGCCGACGGTGAGCCACGCCAGCTCCAGTGCCTCGCCCACGCCGTTGGCGCTGTTGAGCGCCATCGGTACGTGGTCCTGGTTCCAGCCGTTGGTCGGCAGCGTCGTCAGGGACGCGGGGGTGACGAGCTGGCGTATCCGGGAGATGAAGGACGTGGCGCTGATCTGCACTCCGGCCAGGCCGCAGCCCCGGCCGGCGCGGGGCGTGAGCATGATGGGCAGGTCGCCGTTGGTGGTCGGGTTGACGACCAGTCCGAGCTGCCGCTCGGCGAGGTACGCGGCCATGTGCAGGGCGAGACCGGTCTGCTCGGAGGCGAACCCCACCGGCATGGCGTGGAAGTTGCCGCCGTGCAGGACCTGGCCCTCGAAGGTCAGCGGATTGTCGGTGCAGCCTTCCGCCTCGCGACCCAGCACGGTCCCGGCCATGGTGAGCTGGTCGAGCACGGCGCCGAGCACCTGGGGCGCGCAGCGCAGGCTGTAGGGCTCCTGGAGGGGGCGGGTCTCGTCGCGGACGTGGCCTTCCGGGAGGTCCTGCCGGATCCAGCGGGCCACTTGGAGCTGGCCCGCCTGGCCGCGGGCCCGCCCGACACCGTCCTCGAAGTGCTCGGGGTTCCCGCCGAGCAGCTCCGTCATCCGGGAGGTGAGGAGCGCCGTCGCACGGACGAGCCGGACGGCGGAGCGGTGGTTGAGGACCGCGGCGGCGAGGCTGACGCCCGTTCCGTTGACGAAGGCCAGGGCCTCCCGGACGGGCCAGGCGAGGGGTGTGGCGCCGAGCCCGGCCAGCACCTCGTCGGCCGGGGCCAGCGACCATCGTCCGTCGTCGCTCTGGGTCCACGCCTCGCCGTGGCCGGTGAAGGCGAGGGCGGCGTGGGCGAGCGGCTGGAGGTCGCCACTGGCGCTGACCGTGCCGTCCCGGGGGATGGCGGGGGTGAATCCCTCGTTCCACAGGTCGGCGAGGCGCTGCCAGAACTCGGGTGAGACGGCGGAGAAGCCCTTGCGCATGCTGTTGAGCCGCAGCCAGACGACCAGGCGGCAGGTCTCGGGGTCGAGCGGCCTGCCCTGGGCGGTGCCCAGGTGGGAGATGAGGGAGCTGCCCTGCTCCGCCTCCGACTTGGCCTCGTAGGTGACCAGCGGGCCGAAGCCGTGGGTCAGGCCGTAGACCGGCCGCCCGGTCGCCAGGTGGCTGTCGACGGTGGCCGCGCTCGCCTCCATACGGGCGATGTCGGCGTCGGTCAGCGGGCTGATCTTCTCCGTCCAGGGCGTCTGCCCGGCCTGCTCCGACAGGAGTGCGGGGATCGACGAACCGTCGTCGAAGGCCGCGCTGTTGAAGGTCTCGGTGGTGGCTGTCACGTTGCACTCCCTGGCTTGCTCTGTGGGGTCGATCGGTGGCGCAGCTTGCCCGTCGCGGATCGGCTGATCGCGGGCACCACGTGCACCTTCCGGGGGCGCACGCCCAGGAGGGCGGGCACGGGGGACAGGTCGGCGCCGGTGCGTCCGGAGCCGGCCCGGGGGACGACGTAGAGGTCGATCTGTTCGCCGGTCATGCGGTCGCTGACCGCGACCAGTGCGAGGTCCTCGCAGTCGACACGCGCGCGCAGGGTGTGTTCCATCTCGTCGAGGTTGATGCGGCGCCCGTTCACCTTGACCAGGCGTCCGACGCGTCCGGCGAGGCGGAACGTACGGGCGTCCAGGGGCTCCACGAGATCGCCGGTGTACCAGTGGTCCGGCCTCGGTTCGCCGGGACGGTGGCCGAGCCGGGGGCTGCGGATCACCAACGGGACGGTGCCGTCGGGGAGTTCGGCCTCGTCCGGGGTCGCCGGGGTCGCCGGCCCGCCCGGGGGGTTCGGGTGGTTCGCGTGGTACGTGTCGCCGGGGGCGAACGTCACGTCGGGGAAGAGGCTCCAGGCGGGCGGTTCACCGCCGCTCCAGCGCCGGGTGGCGATACCGCCCGTTTCGGTGGAGCCGAGCAGTTCGACGAGCGTCACCCGGCCCGGCCCCGTCTCCTCCAGCAGCGTGAGGGCGTCGGCCGGCAGCATCGCGCTGCTGTAGAGGACCGTGAGGTGCTCGAAGGAGCGTACCCAGTCGATGTGCCGCAGCAGCAGCGAGAAGATCCACGGGGTGGCCACCACCACGGTGTGCCGCTGCCCCGTGTCGGGCATCGCGCCCACGAAGGCCTTCCGGTACCAGGCCGGTACGCCCAGTCGGGCCGGGACGAGCAAGGTGGCCAGCGCCCCGTAGACGTGCAGCGGCGGGGCGAAGGCGACGACGGCACCGGGTGGTACCGGGGCGTCGGCCGTGAGGAACGCGGCGAGCATTCCGGCCTCTCCCCAGGCGTCCTCACGGGTGCGGCGCCAGCAGCGGCTGGGGCCGGTGCTGCCCGAGGTGTGGAAGTCCACTTCGGGCGGCAGGGCGCCCAGTACCAGCTCCTCGCGCCGCGCGAAGGACTCCAGCGCGTCCCAGCGCACGTGCCACGCGGTGTCGTTGACGGCGGGCGCGGCGTGTCCCGAGGAGATGAGCTCCTCGGGGCTCAGTTCCTGATAACCCACACAATCTCCCTGTGGTGAACGGGCGGTCGCGCACCGTCAGACGAACGAGGCGGCGACCTGCATCAGGTACTGGCCGTATTCGGAGTTCTTCATCTCCAGTCCGAGATCGTGGCAGGCCCTGGCGTCGATATAGCCCATACGCAGGGCGATTTCTTCGATGCAGGCCACGCGGACGCCCTGCCGCTTCTCGATGACATGGACGTACTGACTCGCGTCGAGCAGCGAGGCATGCGTTCCGGCATCGAGCCAGGTGTATCCGCGGCCGAGCCTGATCAGCCGGGCCCTGCCTTGTTTCAGATAGGCCTGGTTGACATGGGTGATCTCCAACTCGCCCCGTTCCGACGGGGTGAGTTCCCGGGCGATGTCCACAGCTTCGGAGTCGTAGAAGTAAAGCCCGGTGATGGCATTGTCGGAACGCGGCCGGAGCGGTTTCTCCTCCAGGGATACCAGATTGCCTTCCGCGTCGGTCTCGCCGATTCCGTACCTCTCCGGGTCCGATACCGGATATCCGAAGAGCGTACAGCCGTCGAGTTCCTCACGCGCCGTCCGCAGTAGCTGCGGGAAGCCGGCGCCGTGGAAGATGTTGTCGCCGAGCACCAGCGCGACGGGGCCGTCGCCGATGTGTTCCGCGCCGATGATCAGCGCTTCCGCGATACCTCTGGGCTCGTCCTGGACCGCGTAGGTGAGGTCGAGTCCGAGCTGGGAACCGTCACGGAGCAGCGCCCGCAGCGGACCGATGGCATCCGGCGTGGAGATCACCAGGATCTCCCGGATCCCGGCCAGCATGAGGACGGAAAGCGGATGATAGATCATCGGCTTGTCGTAGACCGTGAGCAACTGCTTCGACGTCGTCAAGGTGGAGGGGTACAGACGTGTGCCCCTGCCCCCCGCGAGAATTATCCCCTTCACCGTTCCGCCCGTTCATCGAGGCCGGGCACATGCGCTCGGCCGACCGGAAAACTCCTTCTTCGAAGCTCGTTCCAGCGAGTGTGCCAGGCACAACACCGGCAGTGGAAGGCGCGTTTGCGTGTTCTGTGTCCCGCTGGCGGGACACAGAACACCGATTGACCCTGGACTGGATCGGTCGTTAGCTTCGCATTCGGCCGGGTTTCCGCGCGCCGACACAGAATTGACAAATCCCGGTAATGGATTACCGGGTGTCCGGCATGCCGAAATGCGCGCCTCGACGGCCCCGGCAGGAGTTCCCTTGCCGGCAAGAGCGAGAAGGCACGTGATCATGACTGATACGACTGATACCAGCACTGCTCCGTTCCTCGTCGACACCGCGGTGGTGCTCACGGACGCGGAACGCGAGCAGGTGCGCGCGGTGGCGGAAGGCCTCGTCCCGGCCGCCGGCGGTGTACTCGACGACCCCGCCTGGCTCTCGGCGGCGCGCGCCGCGTCCGAGAGCCTGCCGCACCGGCTCCGCTGCGGACTGCGCGACTTCCGTCACGACGCGGGCCACGACGGCACCCTGCTGATCCGCAACCTGCCCGTGGAGGCGGAGCTGCCGGCCACACCGACCCGGCGCGGCTCGGTGCGGCGTACCGCGACCGTCGCGTCGGCCGCCATCGCCACGGTGATGCTCCAGCTCGGCGAGGTGATCGCGTACCGCAGTGAGAAGTCCGGCGCCCTCGTGCAGGACGTCGTGCCCGTGCCCGGGCACGAGGAGGAGCAGAGCAACGCCGGCTCCGTTCGTCTGCACATGCACACGGAGAACGCCTTCCACCCCAACCGGCCCCACTACGTGGGCCTGATGTGCGTACGCGCCGACCCCACCGGTGACGCGCGGCTGTGCACGGCCTCCGTGCGGCGGGCGCTGCCACTGCTGACGGACGAGGCCCGCCGGGTGCTGTCGGAGCAGCGCTTCATGACCGAGCCCCCGCCGTCCTTCGGCGACCTCGGCGGAGTCACCCCGGTGCACGCGGTCCTCCAGGGCGCCGCGGAGGATCCGGACGTGCTGGTGGACTTCGCCAGCACCCACCCGCTGGACGACGGGGCCATGCGGGCGATGGAGGAGCTGCGCGGGATATTCGAGCGGACCGCCCACGCGCACGACCTGGCGGCGGGCGACCTGGCGGTGGTGGACAACCGGCTCACCGTGCACGGCCGGACGTCGTTCAGTCCCCGCTTCGACGGTACGGACCGGTGGCTGCACCGGGTCTACGCCGCGCTGGACCGCCGCCGCAGCCGCCCCGACGCGGAGGCGGGCGGGGCCGTGCTGCGCTGACGTACCGGTGCCGGTGAGCGGCGTCCGGGGCCGAGGGGCCCGGACGCCGCTCTTCCGCGTGTGCGCCGGCCGCCCGGGCCGGTCCGCCGGCGCGCCTACGCGGGAGCACTCACGGGCGGTTGTCCGCGCGGCACCACTCCAGGACGGCCATCGCGCTGTGCATCTTGTTCTCGGCCTGCTGGAAGGCGATGCTCATCGGCCCGTCCAGCACGTCGGCCGTGACCTCCTCGCCCCGGTGGGCCGGCAGGTCGTGCATGAACGCGGCCTTCGGGCTGTCTTCCCACAGTGCGCCGTCGACCTGGAACGGGGCGAAGACCTCACGCCAGTCCGGGTCGGGCTTCGTGGTGCCGGTGGTCTGCCAGCGCGTGGTGTAGATGACGTCGAACCCCTCCGGCAGCCCCTCCATGGTGTGCTCCTCGCGCAGCACCGCACCGCTGCGCGCCGCGTGCCGCCGTGCCGATTCCCGCACCGGGGCGGCCAGCCCGTATCCGGGCGGGGTGCGCAGGTCGAACTCCACGCCCGGGTAGCGGCTGAGCGCCAGGGCGAGGGCGGCGGCGGTGTTGTTGCCCTCCCCCAGGTAGAGGATGCGCAAGCCCTCGATGCGGCCGAAGTGTCCGAGCAGCGTGGTCAGGTCGGTGAGGGCCTGCGTGGGGTGTTCGTCGGCGCTCATCGCGTTGATCACCGACATCCGGTCCTGCCGAGCCCAGGCCCGCATCTCCTCGGGGTCGCCCGCCGTCCGTGCCACCAGGACGTCCAGCATCCGGGCGAACACCCGGCCGGTGTCCTCGCTGGTCTCCCCGGTGTTGAGCTGGAGGTCGCCGGGGCCGTAGGTGACGATCGAGCCGCCGAGCCGCTGGGTGCCGGCGGAGAACGCGGTACGGGTCCGCGTGGAGGTCTTGGCGAAGTAGATGCCCGCGACGGAACCGGCGAGCGGGTTGTCGGGCACCGCGGTACGGGAGGAGAACGCCGCCCCCCGCTCGACGATGTGGTGCAGGTCCTCGTCGCGCAGGTCGTCGAGCGAGATCAGGTGGCGGGCGGTGGACGGGACCATCGGGTTCACCTTTCGGTAGGGGTGTCGAGGACGGCGGCGAGCGCGGCGACGGTGGAGTGCCGCAGGAGGGTGCTCAGTTCCAGGGGCAGCCCGGCCGCCCGGGAGGCGCTCAGCACGGAGAGCGCCAGGAGCGAGTCCCCGCCGAGGTCGCGGAAGTGGTCGTGGACGCCGACCCGCCGGAGTCCGAGCACCCGCTGCCACACGTCGGCGAGCCGGCGTTCGGTCAGGGTCCTCGGGGCCGTGTACGGGGCCCGGACGGCGGCGTCGGTGCGATCGGCGACGGCCGGGTCCATGTCCCGTCGGTCGTACTTGCCGTGCTCGGTCAGGGGCAGTTCCCTCACCACCCGGAACACGGCGGGGATCAGCGGTTCCGGCAGCAGGGCGCGCAGCCCGTCGCGCAGTTCGGCGGGCGTCGGCGTACCGCCGGGGCCGCCGACGGGCACGACCCAGGCGGCGGTCCGGCTGCCGCCCGTCGCGTCGGGCACCGCGACCGTGAGCGCTTCCCGCACCCGCGGATCGGTGAGCAGAGCGGCCTCGATCTCGGCGGGCTCGACCCGGTGGCCGCGCACCTTGAGCTGCCGGTCGGTGCGGCCGGCGAACTCCAGCTCGCCGCCGGGCAGTACCCGGGCGAGGTCGCCGGTGCGGTACAGCCGTGCGCCGGGCGGCCCGTAGGGGTCGGGCAGGAAGCGGTCCGCGGTGAGGCCCGGCCGCCCCGTGTACCCACGGGCCAGACCCGGCCCGCCGATGTGGATCTCCCCGACGACACCGTCCGGTACGGGGGCGAGGTTCTCGTCGAGGACGCGCAGCGTGGTGCCCGGCAGGGCCCGCCCGAGCGGCACCAGGTCACGTACCGCGGGACCCTCCGTACGGTAGGCGGACGCGGCCACCGTCGCCTCGGTGGGGCCGTACTCCGCGACCAGGCGCAGCGCGCCGCCGCCCGCGGCGATCCGGGTGGCGATCCGTTCGGCCCGCCCGGCGGGCAGTCCGTCGCCCGCGACGACGAACAGGGCGGCGAGCCCGGCGAGCTGCTCGTCGTCGAGCTGCCGCTCCAGCAGCGCCAGGTGGCCGGGGGTCAGCCCGGTGAACGCGTACGGTGCTCCGGCCGTCAGCAGGGCGCCCAGCTCGTCGGGCCGCCAGTCCTGCGGCAGCAGCCGCACGGTCTGCCCGGTCAGCAGCGGCCCGAACAGCGCGGGCACCCCGAGGTCGGCTCCGACGGAGGTGAAGAACGGTGCTCCGCCCGTCGCGTCCGCGAGGTAGGTGCGTACGGCCCAGTCCAGGTAGTGGCCCAGCGCCCGGTGGCCGACGGCGACGCCCTTCGGCCGTCCGGTGGAGCCGGAGGTGTGCAGGACGTAGGCGAGGCGGTCCGGGTCGAGCACGCGCGGGGGTGGCGTGGCGGCCCCGGCCCGCCGCGCACGTACCTCGTCCGGCGCGTCCGGCGTCGCGTCAGGTGCGTCCGGTTCCTCCGGCGCGTCCGCGAGGAGCACGGTGTACGGGGCGCGCGTCGTGCCGGCGGGGGCGGTGACCCTCCGCTGGTGGCGCGTGCCCGTGACGACGATCCGGCAGTCCGTCCCCGCCAGCAGGGCGTGCAGCCGGGCGTCGGGAACGCACGTGTCGAAGGGGACGTAGGCGGCGCCCGTCTTCCAGACCGCGAGGAGTGTGACGACGAGGTCGATGCCCCGGTCGAGGAGCACCCCCACGCAGACCTCGGGTCCCGCGCCCGCGGCGTGCAGCCGCCGTGCGAGGCGGTTGGCGAGGGCGTCGAGTTCCCCGTACGTCAGCCGTTCCGTGCCGGTGGAGAGGGCGATCGCCCCCGGGGTTCGCCGTGCCTGTTCCTCGAAGGCGAGGACGGTGTCCAGCGGCCGGGGGCTGCCGGCGTGGGCCAGGACCTCGGTTCCCTGCTCCTCGTCCTCCGGGTATCCGCGCCGTGCGTCGCCCTCCGCGCCGGTGGTGGCCATGTCGGCGAGTACGGCGCGGTAGAGCCGGGCGAGCCGTTCGCCGAAGGCGCGGTGCAGGGTGCGGGTGTCCGAAGCGATGCTGAGCAGCCCGCGGGTGGGCGTGCCGACGACGAGCGGGAACTCATTGGGGCTGACGTCCCGGGTGACCGCGCTGTCGACGAGGTCCGCGTCGACCTGGTGGAAGTCCAGGTAGTGGAACAGGACGTCGACCAGGTGGCGTTCACCGCCCTCCTCGCGCATGGCCGGCATGGGGAAGCGCCGGTGCGGCCACAGGCCGACCTCGGCCTCGAACACCTGCCGGGCCAGCTCGCCCCAGGTGCGGGCGCCTCGCTCGTACGGGAAGGGGACGGAGTTGAGGTACATGCCGGAGACCCGGTCGGCGCCGCGTACCTCGGGCCGGGCGTCGATGACCATGCCGCCGCGGAAGGCGTCCTGCCGGGTGAGCATGCTGAGCACCTTGCTGTGCGCGGCGTGCAGCACGCTCTTGTACGGCACTTCGGTGGCGGTGGCGAGGGCACGCAGACCCGGTTCCAGGTCGTGCAGCGGGATGTCGATGCGGTACCTCTCGCCCGGCTCCTCCGGTGAGCCGGCCCAGCCGGGAGAGATGCGGAACTTCTCGTACCGGTCGATGAGTCCGCGCCAGTGGGCGCGGTCCTCGGGGTCGGCCAGTGAGCGCAGCTCGGCCGCGATGAAGTCGGCGTAGCGCAGGGCGGGTGCGGGCGGTGCGGGTTCGGGGTCCTGTCCGGCCCGCAGCCGCCGGTAGGCGTGGAGCAGCTCCATGAGCTGGTTGTGGTAGCTCCAGCCCTCGATGGCGGGGTGGCCCTCGGTGATGGACAGCCACCAGCCGTCGTCGTCCAGTACGTGCGTGGCCATGCGCATCAGCGGGGCGGCACCGTCCTCGAAGAGCCGTTCCCGGTCCCGGTCGGCGAACGCGGTGAGCGCGGGCCACCGCTCCTCCGGGGGCAGGTGCCGCAGGTCGTGGTGGACGCAGGGCATCGAGCGGCGGGCGTGCACGATCTGCAGCGGCTGGGAGTAGCCGGTGAGGGCGAAGGAGGTCCGCATCACCTCGTGGCGTGCGACGACCAGGTCGGCCGCGGCACGGAAGGCGTCGGGGTCGAACGGCTCGTCGTCCTTGATCCGGAAGGAGGTGATGTTGTGGTAGCGGTTCTCGCCGCTGTCGCCGTGCATCTCGATGAACATGCCGGCCTGGGTGCGTGAGAGCGGGTAGGCGTCGACGGCATCCGCCGGGAGGGCCGCCAGGTCCTCCTCCGCCACGAGGGCGAACGGCGCGACGGGGGTGAACCGCTCGGTGCCCCCGCCCTCTCCCTGGCCCAGGGCCCGGCACAGTGCCGCGACGGTGCGGTGCTCGAAGATGTCACGTACCGCGACGGGCTGTCCGCCCTCCCGCAGCACGCCGGCCAGCGCGACCGCCCGCAGCGAGTCGCCGCCGAGGTCGAAGAAGTTGTCGTGGACGCCGATCCGGTCGATGCCGAGGATCTCGGACCACACGGCCGCCATGGCCCGTTCGTCGTCGGTGCGGGGGGCGACGTGCTCCCCGACGGCGGCGGCCTCACGTCCGGGCGCGGGCAGCGCCCGGCGGTCGAGCTTGCCGTTGGCGGTCAGCGGCAGGTCCGGGAGGGTGACGAAGGCCGACGGCACCATGTACTCGGGCAGCGAGGCGCCGAGCAGTTCGCGGAGCCGGGCGGGTGCGAGGGCCGCCGGGTCGGCGTCGGCCGCGGGGACCAGGTAGGCGACCAGGCGTCTGTCGCCCGGTGCGTCCTCCCGTACCAGCGCCACGGCTTCGGCGACGGCGGGGTCGGCGGTGAGGGTGGTTTCGATCTCGCCGGGTTCGATGCGGTACCCGCGCAGCTTGACCTGGTGGTCCGCCCGCGAGACGAAGTCCAGGTTGCCGTCGGGCAGTACGCGGGCGAGGTCGCCGGTGCGGTAGAGGCGGGACCCGGGCGGACCGTAGGGGTCGGGCAGGAAGCGCTCGGCGGTCTGGGCCGGGCGGCGGGCGTAGCCGCGCGCGAGGCCGATACCGCTGACGCAGACCTCGCCCACGCCGCCGATCGGTACCGGCCGCAGTTCCCGGTCGAGGACGCGCATGGAGGTGTGCGGGATGGCCCGTCCGATGGAGACGAGCTCCGCGTCCTGGGGCCCGTCGATGAAGTAGGCGGAGTTGCCGACGGTGATCTCGGTGGGTCCGTACTCGGCGGCGAGGCGCGTGCCGTCGGGGCCGGCCATGCGCAGCCAGCGGTTGGCGAGCCGGCCGGTGAAGGAGTCACCCGCGGCGATCACGACGCCCGCGAGCGAGGCGGCCTGCTGGTCGGTCAACTGCTTGGTGAGCAGGTCGAGGTGGCCAGGGGTCAGCTTGACGAAGGAGTACGGGGCACGGCGGACGAGCTGTGCGCCCAGCTCCGTGATGTCGGCGTCCTGGTCGAGCAGGTGCACCGGCTCGCCGGTCATCAGCGGGGTGTACAGGTCGGGTACGCCGAGGTCGAAGGCGAGGGACGAGAAGAACGGGGCGCCGCCCCGGCTCGCGCTCGCGTAGGCGTCCACGGTCCAGTGGAGGTAGTTGGCGAGCCCGCGGTGGCTCACCAGGACGCCCTTGGGGCGGCCCGTCGAGCCGGAGGTGTAGATGACGTACGCGAGGTGGTCGATGTCGTGGCCGCCGGGCGGCGGTGCGAGCGGGGTGGTGGCCTGCCGCTGGAGGGCGGCGCGGTCCGTGTCGTCGTCGACGACGAGGAGCCGGGCACCGGTGCCGGCCAGTCGTGCCGCGTGGCGCCGTTCGGTCACGACCAGTTCGGTGCCGGTGTCGGCGACCATGTGGGCGAGCCGGTCGTCGGGGTAGCCGGGGTCGAGGGGGACGTAGGCGGCTCCGGTGCGCCAGATGCCCAGCAGGGTGGCGACCGTCTCCGGGGTGACGTCGAGGAGGACGCCGACGGTGCGTTCGGGTCCGGCACCGAGGTCCCGCAGCAGGTGGCCGGTGCGGCAGGCGTGCGCGTCGAGTTCGCGGTAGGTCACGGTGCGGTCGCCGTGGAAGACGGCGGGGGCGTCCGGTGTGCGGGACGCCTGGAGCGCGATGGTCTCGTGGACCGGGCGCAGGGCGGCGGGGTCGAGCGGCGCGCGGGTGCCGACGGGGTCGGGCCTGCCGTCGATCAGCAGGGTCCGTTCGGCGTCGTCGAAGATGTCCAGGGCCGACACGGGGGTGTCGGGTGCCGCCGACACGGCATCGAGCAGCCGGGTGTAGTGGCCGGTCAGGCGCTCGGCGGTGGTCGCGTCGAAGAGGGCCGTCGCGTATTCCAGCGCGCCGTCGATGCTGCCGTCGGGCCGCTCCTCGAGGTGCATGGTGAGGTCGAACCGTGAGGTGCGGCAGGGGACGTCGACCGGTGCGACGTCGACGCCGGGCAGGTGCAGCGGTTCGCCGGCGGCCGCTTCGGCGAGGTCGAACATCACCTGGTAGACGGGGGTGGTGGACAGGTCCCGTTCCGGTGCCAGCGCTTCGGCCAGCCGGTCGAAAGGTGTTCCGGCGTGGTCGAGCGCGGCGAGGACGGTCCCGCGGTTGTCGGCGAGGAGGTGCCGGAAGGCGGGGTCTCCCTCCCACCGGGCGCGCAGCACCAGGGTGTTGTACGCGTACCCCGCCATGGTGGTGAGGTCGTCGCGGGTACGGGCGGAGACGGCCGTACCGACGGCGATGTCGGTGCCACCGGTGTGCCGGGCGAGCAGGGTCTGGAACGCGGTGAGCACCACCATGAACAGGGACGCCCCCTGCTCGTCGGCCAGCGCTCGGAGCCGGGTGGCCACGTGTGGCGGCACGGTGAACCTCTGCTCGGCCCCGGCCCACGACCGGACGGCGGGGCGGGGCCGGTCGGTCGGCAGGTCGAGCGGGTCCAGTCCGGCGAGGTGCCGTCGCCACCAGTCGAGTTCCTCGCGCGCCGTCGCGCTGTCCTCCCGGGCGGTGAGCCAGGCGGCGTAGTCGGCGAACTGCACCGGGGGGGGGGGGGGGGGGGGGGGGGGGGGGGGGGGGTGGGGGGGGGGGGGGGGGGGAGGGGGGGGTGGGGGGGGAGGGGAGGGGGGTGCCCCCCTCCCCCCCCCCCCCCCCCCCCCCCCCCCCCCCCCCCCCTCCCCACCCCCCCCACCCCCCCCCCCCCCCCCCCCCCCCCCCCCCCCGGGGTGCGGCGCCCTCGGTGCGGGCGCGGTACAGCTCGGACAGTTCCTTGAGCAGGAGCACTCGGGTCGCGGCGTCGCACACCATGTGGTGCAGCACGAACACGAGGAGGTGGTCGTCGTCGGCGAAGCGGATCAGCCGTATCCGCACGGGTGGTTGAGCGGCCAGGTCGAACGGGTCCAGGGCGGCGGCCTCCAGGCTGCGCTCGGCCTCGGCGTCACGCTCCTGCGGGTCCAGGCCGGGCAGCTCGGTGACGGTGAGGTCGGCCGGCCCCGGCGGGTCGATGACCTGACGTGGTTCGGTACCGGTGAGGACGTAACGGGTGCGGAGGATCTCGTGCCGCGCGGTGAGCCGGTCGCACGCCGCGCGCAGGGCGTGCGCGTCGACGGGGCCGCGCAGCCGGTAGGCCATGGGCAGCAGGTAGTCGGGGGCCTTGGGGTCGAGCTGGTGCAGGATCCAGAACTGCCGCTGTCCGGACGACAGGGGGAGCGGCTCTCCGCGCGGCACCGGGGGGATGGTGTCGGCGGGCCGCGCGTCGCGGACGGCACGGGAGCCCGTACGGGCGGCGGATCCCGCCAGCCGGCGGCGCAGCAGTTCCTCCCGGAGGGCGGCGGCGTCGGTGGGGGTGGCTTCCGCCTGGCTCGTCTGCGGTCCGGTCACGGATGGATCTCCTTGTGTGCTGCGGCCAGTTCCGCGTCGGTGAGTGCCGCGATCTCCGCGCGTACGGCGTCCTCGACGGCCTCGGCGAGGCCGGCCACGGTGGGGCGGTCGAAGATCGTGCGCGGCGGCAGTTTGATGTCGTACGTCTCCCGGATGCGGGCGATGACCCGCGCGGCCCGCAGCGAGTCCCCACCGAGCCGGAAGAAGCCGGTGCGGGCGCCGATGCGCGGTACGGCGCCGTCGGCCCCGGCCAGCACGTCGCTCCAGATGCGGGCGATGGACTCCTGCAGTTCGCCCTGGGGCGCGATGTACGCCGTGTCGTCGGACTCGCCGTGGGCGGGTGCGGGCAGCGCGGCGAGGTCGACCTTGCGGTGCCGGGTGAGGGGCAGGGCGTCGAGCGGGACGACGTAGGTGGGCAGCATCCACTCGGGCAGGCTGCGGGCGCAGTGGTCCAGCAGGGTGCCCAGGTACGGGAGCTCCTCCCCCGCCGCCGGGACGCAGTAGGCGACCAGGCGGGCCTCGTCCCCGGTTCCGTGCGGGACGACGACCACCTCGCCGACGGCCGGGTGTTCGGCCAGTACCGTCTGCACCTCGCCGGTCTCCACCCGCCGGCCGCGTATCTTGACCTGTCCGTCGGCGCGGCCGACGAAATGGAGCGTGCCGTCGGGCGTCATCCTGACCAGGTCACCGGTCCTGAAGAGCCGGGAGCCGGGCGGGCCGTAGGGGTCGGGCACCAGGCAGGCGGCGGTGGCGCCGGGGCGTCCCGCGTAGCCGCGGAACAGTCCGGTGCCGCCGACGCACAGTTCACCGACGGTGCCCAGGGGGACCGGCCGCAGCCGCGGGTCGAGCACGTGGGTGGTGGCGTGCGGGTAGGGGCGGCCGATGGGGACGGTGGAGGCGGTGCTGTCCGCCTCCCACCGGGTGGCGGCGATGGCGGTCTCGGTGAGGCCGTACTCGTTGACGAACCGCTTCAGGCGGCCGGCGAGGTCGCGGGCGAGGGCGGGCGGGCAGGGCTCGCCGCCGGTCTGGCCGGTCAGCGGCCTGCTGCCGAAGCCCGCGTCGATGAGCATCCGCCACAGCGGGAACCCGGCCTGGAGGTGGGAGACGCCGTGCCGGTCGATCAGGCGCAGGAGCGCGGCGTGGTCGGACGTCTCCTCCTCCCGGGCCAGCACGACCCGGCCGCCCGCGAGCAGCGGCATGACCAGTTCGGTGAGGGCGATGTCGAAGGTGGGCTGGGCGAGGGCGAGCCAGGCGTCGTCGGCGCCCTCGCCGAACCCGAGGTGGGCGCCGTTCGCGCGCAGGGTGCGCAGGACCGCGCGGTGCTCGACGGCGACGCCCTTGGGGCGTCCCGTGGTGCCGGAGGTGTAGATCAGGTAGGCGAGCCGGGCGGGGTCGCGCTCGGCCGGTGTCCGTTCCCGGTCGCCGCCGCGCGTGCCGTCACCGGGGACGACGAACGCGCCGTGGTGGTGGGGGCGGAGGCGCTCGGCGCCCGCCGTGTCGGTGAGGACGGCGGTGACGCCCCCGTCGGACAGGATGTGCGCCAGCCGCTCGTCGGGGGCGGCGTGGTCCAGTGGTACGAAGGCGGCTCCCGCGCTCCACACGCCGAGCATTCCGGCGACGAGGCCGGGCGAGCGGGGCAGCAGGACGGCGACGGTGTGCTCGGGGCCGGCGCCCACGGCGCGCAGTTCACGGGCGATGCCCTCGGCGCGGTCCGAAAGCTCCCGGTAGGACCACTCCTCGTCCCCGCACAGGACGGCGACCGCGTCGGGCGTGGCACGGGCCGTCGTCTCGAACGCGGCGTACACGCAGCCGTCGGGGGCGGTGTCGGCGGGGCCGTCGGGGGCGGCGAGGGCGGTCAGCCGGGCGTGCTCGTCCTCGGGCAGCAGTTCGGCGGCGGCCAGGGTGGTGCCCGGGTCCGCGACGAAGGACTCCAGGAGCCGTATCCAGCAGGCCACGAACCGGTCGACGGTCGCCTCGTCGAACAGCGCGGTCGCGTAGTGGGCACCGACGTGCAGGGAGCCGTCGGCCCGGTGCTGGACCACCAGGGAGAGGTCGGTGCGCGCGGCGCGCCAGGCGTCACGGAGCGCGACGCGGCCGGCCTCCGGTACGGCGGTGGCGGTGCGGCCTTCCTCGTGGAGGTCGAAGACGACCTGGTAGAGGGGCGTGCGGGAGGTGTCGCGCTCCGGTTCCAGCTCCTGCACCAGGCGGTCGAAGGGCAGTTCCTGGTGGGCGAGGGCGTCGAGCACGGTGTCCCGCACCGATTCCAGCGCCTCCAGGACCGTGCTGTCGGCGTCGGTGCGGCAGCGTACGACGAGGGTGTTGAGGAAGAACCCGACGGTCTGGACGACCTCGGGCCGGTGGCGCCCGGCGACGGGCACGCCGACGGTGAAGTCGGTGCGCCCGGTGAGCCGGGTCAGCAGAGTGGCGAAGGCGGTCAGCAGGGTCTGGTGGAGGGTGGCTCCCGCACTGCGGCCGAGGGCGGCCACGGATTCGGTGAGCGCGGCCGGCACGGTACGGGTCACGAGGCCGCCCCGGCCGTCCCGCTCCGGTGGCCGGGGGCGGTCTCCGGGCAGTTCGAGGGGGGTGATGCCGTGGAGGACGGTGCGCCAGTGTGCGAGGTCGGCCTCGGTGTCCGCCTCGGGGCGGCGGTGCTGCCAGGCGGCGTGGTCGGCGAACTGTACCGGTAGCGGCGGCAGTTGTGGCGCGGTGCCCTCGTGCAGGGCGGTGCCCAGGGCGTGCAGGTCGCGTTCCAGGACGACCGACGACCAGCCGTCGGAGGCGATGTGGTGGACGGTGAGCAGCAGCAGCGGGCCGTCGTCGTGGGTGCGGACCAGCAGGGCACGCCAGACCGGCCCGGTCTCCAGGTCGAAGCCGTGGGAGAGTTCGCGTTCGGTCAGGGCGCCGAGTTCCGCCGCGTTCGCGGCGTCGGCGACGCGCAGGTCCACCGACGGCGCGGGCGGGTCGATGAGTTGTACGGGTCCCTCGTCCCGCAGTACGTAGCGGGTGCGCAGGGTCTCGTGCCGCTCGACGAGCCGCGCCAGCGCCCCGCGGACGGTCTCCTCGCTCCATTCGGCGGGCAACCGCACCCACTGCGGGGACACCCATTCCGGGCTTCCGGGCTGCAGTTGTTCGAGCAGCCACAGTCCGCGCTGGCCGGACGAGAGGGGCATGCCGTCGGCGTCGCGCTCCACGGGAACGACCGCGTCGCCCTCCGGGGTGGCTTCGGCGTCGCCGTGCGCCACGGTCGTCCCCACCGGCCGGGCGTGCTCGCCGCCCCCGGGCAGGAACGCGGCCTGGGCCACCACGGTCGAGGCGGCGAACAGGTCACGGAGGCCCACCTGGGCGCCCAGCGCGACGAGCCGTGTGGCGAGCTGGGGCACCTGGAGGGAGGAGCCGCCGTGCTGGAAGAAGTCGTCGTGGACGCCGATGGCGGTGAGGGGCAGTCCCAGCAGCTCGGACCAGATGGCGGCCACGGCCCGCTCGGCCGGGGTCCGCGGGGCCGCGGGGCCGGCGTCGTCGCCCGTGCCGCCCACTGCCGCCGGGACCGGCAGCGCGGCGAGGTCGGTCTTGCCGCTGGGGGTACGGGGGAAGTCCGCGAGCGGCACGAAGAGGGCCGGGACCAGCGGCTGGGGCAGCGTGCGGCGCAGGAAGGCGCGCAGGTCGGAGGGGGAGGGCGCGGTGCCGCGTACCTGGATCCAGGCGGCGAGACGCTGTCCGCCCCTGCCGTCCGGGACGGCGCCGACCGCTGCCGCGTCCACTCGCGGGTGAGCGGTGAGGGCGGTTTCGACCTCTCCGGGTTCGACGCGCACGCCGTTGATCTTGAGCTGCTGGTCCAGGCGTCCGCGGTACTCGAGTACTCCGTCGGGGCGTTGCCGCACGAGGTCACCGGTGCGGTAGGCGCGGGCCCCCGGCGGGCCCGCCGGATCCGGAACAAAGCGCTCCGCGGTGAGTCCCGGGCGGTCCAGGTACCCGAGGGCGACCCCGGGCCCGGCAGCGTACAACTCGCCCTCGCCGCCGGGCGGTACGGGCGTGCCGTTCTCGTCGAGGACCAGGGCGCGCATCCGGCCGAGCGGGCGGCCTATGGGCACCGGACCATGGGTCTGAGCCGGGTCGAAGCGGTGCTCGGTGATGTCGACCGAGCACTCGGTGGGCCCGTAGGTGTTCCAGATCTCGACCTGCGGAACCCGCGCCAGCAACCGGTGGCACAGCTCGGCGTGGAGCGGCTCCCCCGCGCTGAACAGCAGCCGCAGCGCACGGCAGCCGTCCCAGCCGGGCAGCTCCGCCAGGGCGCGCAGCACCGTGGGCACCGCTTGGAACACCGTGATCCGCTGCCGGGCCACGGTGCCGAGCATCGCCGCGGGGTCGTGCTCGACGCCGTCCGGCGCGAGGACGACGGTGGCACCGCTGATCAGGGGCGCGAACAGTTCGAGCCCCGCCGCGTCGAAGCCGATGGTGGTCTTCTGGAGCATCCGGTCCCCGGGGCCGAGCCCGTGCCCCTCCGCCAGCCGGAGGACACGGTGGGCGATGCCCTCGTGCGGGACGACGACTCCCTTGGGGCGGCCGGTGGAGCCCGAGGTGTGCAGGACGTACGCGGCGCCGTCCGCGCGCGCGTCCCCGCCGCCGGCTCCGGAAAGCTCCGTCTCCTCCTCGTACGTGACCTCGTCCACCATCAGCATCGGCGCGGTGGCCGATTCCGGCAGGGCGGCGTGGGAGGCGCGCTCGGTGAGCACCACGGAGGGAGCGGTGTCGGCGAGGGCCCAGGAGAGCCGGTCGGCGGGGTGGGCCGGGTCCAGCGGTACGTACGCGGCGCCCGTCTTCCACACCGCGAGGAGGGCCGCCACCAGATCGGTGCCGCGGCGCAGGCAGACGGCCACCCGCCGGTCCGGGCCGGCACCGAGCGCGCGCAGCCGGCGGGCCAGGGTGTCGGCCCTCCGCTCCAGTTGTGCGTAGCTGAGCCGCGCTCCCGGCCCGCCCGCGTCCTCGACCGCGACCGCGTCCGGTGTGCGCGTGGCCTGCACGGCGATCAGCTCGGGCAGTATCCGGATGTTCACGAAGCCCCCTTCGACAGAAAACGCACCGCACGGGAGAGGCTGAATTCACCGACGAGCAGCACGGAATTCGTTGCATTGGTGTGGTCCGGCACGGCTTCCGCCGGCTCCCCATTCGCCACCCGGTCGGCGCGCATCGCGCTGCGGAGTTCAGCCGGAGGTGAATCCAGACGGTATCCACGGATTCCGTACGGGGGCAACGTTCACCGGTGTCCGCCGGCCCGGCGCCATGGCCGGCCGCATTATGTGCCCGGTCGGCGTCCCGCCGGCGGGACAAGGGCAGCCATTCGGTCCGGCCCGCCGCCGGCGGCGTACGGCCGGGATCCCGTTGCGGGAAGTCCATTGTCGCCGCGGGGACTTGCCCCGCGCCCTTCCGCCGGTCGAACGTCGAGTGCGTGACTTCGGCCTCGCCGAACCCCGCACCGTCGGTGCAGAAACCCGATGTATCGCCAGGGGCCGCTGTTCGACCGACGACCCGGCCCCGACGGAAGGGACCCCATGCTTTTCCCGCACACCACGTCCAGGCGCGTATCGCTGCGCCCGGCCGGCGCCGAGGACGCCGCTCAGGCGTATGAGATTCTTTTCCGCCTGGGGAGCCCGGGGCTCCCGCTGATCGACGATTTCGTGAAATCCTTCGGCGAGCGGCTCTCGGCCTGCTTCCTCGTGCACCGGAACGACACCGAGGAGGTCGTGGGGTTCAGCACGCTCTCCACGCTCGAGGCGGCCGGCCATCTCCGTATGGACGTCAGCCTGGCTTCGGAGACGGCCGCGGAATTCGCGACCGACGCCCACGCCCTGACGGCCAACTTCGCCTTCACCATGTGGCGTACCCGTAAGGTGTACGTCCATCTGACGTCGCCGGACACGTCCGGCATCGGTTTCGGTGACGAGTTCGGTTCGCTGCTCAGGTCCGAGGCCGTACTGCCGGATCACGCCTATGTGCACGGCGGTCTGCGGGACGTCCACGTTCTCGCCATTCACCG
The DNA here is from genome assembly GCF_055590785.1 of Streptomyces sp. NPDC041796. NCBI lineage: Bacteria > Bacillati > Actinomycetota > Actinomycetes > Kitasatosporales > Streptomycetaceae > Streptomyces > Streptomyces sp. NPDC041796. Next base: position 260,994 of record NZ_JBVJAH010000004.1, read on the forward strand.
TGACGACTGGGACACGCTCGGGGTGGACCTCCTCAAGCAGATCGTCTGACCCGGCCGTACGACGGACACATTCACCAGTCAGCTCTTGCATCCCGACGGGAACCCTGGAGGCTCGATGACCCAGCATGTGTGGGGTTATTTGCCGGAGTACGAAAAAGAACGCGCGGAGATCCTCGAAGCCGTCGACACGGTGTTCAGTTCGGGGCAGTTGGTGCTCGGAAAGAGCGTCAGCGCGTTCGAGGAGGAATTCGCGGCGTACCACGGTGTCGGACACTGCGTGGGCGTCGACAACGGAACCAACGCCATCGTCCTGGGCCTGCGCGCCCTCGGTGTCAAGCCCGGGGACGAGGTGATCACCGTTTCCAACACCGCCGCGCCGACCGTCATCGCGATCGACGCCGTCGGGGCGAAGCCGGTGTTCGTCGACATCGACCCCGACACGTACCTGATGGACGTCGACCAGGTGGCGGCGGCCATCACGCCGCGCACCCGCTGCCTGCTGCCGGTCCACCTGTACGGCCAGTGCGTCGACATGGCCCCGCTGGAGGCCCTGGCCGCCGAGCACGGCCTGGTCGTCCTCGAGGACTGCGCCCAGGCGCACGGCGCCCGTCACCACGGTCGTGTCGCCGGGTCGATGGGCGACGCCGCCGCGTTCTCCTTCTACCCGACCAAGGTGCTCGGGGCGTACGGCGACGGCGGCGCCACCGTGACCGACGACGCGGAGGTCGACGCCCGGCTGCGGCGGCTGCGCTTCTACGGCATGGAGGACCGGTACTACGTCGTGGAGACGCCCGGTCACAACAGCCGGCTCGACGAGGTCCAGGCGGAGATCCTCCGCCGCAAGCTCACGCGCCTGGACGACTACGTCGCCCGCCGCCGGGCCATCGCCGACCGGTACGCGGAGGCGTTCGAGGGCACCGGCATCGTCACGCCGCGCACCGCGCCGGGCAACGAACACGTCTACTACGTCTACGTGGTGCGCCATCCCCAGCGCGACCGGATCATCGAGACGCTGAAGAAGGAGCACGACATCGCGCTCAACATCAGCTACCCGTGGCCGGTGCACATCCAGTCGGGCTTCAGCCACCTCGGCTACACGAAGGACGACCTGCCGGTCACGACCCGCCTGGCGGACGAGATCTTCTCGCTGCCCATGTACCCGTCGCTGACCGACTCCGAGCAGGAGCGGGTCATCGAGACGGTGCGCGACGTCGCGGGAAGGCTCTGACCGGAGATGACACACGTCGTGGAGTCGGGACCGCACGGTCCCGCCCTCCGCTGGGAGGCGGACGGCCCCCGCCTGACCTCGTCGGCGGAGTTCCACAGCTGGTGGGAGGAACGGCTGCGGACCGGCGGCTTCTCGGTGGAGCGCATACCCTTCGACCGCCTGGACGCGTGGTCCTTCGACCCCGCGACCGGGAACCTCCGCCACGACAGCGGACGGTTCTTCACCGTCGAGGGGCTGCGGGTGCGCGAAGGCACCCGCGACACCTGGTCGCAGCCGATCATCCACCAGCCGGAGATCGGCGTCCTCGGCATCGTGGTCAAGGAGTTCGACGGCGTCCTGCACTGCCTCATGCAGGCGAAGATGGAGCCGGGGAACGTCAACACGATCCAGCTCTCCCCGACGGTGCAGGCCACCCGCAGCAACTTCACCCGCGTGCACCGCGGGGCCGGGACGCTCTACCTGGAGCGGTTCATCGGACCCGACCGCGACCAGGTGCTGGTGGACGTGCTCCAGTCGGAGCAGGGTGCGTGGTTCTGGCGCAAGCGGAACCGGAACATGGTCGTCCTGGCCACGGACGACGTCCCCCTGGCGGAGAACTTCTGCTGGCTCACGCTCGCCCAGATACGCGAACTGACCCAGCGGGACAACCTGCTCAACATGGACGCCCGTACGGTCCTGTCCTGCATGCCCTTCGCCCTCCCCGACGAGGCCGAGGGCTCCACGGGCAGCGCCTTCCGGGACGCCCTGGTCCGGTCCTTCCAGTACCAGACGGCGGGCCGCAGCAAGCACGCGCTGCACACCGCGGGGGAGATCCTGAGCTGGTTCACCGAGGCGAAGACCCGGTGCGACTGGACGGCACGCCTGGTGCCGATGAACGAGCTGTCGGGCTGGTCGCGCGACACGTGGGAGATCACCGACACCGAGAGCAGGAACTTCCGCATCCTCGCCGTCGAGGTCGCCGCCGGGACGCGTGAGGTCACCCGCTGGACGCAGCCGCTGCTCAATCCGTACGGCGAGGGGCGGGCGGTGTTCCTCGCCCGCCCCATCGACGGGGTGCTGCACCTGTTGGTGCGGGCGCGCCCCGAGTACGGGCTGATGGACCAGGTGGAGATGGCGCCGACCGTGCACCTGCTTCCGGGGCAGGAGACCGGCGACGTCGCCGAGTCGTTCCTGCGGGACGCGCTGCGCCCGGGCGCCGCCACGACGCGGTACGACCACGTGCTCTCCGAGGAGGGCGGCCGTTTCCACAACGCGCTGACGCGCTATCAGATCATCGAGGTCGGCGAGGAGTTCCCGCTCGACGTGCCGCAGCACTTCTGCTGGATGACCGCACGTCAGCTGACCGATCTGCTGCGCCACGGCCACTACCTGAACGTCGAGGCGCGGTCCCTGCTCACCTGCCTGTACAGCCTGTGCTGACGGGCGACAGCGCCACGTACGCAATCACCTTTCGGAAGCTGGTCGGACATGTTTGATGCAGCATGCGTGACAGAGATGTCGATCCGGGACGCCTACCGGATCGTCCCGAACAAGAAGCCGGACCGGCGCGGCCACTTCTACGAGGCCTTCCGCGCCGACATCCTCACGGACATCATCGGCTACCCGTTCGTCGTCGGGCAGGCGAACTACTCCCTGAGCCGGCGCCACACGGTGCGGGGCATCCACAGCACCTCGCTGCCGCCCGGCCAGGGCAAGCTCGTCACCTGTGTGCGCGGGGCGGTGCTGGACGTGGCGGTGGACCTGCGGGTCGGCTCGCCCACCTTCGGCCAGTACGACGTGACGCCCCAGGACGAGGACTCGGGAACGGCCGTCTACTTGGCCGACGGCATCGGCCACGCCTTCCTGACCCTCACGGACGACGCGTGCATGAACTACCTCTGCTCGGAGGTGTACATCCCCGGGACGATGATCGAGGTCAACCCGTTGGACCCGGAGATCGGCATCCCGTGGGACCTCACGCAGGAGCCCGTGATGTCGGACAAGGACGCCGGCGCTCCCACGCTGGCCCAAGCGCAGTCCCTGGGACTGCTCCCCACCTACGAGGAATGCGTCGCCCATTACGAGGCTCTCAAGCAGAGCCCGTCGCGGAGCTGACCCCTGTTCCCGGGTGGCCGATCGCCTCACCCATCCCATGCTGAGCGGAGTTCTTCCACATGTTTCGAGACACGAGCGACAGACTGCGCGTCGGGGTCATGGGGTGTGCGGACATCGCCTGGCGGCGCACCCTTCCCGCCATGGCGGGCAACACCCGCGTGGAGGTCGCCGCGATCGCCAGCCGCAGCAAGCAGTCGGCCGTGGAGTTCACCGACCGCTACGGCGGCCTGCCCCTGGAGGGGTACGACGCGCTGCTGGAGCTGCCGGACATCGACGCCGTGTACATCCCGCTGCCCGGTCTCCTGCACGCCGAGTGGGTCACCCGGGCACTGGAGGCGGGCAAGCACGTCCTGGTCGAGAAGCCGATGACCGGCAGCTTCGCCGAGACCCGCCGCCTCGTGGAACTGGCCCGCTCGCGCGGACTGGTACTGCTGGAGAACTACATGTTCCTCTACCACTCGCAGCACGAGGCGGTACGCAAGGTCCTGGCGGACGGCGCCATCGGGGAACTGCGCGGCTTCACCGCCACGTTCACCATTCCACCCAAGCCGGCCGGGGACATCCGCTACCGCAGCGAGGTGGGCGGTGGCGCGTTCCTGGACTTCGGCGGCTATCCGGTCCGTGCCGCGCAGTTCTTCCTCGGCTCCCGGCTCCGGGTGGCGGGCGCCGTCTTCCGGCACGACGAACGGCACGGCGTGGTGATGTCGGGGAGCGTGCTGCTGTCCACGCCGGACGGAATCCCCGCCCAGCTCACGTTCGGCATGGAGCACGCGTACCGCAACACCTACACCCTGTCGGCCAGCACCGGGCACCTCTCGGTGGACCGCGCCTTCACCCCGCCCCCGACGTACCAGCCGGTACTGCGGGTCGAACGGCAGGACCACCGCGAGGAGTTCGTGCTGCCGGCCGACGACCAGTTCGCCAATGTCGTCGAGACCTTCGTCCGGGCGGTCGCCGGTGACGAGAACGTACAGGCCCAGCAGGAGGGCACGCTGCGACAGGCCGCGCTGATCGACGAGATCCGGCGCGTCGCCGAGGTCACCTCCGTCTGACGCCCCTACCCGGCGGGCAGCCGAAAGCCTCCCGGTCCCCGCTGGTCGGGTGATCCGGGAGGCTTTTTCAGCGGAAGAGCGGCGCCTCAGGAAGCGGTGGCCGGTGCCGTACCCGCCTCGTCGTCGGGCAGGAAGCCGTCCACCCGGGTGCCGAGCCCGCGCCGCACGCACTCCTCGTGGACCCACTGGGCGAGTGTGATGTCCAGGACGCCCAGGCCGAACGGCGAGAAGACGGCGACCCTCTCCGGGTCGCGCCGGAAGTCCGCGCTCCCGTCCAGCAGCGCACCGATGGGCGCGTCGATGAACCCCCGTCCGCCCATCGCCTGTTCGGCGAGGTGGAGCGAGGTCCGCTCACGGCACACGTGATCGGCGTCGTCCACGACGTTCTGCGCGCCGAGCACCGCCTCGACCGTCAGGTCGCGGAGCGAGACGTGCAGCACGGTGGTGCCCGGTGCGCACGCGGTCAGGTCCGTGTGCGGCTCACCGGCGGTGGTGGCGAACGACACCAGCCGGTGTGCGCCCAGGGCGTCCTCGGCGCTCGCGGCACGGCGGAAGGTGATCTCCGGGAAGTCCGCGCCCCCCTGGGCGATGAACGCGTCGGCCCGGGCGGCGTCCAGGTCGTGGACGACGACCTCCCGGAGCGACGGCAGGGCCGCACTGGTGAACCGCAGCACCTCGCGGTTGATCGGCCCGCAGCCGAGGAGCGACATGCCGCTCGGTGTGGCTTCGGTGGTCAGCAGGGAGGCCGCGAGGGCGGCGGAGGCCGCGGTGCGCCGCGCGGAGATCAGCGACGCCTCGACGCACGCCCTGGGGCGCCCGTCCTCCATGGAGTTGAGCAGGATCGCGGCACTGGCCCGCTCCTTGCCCCGGGCCACGTTGCCGGGGAAGCTCGCGATCCACTTCATGCCGGCGACGGCGTTGTCACCGCCCGCGTACGCGGGCAGGCCGATGATGCGGTCCCGGGGGCTTTCGGGGAAGCGCAGGAAGACCGAGTGCGGCAGCGCGGTGCGTCCCGCCTCGTGGAGCCGGTAGGTCTCCGCCACCAGCGACAGGATCTCCTTCTCCCGGCCCTCCATCACCCGGCGGGTCTCCCGGTGTCCGATGATCAGCACGAAACAGTCTCCTTGAGGTCGATACCGGCGCCGTGCGGTGGGGTGTCACGGGAGGACGGGTCGTCCGCCCACAGGTGGGTGACCTCGCCGAAGTGGCGCCGCACCCAGGCGTCGGAGTACACGGTGTCGAGGTAGCGGTCACCGCCGTCGGGCAGGACCAGGACGCAGACCGACCCGGCCGGGATGCGCGGCGCCATCTTGCCGAGGGCGGCGACGACGGCCCCGGAGGAACCGCCGGCGAGCAGCGCCTCGTGCCGCACCAGCCGACGGCAGCCGACGACGGCCTCCAGGTCCGTGACGTGGACGACGTGGTCGGCGGCGGTGGGGTCGAAGAGGGAAGGCAGGACGGAGGTGCCGTGCCCGGGGATGAGCCGGGAGCACGACACCGGCGAGTCGAACAGCACGCTGCCCACCGCGTCGACGGCGACGACGCTGGTGTCCAGGCCGTGTTCGCGTACGTAGGCGGCGCAGCCGCCCAGCGTCCCTGTGGTGCCGGCCGCGCAGAAGACGTAGTCGACCTCGCCCTTGAGGGCCTCGTCGATCTCCCGCATCGTCGTCAGGTGGGCCGCGGCGTTGAGCGGGTTGCCGTACTGGTCGGGCAGGTACGCACCGGGGATGCTCGCGGCCAGTTCCGCGACGCGGCGGAGCCGCTCGGGCAGGTATTCGCCGGACACCGGATCGGGCTCGGTGACGACCTGCACCTCGGCGCCGTAGGCGCGCAGGACCGCGAGGTTCTGCTCGGTGGTGCGCACGTCGACGACACAGATGAAGCGCAGCCCGTAGTAGCAGCAGACCTGCGCGAGGCCGATGGCGAGGTTCCCGGAGCTGGACTCGATCACGGTGTGCCTGCCGGGTACCAGTTCCCCGGAACGCAGCTTGGCCAGCAGCATGTTGAGCGCCGGCCTGTCCTTGATGCTGCCGCCCGGATTGAAACGCTCGACCTTCGCGAAGACCCGGAATTCACCGTCGGCTGCTATTTTCTGCAACTCGACCAGGGGCGTATTACCCACGGCCGAGAGGATTCCTTTGACCTCGGCTTCCGCTACGGGCTCCACCTGGTCCTGAAGAAGACTGTGCGGTTCCCCCATGCGCTTGACGCCCCTGTCATTCGGTTAACGGTTGCCCGTACCGTACTTGGCCATTTCCGGGGTGTGTCCACCACCGTTGTCCGAGTTTCTCCGCGGGCCCGGCGGGCGTGGGCCCGCTCCCGTAACAGCGTGTCCGCCGTGGTGTCGATATGCTGCGCCGACGGTGCCCACAACTGCGCACGGCATGTGTGACAGCGGCCCGTGTCCCGCCAGCGGGACAGAATCCGATTGCCCCCACTTCCGTCGCGGCCCTGTTTCTGTGAAGAATCTGGCTCATCCGCCACTTACGCTTCGACATGGCCCCGTGCTCAGGTCGACGGAGTCGGCTTTCCCGTACCGCATTCCGTACGGACTTTCCGTCCCAATTTTCGTGGCGCGGTATTCGTGCCCACAGGAGATCTCATGCCGAGCACTTCGCAGTGCCGCGTCTGCGGCGACCAGGTGACCGAGTTCTTCGACTTCGGCCGCCAGCCGTTGTCCGACGCCTTCCACACTCCTGGCTTCGATTTCGAGAAGGAGTTCTTCTTCCGGCTCGCGGTCGGGCTGTGCCAGGGCTGCACGATGGTGCAGCTGATGGAGGAGGTGCCCCGGGACAACATGTTCCACGAGGAGTACCCGTACTACTCGTCCGGTTCCGCCTACATGCGGGAGCACTTCGAGGGCCTGGCCAAGCGGCTCCTTGCCACCGAGCTGACCGCCGACGACCCGTTCGTCGTCGAACTGGGCTGCAACGACGGCGTGATGCTCAAGGTCATGGCCGAGTCCGGGGTGCGTCACCTGGGTGTCGAGCCCTCCGGTGGCGTCGCGGACGTCGCGGCCGCCAAGGGCGTGCGGGTGCGCAAGTCCTTCTTCGAGGAGGCGACGGCCAAGGAGATCGCGGCCGAGGACGGCCGGGCGGACGTGATCTACGCGGCCAACACGCTGTGCCACATCCCGTACATGGAGTCCGTCCTCAGCGGCGTACGCGCGCTGCTGAAGCCCACGGGCGTGTTCGTCTTCGAGGACCCGTACCTGGGCGACATCGTGGAGCGCACGTCCTTCGACCAGATCTACGACGAGCACTTCTTCTTCTTCACGGCCCGTTCCGTGCGGGAGATGGCGGCCCGCAACGGCCTGGAGCTGGTCGACGTCGAGCGGCTTCCCGTGCACGGTGGCGAGGTCCGGTACACGCTCGCCCCGGCGGGTGAGCGCACACCGTCGCAGGCCGTCGCCGACCTGCTGCGGGCCGAGGCCGCGAGCGGGCTCGCCGAGCCGGCCACCCTGCGGGAGTTCGGCCGCAAGGTCACCGCGATCCGGGACGACCTCACCGGCCTGCTGCGCCGTCTCAAGGACGAGGGGAAGAAGGTCGTCGCCTACGGCGCGACGGCGAAGAGCGCCACGGTCACCAACCTGTGCGGCATCACCCCCGACCTCGTGTCGTTCGTCTGTGACACGACGCCGGCGAAGCAGGGCCGGGTGACGCCGGGAACCCACATCCCGGTGGTGACGCCCGACACGTTCGCGGCGGACTACCCCGACTACGCGCTGCTGTTCGCCTGGAACCACGCCGACGAGATCATGGCCAAGGAGCAGGCGTTCCGGGACGCCGGTGGCAAGTGGATCCTCTACGTGCCCGACGTCCGGATCGTATGACGCGGACCGGGACACCAAACCGTCCATCGAGGAGGGGAGGGCGTACGCCATGAGAGCCGGCGTACAGAACGCGACCGGTGAACCGGAACGGCTGCCCGCCGCGCCGGCCGTGCCACGGCCCCGGCAGTCCAGTGATCCCACGGACACCGGCGCCTTCCGGGACTTCATGGGTTCCTATTTCACCGGGGTCTCCATCGTCACGGCGCTCGACGGCGAGGGCCGGCCGCACGGGTTGACGTGCAGCTCGCTGACGAGCGTGACCCTCGCGCCTCCCACCCTCCAGGTCTGTCTGGACGTCCGGAGCGGGACGCTGGCGGCACTGCGCGCCGAGGGCGGCTTCGCGGTGAACCTGCTGCACCAGGGCGGAGCGCACACGGCCGAGGTGTTCGCCTCGGCCGTGCCCGACCGGTTCGCGCGGACGGCCTGGCGCCGCTCCTCGCGGCTCGGCCTTCCGTGGCTGCACGAGGACGCCTACGCGGTGGCCGAGTGCCGGGTGGTCGAGAGCGTGGAGATCGGCGACCACGTGGCCGTCTTCGGTGAGGTCGTCGGTGTGGAGAACGGTGCCGGGTGGCCGCTGCTGTACGGCAGGCGCGCCTTCCGGAGCGTGGACCGTGCCGGAGCGGCGGACGGCGTGCGGGCGGAGGCGAACGTCTCGTGACTCCCTCGCCCCGCACCCCGCCGCCCCCGTCGTCCCGCTCGCAGACCCCGGCCGTGTCCCCGTCGCGGCCGGTCGGGTCCGGGGGGGGGGGGGGGGGGGGGACCCTCCCCAGCAGGGGGGGGGGGGAGGGGAAACGAGGGTTCCTCGGGGCGCTTTGGGGTGTTTTAGGGTGGGTGGCGGTTTTCTTCCTTCCCGGCCTCTTCTCGGGCGGTCCCGGCACCCTGTGGGACGACCCGCTCACCCGCTTCCTGCTCGCCCTCACGGTCATCCTGTGCGTGAGCCACCTGTTCGGGGAGCTGCTGCGCCGGATCGGTCAGCCCCCGGTGGTGGGGGAGATCCTGGGCGGCCTGATGCTGGGCCCGTCCGTGCTCGGAGCGCTGTGGCCCGCGGCCACCGACCTGATGTTCCCCCCTGCGGTGCTGGCCGGTCTGGACAAGGTCGCCCAGCTCGGGCTGGTCGTCTTCATGTTCCTGATCGGCAGCGAGGTGCGGATCGAGCGGGCCCGGAACCAGGGGCCGCTGGGTGCCGTCCTGGCCGGCAGCATGGCGCTGCCCTTCCTCTGCGGTACGGGGCTGGCGCTGGCCTTCGCCCCCCACCTGTCGGGTGACACGACGTCGACCAGGTTCGCGCTCTTCTTCGGCCTGGCGGTCTCCATCACGGCCGTGCCGGTACTGGCGCGGATCCTCGTCGACCTGGGCCTGGACCGCACGCGGGCCGGCAGTGTGTCGATGACCTGCGCCGCGCTGGGCGACGGCTTGGCCTGGCTGGTGCTCACCGTGCTGCTCACCGGGTCCCCGGCCGGGGACGGTGGCCGACTGCTGACGACCGTCGTGTGGGTCGCCGCGCTGGTGGCGCTGACCTACCTCGGCGTACGGCCGCTGCTGGCGCGGCTGGTCGCCCGCGCGCCGTCCGAGCGGCTGCTCGCGGTGGTTCTCGTCGCCGGTGCGGTGGCCTGGGCGCTGCTCACCCAGGTGATGCACCTGCACCCGGTCATCGGGGCGTTCCTGTTCGGCACCGCGGTGCCGCGCAACGTGCCCGCCGTGGAGCGGGTGGCGAACACATTGCGCGGCTTCACGATGCTGGTGCTGCTCCCGGTGTTCTTCGCCGGAGTCGGCGTCCGGACGTCACTCGGCGACTTCGGTTCGGAACCCGGGATATGGCTGCTGTTCGCGACGGTACTGGTGGTGGCCCAGGTGTCCAAGGTGGTGGGCGCGGGGGGCGCCGCCCGGCTCGCCGGGATGACCCCGCGCGAGTCGTGGCAGATCGGCGTTCTCATGAACTGCCGTGGCGTCACCGAGCTGATCGTGGCGACGATCGGCCATCAGGCCGGTCTCATCAACGACCTGTGCTTCACCATGCTGGTGCTGCTGGCCATGACCACCACGGCCCTGACCGGTGTGGTCGTGCCCCGCCTGGGCAAGGACCCGGCGCCCGGCGCGAGCGGCGGGGAGGCCCCCGGCGTCACACGCATGTCGCCGGGCGCCGGTCCGTGACCGGGCGCCGCACGGCGAACCCCGTGCCCGGGTCGTCGTAGCCCCTGCCCATCGCCCTCCCCTGCTCCACGAGCGCCATCCGGCGTGCGTGCTCGTGGAGCAGCAGGTGCATCCGGAAGCGGTCCGGCGCCACCTCCCGTACCAGGCCCGCGTCGGTGAGCACGTCGAGGGCGCGGCGGGCGTCAGGCACCGTCCGCCCGCTCAGGACCGCGGCGCGCTCCAGGTCGGCGTCGCGTGCGGGGTGCCGGCCGAACGCCCGGTACATCTGGGCGGCTTCCGGCGGGAGGCTGGCGTAGGACCAGCCGAGCACGGCACTCAGCGAGGAGTGCTCGTCACCGGGCAGGGACAGGGTGTCGAGCAGGCTGCCGGTGCGCAACCGGCGGAGGGCCACCTCCGGGAAGGGCGCGATGTTGATCTGGGTCGCCGCGATGCGCAGCGCGAGCGTCAGCCCCTCGCAGGCGGCGATGACCTCGTCCACCGCGGCGCGGTGCCGCGCGACGAAGGTCTCTCCCACGATCCCGCTGAACAGCCGCAGGGCGTCCTCGTCGGCGAGCCCCTCCGTCACGAAGCGCCGTGCCCCGTCCCGTGCGATCAGCCCGGCCAGGCCCCAGCGGCTGGTGACGATCACCAGCGAGGAGGAGGTCCCGGGCAGCAACGGCCGGACCTGTTCGACGGAGGCGGCGTTGTCCAGAACGATGAGCAGGCGGCGGTCCGCGGCCCTGCTCCGGTAGGCGGTCTCCAGATCGAGGTCGGCCAGCGGCCGGGTCTCGCCGAGCGCGGAGGTCAGCCGGCGCAGTGCGGAGAACACGCTGTACGGCTTGCCGCGTGCGGAGAACGCTCCCAGGTCGAGGTGTATCTGACCGTCGGGGAACCGTTCGGACTGGAGCCGCGCGAAGCGGTTGGCGAGCGCGGTCTTGCCCACCCCGGGCCCGCCGGTGAGCAGCAGCAGGGTGGACTCTCCGGTGTGGCCTCCGGCCCGTACCAGGGTGTCAAGCTGCTGGAGATCCGTTTCGCGCCCGGTGAACCACCGGTCCTGACGGGTGAGTTGGGCCGCGACGGGCGCCCGTGTGACGGCCGGGGCCTGTCGGCGCGTGTCGTCGGCGGGGCCGCCGACGATGCCCCTCCTGGTCTGTCGCGGGACGCGCGGGCGCTCGGGTCGCAGCACCCTCTCGTACAGCTCCCGCAGGCTCTCCCCCGGTTCGATGCCCTGCTCCTCGGCCAGTCTGGTGCGCAGGGCGTGGTAGTTGGCGATGGCGTCGGCGTGCTGGCCGAGTTCGACGTGACAGCGCATCAGCAGCAGCCGCAGGCGTTCCCGCAAGGGGTAGCGCTGGACGAGCGCGGACAGTTCACCGATCGCGGGAGCCGGCCGGTTCAGTTCCAGGAGCGTCTCCGCGTAGTCCTCGATCGCCAGCATGCGGGTCTCGGCGAGCCGCGCGCGCTCCGCTTCGACGAAGGCGCCGACAGCGCCGGCGTACGGCGTACCGCGCCACAGGCCGAGCGCCGCGCGGAGCCTCCCGACGGCCTGCTCACTGGCGTTGTCCGCGCGCAGTCGCCGGGCGTCGGCCAGGGCGGAGCTGAACCGCTCGGTGTCGACCTGGTCGGCGGGGATGCGCAGCATGTAGCCGAGCCTGTTCGACAGCAGGACCTCGGACTGCGCGGAGCGCGGGCGCTCCGGTTCGAGGGACTTACGCAACCGGGCGATGTAGGTGTAGACGCTGTTCATCGCTGTTTCGGACGCGTTGACGCCCCAGACGGCACGCACTAAGTCGTCCCGGCTCACTACTCGGTTCCCATGCGCGGCCAGCACGGCGAACACGGTTCTTTGGGTCGGTGAACCGAGTTCCACCTCGTGTTCTCCCCGGAAAGCGGTCACCGATCCGAGAAGAGATGCGCTCAATGATGCATGCAAGCCCGATACCCCCGTATCATTGATGCTACGACGATCGTATCACCGGACCGCAGCAAACCTACCGGTTGGTTCTTAGGTCTGTACCAAGCAACAAGGCCCCGCGGACACAACGGTCCGGCGGGGCCTTCGGTTCAGCAGGCAGGGGGCGGCGGAGCTAGGCAGGGCGGGTGGTACGCCAGTACTGGCGGCCCTTGTTGTCCCGCACGACCAGCCCCAGTTTCGCCAGCTCCTGGCGCAGTTCGCGCAGTTCGCTGCCACTGTCCTTCTTCTTCAGCGCCTGGTCGCGCGCCTTGAGGAGGGCGTTGGCACCTTCGGGAAGGCCCGGGGTGTCGGGAACCCAGAGCCGGAACTCGTCCTGGTGCGGGTCCTGTTCGGCCCACGTGTAACCGTGCTCGGCGCAGGCGGCAGCGATGCGCTTGCTGTCGATGTCGGACTTCTCCCGGGCCAGTTCCTCTCCCCGGTGGCCGAGCACGACGAGTTCCTTGCCGTCCTGGAACACCATGGCGACGTTCGCCGCGGGGATCCGCTGCGACTCTCCCTTGCGAGTGAGGGTGATCTCGCTCCCGGAGACGCTCGCGGACAACTCGTCCTGCTGGACCGCCACACCGGCGACCAGACCGACCAGCGCACCGAGGCAGATCAGACCGATGGTGAGCCCCGGCTGGGGGATCGAGGTCACAAGCTCCGCCGGGCCCTGCATGGGGGCCCACGGCAGGGTCACCAGCCAGCCGGCCAGAAGCTCGACGAGCCAGCCGAGCCCGGCACCCACCAGCACGAAGACAGCGACGACGAGGGCCTGTTCGCCGGTCGACTGTCCGAGCTCAGTGGGCTGCCCGGGGTTCGCATTCCGCTTTTCCGTCAAGGTAGATCAGTCCATCCATTCGATCGAGGAGGGGTGGGGGGATCGTGTTGTTCGGTGAACCTCCAGGACCCTATGCCAACGGCCACGGTGGGGCTCATCGGCGCATGGCCGAAACCCGGTTCACCAACTCCGGTACGAGATCGGCGGGATGGGGAACCCCGAGGGTCTCCTGGCGCAGCCGGCTCGCGCGGTGACCGAACTCGGCGTCCTTGAGCACACGTTGGAGGTGGTCACGGACGATGTCCCCGGTCGCCCGGGTCGCGTGGGTGGTGAGTCCCGCGCCGTACGCGGCGAGCCGGCCCGACAGCAATGGCTGGTCGACGTCCCAGGGCAGGGCTATCTGCGGTACGCCGTACAGCGCGGCGGTCATGAGCGTTCCCACGCCGGCGTGGTGGATCACCGCGGAACAGGTCGGCAGCAGTGCCTGCATGGGTACGTAGTCGACCAGCCGCGTGTTGTCCGGAACCCGCACCGGCCGCCCCCGACCCGCCGCGCCGACCGTCGCCACCAGCTCGATGTCCAGGTCGGCCACGGCGTCGAGGATCTCCTGCACCCCGACCGGGTAACCGATCCCGTGGTCGCTGACCGTCAGGCCGAGAGTGAGGGCGACCCGGGGCCGCCGCGGCCGCTCCCACAACCATCTCGGCACGACGGCGGGGCCGCCGTAGGGCACGTAACGCATCGACACGTAGGAGAGGTCAGGGGCGTGCACCTGCAGCGGCGGTGGGAGTACGTCGATGCCGAACTGGCCGGTCACCAGTTCCTCGTCGAACTCCCGGCCGTAGGTGCGGGCGTAGCCGCCCAGCCACTCCCCCAGCGGATCGGCGCCGCCTGCGCCGTGGTGCTCTCCGCCGCCCAGCCTGAGGAAGTGGTGCCGCGCCACACCGTGCACGTCGGCGCCGATCAGCAGACGCGCGTGCGCGGCGCCGACGGACTGCGCCGCGAGGGCGCCCGCGTGGGTGAGCGGTTCCCAGACGACCAGGTCCGGCTTCCAGTGCCGGGCGTAGTCGATCAGCGCGCCGGCCAACGGCACATTGATCATTTTGAGCCAGTTCTGGACCTGTGAGCGGTATCCGTCACGCAGGTGATCGAGGGTGATGTCCTCGGGCTCGCGCTCCACCACGTCGTACGGTTCCGGAAGGCCGGGCTCCAGAGTGGTGCCCTCCTTCTTGATCCGGCCCAGTACCTGCCACAGGTCGCGGTCGCTGCCGACGGGAACGGCGGTCAGCCCGGCCTGGGTGATCGTGGCGGCGAACTTCGGCTGGCTCGCCACCCGCACGTCGTGCCCGGCCGTGCGCAGCGCCCAGGCCAGCGGGGCCATCAGCAGGAAGTGCGTGCGCTCCGGGTAGCAGGCGAACAGAACTTTCATGACGTGTCCTCACGGGCGGGCGGCGGGAGTTCGCTGGGGAACTCATGGGAAATGACGCCCGGTCGGCGTGCGTGCCTGACCGCCGGCGGACGCCTTTGCGATCTCTTTGTCAGCGCTGGTCGCTCCGGTGCTTCACCGTCAGCTCCTCCAGCCGCGGCACGAGGCCGGCCGGGGTGGGCAGGGCCTCGATCTCGTCGCGGAGCGCGGCCGCTCCGCGGGCCCAGCGGTCCTCCTCCAGCAGTCGCTGAACCTGGGCGCGGATCGTCCGCCCGGTCGCCTCGCCGTTGGGCACCCGTATCCCGGCGCCCGCCGCGACGAGCTTCTCGGCGAACAACGGCTCGTCGAAGCTGTACGGAATGGCCACCTGGGGCACTCCGTACCGGGCGACCGTGGCCAGCGTGCCGGGCCCGGCGTGGTGGATGACCGCGGCGCAGGTCGGCACCAGGACGTGCAGCGGCACGAAGGGGAGCAGCCGGGCGTTGTCCGGTATCCGGGCCAGCTTGGCCTTCTCCGTGTCGGCGACGGTGGCGACGACCTCGACGTCCAGATCGGCCAGCGAGTCGAGGACGTCCTGGGTGTTGATGGTGTAGCCGTCGAAGATGTCGGTCGCCGTCAGCCCCATGGTCAGGGCGATCCGCGGGCGGTCCGGCGTCTGCTGCCACAGCCAGCGGGGTGTGGTGGCGGGCCCGTTGTAGGGGATGTACTGCGTCCGCTCGTAGTGCAGTCCGGCCGCGCCGCACTGGAGGGAGCGGGGGAACTGGTCGATGGTGAAGTGCCCGGTGACCATGTCCTCGGTGAACTCGCCCCCGTACTTGCGGGCGTACCCGCCGAGCCACTCCCCGAGCGGGTCCGACCGCTGGTCGGCCGGCTGCTCGGCCCGCAGCCGCAGGAAGTGCTCGCGGGCCACCCCGAAGACGTCGATGCCCCACAGGATGCGGGCGTGCGCCGCCCCGCACGCCTTCGCGGCGATCGCCCCCGCGGCGGAGAAGGGCTCCCAGACGACCAGGTCGGGCCGCCAGCTCCGGGCGAACGCCACGAGACCCGCGATGATGGGGAAGTTCTCGGGCTTCTCCACTTCCTCGACGATGCGCGCGTACCCGTCCCGCATCCCTTCCCAGGTGGCCCGCTCCGGTGCGCCGACGACGTCCCAGGGGGAGGGGAGATCGGCCCGAGCCGCCTCGTACATGTCCTGGCCCGTCCATTCCAGGATGCGGCCCAGGTCGAAGTCCCGCCCGACGGGTACGGCGGTCAGTCCCGCACGGGTGATCTCGTCGGCGAACGCGGGCCGGCTGGCGAAGCGGACCTCGTGGCCGGCCGTGCGCAGCGCCCAGGCCAGCGGCACCATGGACTGGAAGATGCTGGTCCCCGGGTTGACCGTGAACAGGACGCGCATGGTGGGGGTTCCTTCCGGAGGGTGAGGGGGAACGCGGGTGGTGGGGAGGGGCCGTCAGGCGGCCGCCGCGGTGTGCGCGCCCACGAGGTCCTCCAGGCGGCGGACCACCTCGTGTGCGCCGGGCAGGTCCTCGATCTCGTCCCGCAGCGCGGCGGCACGCTGCGTGAACACCGGCTCGTTCAGCAGGCGCAGCACGGCCTCGCGGACTGCCGAGCCGGTCGCGCGGTCGGCCGGGATCACCAGCGAGCCGCCCTGCCGTGCCGCCTCGCGCGCGAGGACCGGGCCGTCGAAGTCCCACGGCAGCAGGAGCTGTGGGACCGGGTGCCGCGCCATCGTCAGGAACGTGCCGAACCCGGCGTGGTGGATGACGGCGGAGCACGTCGGTGCGAGGGCCTGGAGCGGAACGTACGACACCAGCCGGGCGTTGGCGGGCACCCGGGCGAGCTTGCGCTGTTCGGCCTCCGGCAGCGTGGCGACGACCTCGATGTCGAGATCGGCGAGCGCGTCGAGGACGTCCTGCACACCGATCTCGTAACCGGCGTCGTGGTCGGTGGCGCTGAGGCCCATCGTGAGGGCCACCCTGGGGCGTCCGGGCTCGGCCCACAGCCACTTGGGCACGACCGCGGCGCCCCCGTACGGCTCGAACCGCAGCGGCAGGCGGGGCAGGGCGGTCGGGGCGGCCATGGAGTCCGGGAGCTGGTCGATGGTGAACTGTCCGGTGACCATGTCCTCGGTGAACTCGGCACCGTACTTGCGCGCGTAGCCGCCCAGCCACTCCCCCAGCGGGTCCGACCGCTGGTCGGCGGGCTGCAGTGCCTGGAGACGCAGGAAGTGCTCCCGCGCCACGCCGAAGGCGTCGTAACTCCACAGGAGCCTGCCGTGCGCGGCGCCACAGGCCTTGGCGGCCACGGGTCCGCCCATGGCGAGCGGTTCCCACAGCACCAGATCGGGCTGCCACGCGCGGGCGAACTCGGCCACGGAGGCGATCATCGGGAAACTCGCGGGCTTGTGCCACTGCTGGACTGTCCGCGCGTACCCGTCACGCAGCCGGGGCCAGTCCGCCGCGGACGGCTCCTGGGCGACGTCGTAGGGCGCGGGCAGGCCGAACTCGGGGCGGTACTCCCAGCCGGGCATGCTGCGGCGCAACTGCTCCCACAGGTCGTAGTCCCGGCCGACCGGGACGGCGGTGAGTCCCGCCTGGGTGATGACCTCGCTGAACCACGGTGTGCTGGCGACGCGCACCTCGTGGCCGGCGGTGCGCAACGCCCAGGCGAGCGGCACCATGGCGAGTACGTGTGCCTTCTCGGGATTCGCGACGAAGAGGACCCGCACGAGCCCGTCACCCCCTCTTGCTCTCGGCGGCCGTCCGGGCCGCGCCGTGGTGGTGGAGCGCGACGAACCGCTCCAGTTCGGGTACGAGGTCGTTGGGACTGGGCATCTCCAGCAGGTGGTCGCGCAGCTTGGCCGCGCCCTTGCCGAAGTGGGGTTCGTGGAGCAGCCGGAGCACGGCGTCGCGCACGGCTTCGCCGGTGGTCTCCTTGGGGTTCAGGGTCAGCCCCGCGCCGGCCCGGCTGACGCCGTCGGCCAGGACCGGGCCGTCGTTGTCCCAGGGCAGCATCAGGTGCGGTACTCCGCGCAGCGCCGTGGTGGAGAGCGTGCCGTATCCGGCGTGGTGGACGACGACGTCGCAGGTGGCGGCGAGGGCTTCCAGCGGGGCGAAGGGCACCACGCGGGCGTTGGGCGGGACGCGGGTGAGTTTGCGCTGTTCGGCCTCGGCGATCGTGGCGACCACCTCGATGTCGAGGCCGCCGAGCGCGTCGAGGACGTCCTGGACGCCGACGTTGTACTCGCCGCCGTGGCCGGTGGCGCTCAGTCCGAGGGTGAGGGCGACGCGCGGCTTGTCCGGCTTGTGCCACAGCCAGCCCGGCACCTCGGCGGGGCCGCCGTAGGGCACGGGGCGCAGGGGCAGGTACGTGCGGTCGGCGCGGCGCTGGAGGAGTTCGGGGACGAGGTCGATGGTGACCTGACCGGTGACCAGTTCCTCGGTGAACTCGCCGCCGTACTTGCGGGCGTAGCCACCCAGCCACTCGGCCAGCGGGTCCGCCCGCTCGTCGGCGGGCCGGCACTCCTTGAGGCGGAGGAAGTGGTCGCGTGTCACCCCGTACATGTCGATGCCGAAGAGCAACCGGGCGTGCGCCGCGCCGCAGGCCTGTGCGGCCAGGGGCCCGGCATAGGTGAGCGGCTCCCAGACGACCAGGTCGGGGCGCCAGTCGCGGGCGAAGTCGACCAGTCCCGCGGTCATGGGCACGTTGCTGGCCATGTGCCAGCGCTTGACCTGGGTGGCGTACCCCTGGCTCAGGTACTCCCAGGTGATGTCGGCGTGCTCCCGGTCGGTGACGTCGTACGGCATGGGCATGCCGCCCTGCTCGGTCTGCCCGAGCCAGTCGGGGTCCCGGGAGATGATCTGCCACAGGTCGTTGTCACGGCCGACGGGGACGGCGGTGAGCCCGGCCCGGGTGATCTCGTCGGCGAATCTGGGCTGGCTCGCGAAGCGGACCTCGTGCCCGGCGGTGCGCAGCGCCCACGCCAGGGGCGCCATGAGCAGGAAGTGCGTGCGCTCCGGATAGGTGGTGAACAGAACTCGCATCGTGCGTCCTTGTGGGAGTCAGCCCGCGGTGCGGTGGCGGGCGGTGAGTTCTTCCAGCCGGGGAACGAGCCGGTTGGGGGTGGGCAGTGCGAGCGTCTCGTCCCGCAGGGCCGTGGCGCGCTCGGTGAAGGAGGGGTCCTTCAGCAGCCGCAGCAGGCTGTCGCGGAGGGAGGCGCCCGTGACCTCGGTGGTGTGCAGGTCCAGGCCGGCGCCCTGCGCGGTGAGTCTGCGGGCCAGCACCGGCTGGTCGTAGTGGTAGTGCAGGGACAGGTGCGGAACGGGATGCCGGGCGAAGGTCGCCAGGGTGGCCGCGCCGGCGTGGTGGACGGCCACCGCGCACCGCTCGGCCAGCGCGTGCATCGGTACGTACGGCACCAGCCGCGCGTTGTCCGGCACGCTGCGCAGCTTGGCCCGCTCACTGTCCGCGACCGTGGCCACCAGCTCGATGTCCAGGTCGGCGAGGGCGTCGAGCACCTCTTGCGTGTCGATGGTGTAGCCGTTGTAGACCTCGGTGGCGCTGAGGCCCATCGTCATCGCGACGCGTGGCTTCTCCGGGCGGCTCCACAGCCACCGGGGCACCGAGGCGGGCCCGCCGTACGGGATGTACTGCATCCGTTCGTAACGCAGTCCGGCCGCCTGGACCTGGAGGCTCGCGGGAAGCTGGTCGATCGTGAAGTGCCCGGTGGTCATGTCCTCGGTGAACTCGCCCCCGTACTTGCGGGCGTAGCCGCCCAGCCACTCCGCCAGCGGATCGTCGCGCCGGCCGGCCGGCTGCTGCTCCGCCAGCCGGCGGTAGGTCTGCCGTACCCCGCCGTGCACGTCGATGCCGAACAGGAGCCGGGCGTGCGCGGCACCGCAGGCCTTCGCCGCGATCGGGCCCGCGAAGGTCAGCGGGTCCCAGACGACCAGGTCGGGCCGCCAGTGGCGGGCGAAGGCGACCAGGTCGGCGGTGATCGGGAAGGCCGCCATGCGGTGCGCCTCGACGGCCTCGGCCATCCCGGTCGACAAGTACTCCCAGGTCGCCTTCGCGGGGTCGGTGAACGCGTCGTAGGGCGGCTCGATCCCGGCCCGGCGCGCCTCCGACGCGTCGGCGCGCCGGGCCCACACCTTCTCGTGGTCGCGTCCGACGGGGACCGCGGTCAGCCCCGCCCGGGTGATGGTGCCGGCGAAGGCCGGCTGACTGGCGAACTGGACCTCGTGGCCCGCCGTACGCAGCGCCCAGGCCAGCGGCACCATGTACTGGAAAATGCTCTTGTGCGGATTGGCCGCGAACAGGACGCGCATGTCTCCTCCTCGTGCTCGCTCGTACGCGGATCAGTGGGCCGGGCCTGCCGGGGCGGCGGTGGCCCGGTGCGCCGCCGCCAGCGCCTCCAGCCGCGGCACGAGGTCGTTGGGCGTCGGCAGGGCGAGGAACTGGTCGCGCAGTGCGGTGGCCGCCTCCCGGTACCGGGCCTCGTTCAGGACCCGCAGCAGGCTCTCGCGCACCCTCGCCCCGGTGGCGCGGTCGGCGCGGATCGCCAGGACACTGCCCTGCTCCTCGGCGCGCCGGGCGAGTTCCGGCTCGTCGAAGTCCCACGGGACGGCGACTTGCGGGACGGGGTTGAGCGCCGTGGTCAGGAAGGTGCCGGGCCCGGCGTGGTTGATGACGGCGGTGCAGGTCGGCAGCAGGACGTGCAGGGGTACGTAGGAGACGACGCGCACGTTGTCGGGTATCCGGCGCAGCTTGTGCTGTTCGGACTCGGCGATGGTGGCGACCACTTCGACGTCCAGGTCCGCGAGCGAGTCGAGGATGTCGGAGAAGTCCGCGACGTAGCCGGCGAAGCTGTTCGTCGCGGCGATGCCGAGGGTCAGTGCCACCCGGGGCCTGGTGGGCTCGTCCCACAACCACCTCGGCACCGAGACGGGACCGCCGTAGGGCACGTACCGCATGGGGACGTACCTGTGGCCGGCGGCGGTCATACGCAGCGAGGTGGGGAACTGGTCGATACTGAAGTGCCCGGTGGTCATGTCCTCGGTGAACTCACCGCCGTACATGCGGGCGTAGCCGCCGAGCCAGTCGGCCAGCGGGTCCGCCTGCTTGTCGGCGGGCTGCCGCGCCTTGAGGGTGAGGAACCGCTCGCGGGTCAGTCCGAGGACGTCGATGCTCCACAGGAGCCGGGCGTGGGCCGCGCCGCTGGCCTTGGCGGCGATGGCGCCCGCGTAGGTGAGGGGCTCCCAGATGATCAGGTCCGGCCGCCAGTGCCGGGCGAAGGCGACCAGGTCCGCGGTCATGGGGAAGTTGTCGGTCTTGTGCCACTGGGCGACGACCTGTTCGTACCCCGCCCGCAGCGTGTCCCAGTCCAGGTCCTCCAAGGCGGTCGCGGCCGCGTGGTACGGGGCTGGGAGCCCCTTGCGCTCCGCCTCCGTGCGCTCGGGGTGGAGCTGCGCCAGCCGTCGGCTCGCGCGCTCGTTGCCCACGGGCACGGCGGTGAGACCGGCCTGGGTGATCGTGTCGGCGAACGAGGGCTGGGAGGCCACCCGCACCTCGTGGCCCGAGGTGCGCAGGGCCCAGGCCAGCGGCACCATCTGCTGGAAGAGGCTCTTCTCGGGTGTGGTGGTGAACAGAACGCGCATGCTGCCGTGCTCCTCCTGCGTCGTACGTGGTCTCTCGCGCACCGCTGCTACGCCGTGGCCGGCGCGGTCGCCCTCCGGCGGGCGACCGCCGCGGCGAGGCTGTCCAGTCCTTCGGCCAGCCCGACCCGGGGGCGCCAGCCGGTGACGTCCTGGAACGCGGACGATCCCAGGACGAAGTCGAGCTGGTCGGTCGGCATGGCGAACTCCGCCGGGGTGGTGTCCTCGACCGGCACCGGCGGCTTGCCGGTGTGACGGGCGACGGTGTCGGCGATCATGGTGAACAGCCGTGCCACGCTGACCGGTTCGCCGGAACCCACCTCCCAGTGGTGGCCGCAGACCGCGTCGAACCGCTCGACGGCGGCGAGGAAGGCAGCCGCCGCGTCGTCGGCCCCGAGCAGGTCGCGCTGGGCACGGCCGCCGTGCCACAGGGTCAGCGGCTCCCCGGCGAACGCGCGCCGGGTCATGCTCGCCACGACCCCCCGGTCCAGGTCGGTGTTGTCGTACCCCTGGCTGTAGAGGGTCGACAGGCGCAGCGTGGTGCCACGGACGACGCCTTCGGCGGTGGCGGCCTCGATCGCCCGCTCGGCGGCGAGCTTCTGCCGGTCGTACGCGGTGGGGGGCTGGTCGGCCGCGGTGCCTCCGGCCCGCGCGGCGGGCAGCCGGGCGGCCTGCGAGACCGAGCCCGCGAAGAGCACGAGGGGCCGCGGCGCGGTGCGGCCGGCGCGGGCGGCGTCCAGGACGTCGTGCACCAGGCCGAGGTTGACACGCTCGGCGAGGGTGTCGCCGGTCGCCACCCGCCAGGTTCCCGGGCCCGCGGTGTGGGCGACGAGGTGGATGACGACGTCGGAGCCCGCGACGGCTTCCGCGACGGCGCCGGGCTCCGTCAGGTCGACCGTCCGGTGCTCGATCTCGGCGGTGGTGCGCCCCGGTACGGTCACGGGGCGGCGGCCCACGAGCCGCAGGCGCCCGGGCCGGCCGGCGAGCCGCCGGCTGACGGCCGTTCCCAGCAGACCCGACGCGCCGAGCACGGTGATCAGTCTGTCCGTTCCGTGACCAGGCACGGGTTCTCCTTCACTGCGGTGGCTGTGGGTGGGGCGGTGCCCCGCGCCCCGGCTGTCGGGGAGCCGCGGGGAGCCGGCGGGGTGTCGGGCAGCGGGCCGCTACGGCCGGCCGGGGTCTTCGCGCCAGCTCAGGCCGGGGCCGAGCACGACGTCCAGGTCGGCGTCGACGTACCGTTCCCACTCGCTGCGGGTGATCTCGAAGCTGTGCAGGTCGTAGTGGCGCCCGCGGAAGTAGAGGTGGTCGCGGAGCACGCCCTTGGCATCGTTCTGCTTCGGATTCACACCGACCGAGTCGAAGGTCGCCTCGGTGGTCTGGGCGAGCAGCTTGTCAATGGGGAACATCGCGAACGCGTAGTTGATCGTCAGGTAGATGCACTCGGCGCCGACCCCGAGCCGCGCCCGGGCCGGGTCCAGGTAGGCGCCCGACCTCAGGTGCCCGGCGGGGTCGAGCCCGTGCAGGGTGCTGAAGCCGATCACGTCGCCGCTGTCGCGCTGGGCGACGAGGAAGGCGGCGTTGGCGCCGAGCGACGCCCGGGCGCCCGCCGCCGGGCTGACGCTCTCGATCCCGGTGCGCAGCAGGGTACGGGTGAACTCTGATCGGTCGTCGGCGGACGCGGGGCGGAACTCCAGCCGCCGCGACCGGGTGTGCGGAAAGAGCACGGGTGGTCCCCTCAGTCCCTCGGTCCGGTTCGGTGCCCGTCAGGTCCGGCGCGCATCGGCGCCCTCGGGCCGTACGGCGTCCCAGCGCATCTCGCCGGTGGCCATGGGCAGTTGGTCGAGCAGCCGCACGTCCTCCTCGGTGAGGCGAAGTGCGGTCGCGGCGACGTTCTCCTCCAGCCAGTGCATACGGCGGGTACCCGGGATGGGCACCACCTCCGGGCCCTGGGCGAGCACCCAGGCGATGGCCACCTGCGACGGCGTGGCGCCCTCGTGCCGGGAGCACACCTCGCGCAGGCCCGCCAGGATGGCCTCGTTGGCGCGCATGGCCTCTGCCCGGAACCGGGGGTCGCGCGTGCGCGAGTCCCCCGCGTAGAGGCTGTCGTGCGAGACCTTGCCGGACAGGTAGCCGCGGCCGATCGGGGCGAAGGCGAGGAAGCCGACCCCGTTCTCCCGGCACCATGGGAGGATTTCCTGCTTGTTCTGCGGGGCCCATACGGACAGTTCGTACTGGACCGTGGTGAGCGGGAATATCCGGTGCATCGTGTCGAGTTCGTCCCGGGTGGCGTGCGAGATGCCGAGTGCCCGGACCTTGCCCTCGGTGACCAGCTCGCCCAGCGTGCCCCAGGTCTCGGCGAGGGGGACGTCCGGGTCGATGCGGTGCAGTTGGTAGAGGTCGATCGCTTCACCGCCCAGCCGGCGCAGTGACTTCTCGCAGGCCGCCCGGAGGTGCTCGGGCCTGCCGTTGCGGCTGAACGTTCCGTCCGGCCGGGCGACCAGCCCGCATTTGGTGGCGATGCGCACCTCGTCGCGGTACGGCGCCAGGGTCCGGCCGAGCAGTTCCTCGTTGGTGAACGGCCCGTACACATCGGCCGTGTCGAACAGGGATATTCCTAGTTCAACGGCCCGGTGGAGAACCCTGGCGGATTCCTCGTCATCCCGGCTGTCCGGTCCATAGCCATGGGACATCGAACTGCAACCGAGGCCGAGCGCGCTGACGGAAAATCCGTCGGCCAGTTTGGTTTCCCACATTTACTTGAACTCCCAGAGGTCCTCTCCGACGACTCGGGGCTTTCCCGGATGAATCACCGACGGCCCCTCGCCGAGTGGCACATGAAGAAGTTTGCGCGTGCTGAGTGATGGAAAAATGATGACCTATTCCAGCGGTTCCCGGGCAACTGTCGGCCGGCTTTTCTGACTGCCATTCCGGGCCGTCGGTCGATCCTGCGGCGGACCCGCGCTCAGGCCTTGACCACGAACTCGTCCGTGAGTTCGGGAGCCGTTTCGGAAAGGAAGGCGAGGAACTGGTCCGTCCCCATGTCGGGAGCACAGTAGAACCGCTCGCCCACCGCGGTCGACACTCCCATGGTCACCAGCCCCAGCCGTCGCTGGAGCAGCGACTGACGCATCTTCACGCCGATGACGGCGTCCTTGCGCAGGGCGGTGGTCCGGCGCCGTGAGACGCCGCACCGCAGCACGAGATAGCGGCCCACCAGGGCGTGCCCCAGAGCCTTGTAGGCCGGCAGTGCGAGCAGGGCCGCCGCCGGCGTGAGCCAGAGCGGCACGGTCCACGCGCGGCCGGGGACGACGTCCGTCACCCCGAGCCAGTACAGCAGTCCCGCCAGCGAGACGACCGTCCAGAAGGCCCACACGAGCCGTCGGACGAGGGCGGCACGCGGATGTCTTCCCAGGGGCGCCTCCAGGGGTCGTTCGGGCCCGGGCAGCACCATGGCGGCGGCCCGGCGGGCCTCACGGATCGGGGCGCGCGGCAGGATGGAGGCCGCGGGTTCGCCGCTGAGGGAGAAGGTGGCGAGGCCGGTCGACAGGACCGTGGTCTCGGTGAGGCCCATCCACCGCCAGAAGAGCGGTTCGCTGGTGTGGATCCCGCGCAGGCGGCGGTCGTCACGGTGCACCTCACGGGTGGAGAACATGCCGTGCCGGGTGACCAGCGCCGTGCCGTCGTCCTTGTGCACCCGCACCAGCTGGAACAGCCAGTTGTCCTTGAGGAATCCGGTGACGAGGACGAAGTGGCCGAGCACCGTGACCACCAGGCCCCAGTACACCCAGGCGGGGACCGCGCGGGCCTCACGCCCGTCGATGAGGTCACCGAGCCGGCCGATGAGGTCGAAGCCCGCGATGGCGGTCATCGAGTCGAGGCTCCACAGCATGAGGCCGCCGACGAGCACACCCCAGATGTTGATGGCGTTGTAGAAGATCCAGTACCAGCGGAACTCCGCGATGGGCGTCTCGCGGGCCTTCTGCTTCTCCGCCTCCCCGGCCTCCGGCTCCCGGCCGTACATCAGCTCGCGCTGGAGTGTCAGCGCCATCTGTTTGGAGACGGCGTCGAGTTTGATGGCGGGCCGGGTCCTGCCGGAGCTGATGAAGACCACCCGCAGTCCCGCGAGCCGGTGCCGCAGCCGGGACTTGACGTCGACGGTACGGATCCGGTCCCGCGGGACCTGGCGGTAGACCCGCACGATGCGGCCCGTGCGGATCTCGACCAGGTCCTCGGTGATCCGGTACCGGGTGCGTATCCAGCGCACGACGTCGCCGACGCTGATGGAGAGGCCGATCGCGGTCGCGACCATGGCCGGCCAGTTCTGCAGGGGATCGTCGCCGGTGCCGAAGACGAGGAAGGACAGGCCGGTCGGGACCAGGGAGAGCACCAGCCGCCCGAGGTTGACCCAGATCAGCCGGGGGTGCAGTCGCTCCCACGGCTGATCCGAGCCGTCCGCCGGGCCTTCGCCCCCGGCCGCCTCCAGCGGCACGGAGTCCGGATCCAGGTCCACGTCGGTCACGTCGCGTCCCCCGGTACGGCCTGGGTGATCTCCGTCAGTTCGGCCGCTTCACGCGCCACCGTCCCGGCGTCCAGACCGCCGATCTTGATCTGCCCCTCCGGTGACGCCGTGATCACCCGCAGGGTGCCCAGACCGAGCATCTGCTGGACCGGCCCGCGCACCATGTCGACGCTCTGGATGCGGGAGATGGGGATGATCCGCCACTCCCGCACCAGCCAGCCCTTGAGCTCGTACACGGCGTGCCCGGTGCACTCCCAGCGGTGCACGCGGTAGCGCCAGCCCGGCATGACGGCGCCCGTCACCAGGTGGGCGACCGCCACGACGACCAGCACGGGGCCCACCCAGGTCCGGCCGGCCTCCCACAGCCAGTACGTGAGGGCCAGGGCGCCGAGTGTGGTCACCGCGGAGATCAGCACCCGCAGCGTCCACCACAGGACGGCCCGCCGTTCGACCCGGTGCCGCGGCGGCCTCAGCCGGGCCTCGGACGTCCGGGAGGCAAGTGCCAGTGGTGGCGGTTTCCTTCTGGTGCTGCCGCTGTCCGGCATCTGTTCCTCCCGTACCCGGTGTTCCCGTGGCTGGCGAAGGCGCTTACGAGACCTCGTCGAGCACCTTCGTGATCCACGTCAGGAGCTCCACGTTCGCGTGCTTGGCCGCCTCCTGCCAACGCTCGCGCTGGTGGTCGTCCGGGCTCATCTTCAGCCGGGCCGGGACCCTGGCGCCCGCCACGATCCCCTTCCGCGCCCGGATCTGCCGCCGCAGCTCGTTGCGGGACCATCCGTGCTCGAGCGCCCGCGCCAGCCATCCGCTCCGGTCCTCCACCGCAAGGCCGGCCACTTCGGCGTGGTGCTGGAAACTCAGTCCGGCGACCCGCTGGGCCGGATCGAACCGCCGGGCGACCCAGGCGTAATTGCGCAACGTCTGGTAGTCCAGCGAGGTCTGTTCGATGGCCCGCTTGTAACGGTCGGGATATTCCGCCTGCCCGTACAGCAGCCAGTCCCCCAGCCACCAGGCCGACGAGTTGGAAATCGCCTGGATGTGCCGGCCCAGGTTGTGCCATGCGCCGATGGGTATTCCACGGGGAATGGAGAGGGACGTTTTCCTCTTCACCGCCTCGCCGTACGCGCCCGGCGCCTCGGGTCTTCCCCGGCCACTGACCGCGGACGCGACGAGCCTATCTGGTTGGGTGAGTTCGGGCATTGATGACCGCCTTACTTTGCACTGCCCCTACGCCTCCGACCCTCACACACCGATCTTGATGCGAGTTGGACGCGATCAAAACGAGCAGGCCAGCGGAGCGGGGCGGGGCGCGGGGCCATGGACGCTGTCCCGCTGGCGGGACATGCCCGGTCACGTGCCCCGCCCCGGCCCCTCGGTCCGGCTTACCGGCACCGCGCCACGCGCCTTGACACCGGGCGCTCGTCGTCCCTCGCGCGACGGCCCGCCCGGTACCGGAGCCCATCCCTCCGCCCACGTGACCCGCCCTGCCCGCACCCGTTTCCCGCCGCACGGGAACGCACGCGGGACCACCCCCGCGCGGACGCGCGCGGGGGCACGCAGGCCGGGACGCCTCGGGGCAGGCGTCCGGGGCCACGCGTGCGGCAGACGCCTGCCGGGCCACGCGTGCCGGTCACGCCCGCGGGGGACCGTGCGGGGCCGCGCCGGACCGGACACGCCTCGGGTCACGCGTACGAAGCCGCGCAGGCCGGGACAGGCCCGCGGGGGACCGTGCGGGGCCGCGCCGGCCCGGTCACGCCCGCGGGGGACCGTGCGGGGCCGCGCCGGACCGGACACGCCCGCGGGGGACCATGCGGGGGCCGCGCCGGACCGGACACGCCTCGGGTCACGCGTGCACGTCACGCGCGCGAGGACACCTGCCGGAACGCACCCGGCCCCCTCGCCGTCCGGGGGACGGCGAGGGGCCGGGTCCAGCGGGGTTCCGCGGATCAGGCCGCGCCCGGGCCTCCGGCGACCTGCTTGCCGGGTTCCTCCGCGGGAGTCTCGCGCGGGGCGGCGGTGGAGCGCGTCAGCCACCAGGTGAGGACTCCGCTCACCAGGACCACGGCGGAGACCACGAGCCAGCCCCACGACCTGAACGTCATGACGAGCGCGGGAAGGACCGCGGGCCCGATCACGCGTTCCGCCGTGGTGCCCAGATTGAACGTGGAGAGGTACTGCGCCCGGTCCCGCTCGGGCGCGAGGTCCATGGATATCTGCCACGAGGAGGCCGCCTGCCACATCTCCGCGACGGTCAGCGCGAGTACGCCGATGAGCAGCACGGGCACCGCGCCGGTGGCGTCGTTCCACCAGGCGGAGAGCGAGAACAGGGAGCACGCGGCGGTCAGCAGCACCGCCGACGCCAGTGCGGCGCGCCCCGCTCCCCGAAGGTCGGCGATGTGCCGGGTGGCCGGCAGCTGGAGCACCGAGACGATCACGGTGTTGACGATGAGCGGAAGCGCGACGAGCGATTCCGGCACCCCGGGCGACGAGAGGATCCACAGGGGCAGCAGCACGTTGAGCGTGGTGACGTGCAGGGTGAGCAGGGAGTTCAGCCCGGTGAACGCCAGGTACCGGCGGTCGCGGAAGGCCCACGTCCTCTTGGCCCGGAGGGGTACGCGCACGGCGTCCGCGGTCCTGAGCCGGGTGAGCAGCGCCGCGCACAGCACGTAGAAGAGGGCGATGCCGAGCAGCGTTCCCCGGTAGACCCAGGAGCTGCCGATCGCGATGGCGACACCGGCGGCCAGCCCGCCGACCGCGTAGCCCACGTTCCGGACGGACCGGATGACGGCCATGAGCCTGACGCGCCGGTCGTCGCCGGCCACGTCGGCGACGATGGCCTGGCTGACGCCTCCCGCGGTCCGGTCGGCGACGGCCGTCAGGAGGACGACGACCAGATAGGCGGGGAAGGAGGTGACGAGGAGGTAACCGGCGAAGCCGACGGCCCGCCACAGGTTCAGGGCGATCAGCGTGCGGCGGGCCCCGAAGCGGTCGCCGACGACACCCATCGGGATGGTGAGGAGGAACCCGACCGCTCCGGCGAGGGAGAGACCGAGGGCGAACTGAGTGGCCGTCAGGCCGCTGATGCGGGTGAAGAACACCGCCGCCAGTGCGGCGAAGAGTCCCGTGCCCATCGAGTCGGACAGGGAACTGACCACGAGAGTGCGTTCCGCGGTCGAGCTGTTCTTGACGGATCTGCCGAATCTGGTCAGGACCGAACCACCGGTATCGGTCGTCATCCGGCACTGCCCGATATGCCGACGACGAACTGCAGGTCCCCGACAGCGCCGCGCACCGTGTCCAGTGCGGCCTCGGGAGTCCCGGCGACCGCCCAGACGTGGGCCGGCCGGTCGGCCGAGCAGGTGACGGGCCGGATACGGTCGCCCGGGGCGCTGCGTATCACCACGTCGCACACACCGGGACGGGCCTTGATCTCCTCGGCCCCGCGCACTTCCAGGACCTCGCCCGCCACTTGGGGCACCGCGTACCAGATCGCGGCCGACCGGGTGTCGCCGGCGGCCTTCACCAGGGCGTCCCGGACCTCGTCGAGCGAGGGGTCGCCGATGCTCTGCCGTGCGAGGGCGGTCACGAGGTCGGCGCCGCGGGCCTCCCGCAGCAGATAGGGGATCCGGTCGCCGCCCTGCCGCAGGTGGGTCTCGACGATCCTGACCGTGCGGTCGTCGACGATGACCTCCGTGTGCGTCGCTCCCTCCCTGATGCCCAGGGCGTCCAGCGCGGCCGTCACCGTCCGCAGGATCCGCTCCTCGTCGCCTTCCGGCAGCGGGGCCGGCAGTACGTGGCCCAGCTCGACGAACATGTCGGGGACGAGGAACTTCTTGGTGACGCACAGGGCGACGTGCTCACCCGCCTCGCTGACGCACTCGACGCTGTACTCCTCGCCTTGGTGGAACGGCTCCACCAGCACGTCGGAACGGGGCAGCCCCGCGGCGGCCGAGAAGGTCACCTCCAGCTTCTCGGCGACGTCTTCGGGCCCTTCGCACCGCACCACACCCTGACTGCCGACGCCCTGCACCGGCTTGCAGATCAGGGGGTAGCCGACCCGGGCACCGAAGGCGGTGACGTCCTCGACCGTCGCCGCCTCCACGCAGGGCGTGTCGTCGACCCCGGCGGCCGCCATGCGCTCCCGCATCAGGCGCTTGCTGTTGACGGCCGCCACCGTCTCCGGGGAGTGCCACCGCAGGCCCAGCTCCAGCGCGATGAAGGCGGCGGGCTCTTGGCCCTCCTCGCCGTAACACACCACGCGGTCCACCGGCTCCGCCGCGTGGACGAAGCGTGCGGCGGCCACCCACTCCTCGAGCGGGGCGTCCGCCTTCACGACGACCACGCGGCGGTGCGGGTCGGTGCTCCGCATCTTGCGGGCCTCCGGGTCCGTGCACAGGACGCTGGTCCGGAGGTCCGGGTGGAGCTCCCTGGCGCGCGCGACGATGTCCCGCTCGTCACCCACGACCAGCAGGTGACGGACACGCTCGTGAGCCGGGTGGTTCAAAGGCATCTGCGTTGTACTCCCCAGACGTGACGTTTTCGCGGGACGTCAGGTCGAACGCCGGTACCGCATGGCGTTGATCCGTCGCCCAGCGGCGAAGAGCGGAAGCCCGGCCGCCAGCGCGACCTGCAGGGTGCATCCGGTCACCAGGAGCGTCTCGGCTCCGGCGACGTCGGTGACCCAGGCGACCAGGCAACCGATGTTGACCGTTCCCCACGCGATGGTGGCGACCGCCAGCTTGCCCGTCGGCTTGGGGTACTGCACCCGGCTCACCATGAGCCAGGCGACCCCCACGACGGCGAGCAGCGTGACCGGGGACGGCAGTTGGAGCAGCACGACCGAGACGACGGTCAGTGCCGCGAACGGGATCGGCATGCCCTGGAACATGCCGTCCTTCATGGTGGTGCAGGAGAACCGCGCCAGCCGGAGCAGCCCGGCGAGCATGACGGCGACGGCGGCGGCCGCGACCAGTCCCGGATAGTCGTAGTCGCTCACCAGCCCCCACACCACGACGAAGTAGGCGGGCGCCAGCCCGAAACTGATCAGGTCCGAGAGGTTGTCGAGCTCCGCCCCCATCCCGGAACTGCGGAACCTGCGCGCGACCAGGCCGTCGCAGACGTCGAACAGCGCGGCCATCAGCATGAGCAGGACGGCCGTGGCCGCCCCCTGCCGCACGGAACCGGCGCTCTCGCCCTCGGTGAGGTACGGCACCAGTACGGCCACCGTGATGAAGTAGACGGAGGCGAAGCCGCACACCGCGTTCCCGAGG
The DNA here is from genome assembly GCF_055590785.1 of Streptomyces sp. NPDC041796. Classification (NCBI taxonomy): domain Bacteria; kingdom Bacillati; phylum Actinomycetota; class Actinomycetes; order Kitasatosporales; family Streptomycetaceae; genus Streptomyces; species Streptomyces sp. NPDC041796. The sequence goes on from NZ_JBVJAH010000004.1 coordinate 291,927, forward strand.
GTCAGGACGTCCGCGACCGACAGCCGCGAGGGGGACGGTTCCCGCTTGGTGTCCTTGACCTCGCCGACGGCTTCACCCGTCCAGGGAACGGGGGCTTCGGATTCGGTAACGGTCAACGCGCTCTCCTACTGGTCTCTCTGACTGCCTGCGGCGCCGGCACGGAAATCATGGCAGCAGGACGACGAGACCTGCATCCGGGGCCGGGCGCTCCGCGGACGGGGGCATGCGAAAGCCCTGACCGTACCCCCGAGCCGGGCCGTCGGACCAACGCCCCGATCAGAAGGGGACTTCGGTGAGCCAGTCCTTGTGACCGTCCGACTCCCCGCGCACCACGGAGGCGTACGCGGCGTCGAGGGCGCGCGTGACCGTACCCGCGGTGCCGTCCCCCACCCGGAGCCCGTCGACCCATGTCACCGGCAGGATCTCCCAGCCGGTGCCCATGAAGAAGACCTCCTCCGCCAGGTAGAGCTCGGTGCGGTCCACGTCGCGTTCGACGACGGTGCGGCCCATCTCCCGCAGCAGGGTCAGCGAGGTCTCGCGCGTGAGGCTCTCCAGGATTCCGCTGGTGGTGGAGGGGGTGATCACCTCACCGTCACGGACGATGGCGATGCAGGCACCGGGCCCCTCGCTGACCTTGCCGCGCTCGTTGAGGAGGATGGGCCAGTCATGGCCGTTCTCCCGCGCCTCGATCATCGCGAGTCGGCCGTTGTGGTAGTTGGAGAACGCCTTGACCCGCGGGGGCATGGACGACTCGTTGATACGGGTCCAGGAGCTGACCGCGGCCCGGCAGCCGCGTTCGGTGCCCAGACCGGTCCTGAAGGTCCAGCTGTCGACCACGACTTCGCACTCGACACCGGCGGGAACCATCTGTTCCTGGATCACGCCCGCGGGGAACGCCCACGGCCTCAGGTAGACGTCCTCGCGGTACCGGTTGGCGCGCAGGACGTCCAGAACCGCTTCCCGCAGTGTCGCCAGGTCGTACGGGATGTGGAGCCGGACGATGCGCGCCGAGTCGTACAGACGCTTCAGGTGCTCGTCGAGCCGGAAGACGAGGAGCCGGCCGCCGTCGTGCGAGACGTAGGCCTTGATGCCTTCGAAGACCGCGGCGACCGAGGCGTGGCCGACGGCGTTGACGTGGACACTCGCGTCCGCCCACGGCACCAGGGAACCGCTGCGCCAGAGCCATTCCGGTCCGCCGCTGTCCGTGCGTACCAGCGAGTCCATGATGGACATCGCGACACCGGACGCGTCGGCCTCCGCCGTTCCTGTTCCGGGCGTCCCCGTTCCGGTGGTCCCCACGTCCGTGGTCCCCACGTCCGGGGTGTCTGCTTCTGGGGTCTGCTCTTGCGTCGTCATTCGGATGTCACCTTTTGGGGCTTGGTGGTTGAGAAGTGCTCCAGGCTTTCGAGCACGAGGTCGGCCGCGTCCAGGCCGGAGCGGATGCCCCGGGCGCCCGGTACCGCCACGCAGCGCAGCCCGGCCGCCTTCGCCGCGGCCACGCCGGTGGCGGAGTCCTCCAGGGCCACGCAGGCGTCCGGCGCGGTGCCGAGCAGTTCCAGCCCCCGCAGGTACAGATCGGGGGCGGGCTTGCGGGCGCGGACCTGCTCGCCCGTGACCACTTCGGCGAACAGGTCGAGGACCCGCAGGCGCTCCAGGTGGCCGAGGACCCAGGCGCGGTCGGAGCTGGAGACCACCGCGCACACGATGCCCTGTCGGCGGGCGCTCTCCAGCAGGCGGGCCACGCCCGGCCTCAGCGGTTCCGCGGAGGCCAGGCGGTGCTTGTCCAGGCGGCGCTCCTCCAGTTCCCGCACGGTCACGGGACGGTCGAGCTGCCGGGCCAGGTCCTCCACGGCGTACGACTCACCCGTCGCCCGGCCCATCATGGCCGCCCAGACCTGGTCGGGGAACTCGAGCCCGTACCGGCCGTAGAGGTTCCGCCAGGACTGGTGGGCGGCCCGTTCCGTGTCGCAGAGGAGCCCGTCGAAGTCCATGAGGACCGCGTCGGCCGTGAAGGCGGCTCGGGGCGTCACCGCTCGCGGCGTGTGCCTCCGAGCACACGCCTGAGGTAGTCGCTCGTGAACATCTGCTCCGGGTCGAGTTCGGCGCGGATGTCCTGGAAGGCCTTCCAGCCCGGGTAGCGGTCGGCGATGACCTCGGCGGTCGCCGTGTGCGCCTTGCCCCAGTGCGGCCGCCCGTCGTGCTCCAGCAGCACCGCCTCGAAGGTGCGCAGCAGTTCGGTGTAGCCGACCGTGCGGGGGACGGTGATGTTGACGTAGGTCGTCGTCCGTCCCTGGGCGGGGCTGAGCAGGAGCTCGTCACCGGCGCCGAAGCGCACCGTGATCGAGTACGGGGTGCGCAGCCCGAACCGCTTGACGTCCTCGTGCACGTTGCGTACCGCGTCGGTCGCCGAGGTGAGCGGCAGGGCGTATTCGAGGGAGAGGAACTTCACCGGCTGCGGGAAGGTGAACGCGTTGTAGCTGACGTCCACGTAGTCCGCGGGGCCGGAGTCGCCGCCGAGCTGGGCGGTCATGATGCGCCGTACGCTGCGCTGGTCGACGCGGCCCACGAGGCCCGCGGTGGCGCAGCGCACCTCGCCGAGGGTGTTGGCGCGACGGCGGCGGGCGGCGTCGGCGGAGACCGGCGCGTCGGTGGGCTCGAGCGTGAGGGTGGAGGCGTTGTCGCTCCAGCCCTTGAGGGAGAACGTGGCGTGCTCGGCGCTGCCGGCGTACGCCTCGATGTCCTCCAGGATGCTCTCCAGCGGGCGGCTGCCCTCCGTGACGCAGAGGTTGTACTTGGGCACGCAGCGCAGGGTGACCGTGGAGATGACGCCGAGCGCGCCGAGGGACGTGGCGGCGGCGGCGAACAGCTCCGGGTCCTGCTCCGGGGAGCAACTGCGGACGCTGCCGTCGGCCGTGACGAGGGTGAGTGCCAGGACCTGACCGGAGAACGGGCGGTGGGCGAGCCCGCTGCCGTGGTTGCCCGTGGAGATGGCTCCGGCGATCGTCTGCTCTTCGAGGGTTCCCATGTTGGACAGGGCGAGTCCGGCCTTGTCCAGGGCCCAGTTGAGCTCGCGGAGGAGGGTGCCGCCGCGGACCGTGACGGAGGGGGCGGCGGGGTCGAGGGCGACGATGCCGGTGTACCCCGTCATGTCCAGCAGCACACCGGTGGTGGTGACGAGCGGGTTGAACGAGTGTCCCGTTCCGGCAGCGCGCAGGACGAGGCCGCGCTCCGCGGCGTACCGCACGGCGTCGACGATGTCGCTCTCGTGCGTGGCGCGGAAGATGCGGTCCGGGGTGCACCCGGCGGAGCGTGCCCAGTTGCGCCAGGTGGTGGCCGGGGCGCCGGTGACTCGGCTCAGCAGGTTCATGCGGTCGTCCTTCGGGAGTCGGTGTCGCCGCGCAGCACCGCGCAGTGCCGGACCACGGCGTCCTGCCAGCTCGGCATCGTCCAGCCGAGCCGGTCCAGCCGGTCGGTGTTGAGTGTCGAGACCTTCGGCCTGCCCCCGACGAACGTGCAGGCGTCGAAGGAGACGGCGGTGGGCGGGTGTTCCGCGTGCAGCTTGGGGTCGTACTCGTTGAGGGCGTACGCGCCGAGCTCGTACCGGGTCGCCGGGTTCTGGTTGGCGACGTGCACGATGCCGACCGGGAACTCGTCGGCGGTGATCAGGTGGACGATCGCCCGTGCCAGGTCGACGGTGTACGTGGGGCGGCTGTACTGGTCGTCGATGAGTTCCTGGCGCTCGCCGCGCTCGGCGGACCGGATGGTGGCGAGGACGTCGTCGTTGTTCTCCGCCGCTCCGCCGAAGAGCCAGGAGGTGCGGATCACGAGGTGCTCGGGCACCCGCTCGGTGATCTGCTCGCCGGCGAGCTTGGTCAGCCCGTACAGGCTCAGCGGGTTGGGGACGTCGGTCTCCCGGTAGCCGTCCTCGGGTGCCGCGACGCCGTCGAAGACGTAGTCGCTGGAGATGTAGACCATGCGGCTGCCGGTCCTGCGGCAGGCCTCGGCGACCTGGTGCACCCCGGCGACGTTGACGCGGAGACCGAGTTCGGTGTCGGTCTCGCAGGTGGCGACGATGGCGATGGCGGCCAGGTGCAGGACGATGTCCGGGCGGAAGGCCTCGATGGAGGCGGTGACGGCCTCCTCGTCGCCGATGTCGAAGTCGGAGACGGAGACACCGAGGACGGGCCAGTTCGCGGTGCGGGGATCGGCGCTCAGCTCCTTGGTCAGGGCCTTGCCGAGGCTGCCGTCCGCTCCCGTTATGTAAAGGCGCATCGATTCTCCTCAGAGGTTCCCGAACTCGGCCCGCAGGTCGGCGGCCGTGGCCCCGGAGCTGATGCGGTCGCGGATCTCGTTCTCACGCGCCGCGACACCGCGGGCGCTCTCCAGCACCGCCTTGGCGCTGCCCGACGGCACGGTGGCGACGCCGTTCTCGTCGGCCACGATGATGTCGCCGGGGAAGATGACCTGGCCGCCGACCGAGACGGGCACGTTGACCTGCACCGGCTCGATGCGGTCGTGGACGGCTCCGGGGGACTGCCGCGGGGACGTGGTGCGGTACCAGACGGGGAAGCCGATGTCGCGGATCTCGTCGATGTCGCGGGCGGCCCCGTCGATGATGGCGCCGGCGATGCCGAACTTGTGGGAGACGGTGGCGGTCAGGCCGCCCCACATGGCCGTCGTGGCCACGCCGTGGCAGGCCATGACGATCACGTCGCCGGGCTGGGCACGGGAGAGGATGGGAAGGGTGTTGACCCAGTCGTCGATCGACAGGTTGATCGTGAACGCGGGTCCGGCGATCTTCTGGTCGTGCCGGACGACCTGGAAGCCGCCGATGGCTCCGGCGCGCCGCTGGGCGTCGGTGACCACGCAGCTGGGGCTGTACTCGTCGAGCAGTTCACGGAAGCCGTCGGTGATGTCCTGCGGCGGGCGGGTGAGGTCGTTGTAGACCGTGTCCATGGGGTGCTCCTGTTGGTGGTGTGGGTGGCTCGGACCGCTGGCTGGGCTGTCGGTCCGGCGGCTCGGACCGGTGGCTGTCGGTCCGGTGGGCCGGACCGGTGGCTGTCGGTCCGGCGGGCCGGACCGGTGGCTCAGCCGCTGGTGGCCGGGCGCAGCCCGTCGCGGATGCGGGCGGCGAGCTTGTCGGCGCTCAGACCGTGGGCGTCGAGGACCTCGGCCTCGGTGCCGCAGAGCGGTACGTCGGTCAGGCCGATCCCTGTGAAGGAGGGGACGCGGTCGGCACCGAGCTCGAGCAGGGCCCTGGCGATCAGGTCCGCCTGGCCGCCGTGGGTGTAGTGGTTCTCGACGACGAACAGTTCGTCGGCTCCCGCGGCGAGTTCGCCCAGCCATCCGGTGTCCACCCGGTTCAGCCAGGGCAGCGCCACCACGGTGAGGTCGACGCCGTCGGCGGCGAGCAGTTCGGCGGCGCGCAGCAACTGGGTGAGCACGATGGGCCCGGAGCCGACGGCGACGGTCCTGCCGCCCTGCCGTACGACCCGGCCGTGGCCGGTCCGGAGCGGCTGCGAGCCCAGCGACTCGGCATCCTCGGACACGGGTGTGCTGACGAGCCTGAGGTAGACGCTGGTGTCGGTCTCGGCGCAGAACGCGACCGCGGCCTCGGTCTCGGCCGAGTTCGCCGGCTCCAGCAGGACCAGCCCCGGGATGGCGCCCAGTGCGCTGATGTCGCGCACCGCCTGGTGGGAGTGGCCGGGCGCGGCCGGGATGAGCCCGGCGAGCGAACCGACGTAGACCACCTTCCGGCGCTCGGAGGCGTTGGTGTACATCTGCTCGTTGGGCCGGGCGTGCAGGAAGCAGGAGAAGGAGTGCGCGAACGGCACCAGGCCGCGCGAGGCGAGCCCTCCGGCCATCGAGACCATGTCCTGTTCGGCGATCCCGCACTCGATGAAGCGCTCCGGGAGCGCTTCGGAGAAGGGGATGAGCCCGGTGTCGAGGACGAGGTCCGCGTCGAGCGCCACGATCCGCTCGTCCGTCCGGGCGCGTTCGACCAGGGCCCGGCCGTACACCTCCGGGAGCCTGGGGCCGGTCGCCTTGGCGGGGAGAACCGTTTCGGTCGTCGTCGGGGCGAGCGGGGCCAGGCCGTGGCGGCCGAGCAGCTCGTCGACGGACGCCACCAGTTCGCGGTGTGCGCTCAGGTAGTCCTCCAGGGCCGGTGCCCCACTGTGGAAGCGGTAGCGCCACTCCCCCTCGGGCATGGAGGTGGCCGCGAACGTGGCGCTGCCGGCGCCCTTCACGGTGTCGGCGATGACGACCGCGGGCCTGCCGGCGTACTCCTTCTCCCGGAGGCGGAAGGTGGCGTCGAGGTCCTTCGCGGAGTTTCCGTCGCAGCGCAGCACGGCCCAGCCGAAGGACCTGAACTTGGCCTCGAGGTCACCGAGGTCGCTCACATCGGTGACCCAGGTGTCGGACTGGATCTTGTTGTGGTCCACGATCACGGTCAGTTCGCCCATGTCGTGGTGGACGGCACCGGCGAGCGCCTCCCAGTTCTGCCCCTCCTGGAGCTCACCGTCGCCGGTGAGCACGTAGACGCGGCGGTCGGCACCGATGAGCCGGTCGGCCAGGATCATGCCCTTGGCCTTGGAGATGCCCATCCCGAGGGAGCCGGTGTTGGCGTGCATGTGCGGCAGGCTGACGTCCGGGTGGCCCGGCAGTCCGCCCAGCCTCCTCAGCCGGTGCAGCTTCTCCTCGGGCAGCGCGCCGAGGGCGATCAGCGCCGCGTAGAGGCCGGGCGCGTCGTGGCCCTTGGACGAGAAGTAGACGTCCCCGTCGGGATCGAAGGGCGACCTCATCTCCTCCAGCAGCAGCCAGGCGACGGTGTCGGCCGCGCTGAAGCTGGATCCGAGGTGGCCGGAGCCGGCTCGCATGATGCTGTAGAGGGTGTTGATGCGGGCGGCGTCCGCGAACGCCTTGCTGCGGTCGTGCGGATCGGGAATACCGTCCAGAATTCGGGTGAACTCGTGGGCCGGCAGCCAGGCGAGAGTGGTGTTCATGACTTCTCCAGAAGAACGGGTGACGGTCTCCGCCTCACCAGCTGACGTATCCGCCGTCGACGAGCAGCTCGGTGCCGGTGACGTAGCTGCTCATGCCGGAGGCGAGGAAGAGCAGCGGACCGGTGAGGTCCGCCGGTTCCGCCATCCGCCGCAGGGGTACGCGAGCGCTGAACTTGGCGCGGAACTCCGCGTCCTGGCCGCCCCTCACGCCGCCCGGTGACAGCGTGTTGACGCGCACACCGGCGGGTCCCCACAGGGCGGCGAGGTAGCGGGTGAGGGCGGCGGCCGCGGCCTTGGACATTCCGTACGCCGGCGGCTTGAGGAACGGCGGGTCCTGCGGGAGGTGCTCGTACAGGCGCGGGTCGGGTGCCATCGACCCGTACAGGGAGCCGATGTTCACGATGGAGCCCGCGCCGTTGCGGGCCATCGCCGCGCCGAACACCTGACACACCCGCAGCACGCCCAGCGCGTTGACGTCGAGGACCGCGGCGGACACCTCGGCCGGGATGTCTCCGAAGAGCCAGCTCTCGCCCGTCGCGGACGGCGGCTGGTCGATCCCCGCGTTGTTGACGAGGATCGTGGGCATCCCGGCCTCGGCCTCGCACCGGGCCAGCGCCGCGCGCAGGCTGCCGGTGTCGGTGACGTCGGCCTCCAGCAGGTGGAAGCGTCCGGGATCGTGGCGTTCGAGTACGGTGGCGAAGGCCTCGGGGACCGTCGACGTCCGGTCCAGGCCCACGACCCGCGCTCCGGCGCCCAGCAGTGCGTCGGTCCAGACGGCGCCGAGTTTCCCCAGTACGCCGGTCACCACCGCGACCTGTCCTGTCAGATCGGTGTGTGCACTCACGGCGCGGTCAGCCGAGGTTGCCGAGCTGAATGTCTTCGTCGGCGGCCAGCGGTGCCAGCAGGGCACGGCCGACGATCTCGTCCAGCAGGTACGGCCGCAGGCCGTCGCCGGGTGACTTGATGGCGACGTCCTCGACGGTGAGGACGTCACCGGCGCTCAGGTCGCGTGCGGCGACGAGCTTCTTGGCCATCTTGTGCAGGGCGGGCTGCTCTTCGGGCAGCAGGCGCTTGACCGGGCTTCCCAGCGAGCGGCGCGTCCGGTCCAGGCTGTCCACAAGGTCGCGCAGGTGAGCGGCCTCGAGGGAGAAGTGGTGGTCGCTGCCCGGCATGGAGCGGTCCAGCGTGACGTGCTTCTCGATGACGCGTGCGCCGAGGGTGTAGGCGATCACGCTCGACTCGGCCTCGACGTCGTGGCCCGAGAGTCCCACGACGACGTCGGGGAATTCCTCGCGGTAGGTGTTGATGACCGAGAGGTTCAGTACCTCGGGCGTGGCCGGGTAGGCGGCGGTGCACTGGAGTACCGCCAGCTGGTCGTTGATCGGCAGGATGGTGTCGACCGCACGGCGGACGTCTTCCATGTCCGCGCCACCGGTGCTGATGACCAGCGGGATGCCGGTCTTCGCCGCGTAGGCGAGCAGCGGGGTGTTGGTGAGGTCGCCCGAGGCCATCTTGATGGCGGGAACGCCCAGATCGGCCAGGAAGTCGACGCTGTTGAAGTCGAAGGCGGTCGAGAAGAAGTCAATACCGACCTCGGCCGCCACTTCGGCCAGGTGACGGTACTCCTTCTCACCGAATTCCACCGCCTCGCGGTGCTCTCCATAGGTCGCGCCGTAGCTGTTTCGACCGGTGTAAGGCTGGTTGTACATGGCCTTGGTGAAGAGAGACTTGTTGTCACGCTTCTGAAGTTTGGCGGCGTGCGCGCCGGATTCCGCGGCCATACGCACGAGTTCCGCCGCAAGCCCTATGTCACCGCCATGGTTATGGCCGATCTCCGCTATGACATAGGCCTCGGCACTGTCGGTGATAACCGTATTGCCGATAGTAATAGTGCGCGACATTAACTACTTCCCCGTGTGCATACGTGTCCCCTGAAATCCCCCGAGGGAACGGCTCGACCTGGCGACGCACACCCCCCCGAGGTGATTGACCAGGCGAACGCTAGCATGATCTGATCATGCTGCAGCAACCCCATAATGAGCGCAACATCCCCAACAATGCCAGCTGTTGACGGATGGTGTCGTATGTCCGAGTTCAACGCGGTGCCATGGCAACGGAATTCATAGCTCCGTTTTTTCAATACCCCATCGCGCCGCGACTTACCAACGATTTGAGAGACACACAACGGTGAGCATCCTCCTCCTGCACACACGCAACCTCAGCCGCCGCAAGCACTTGGCTCGGGTGCGGGACTACGCACGGGAGCACGGCGAGCGACTCCTGATGGTGATGAAGGACGCGACGTGGGAGGCGTCCTTCGTCGACCGGGTGGTGGCCGCCGACACGGCCAGCATCGAGGAGACGGTCGCGGCGGCCCGGCTGCTCGCGTCCGAGGAGACGGAACCCATCCGCGGAGTCCTGACCTTCGTCGAGCAGAGCGTGCCGGCCGCCGCGGCCGTGGCGGAGGAGCTCGGCCTGCCCTCGGTGGGCGTACGGGCCGCCTACCTGGCGCGCGACAAGTACGCCATGCGCTCGGCCTTCGGCGCCGCGGGCCTGGACCAGCCAGGATTCGCGCTGGCGCGCGACCTCGGGGAGGCGCGGGACGCGGCCGCCCGCGTCGAGTACCCCCTGGTGCTCAAGCCGCTGATCGGCGGTGGCAGCAAGTACGTACGCCGGGTGAACGACGACGCCGAACTGGCCGAGCACTTCCCCACCATCCAGCGCGGCGCGTGGACCGGCTTCACCCATGATCCTTTGCACGTGCGCACCAAGGAGGAGTACGGCGAGGCCGTCCTGCTGGAGGCCTACGTCCCGGGCTCCGAGATCAGCGTCGAATCGCTGGTCGTCGACGGGCGGACCCACGTGGTGGCCGTGCACGACAAGCCGCTGCCCATGGAGGGACCCTTCTTCGAAGAGGTCTACTACACGACGCCGACACGGCTGCCGCAGGAGCTCGTGGACCGCGTCACGGCCGCGACGGCCGACGCGCACCGGGCACTCGGTATCGACGCGGGCGCCACGCACACGGAATTCCGGATCACCGCCGAAGGTGAGCCCTACATTCTGGAGACCGCCGGACGCCTGGGCGGCGGACCGGTTTATCAGTCCGTGCTTCTCAGCACGGGAATCGACATGGTGGAAGCCCTGCTCGACCTTTCCACCGGCCGCGACGTCTGCCTGGATCCGCCCCGGGCGCCGAAGCCCACGGGCTTCTATCTGTTCTTCGCCGAACGCGCCGGCGAACTCGTCGGCGTGCATGGCACGGAAAAGCTGGAGAACGACGAACGGGTCAGTGAAGTCGTGCTCTACGGACAGATCGGCGACCAGGTCCTGGTTCCGCCCCACGCGTCGGCGGCCCATGGCCACGTGTTGTTCTCCGACGACACGGCCGAGGCCGTGGACGCCGGATTCCTCGAGTTCCGGGACGCGATCTCCGTGGAGGTCCGATGAGGTTTCTGATACTCAACCGGACGCCGCTTTCGGGGCGGCGGTTCCCGGAGTGGATCGGCAGTGCCCATGAGGCGGTGCTCCTCACCGACGCGGCGGCGGTCTCGGCCGACCCCGGAACCCGGACGGCCCAGCTCGCCGGATATGCGCATGTGGAAATTCTCACCGACTTCCACTTCAATCCCCTGGTCGAACTGCACGCCCTGGAACTGCACCGGAAATGGGGCTTCGACCGGGTCGTCGCCCTGTCGGAGTTCGACATCCTGCGCGCCGCGCGCGTCCGGGACCTGCTCGGCCTGCCGGGGCAGAACCTCGGGAGCGCGGTCGCCTTCCGCGACAAGCTCCGGATGAAGGAGCTGCTGACAAAGGCCGGTGTCCCGGTGGCACCGTACGCCCCGGTCGGCCACCTGGACGCGCTGCTGGGCTTCATCGAGGACCACGGCTACCCGGTCGTCGTGAAGCCCCGAAGGGGCGGCGGCTCCATGGGGGTCCACGTGCTGCGGGACCATGACGACCTGTCGTCGCTGCTGGCCACGCACCGCGAACTGGGCACGGACGACGGCGCCCAGCTGCTGGCCGAGAAATACATCGAGCACGAGCTGTTCCACGTCGACGGCATCGTCACCGACGGACACCCCCGGCTGATGTGGCCCTCCACGCAGGGCGACACCTCCTGCCTGGACGTCATGCGGGGACGCGCCCTGCACAGCTGCCTGCTGGACCCCGACGACCCGCTGCTGGAGCCGCTGCGCGATCTCACCCGCCAGGCCCTGGCGGCCCTCCCGGCGCCCGACACCTTCATGTTCCACGCCGAGGTCTTCCGGGCCCCGGACGGGCGCCTGGTGTTCAACGAGGTGGCGAGCCGCATGGGAGGCGGAATGATCGAGCACGTCCTCCAGCTCGGCTTCGGCATCACCCTCCCCGAGGTGTACGTGCGTTCCCTGGCCGACAACGGCACCCCGCACATCCCGGACGCCCCCCAACAGATCGCCGGCCTCTCCCTGTTCCCCCCGCGCCCCGGCACCCTGCTGGAGATCCCCGACACCTGCCCGGTACCCGGCATCACCGCCTACCACAAGCACGCGGAAACCGGAGCCACCCTCAAACCCGCCGAGGCGAGCGTGGAGAAGATCGCGTCGGTACTCGCCACGGGCGCGTCCCGTGCGCAGGTCGAGACGTCCCTGTCCGAGGCCCTGGACTGGTTCCAGCGCTCCACCCTGATCCGCCCGCCCGCCGATCCGGCTCCCGACAGCCCCTGATCACCCCCGGCACCGCGGCGCCCGGGCCGGCGCGGGCGCCGCGGCGGCGGGAACCGGGGGTGGCGCGTGGCGCGTGGCGCCTTGGCAGCGATGCCCGCATGCCCTCCCGGTGCTCAGCCATGTGCGCGCGGAAGAAGTCCGCGTACCCGGCGACGACGAGTGCGCGCGTGCCGACGGGCACGCGGGGCGGGTGTGCGGTGCGGGCCCTGTGGGCCGTTCACTTGCCGTAGTCGGGTCCTGCCGTCGCGAGGAACTCCGCCACCGTCAGGAGCCAGCTCTCGACCGAGTGCGGGGGCGGCGGCTCGACCTCCATGCCGAGTTCGGCGACGCCGATGACGTACTCGTCTTCGTCCAGCCCGAGGGCCAGCAGTTCGTGGATCTCGCCGACCAGCCGAGCGACGAGCCGGCGGTCGGCCGTTTCCTTGTAGTCGCGGACCGCGGCGTCGTGGTCGTCGAATTCGTCGGGCATGTCCTGCGAGAACCACCCGCCGAGGAACTGTCCGAGCTCCCCGAACCGGGCGTGCCACTCCCAGTGCGTCCGGGGTGTGTCCGGCGGGGGTACGTCGCCCGACTCGACGCTGCGCTTGATGTGGTCGGCCATGTCGGACAGCCAGCCCTGTGTCCGGGACTCGGGCAGCCCGATGTCGGGGACCGGATAGAACTCGCCGATGCGCAGCCGCAGGCGGCCGGGCGGATTCCGCGCGTACTCCCGGAGTTGTTGCTCGGCGACGGAAAGCGCCCAGGGCCTGGTGTGCCAGGTGTGCCGGAGGTAGGCCTGAAGGGCCGGCGGCGGTAGCTCCGGGTCCGGACTTTCGGGTTCCTGTCCGGCGAAGGCTGCGACGACGACGTCCAGTTCGCCGTACCGGCGGTCGAACTCAAGGGGCTTCATGGACACTGCGGCACCCTCAGAGGTAGATCGGGTAGGTGGCGTGCACGACGAAGCCGTGCGGGCTGGACGCTTCGCGCCGCAGCGTCACTCGTGCGGCCCGCACATCGACGGGCTCGCGGCCGGCGAGCATCATCGCCTGCAGCAGCACGCGCCCGACGGGCTCCTCACGGGACGGCCAGGCGGCCTCGATGGTGAGCCTCGGGCGCGTGCCCTGGGCAAGCCAGCGGTGTACGGCCTGCTCGTTGCGGGTGACGACCTGCTGGGTACACCACTGTGCGGTCGCGCGGTCGGGATAGGTGGCGGAACGGGTACGCACGGGAAATCCTCAGTCGATCGTGAAGCCCCAGAAGATGCCGACTTCCGTGGCGGAGACAGCGATTACACCACAGTCCATTACGTGGCCGGTGAATCCCTCATAAGCACCCTCTCGGCGGAACATGTCGGCGTGGGGATCCTCGCGCGCCGTCGCCGCGTTGGTGAAGAACAGCGCGTCGGCGCCGAACCTTTTCAGGATCACGTGCGCGTGGGAGATGAGTTCCGCCTCTCGCGCTGCGAAATCCGGGATGTCCTCCACCTGGAACCAGTCGCCCTGGAGTGTGACCAGGATTTGTTCCGCCCCCGTGCGGGACACGGGGAAAGCTCCATTGAAGTCGCCCGGCGTGACAGCGCTGAACGGATTCTCCGGTCCGGATCCGTAGTCACCTCCTTCCGGCGCCACGGCAAGCCTCGGCCAGCCACGCGGATCGTCCGTGCGCAGCCGCATGACGTCGAGGGCGTCCATGCGCCAGTCGTCGCGCCGCCGACCGCCCACGGCCGCGAACATGCCGTCCCCGAACAGCGCCCGCAGGGAATGGCTCCACGAGGCTTCGTCGATGTGATTCACGGGCTGTGTCCCCATGTCCAAAGAGTGCACTACGGGTGTTGGGTCTTATCGGTGGGCATCGAGGTGAGCACGACGAACGGCGGCGTGCTCCCCGGGTTGGGCCGCAGGACGACCCACACGTTGGTCACATCACGCGCCGCGGTGTCGCCCCGGTTCCACGACCGTCCCACGGTGTCGTTCGTCGTCAGGAGAAGGGAGCGCGACGAGTTCGGCCCGGGATTGCCCGCGAGCCAATTGTCGATCTTCCTTTGATTCGACGGTTCGTCCAGAGCCGCCTGAGTATACCGCTGGGCGTCCGCGAGGTTCTCGAAGGACGAAACGGCCTCGGGCCGGATGCCGTTGGGCCTGACGATCTGCTGGTCCCTCAGCCGCTGCTCCAATTGCTCGTCCGTCTTGCCCACGTGCTTGTCCACGACATGCGACCCGACCATACCCTCCTGGTTGGCGAGGTCGATCGGGTATTTGTGATTGCTTTCGTCTTCCCCGGCCACGGTGTAAAGGGGATCGTCCGTGAATTCGGTCAGAGCCCGGGCACCGAAGGACTCCGCTCGCGCCGATTCTGCCTGGAACGTGGGGGCGCTCTTGTACGCCTCTTCCAGGGCCTCGTGCAATTTGTTGAGTTCCGCGACCTGCCGGCGGACGCGGTTGTTGTAGCCCTCGACCGCCGCGTTCATCGCCTCCTCGTCGACCTCGAGGGCGAAGCCCGTCGCGAAACCCGTGCCCATTCTGAGGAGGCCCTTGCCGAAGCTCTTGACGTCCTTCATACCCAGACCGTCACTGGTGTCGATGTGCGGCAGAGCCTTGATGACGGCTTCGTAGTAGAGCTTGCGGAGGTCTTCCCGCACATCACGTGCGGCCTCCGCCCAGGCGCGCAGAGCGTCACTCATGACGTCGCAGGTCTTGACCAGCACCTCCATGACGGGGTGGCTGCTGGCCTGGCCGGGCTGCGCCGTGTCATGTTTCCACTCGTAACCCTCGCGGCTCTTGCCCCACGCGCTCGTGCCCCAGACAGCGCTGCAGAACTGCCGCATGGCCGTGGCCCACTCGCCGTTGGACCGGTCGGTGTAGTTGTGCAGAGCGCTGCTGAGGTTTCCGTCCGTGGTGGTGACGGCCATGCTCGCGTACGCCCAGGCGATGGACATGTTGTCCAGGCCCAGGTAATCGGGCAGCGGCATGATCTCGGCCGCCTTGCCCATGCGGTAGACATCCTCGAGGAGGGGTCTGATGATCGCCAGGAGGCCGGCCTCCACCGCTTCCAGCGCCAGCTGGAAGATGTCCTGGCTCTGATCGACGTCCGCCCACTTGAGGTCCGTCACGGGCCCGTAGTTCGGCGGTGTGTCGATCACGTGCGGCGGCGGCTGGGTGTGGGCCGGGGCGCCCGAGGGGTCCGTGGCCGCGTCCGCCGTCGCGTAATTGTTCGCCGTCACGGCGAAGCCGACCGCGGCGCCTCCGACACTCGCCACCGACTTCGCCCACACCTCGACGAACCGGTTACCGGCCTTCCGGTAGGCCGTGGAGAACTCCCACGCGGCGGTTCCGTAGCCCCCGCAGTCCGGGTACCGGGCGAGCTCGTCGAGGAGCTGCCCGGCCCCCTTGTGCAGGCCGTCCTGGAGATGGGCGACGTAGCCCGCGAGCGTGTGCAGCGCACTGGGGGTGACGTCGATGGCGCCGTTCTTCAGCGGAGGCGGAGGAGGCGGCATCGTCATCAGGCCGCTCCCCATCCACGCAACACCGCCGCGTGCGCCGCCGCGTAGTTGGTCTGTCCGGTCGTCACGATTCCGTGGAGCCACGCCTGGGTCGCCTGGAGGTCCCGCGCGGACCGGTCCCACTCGTCGAGCTTGTCGATGAAGGCCTCGCGCGCCTCGCCCTCCCAGGTGAGGACGACCTTCTCGACGCGGTCGTACATGGTGTGGACGTTCTCGTTGAGCTCCCTGAGGATGTCCTCCAGTTGCCCGGTGAGAAGCTGCAGAGTGGCGAAATCGACCGCTATGTTGTCGTCGCTGTCAGTCATGTGTCCCCCTCGTCAGAGATCCTGCAGGCGGCTCGCTCGCTGCGCGGCGGACGGGATCCCGGTGTTGGGAGTCGAAAGCTCCGCTGCCTCCTTGCCCACGTCCACGGCCACTTGGATGCGCTGGAAGGCCGCCAGCACGTCGAGCTCCTGCTCGGTGAACCCGTCCCGGCTCATCCGGACAGCGGCTTCGATCAGTTTCATGAGCTCACGGATGCGGACGGCGTCCTTGGCGGCCTCACGGTGGTGCCGCCGGTACGCCTTGGCCGCGGGCCCCCGCCAGCGGGCCTCGATCGCGTCGACGACCGCGTCCATGCGTTTGACCTGCCGCTCCAGGTACCGCTGCATCTCGTCGAGGTCATCGGCGAGCTTGGTCAACCCGTCGCTGCTGGCCCGCAAGTTGGGATCTGTCGTCATGCATCCGCCCCCGTACCCATGACCGCTCACATGATCGAACGTGCAACGCCTGGACCCTACCAAGCCACACCGACACATGCGGTTGTGGCCAAAACGCGGGCAGTTGAGGGTGTCGGAGCCTGTCGGCACCGCCGTCGGTCGCGCGTGTACCCGATCAGCAACAGCCGCCTCGCCGACTCGGGGCGTCGGCGGCCGGGCTGGAACAGCGCGTGCCGGTCCGCTGCTTGGCGAGGCTCCCGGTGCCGTGCCTTGACGACGTACACCTCCCACGGTGCACGCCCGGGGCGGCCGGCGCCGCCGCAGATACCGGTCTTGGGGAGCAGGACGCGCAGCCGACGCCGATCGCGGCGACACCGGATCCGACCTGCTCGTAGCCGGTGGGCGCGAGGAACGCGGGCGCGCGGCGTACGACTTCACGCCGGCCCCGGCTGCCGACTCCGCCCCGGCGGCGGCTCCCCGGCAGACTTCAGGTCGTGTCCAGCCGCCCCTGCTCCAGCCGTTCGGCCAGCTCGGTGGCCGTCTGGCGCAGGGAGGCGCACAGCTCCTCGGTGACGCGGCGCAGTCCGGGTCCGTCGAGTTCCGTGGAATCCTCCACGTCCCAGGCCGCAGACAGGGCGTCGACGATCCTCCGGCGCAGGTCCCCGGCCGTGCGGGAGAGAAGCGTGAACGACAGATGGAACGACGCCCCGTCCTCGGCGATCGCCTGGTGGGCCGCGCCGTGGGGCAGGTACAGCAGGTCACCGGCCTCCAGCAGCGGGCGGACGGTGACGGCGCCCGGTTCCTCGCACGGCCCGGGGCTCCAGCCGGTGGCCGGGGGCGGTCCGTGGACCTGCCACCGCTTGCGGCCGGTGACCTGGGCGACCAGCACATGGGCGGCATCCCGGTGCACGGGCAGGGCGGCTGAGCCCGGCGGTGTCCAGAAGCCGTAGACGCGCACCCGTCGTCCGCCGGCCGCCGCCAGCCGGGCCGCCACGTCCGCCACAGTGGGTTCCCACAGCTCCAGGCGGTTGAACTTGACCGCCGCGCCCGCCTCGAGGGCCGAGGTCACGCGCCGCACGTCCAGCACCACTTCGTCGGGACTGCGCAGGACGATCCGCTCCTGGCGGCAGAACTCGTCGGGCGAGACCTGCCGGCCGTCCCGGAGCAGGACGGCGTAGGGCGGGCGCAGCAGCGGGGTGCTCAGGAGCGCGGGGGCGTCGGGGAGTCGTCGGGCCAGCCAGTCGGTGGTGAGTACCTGAGCGCGGCGCCCCCACGCGACGGAGAGCGGTCCGTCGGTGGCCAGGAGCCCGGCCGGGGACGGCGCGTCGTGCGGCGGGCCGGGGTGTGTGCGGGCCGAGGTCTCCGTCACGGTACGCGCAGCTCCTTCGTGGTCGGGTCGGGTGAGGCGTCGACGGGGCCGAGGAGCCCGGTTCCGTCGGGGCGGTGCTCCAGCCGGAGGGGCAGCCCGAACGGCAGGGGGGTACGGGCCCGGCCGTGGCCGAACTCCGGCCACAGGTGGACCGGGGCGTCGGTGCGCTCGGCGACGGCGGTGGCCAGGCGGGTGGCGTCCAGCGCCCCGCCCCGCTCGTCGCGGCACGCCGTGAACTCACCCAGGACGACGGCGCGGGCCCTCTCCAGCCAGCCGGCGCCGGCGAGGACGTCCAGGGCGCGCAGCAGGCGGCGCAGGTCGTCGTCGACGTCTTCCAGCAGCAGGACCGCGTCGGCCGGTGGTGTCACCACCGCCGGCAGACAGGCGGCGACACTCAGGTTGAGCGGTACGGCACGGCCGGTGACGACCGGCTCCGCGCGTCGTCCGGGGCGCGCCGTGACCGTCGTCGTACCGGTCAGGGGCGGTGCCGCGCGGTGCAAGTGCCGCAGGAGCGCGGCGAGGTCGCTACGGCGTCCCGTGAGCAGCCGGGGATCCAGGGCGTGGGTGGCGTGCAGGAAACCGACCTCGGGGCGGTGGGTCGCCAGCCAGGTCCCGAGGGCACAGGAGTCGGAGAAGCCGACGAAGAGGGTCGGTGGGAGCGTCACCGGCAGCAGCCCGGCGAGCCGCGGCACGATCTCCGTCGCGCCGAACCCTCCTTGGGCGGCCCAGACGACGGGGTGGTCGGGGCTGGTGAGCGCGGCGGCGAGGACCTCCGCCCGCCGCTGTGCGGTCGCCACGCTGTAGCCGTGCGGTCCGCTCTCCTGCTCGTCCGGGCCCATCTCGTCGCACCGCACGCCGAGCGAGGCGAGTTTGCCGAGCTGCGCCGTGCGGCCCGCGGCGGAGAGCAGGGGGCGGCCGGAGGTGTTCACGACCGCCGCGCGCACGGCCCTCATCCGCTGCCGACCGCACGCAGGTCCGTGACCAGGTCACGCAGGGCGGCCCGCAGCCGGTCGCGGTCCTGCGGCTGGTAGTAGAGGCGCACCAGGACCGCCCCTTCGGCGTCCCGCAGCGCGACCATGGGTTCGGGTCCGTAGCCGATGTCCTCGTCGTGGTAGGTGAAGCGGACCGCGCGCTCCCAGTCGACGTGCAGGTGGCAGCCGCACTGCTGGAGGCGTATGGCGTACGGGTCCGCGCCGTCCGGGGCGATGACGAGCTGCCCGCACAGGTTGGCGGACCAGCCGTCGCCCCGCACCACGGCGATCGCTCCGGTGAACGGGCGCAGCGTCTCCATGAGCCGGGCGAGGAGCGTGTTCGGCGGCTTGTGCCCGTCGCGCCCGTCAGTCATGCCCGCCTCCGGCGGCACGTACGAGGATGTTGTTCACCGTCTCCTCACCCTCGCCCTCCAGGTCCACGTGGGCGATGTACGGGGGCAGTTTGGGGGACGGAGGGGCAACGGTGACACCGTGTGCCGCCAGCCGGGCGCGGCCTTCCTCGACCCCGTCGGCCGCCCGCAGCGCGGTGCTCAGCCCGGTGGGGGCCACCGTCGACCGTGCGGCGAGGTCCGCCGCCGCGGCCACGCCGCCGGACTCCACGAGGGTGGCCAGGGTTCCGGAGAGGTGCTGGAGGTATCCGGTGCGGTCGCGGAGCACGGCCGCGAGATGGGCGCCGGCCCGGAAGTGCTGGAGGGCGGCGGGGAAGTCCCCGGACCGGAAGGCCGCGTGGCCGTGGGCGTAGCGGATGCGCTCCTCGTAGAAGCGGTCTCCGCGCTCCTTGGCGCAGGTGATGGCCTGGGCGAAGTGCTCGTGGGCCGCCGGGTCGCCGGCCTGCGCCAGCAGTTGGGCGAGGCGGGTGTGGTGGGGCACGAGGAACGCGGTGGCCCCGGACTTCGCCACACCGGCGAACGCCCGGGTCCAGAACCGGGCGGCCTCGGCGGGCCGTTTGGTGATCTCCAGCAGGAAGGTGATGTTGGCGACGAGGTTGAAGCGCAGGTAGTCCGCGTGTTCACCGGTGAGGCCCTTGATGCCGTCGAGGGCCGAGAAGCAGAGGGTGAAGGCGGTGTCGAGGGCTTCCCGCCGCTCCGCCGGGTCGGTGATGCGGCGGGCCCGCATGGCTTCGACGAGCGCCTTGCCGTTGAGGATCCAGCTGCGCTCCACCGCGTTGTGCGGGGTGTCCTCGGCGTCGTGCAGGACGGCGAGCCCCTCCGCGTAGTGCCGGGCTCCCTCCTCCGGCGCCAGGTTCCGCTTGGTGCGCAGCAGTCCGACGAGGTAGGCGAGGTGGGCGGACACCGCCGGGGTGGTGGTCAGTCGCCTGGCCCGCTCCAGTCGATCGGCGGCGGCGTCGTAGTGGCCGAGCTGGGATTCCGCGATGCCGATGAGCCGTTCGATGTCGGCCCGCCTCTCCGGTGACGTCTCCGCCGCGGTCGCCGCGTCGGCGACCAGGAAGAAGTGCTCGAAGTTCTGGAATGCCAGGGCGTTGCCCAGCTCCAGCATGGCGTTGGGGAAGGAGTCCGCTCGTAGCGCGTGCCAGCGCTCGGCCGTGCGCGCGGCCGTCGCCACCAGGTCGCCGGCGGGGACGGCGGGGGGCGTCGGGCCTTCAACCGTCACCACGCCGGGGAGGGAGCAGATGCGATCGAGCCAAACCGTCCGGCTGTGTGCCGCGAGCCGCTGGAGCGGGGTGAGCAGGGGGTCGTCGGCCAGCGGCCGCCAGTCCGCGCTCGACGCCAGCACCGTGAAGTCACCGCGGGAGGCGAGCCGGCAGGTGCGGATCAGGACGCGCAGCGAGGGCCGGTCCCACAGGTCGATCCGGTCCACCAGGAGGGTCGGCCGACCGCGCCGGGCGCTCGTGGCGGCCAGTCCGGCGGCCAGTGTCCTGGCGAGCCCGTCGATGACGACGGCGCTGTCGTGCGACTCGCGGTTGATGCGACGCGTCACGCCGAGGGTGGCCGACTGGGTCAGCGGCAGCAGACCGCCCAGCTCGTTGCGGCCGACGGACGCCTCGAAGATGCCGAGGGCGCGGTCGATCTCATGACGTATCGCGGGCCGGCACGCGTCGAACAGGTCGGACAGTGCCCCGACGAGGCGCAGTACGCAGGACATGGTGGCGAAGTCCGCGGGGCCGCGGGCCTCCGGCACCCGCACCACCGTCCGGTCCGGCCGTCCGGTCGGGGCGAGGGACGCCGCCGAGTGCCGGGCGGTGTCGATGACGAGGTCCACCCCGGCTTCCGGGAAGCCGGGGAACGAGAGCGCGTTGAGGCTCTCGGTGGTGTACGAGGTCACGGCGGGCTCTCCTCTGTGGGCATCCCCGGAAGCGGTCCCGGGTGCGGGATCGGCGCGGGTACCGACCCCCTGAGGGGGAAGGCACCCGCGCCGTGGCTGACCGGTCTTACCAGTTCACGGCAGCGGTCGCCGTCTCGATGCGCGACTCCAGCCACTCCTGGGGAACGTCGCTGTCGAGGTCGGCGAGCACCTGGTCAAGAGCCTCGGTCAGTTCGATGTTCGTCATGTGGGCACTCCTTTCTGGGAATTACTGCGGACAGCGCCATTATTCACCTCGGTCGACTCCTCAAACGACGCTGGCCGCTTTCCGACCGGGGCGTCCTGACCCGGCCAATGCTCGAGATTCGTTGACAGCGCGGGTGCGCCGACCGAAGAATCATCAACAACGCACAGCCGAAGGGAGGTGAAGAAGAAATGGCTTCCACTCAGCAGATCAACCAGAAGCTCGAGGGTGTCGTCGGCAAGCGCCTGTCGGCCCCCGGCCAGGAGCCGCCGCGCCTGGTTCGCGCCAACTCGGCGTTCGCCAAGCCGAGCGAGAAGAAGTAACTCGCTCGGGATGGGAGGCGCCGTGTCCGGCGCCTCCCATCCCGTCGGCCAAATCCATCACGGAAAAGAAGGAGCGCGGCATGTACGACGTATTGGCCGACCTCAAGAATCTTTACAAAGAGCGTGAAATTCAACTGGGCGAGCTCTACGTCGATTCCATGACGTCGGCTCTCGACCACCAACTGTCCTACCAGGTGCCGGCCATGTACGGCATTACCAGGACGCTCTTCGACAGCCCGAAGATGATCGCCTGGAATCTCGTGCAGAACGGAATCGACGAGGCCAAGGGCGCCGCGCGCATTCAGATCATCGCGGAGAAGTACGCCGAGCCGGACCTGCACAAGAAGATGATGCGGCACGTGGGTGAGGAGCTGAAGCACAGCCGGCTGTTCCTCAACATGGTGCAGCTCACGGGCTACCAGACCGTCGAGGTCGACCTGGCCGACGGTGAGGAGCAGGTCGGACAGGTGATGGACTTCGACGACGACCTGCGGGCCTTCATCTGCCGCGTCCACTCCATCGAGATCCGCTCCTGGACGGTGCTGCGCTACTACCTCGAAGCGCTGCGTTCGATGTCCCGCCGGGACATCGCCGAGGAGATGACCCCGGTGATCGAGCACATCATGGTCGACGAGATCAACCATGTCGTCTACACCGGTGAGACCATCGACGGCTGGCTGCGCGAGGATCCTTCGCTCAAGGAGACCCTCGACGAGTGCTTCGCGCACACCAACCGGGAGACCTGGCAGGACATGGCCAGCATGACCAAGTACCTCGCGGACAACTACTCGTACGCGCTCACCCCGGAGTGAGACGCGCCCGTGCGGGCCGGGCGTCCGGTACCGGGGGCCGGACGGCCGTCCGTGCGGCGGTCAGCCGAGGCGCACGGCGGTCAGGACGCCGTCGCCGACCTCTTGGAGATGCACGGCGAACCCGGCGTCCTTCTCCAACAGGGCGTGGAACTCGACCAGTTGTCCGGCGTGGCTGACCGCGTTGTCCACCGCGACGATTCCTCGCGGCGTCAGGACGCGGCGCAGCAGGTCCAGGTAGCCGGGGTAGGCGGGCCGTTCGGCGTCGAGGACGACGAGGTCGACCGAGGCGTCACCGGCCCGCGCCAGCACGTCCGCGCCGTCGGCGTGCAGCACCTCCGCGTACGCGGCCACGCCGGCCCGCTCCAGGTGGGACCGCGCCGCGTCGGCCCGGTCCCGTAGCGTCTCCACGGTGGTCAGTCTGCCGCCGGTGTCCCGCACGGCGTCGGCGAACCAGATCGCCGAGTACCCGTTGGACGTGCCGATCTCCAGCACGTGGGAGCTTCCCTGCGCCCGGATGAGGAGGCTGATGAGACCGGCCGCCTCCGGCGTCATGTTGCGCAGCCGCAGCAACCGGTCGGCCAGCGGTGCGTCGTGTTCCCTCCCCTGCCGGTAGAGGTCGTTCAGGTAGGCCGCCAGTAACGCGTCCATCCAGACTCCCGTCGAGCCGCTGACAGCGCCGGCCGCGACGGTGGTCGACTTCCCCGTCGGCGCCGGACATCGGAGACCGTGCGTGGCCCATCCTATCAATCTGACGTCCGCCGAGATCGCGGTCGCGCCCCCGCGCCCGGTGCTGGCGGCGGCCGTGGCCCTGCTGTCCCGGCCCAGCGCCTACACCCCGCCCGGCGGCAACCCGGCGCTGCGCGAGGTGGTGGCCCGGCACCTGAGCGACCGGTCGCTGCGGCCGACCGAGGCGGACGAGACGGTGCTCACCACCGGCGCGTCCGGGGCCATCGCGGCGCTGGTGCTGGCCCGGGTGCCGGAGGGCGGCGCCGTGCTGGTGCCCGATCCGGGCCTGCCGCTGTACGAGCGCACCCTGCGGCGGCTCGGCCGGCGCCCGGTGCGCTACCCCTCGCCGCTCGGCCCGGAGGACGGGCGCTGGGCCGACGTGGTCGCCCGATACGGCCGGGACGCACACGCGTTGCTGTGGAACTCGCCGCACAACCCCACGGGTGCGGTGCACACCGCCGAGCAGCTGCGCGGGGCCGCCAAGCTGGCCGCCGAGCACGGCCTGTTCCTGATCAGCGACGAGGTCTTCCACGACCTCGTCTGGCACGGCGTCCACCATTCCCCGTTGCGCTGGGCCGATCCCGAGGCGTCGGCCGGGGTGTGGAGCGCGTCCAAGTCCCTGCGCCTGTGCGGCCTGCGGGTGGGCTGGCTCGCGGCGTCACGGGCGAACGCGGAGGAGGCGGCACGGGCGGCCTGGGAGCTGCACATGAGCTCCCCCGTGCCGGGCCAGGTCGCGGTGGGCGCGGCGCTTCGGGTGTACGACGAGGTGTGTGCCGAGTCGCGCGCCCGGGTGGCCGCCAACCTCCCGGTGCTGAGCGCCGCTTTCCCCCCGGGCTGGGCCGCGCCCGCGCAGGCGGGCACCTGCCTGTGGGTCGACACGAGGAGGTCGGGCATGCACGACACGGAGTTCGCGGCGCACCTGCGCACCGAGTGCGGGGTGACCGTGTGGCCGGGGAGCCGCTTCGGGCCTGGCGGACGCGGCCACGTCCGGATCAACGCCGGCGCCGAACCGGCCACCGTGCGGGAGGCGGCGCGGCGGATCCGGGCCTCGGTCGGGGCGATGGCGGAGGCGGGCTGACGTGGAGACCGCCGCGCCCGCGCAGGCGGGCACCGGCCGCCGTGCGCTGCTCGACGCCTTGGCCGCCCACCGCGTCCCGCTGTCCCGGCTCGACCTGCCCGGCCTGCCCCGGCTGCTGGTGTCACCGCGGCCCGGCTCCGGAGGAGTGGGCGTGGCGGTGGCGGCGCCCGCCGGGTTCCGCAGCGAACTGCCGGGCGAGGAGGGGCTGGCCCATCTGCTGGAGCACCTGATGTTCCGCAGCGGCGAGGAGGACGGCGGCTTCGTCGACCGCGTCCACCGGCGCGGCGGCAACACCAACGCCTCCACGCACCTCGACCACACGCTGTACTGGCAGGAACTCCCCCGCCGGGCACTGGAGGAGGCTCTGCGCGACGAGGCCGCGCGCTTCTCGGACCCGTTGATCACCCCGGCCGCCGTGGCCCGGCAGCGGGAGATCGTCCTGGAGGAGATCGCGTCCAACGTGGAGAACCAGCCGCTCGGCGGGTTCCCCTGGGCGCGGCTGCCCGCGGTTGCGTTTCTGGACCACGCCAACCGTCACAACGGGTACGGGACACGGGAGTCGCTCGCGGCGGCCACCGCGGAGTCGGCCCGTGGCTTCTGGTCGCGCCTCTACGATCCGCGCCGGCTGACGGTGGCCGTCGTGGGGGACACCGGCGTCGAGGAGGTGCGGGAGATCCTGCTCCGGGTCTGGCCGGTCGAGCCGAGCCGGCCCGTGTCCGCGTCACCGCCGCCCCCGAGCCGCTTCCGGCCCGGCCGGTACGAGGAGACCGATCCGTTCGTCACCGCGCCGGCCGTCGCCGTCGGCTGGCCCGTGCCGCCCGTCGAGACGGACCCGTCCGGACACGCCGCGACGATGCTGCTCGCGGACGTCCTCGGCGGCGGTGGTGAGAGCCGGCTGTATCAGCGGCTCGTCCAGGAGACCGGAGTGGCCCGGATGGCGTCCTGTTACGTCGGCTTCAACGACCCGCTGCAGTGCCGCAGCCCGATGCTTCTGGTGGCCGAGGCCCACCTGGCCGAGGGAGCCGACCCCGACCGTGCCGTGGAGCTGATCGAGCGGACGGTGGCCGACGTCGGTGCCCACGCCGATGAGGACGTGGTCGCCGGTGCCGCGCTGTTCTCCCTCCTGGCGTTCTGGCGCGGCCTGGAGAGCAGCACCGGGCTGGCCCGCGCGCTCGCCGCACACGGTGTCCTGCACGGGTCGGCCGACCGGTTGTCCGCGTACCCCGCTCTCGTGCCGCGCATCGGTGCCCGGGAGGTGGAGCGGTGTGCGACCGAGCTGCTGACCACCGAGCCCGCCGTGCTCGTGGTCGTTCCCGAGAAAGGTCGATGAGCCCGTGACCGCTCGTGTCTCCCCGCCGTCCGCCTGCCGTGCGCCCGTCGGCGGCCTGGCCGCGGCGGCGGTGCGCCTGGACACGGTGCCGCTGGTCGAGGTGCGGCTGAGGCTGCCCGTGCCCGTCACCGGCCCGCGCTCCGCGGCCGTGACGGAGGTGGCGGCCGAGCTGCTGTTCGGGCCGGGGGCGCCGGTGACCGGGAGCCTCGTCCGGCTGGGCTGCTACGTGGTCGCCGTCGCGGACCAGGACGCCCTGTGCGTCGCGGCCACGGGGCCGGCCGCCGCCCTGCCCGAGCTGCTGGCGGGGATCGGTGCCGCGCTGGCGCGCCCGCCGGCCGGTGCCGACGTGGTCGTTTCGGCGATCCGCTCCCTGGCCGAGCAGAGCCGGGCGGCCGACGACGACCCCGAGACCATGGCGATCCGCGCCGTGCTGGCAGCCGCCTACGGTTCCGGTTCACCGTACGCCCATGAACTGCCCGCCTCCGGTCTCACCGCGTCGGTGCGGCCGGAGGAGGTCCGGGAGTTGTGCGGGCGGATCACCACGGCCGGCGGGAGCGCGGTGGTGGTCGGGGACGTCGACCCCTCCCACGCCGTCGAGTCGGTCGCGCGCCACCTGGACGGTCTGGGCGGCCCCCCGCTCCCCCCGGCGCCGCTGCCCCCCGTGCCGGCCTCGGGCGTCAACCTGGCGGTACACCGTCCCGGCGCCCGGCAGTCGACGGTGCGCCGGGTCCTCGTCCTGCCGCCTGCCGCGCGGGACTCGGCCGCCTGGCGGGTGTGCGACCTGTTGTTCGGCGGTCAGCCCTCCTCGCGGCTGGCGCACCGGCTGCGGGAGGAGAACGGTTACGCCTACATCGCGCGCAGCCGGCTCGTACGGCGTCCCCGCCGTGCGGACCTGCGGGTGGTCGCCGACGTGGGGGTGGGCGTCACCGGTGCGGCGCTGGCCGCGCTGGACGACGTCACGCGGCGCATGGCGGACGGAGTGGGGGACGACGAGCGCACGGCGGCCGGCACGTTCGCGGCGACCAGCCTGCTCATGGCCCACGGCGGGCAGAGCGACCTCGCGGGCGTGCTCAACCAGGAACTGGGCCTCGGTCGTGGCGCGGACGACGTCGAGGGCGACATCACGGCCCTGACCTCCGTGACGCGGGACGATGTGGAGCGCACCGCCCGGGAACTGGCGCTGGGTGCCTGGCACACGGTGCTAGTCGGTGACCTCGACAGGATCGGCCGTACTCTTCCGGCCGTGGGCGGCGTCGGCTGGCTCGTCGCCGGCCGGACGTGAGGGACCTTTCCCCGGCTCGGGGTAGTCGTCGCTGTCGAAGCGGTACAGCCCCGGGCACAACACCGTGACGAGCACCGCGCCCAGCAGGGAGAGCACACCGCCGGAGAAGACGGCCACCCGCGGGGAGAGCAGCGAGCCCATCGCTCCGGCCTGCGCGTCCCCGAGGTACGGGCCGCTGCCCACCACCATGATGTACAGCGCGGACATGCGGCCCCGCATCTCCTCGGTGGTGATCGTCTGCACGATCGTCGAGCGGCACACGGCGCTGACGCTGTCGGCGGCGCCCGCGACCGCGAAGCACACGAGGACCCCGGTGAAGGCCGGCATCGTCCCGGCGAGCGCGATGGCGCCGCCCCAGCAGAGCACCGCCCACACCACGACCCGCCCCAGTCGGCGCACCCGCTGCAGCCAGCCGCTGGTCAACGCGGCGACCAGGGCGCCGAGGGAGACGGCGGAGAACAGCAGCCCGGTGCCCTGCGCCCCGACCTGGTAGGTGTGCAGGGCCAGCACCGGGAACAGAGCCCTGGGCATGCCGAACGTCATGGCGATCAGGTCGATGCCGAAGCTGCCCAGCACCGCGCGTTCCCGCCAGGCGAAGGCGAGGCTCTCGCCGATCGACCGCAGTACGGGCGGGCGTTCGGCACGCTCCGGCACGGCCGGGCGGTGCCTGATCATGAGCACCGTGGTGATGAGGCCGGTGAACGTGACCGCGTCCACCGTGTAGACGAGTGCCGGCCCCCACCAGGCGACCAGGAACCCGCCCAGCGCGGGGCCGACCACGACCGTCACCTGCGCGATGCCGTACCAGAGGGAGACGCCGGACCGCAGCAGCTTCCCGGGCAGCACCTGCATCATCAGGGCCTGTCGCACCGGCCCGTCGAACGCGGCGGCGGCTCCGGCGCCGCCGGCCAGTGCGTAGAGCAGCGGCGGCCCGGCGGTTCCGGTCGCGGTGGTGACCGCGAGCGTTCCGATGACCACGGCGGACGCGGCCTGCGAGCAGATGAGCAGACGTCTGCGGTCGTACCGGTCGGACAGCGCGCCGCCGAACAGCGAGAGCACGGCGAACGGCACGAACTCGGCGAGTCCCAGGAGGCCGACCTGCCAGGGCGAGCCGGTCATCCGGTACATCTGGACCGGCAGGGCGACCAGGGTCATCTGGGATCCGAACCGGCTGATCACCCCGCCGATCAACAGCAGCCGGTAGTCGCGGGACGCCCGGTAGGCGGAGGTGTCGACCGACACCGCCCGCAGCACCCGGCGCCACCGCTCCCGGGGGTGCTCCCCGCCGCGCCGGCCCCCCGTCACTCGATCCATCCCCGTTCGACGGCCCGCGCACCGGCCTCGAAACGGCTCGCGGCGCCGAGCCGCTCCATGAGCTGGGCGACGAGGCGGCGCACCGTACGTTCCGACAGGCTGAGGCGCCGCGCCACGGCACGGTCCGTCAGCCCCTCCATGAGCATGTCCAAGAGCTGCCGTTCCGTTTCGTTCGGCGCCGTCCCGCCCTGGGCGTGGAGCGGCTCGGTGTGCTGCGCGACCAGCCTCACGAGCGCCCGGAGCGCGTGCAGGGTGGCGGCGTCCTCGACCAATTCGTAACTGCAGCCCGCCTGGGGGCGGGAGGTGACCAGCGCCCCATGGCCGGTGAGGAGCACGGCGCCCGGGGGGAGCCTGGTGCTGTGACCGACCTGGATGCCGTGGCCCTGCTGCCAGGCGATGTGGCCGTCGAGGGCGGGCTCGCTCAGAGCGGCGGTCGGGTAGACGATCCGGATGCGGCCGTCCCGGTCCCACAGGCAGGCACCGCTGCCGTTCAGCACCTCGATCAAGGGGTCGTCGAGTGAGGTGTAGTTCCAGTAGCAGGTCACGTCGCCGTCGTCGGCGGCGAGCAATCGGGCTGCGGCCCGCGCCAGTTCCGTTGTGTCGGTGAGGCGCCGCGCCGTACAGGTGGTCGAAGACATGGGTCGTCCTCTCATCCGGGTCCCGGGGCCACGGTGATGCGATGCGCACTGATGTTCACACGGAATTCCGGCTTCCCTGACCCGCCACGTCCGTGCTGTCCGCTGTCCGACAATCGCACCCAGTACCGGACACGCGGGCAACCGGTCCGAGAGACGGACCGCCCGAGGGACGGACGGCTGGGGGACGGACGGCTGAGGGACGGACGGTTGAGGGACGGACGGCTGGGGAACGGACGGCCCGACCGCGCTCAAGGGCCGACCGGCCTCTCCGGGCCGCCCGCCGCTTCCCCGCTCCCGCCGCCCGGCACCAGCGGCGGGGCGGCGGCGGACGGCCGCGCCCCCTGCTGCCGCCGGGGGAAGCACGCCCACACCAGCAGCGCCAGCCCTCCCGCCACCAGCGGGAGCAGGATCCAGTAGCTCCCCTCCGTACCGCCGCCGCCGAGCAGCGAGGCGGTGACGTTGGCCGCCGCGCCGCCCAGGGCGATGCAGACGCCCACCAGCCCGAAGGCCGTTCCCCGGCCTTCGGAGCGGACGGCGGAGGTCACCTCGGCGTCGAGTCGGGGGTCGATGACCACCTCCCCGAGTGAAAACAGGAGCATGCCCACGACAAGCCAGACCATCGCTCCGGTACCCATCAGGCCGAAGCCGGCCCCCATCGTGAGCAGGCCGCCCGCGACGACCAGCGCGGTGTCGCCCCAGCGTCCCACGAGCCCGCTGACGAACAGCTGAAGCACCACGACGGCCACCGCGTTGACCGCGAAGAGCGCGCCGGCGAAGCCGGGACCCTGGTGGCCGGAGACCATGAGGGGCACGGCGAACTCGAGTTGCACGTAGCAGAAGCCGAACGCGGTGGCGGCGGACAGGATCCACCACAGGCGTGGATTGGCCCGCAGCACCTGCGGAATCCCGCGGAAGAGACGACCGCGCCCCGCCCGGCCCGGAGCGCCCTCCAGGGCGGGTACGGTACGGCGCAGCCTCCGAAGTCCGACCAGGAGCGCGAGGAAGAGCAGCGCCGTGAGGGTCAGCCCCGTGCCGGGGTCACCGAGCAGCAACAGCCCGCCGATCAGGGGCCCGAGGGCCAGGCCCGTGTTGTTGACGGCGCTGCGCACCGCGAAGACGGAGGCCATTTTCGACGGGTCGGCGACCAGACCCGTCAGGGCCGACTTGCCCGCCGGGACGAACAGCGAGCCTCCGAACCCCATGAGCGCACAGGCGGCGACGACCCAGGGACCGGTGGAGAGGAACGCCAGCATGAGGTAGGAAGCGGCCCTCAGGGCAACACCCAGGCACATGGTGTTGAGCGCGCCGACGCGGTCCGAGACCGCCCCGCCGACGAGCATCAGGCCGAACTGGCTCCACACCTTGACCGCCAGCGCCACCCCCACGACGAGCGGGGGCAGGCCTTCGTGCCGGGTCAGGTGGATGGCGAGGTAGGGCGTCACGATGCCGCTGCCCAAGGTGATCACGAAGTTGCCCGCCAGCAGGATCAGGCTCCCCCGGGTCCGCCGCAGCAGGACCAGCGTCTCGCGCACGTTCGGTTCCCATTCCTCGTTGTCGTCAGCTCACCGGAGCGTTCCGGCCTCGACCGCGTACGCCTCCACGTCCTCGGCCACGTCGATCTCGTACGCCTCGCACACGCGGCGTACCGCCGGCCCTGCCTCGTCCGGGGTGCCGACCCGCAGGTACACCAGCGCGCTCGCCGACGCCGAGCCGAGCGGACCGTGGACCGTCTCCCCCGGGCCGTGCAGGATTTCGACCTCGACGACGGAGGGGAGGGCCTCCAGCACCGCCGCGGGCGTCTGCTTCACGATGCGCCCCGGGCGGAGCGGGAGGTAGACGTGGGCGACGACCCCTTCCCCCGTCCGTGCGGTGACGTCGTAGGGCCGCCCGCACGACGCGCGCAGCGCCGCCCGCCACACGTCCACACCGGTGTGCAGGCGCAGGGCCTCGGGGATGCCGCCCCCGGCCGGGCGGCACGCGATCTCCCCCACCAGCAGGCCGTCGTCCGTCTCGAAGAACTCCATGTGGGTCACGCCGTCCCGCAGTCCCAGGGCGCGGACCGCGTCCGCGTGCAGGGCCAGCAGGTCGGCGTGCAGCGGGTCGGCGTCCGGCAGCACGCACGAACCGAAGCCGGCCGACCGTTCCAGGACCGGCTCCAGATAGCGTGAGCCGACGGCGAAGACCACCTCGCCGCCCCGCACGACGCCGTCGAGGTGGTGCTCGGCCCGCATCGGGACGAAGCGCTCCCCGACGAGCGGGACCGTCAGCGCGGCCAGGGCGGCGGCGTCCTCGGAGCGGCGGAACCGCTCGTAGTGCTCCGGGTCGCGAAGGACGTGGACGTGGTGCGAGCCGCCTCCGATCACCGGCTTCACCACGACCGGCCAGCCCGTCGCCCGCGCCGTGCCCGGGACCGCGTCGAGACCGGGCAGGAGGTGGAAGTCGGTGACCGGCAGACCCCCTTCGGCGAGCCGCTGCTTCATCACGTACTTGTTGGAGAAGGCGTTCGCGGTGTCGAAGCCGGTGCCCGGGATGCCGAAGAAGCTGCGGAGGTGACCGGCGGCCTGCTGCCCGTGCTCGAACGGCGCGAAGACCGCGTCCAGCCGACGCCGCGCCAGCACCCTGGCGCACTCGGCCCGCACTTCGTCCAGGTGGGCGACGCTCCCGACGCACCGGACGTCCACTTCAGGTCCGTAGCGCTGGACATGCCCGTGTTCGGTGATGACCGTCAGGTGGTCCTGCTCCAGCTCCTCCAGGACGTGGTCCGGCAGCACCTTCTTCCTGGTGTGCAGCACCAACACGTTCACGTGATCGGCTCCTTCACGAAGCGCTCCAGGTGACCGGCGTTCCGCCGGCGCAGAAACTCCAGCAGGGCGCCGAGCCGTTCGGCGTCCCCGGCACGCGGCACCCAGACCCACATCTCGCGCGGGTGTACGGTCGCGCCGCGCTGGGTCTTCGCCTCGAAGCCCTCGAATCCCAGCCGCACGGCACTCCTCCCCTCGGCGACCGCCCGTTCGACGGGGGCGTAGAACGCGGCCCAGGCATACGAGGTGCTCCGGTCCGTCACCTCGTAGTCGCAGCCGTAGGAGAGGAACAGGCTGCTCCCCCGGCCCATGAAGTGCAGTGCGCAGGCGATGACTCGGCCGTCCCGCCGCACTGCCGGGACCATCGCCGCACGCGGCTGCCGCGCGCCCAGTTCCACACGGGCGCGGCGGATCGCGTCCACGTCCGGGGTGGCGCCGTACTTGGCCAGTGTGGCGGCCTCCAGCTCGGCCATGCGCGCGGCGTCGGCGGCCGCGTCGAGCTCGCCGGTCACCAGGCCCGACTCCGCCAGCCGCTGCCGCTCCACGCGGTGGCGCCGGCGGTACCGGCCGGGCAGCGTCTCCAGGAACGCGTCGTAGCTGCGGCAGCCGCCGGTCCGGAAGAGCGAGGCCGCCGTGACCATGCCCCGGCGGAACCCGCACGCGTCGAGCACGGCGCGCAGCACGCCGTCATCCGGATCGACGAAGGGGAAGGCCACCGCGCCGGCGCCCGCGTCCAGCGCCGCCTGCTGGGCGGCGCGCACCAGCGCGTGCGTGGTCTCCTCCCTCTCACCGGGGGTTGCCCCTTCCCGGCACCGCACGGAACTGCGGTCGAAGCCGCGGACGACGAGGGCCGCGCCGAACCGGGCGGAGAGCCGCTGCCACAGCGGGCCGTCGTCGCCCGGGGCGCCGGCCGCGACCACCAGCTCGCGGTGCCGGGCACGGATTTCGGCGGCGGCCCCGGGGCCTGCCTCGCCGAGCCGCAGCACGGAGTCCGCGGCGAGGAACTTCCACGGGTTGCTCGTCATCGCCGTGCGCGGCGTCGTGAAGGCCCCGTGCAGCGCGCCCGCGAGGCCCCTGCCGTCGTACGCGGCGACCACCCGGCTCTCCCCCGGTTCCAGGGATTCCCGGAACCGCAGATAGCCGTAGCCCGCGTCGGTGTCCGCGCCCCGGGTGAGTTCGTCCCACTCCTGGCGGTCCACCGCGGCCAGCCCCGGCAGCGTTCTGCTGCGCATTTTCATCCCTCCCCCTTCGGGGTCAGCGCCACGGCCGCCCGGCCGCTCCGCGCGGCCGGGCCGGGTGTCTCGGAGTCCGGCACCCGCTCCGCCGGCCCGTGCGGCGTGGTGTCGAGCATCGTCGTCTCGTCGAAGGGGCGCCGGCCGGCCAGGACCTCCGTGAGCTGCTCCTTGTCGATCTCCTTCGCCCATGTGCCGACCAGTACGGTGGCCACCGCGTTGCCGGCGAAGTTCGTCAGCGCGCGGCACTCGCTCATGAACCGGTCGATGCCCACGATCAGCCCGACGCCGTCCACCAGGTCGGGGCGGTGGGACTGCAGGCCGCCGGCCAGGGTGGCCAGGCCCGCGCCCGTCACGCCCGCCGCCCCCTTGGACGCGAGGATCATGAACACGAGGAGCGAGATCTGCTCCCGCACGCTCAGCGGGGTTCCCATGGCCTCCGCGGTGAACAGGGAGGCCATGGTGAGGTAGATGGCCGTGCCGTCCAGGTTGAAGGAGTATCCGGTCGGCACCGTGACGCCCACGACCGGGCGGCTCACCCCGAGGTGCTCCATCTTCGCGATCAGCCGCGGCAGCGCCGACTCGGAGGACGACGTCGAGAGGATCAGCAGGAACTCCCGTCCGAGATACCTGAGAAACGAGAGGATCCCCACCCCCGCGACGAGCTGCAGGGCGGCGCCCAGGACGACGAGCACGAACAGGAGGCACGCCGCGTAGAAACCGGCCATGAGGACCGCCAGCGCCCTGATCGCGTCGACCCCGGTCTCGCCGACCACCGCGGCGATGGCCCCGAACGCGCCGACCGGCGCGAGCCACATGATCATCCCCAGGACGCGGAAGACGACGTTCTGGAGGTGCCCGATGCCGCGCACCACCGGGTCCCCGGCCGCCCCCATCGCCTGCAGGGCGAAGCCCACCAACAGGGCGACCAGCAGGGTCTGCAGGACCTCGCCCCCGGTGAGCGCGGAGACCAGCGTGGTGGGAATGACGCCCAGCAGGAAGTCGGCCGTGCCGTCGCCGGTCCCCGCCGCCTTCGCGGCACCCGCCTGGCGGAGCTCGTCCGTGAGGTGCAGGCCGCTGCCCGGTTCGAGCACGTTGCCGACGAGGAGTCCGATGGCGAGCGCGAACGTGGACATGATGAGGAAGTACCCGAGGGCGAGTCCGCCGACGGTGCCGATCCTGGCCGCGCTGCGGACCTGTCCGATGCCCAGCACGATCGTGCAGAAGACGACCGGCGAGATCATCATTTTGATCAGCGCGATGAACCCCTCGCCCAGTGGCCCCAGCCCGGCCGCGAGGCCCGGTGCGGCGAGACCCACCGTCACGCCGGCGAGGACGGCGGCGATCACGGCGAGGTACAGGTACCTGGTCCTGTCCGCTCTCACCGCGGACCCCACCCGCGCTCGGCGCCCGCCATCGCGGGACGATCCGCCCGGCGGGCCATCGAGGCGAGGGCACGACACACGTCGCCCAGCCGTTCCAGCGCGGCGGGCGCCACCAGTTGGGGGCCGACGCCCGCCGGGTGCGCGAAGTCGCCCGGTACGGTGACGAGTTGCTCCGGCACGGCGACGGCGCCCAGCGCCCGCGCCACCGTCCGCAGCCCGTCGCAGACCTGCACCGCGGAGAGGTTCTCGCCGTGCGCCACCAGGGCCACCGGCTTGCCCCGCATCCGGCCGGCGTCCAGGTGGTCGAGCGCGTTCTTCAACACCCCGGAGCAGGCCCCGTGGTACGCGGGTGAGGCGAGCACGAACGCGTCGGCACGCGCGGCCAGCAACGGCAGCTTCCGCGCGAGCGCGGCAGCGTACCGCTCGGGGCGGCCGTGGCACTCCGCCTCGAGGACGGGCAGCGGGTGGGCGGCCAGGTCCCACAGCAGCGGATCGGCGCCCTCCTCGACCAGGCGGTTCGCGGCGGCCCGCAGCACCGCGGCGGTGTGCGAGCCGTTGCGGGGACTGCCGGAGATCAGGAGCACCTGAGGTCGGGGCGTCACGGTGTGCTCCCCCCGTGGACGCTGAGTTCGATCCCGTACTCGTCGACGGGCAGGGCCACGCTGCCGCGGTAGGCACCGGACCTGACCCGCGCCAGATAGGGCGCCAGATCCGCGGCGAACTTGGGGTAGGCCGTGTCGTGCGCCAGTATCAACGCCCCGTCCGCCAGATGCGGTTCGACGGAGCGGAGGACCTCGTCGTAGATGCCCTTGCGCCGCACCGGGTCGTCCGCGTCCAGCAGCACCAGGGACCAGCCTCCCGGCGGCGGCGCGGGGGGCGTCCGCCCGTCACGCGTCTCGAACCGCACGGTCCCGGCGTACCCGGCCCGCCGGAAGTTGCGTGCCGCGAGGGCGGTGGCCGCGTCGTCCACGTCCAGCCCGACGGCACACTCGCCCTCGTAGCCGCGGGTCGCCCCGAAACCGGCCGCGGTGAGGAACCCGAAGAGGTTGCCGGCGTAGGTGCCGACGCCGAGCAGCGACCGGGGCCGGGCCGTGGCCGCGATGCCGTACAGGACGCGGGCGGCGAGCGGCGTCAGCGAGGAGAACGGCACCTCGAAGGAGTCCCGGATGCGCGCGCGGGCCCGGTGGAAGCCCTCCCACAGGTCGGCGGGTGGCTCCGGGAGCGCGCCGCCCTCGTGCAGCCGGCCGAGCACGGTGTCGGCGACCCGGTCCGCCTGCTCGGGGGTCAGACGACTCAGTCGTTCGGTCCGCATGTGAACCGCCTCTCTGCGTACGGGCGGAGGGAAGTGAATGAGAGGATGCCCGGGCTCCGCCCGCCCGCGCGCGGTCTTGGCCGCTGTGCGACCGCCGCTGTCGGAAGCCGGACGTGCGGGAGGGAGTGGCTGACCCCGGACGCACGCGGAGAGGTGGGCGGGGCCGCGACCGGGGACGCGTGATGCGAAGCGCGGCCGTTGCCGGGCGCGGGCGTCACGCGGTTCTGCCGGACACGCCCAGCCAGCCGAGCCGCGCGGCCCGCACGCCGGCGTCGAACCGGCTGCGCGCGTCGAGTTCGCCCATGATCCAGGCCACCGTGCGCCCCACCGTCCGTTCACAGACCTCCAGCCGATGGGCGATCTGCTGGTCCGTCAGGCCCTGGGCCATCATGCTGAGCACGGACTGCGTCTGCCCGTTCGGGAGCCCGTGCTCCTCGGCGCTCAAGTTCACCGACGCGTCCCACAGCCCCCGGAAGAGGTACTGCACGACGCTCACCGTCTCCGGGCAGCGCGACACGGCCGGCTCCATGAGGGACGCCGCACGGGAGCCGGACGCGCCGAAGCTAGGAACGACCACGGAGGTGTCGCAGTCCACCACGGTGAACGTCACCGGCACCTCGGACGCCGCGCGCATCTGCGCACCCGCCCTCGTCAGCCCGCGCGCGTACTCCTGAACGGCAGGTGACTCGAGCAGCCGCTCGTCCCAGATGACGCTGACGCGCACCCAGCGCCGCAACAGCTCCTTCAACAGGGCCGCGTCGCGCCGCAGTCGGTCGGGGCGGACGTCGGAGGCGCACCCCAGGGACACGTTGTGCCGAGCCGCCCCGAGCACGGCTTCCCAGCGCTCGTCCGGATCGTGGCGCGGCCGGTCGTGGTCCGCGTCGTGCCGCGGCTCCACCGACAGGTCCATGGCGCACGGTTCCGCCGACTGGCGAGAGGGGTGAGACGGGTGGGGCAGGGAAGACGGGAGGAGGTCAGAGTGGGAAAGCGTGAGCATCGTCTGTCTCCGTCGATAGTGGGGGTACGGCCCGGGAGATCACAGTGGTGCGGTGGTCGCGTTCGGCTTCCTCGGTGAAGGTGCGGTGTCAGTCGGAGATGGTGACCTGGACGACTGCCGGGTCGTCCTCGGGACGGCGGTAGTCGGCGGGGCGGGGGGCCGCGAGGGCCTGCCGCATGCGGTCCTGGTCCAGTTGGCCCACCCACTTCGTGATCACGACGGTGGCCACGGAGTTGCTGAGCAGGTTGGTGAAGGCCCGGCCCTCGGACATCAGCCGGTCGACGCCGATGACGAGCGCCACCGTGGCCAGCGGGACCGAGTGCGAGATGGAGATCGTCGCGACGAGTGTGACCAGGCCCGACCCCGTCACGCCCACCGCGCTCTTGGAGGTGATCATGGCCAGCGCGAGGAAGAGCAACTGGTCCCCGAGGGACAGCCCCTGCCCCGTGGCGACGGCGAGGTACACGGCGGCTGTCGTCAGGTAGAGGCACGTCCCCACCAGATGGAGGGAGTACCCCCCGGCCAGCACCGGTGCGGACGTCGCCCGCGGCGCCCCGGCCAGCTCCAGCTTGCGCAGCACCTGCGGGAAGACGGATTCGGACGACGACGTGCCCAGCAGCACCAGCAGTTCGCTGCGCAGGTAGCGCATCAGCAGCAGCAATGAGAAGCCGTTGATCCGGGCGAGCAGGCCGAGGCCGACGAAGATGACCAGGGCGCAGGTCGCGTAGAAGACGAGCACCAGGTAGGCGAGGCCGCGCAGCGGCACGAGCCCGAACCTGCTGACCGTGAAGGCCGCGCCGCCGAACGCCGCCAGCGGGGCGCCGGCCACCAGTACCCGCATGGCGCAGAAGAAGATGTGGCCCAGCCGGTCGATGAGGTCGAGCACCGGTGCGCCCCGGCGGCCCGACATCGACAGCGCGACACCGAAGAGCGCCGCCACGACGAGGACGTGGAGCGCGTTCCCGCTGGTGAAGGCCGCCACGAAGGAGTCGGGGACGATCCAGTCCAGGCTCAGGGTGCCGTCCGCCGAGCCGGCCGCCGCGCGCTCCAGCGGCACCACGTCCTTCTCGTCGACCTGCGACGCGTCGACCTCACCCACGGGCAGAACGGTGAACAGGTGGCCGGCGCCCAGTCCGAGCAGGAGGGCCAGCGTCGTCGCCGCCTCGAAGTACAGCAGCGCCTTCAGCGACAGCCGGCCCAGTCGGCGCCCGCTGCCGAAGGCGGCGATCCCGCTGACCACGGTGGTGAAGATGATCGGCGCGATGATCACCTTCATCAGGGAGACGAACCCGTCGGCGAGGAAGCGCATCCCCACGGCGTACTGCGGTGCCACCGCCCCGAAGACGGCGCCGGCCACGAGTCCCGCCACCACCCACAGGGTCAGCGCGCGGTGCAGCCGACGACGGCCCCCTGCTGCCTTCCCCACTGTCGCAAGCCCCCTCTCGAAGGCACCCCGTAGGTTCGGTACCGGACGCCGGGAGGCGCCGGGATCGTGCTCGATCACGCTACGAGTCCCGTGCAAGACGAATATGCGGTGAACTGCAAACGTGTGTTAAACGCGGGTATATTTTCGCTTCGGCGACCGGGCGCGGCACGAGCGACTGCCACACGACCAAGACCGCAGGACGGGGCGCCCGGAGCCGCGAGAGCAACCGGAGGGCGAGCAGCCGGAGGGGCGGGTAACCAGCGGGCGAGCGGCCGGAGGGGCAAGCGACCGGAGGGCGAGCAACCGCTTCAGGGACCAAGAGCACCGGCCACGGCGTGCCGGAGGGGGATCAGGGGGATCATGAAGGCTCTGCTCGTGGAGGACGACTCAGAAGTCGCCGAGGCCCTGACGGAAGGGCTGCGGCGGCACGGATGGGACGTGGCCCACGTCGCGACCGGGACGTCGGCGCTCTCCTCGCCCGACACGTGCGACATCGTCCTTCTGGATCTCAACCTTCCGGACATGGACGGCCTCGAGGTCTGTCAACAACTCCGCGCACGGGTGGCGGTGCCCATCATCGCCGTCACCGCGCGCTCCGACGAGTTCAACAAGGTCCTGTGCCTCCGCCTCGGCGCCGACGACTACATCGTCAAGCCCTACCGGCTGCAGGAGTTACTCGCCCGGATGACGGCGGTGCTGCGCCGGCTGCGGCCACCGCAGCCCCCGGTGGAGCGGGAGGCGGAGCCGCCGAAGGAGCCTGAGCCGCAGGACGACCGTGTCATCACCCGTGCCGGGATGAGCATCGACCTGTGGCGCCGTGAGGTCGTCGTGGCCGGGAGGGTGGTGCCGCTCACGCGGAAGGAGTTCGAGCTGCTGACACTCCTCGCCCGTTCCCCGGGGCGGGTGTTCAGCCGCGATCACCTCCTGGAGAACGTGTGGGGCCAGCAGTGGATGAGCACCTCCCGGACCCTTGACGCCCACGTCTCCGCACTGCGGCGCAAGCTCGGGAACAGCCGGTGGATACGGACCGTGCGCGGTGTGGGCTTCAGCTTCGAGACGCAGAGCAGGCCGGAGGACCCGCCTCCGTGCGCCTGACGTACGTGATGGCGCTCGGCGCCCTGATCGGTGGCGTGTTGGCGGTGCTGCTGGCCACGACGGGCTGGCTGTACGCACAACACGTGGGCGAGCGCACGACGGCCTCCGTGGCCGACGCCGCCGTCGCGGCGCAGACCGGTCTGACGACCGCCTCCCGGGGCCCGGAAGCGGACGGCGGCCTGCCGGTACGGCTCGTCCGGCTCGCGCGGCAGGTGGACGCCGAGCTGTCCCTGCGCCTCCCCGACGGGACGGTGCGGACCTCCGCCCCCGACTCGTCCGACGTGCGCGACGCCTTCCGCGCGGTCCCCTCACCGCCGGACGGGCACAGGCCGGGGCTGCGGACGGCGCGGCTCCCGCTCCTGCCGTCGAACGGCCTGTGCGCCGCCGGGTGGTTGCCGCTCGAAGCGGGGGACGCCCGGCCGACGGTGCTGCTCGTGCGGCGGCCCTGTGCGGACGCCCGCAGCCACGTCCTGACGGCCTGGACGGGGCTGGCCGTACTGTGGCCCGTCACCCTTGTCGGCTGTCTCCACCCCGTACTGGCGCTGCGCCGGCGCTCGGTCCGCGACCTGCGTGTCATCCAGCGCACGGTGCGGGCGATCTCCGCGGGGGCCCACCACCTGCGCACCCCGCCCGGCTCCCGGGGACACGACCTGGACCTGCTGGCCGCCGACGTCAACCGCCTCGCCGCCGCCCTGCAGTGCGCGGCGGAGGAGCGGCACCACTTCCTGGCGGACGTGGCGCACCAGTTGCGCAACCCGCTGATCGCCCTTCGGCTGCGGATCGAGAACATCGCCGTGGAGCTGCCGGAATCGGCCGCCGGACGGCACGCCCGCCTGCTGGCCGACGTCGACCGCCTGGACCGGACGCTCACCGACATGCTGGAGCATGCGCGTGACCCGGCCGAGCTGAGCACCCAGGTCGTCGACGTGTGTGCCGTCGTCGAGGAGTGCGTGCGCGGGTGGGCCGCCGTCGCCGAACAGCGGGGCATCAGCATGCGCCTGGACCGGCCCCGGCACGCCCGGGCCCTCGCCCGTACGGGCGCTGTGGAGCAGGCCATGAACGTGCTGCTCGACAATGCCCTCAAGTACTCCCCGGAGGGCAGCGTCGTCCATATCGGCATCACCGTGGGCACCCTGCTGGAGATCCGCGTCCGGGACGAGGGACCGGGCATGTCGCGTGCCGAGCGGGAGGCGGCGCTGACACGCGGCTGGCGGGGCGGCGAGCAGTCGAGCCACGGCATCGGACTGTCCATCGCGGCGAAGCTCATCGCCACCTGCGGCGGGCGCCTGGAGCTGCTCGCGCCCTCGGGAAGCGGCCTGTGCGCCGTCCTGCGCCTGCCCAGCGTCGCGCACGGCGACGAGGCCGACCCCTCCCACGGGCCGACGCCCCGCGCCCCGTTGCCCTCCCCCTGAGCGAGGATCGCCGCCCTGCCAGGGCCCGACCTGTCCACCAGGTCGCCTAACCCCCATCGGAACGAGCGTCAAATGAGCGTCACGAGCGTCATTTCAGCGTCAAGATAGCGCCCGTAACGCCCACACCGCACATAATGCGCACGCACAAATACGCAGGTCAGGAGCCCTTCGCGGCCGGTTCGAGGATGGCGACGCACTCCACGTGATGCGTCATCGGGAACAGGTCGAACGCCCGCAGCGTCCGCACCCGGTAGCCCGCGTCCGCGAAGTACGCGATGTCCCGGGCCAGGGCGGCCGGGTCGCAGGCGACGTAGGCGATGCGGCGGGCGCCCAGACCCGCCAGGTGCTTGACCGTCTGCTTGCCGGCGCCCGCGCGGGGCGGGTCGAGGACGATGAGGTCGACCTCCGTGATGCCGGTGCGCGGGAGGGCCTGTTCGACCTTGCCCTGCTCGATGCGGACGCGCTCGAAGTGCTGGAGGTTGTGGCGGGCGTCCTCCACCGCGCGCTTGCCGGACTCGATGCCGAGGACCGCGCCCTTGTCGCCGACCCGGTCGGCGAGCGCGCCCGCGAAGAGGCCCGCGCCGCAGTAGAGGTCGAGGGCCGTGTCGCCCTTGCGGGGCAGGAGGCCCTGCATCACGGCGCGGACCAGGGTGTCGGCGGCCTTCGGGTGGACCTGCCAGAAGCCGCCGTTGCCGACGCGGTAGGTGCGGTCGTCGGCGCGCTCGCGGAC
The DNA here is from genome assembly GCF_055590785.1 of Streptomyces sp. NPDC041796. Lineage (NCBI taxonomy): Bacteria > Bacillati > Actinomycetota > Actinomycetes > Kitasatosporales > Streptomycetaceae > Streptomyces > Streptomyces sp. NPDC041796. The sequence goes on from NZ_JBVJAH010000004.1 coordinate 332,573, forward strand.
GAAGGGGCGGCCGTGGACGCGGTGCACTCCCCCGTCCTCGGCGACCCGCAGCACCGAGACCGGCTTGTCGAGTTCGACGATCGGGAGGCGGGCTCCCGGGCGGGGGGTGAGGACGACCTGGCGGTCCTGCGAGCCGGTGGCGGCAATCGCGTCGACGGAGGCCATGCCCTCCCACGAGCGCTTCTCGATGCCCAGCTCCGTGACACCCGGTGCCGCGATCAGGCAACGGTCGATCGGCTGCACCTCGTGGGAGCGGTGCTTGCGCAGCCCCGCCCGACCGGAGGCGTCCACGGCGTACTGGACGCGCGTGCGCCAGGCCGGGACCTCGCCCGCCGGGACCTTGTCGCCCTCGGCCGGCATGACCGTGCCGTCCCAGCCGGCCTCCTCGGGGGTCAGCCCGGCGAGCCGCTTCAGCTGCTCGGCGACGACTTCGCCCTTGAGGCGCCGCTGGGCGCCGGGCTTGGCGTGCTGCCAGTCGCAGCCGCCGCACTTGCCGGGTCCGGCGTACAGGCAGGGCGCCTCGACCCGGTCCTTGGAGGCGTCGAGGACGCGGACGGCGTCGGCGCGCAGGAAACGCGAGTCCTCGTCCCCCTCCGTGACGCGCACGACGACCTTCTCGCCGGGCAGCGCGTGCCGGACGAACAGGACGCGGCCTCCGTCGGTACGGGCGATGCAGTGGCCGCCATGCGCGACGGGGCCGACCTCGACCTCGTACTCGACCCCGATGAGGGAGGACTCGGGTGCGTTCTGCATGAGGGGGTGACTCCAAGGGCTGAGGGGGGCTGCCAGGCGGCGGCAGCCCTCCAGTCTACGTGCCTGCGGAGTCAGCTCTTGGCCGTCGGTTCCTTGGGGCGCTCCACGGCCGGGCCGCGGCGGACCGAACCGGGGGCGTTCCACTCCTGGCGCTTCTTCGCCCGCTTCTTCGCCACCTCGGAGGACTGGAGCTGGTACGGGACCGAGGTCACCATCACTCCGGGGGTGAACAGCAGCCGCCCCTTGAGGCGCAGCGCGCTCTGGTTGTGGAGCAGGTGCTCGTACCAGTGGCCGACCACGTACTCGGGGATGATCACGCTGACCGCGTCACGGGGGCTCTCGCGCCGGATGTTCTTGACGTACTCGATGACGGGCCGGGTGACTTCCCGGTACGGGGAGTCGAGGATCTTCAGCGGCACGTTGATCCCGCGCCGCTCCCACTCGGCCTTGAGCGCCTTGGTCTCGGCCGGGTCGACGTTGATGCTGAGCGCCTCCAGCTTGTCGGAGCGCATCAGCTGGGCGTAGGCGAGGGCGCGCAGCGTGGGCCGGTGGAGCTTGGAGACCAGGACGATCGAGTGCACGCGGGAGGGCCGGACGGTGTCGTCGCTCGGCTCGTCGGGCGCGGCGATCTCCTCGGCGACCCGGTCGTAGTGCTTACGGATCGCGGTCATCGTCCCGTAGAAGATGACCATGCCGAGCAGGGCGACCCAGGCGCCGTGGGTGAACTTCGTGGCCAGGACGACGACCAGGACCAGGCCGGTGAAGAAGGCGCCGAAGGTGTTGATCGCGCGGGAGCGGATCATGCGGCGGCGGACGGCGGGGTCGCGTTCGGTCTTCAGGTGCCGGTTCCAGTGCCGCACCATGCCGGTCTGGCTGAGGGTGAAGGAGACGAACACGCCGACGATGTAGAGCTGGATCAGCCTGGTGGAGTCGGCCCCGTACAGCCACACGAGCAGCATAGCGGCGCCGGCGAGGAGCACGATGCCGTTGGAGAACGCGAGCCGGTCGCCGCGTGTGTGCAGCTGGCGCGGCAGGTAGCGGTCCTGGGCGAGGATCGAGCCGAGGAGCGGGAAGCCGTTGTACGCGGTGTTCGCGGCGAGGAACAGGACGAGCGCGGTGGCCGCGGCGAGCAGGATGAAGAAGAAGGTGCCGTCGCCGAAGACGGCGGCCGCGACCTGCGAGATCACCGGGTTCTGGACGTACTCCTCGCCGACCGGCACGCCGTCGCGGATCAGGTCGTGGGCGGGCTGCTCGGCCATCTTCACGTCGGTGGCCATGGCCAGGCCGATGATGCCGCAGAACATGGTGACGGCCAGGCCGCCCATCAGGGCCAGGGTGGTGGCGGCGTTCCTGCTCTTGGGCTTGCGGAAGGCGGGGACGCCGTTGCTGATCGCCTCGACGCCGGTGAGCGCGGCACAGCCGGAGGAGAAGGCGCGCAGGAGCAGGAAGACGAGTGCGAAACCCGCGAGGCCTTCGTGTTCGGGCCGGATCTCGAAGTCGGCGGTCGGGGCCTTCATCGTCTCGTCGAGGACGATTCCCTTGAACGCGCCCCACGCGATCATGATGAAGACACCGGCGACGAAGACATAGGTGGGAATCGCGAAGAGCTTCCCCGATTCCCTCACACCCCGGAGGTTCATGAGTGTGAGGAGCAGGATTATCGCTATGGCGGAGAAAACCTTGTGCTCGACGACGAACGGAATGGCCGAGCCGAGGTTCTCCACTCCGGAGGAGATGGAGACGGCCACGGTGAGCACGTAGTCGACGAGGAGCGCGCTGGCGACGGTCAGACCGGACTTGGGGCCGAGGTTGGTGTTGGCGACCTCGTAGTCCCCGCCGCCGCTGGGGTAGGCGCGGACGTTCTGCCGGTACGAGGCGACGACCGTGAACATGAGGACGACGACGGCGACCGCGATCCACGGGCTGAAGTGGTACGCCGACACACCCGCGATGGAGAGGACCAGCAGGACTTCTCCCGGCGCGTACGCCACCGAGGAAAGCGGGTCGGACGCGAAGACGGGGAGTGCGATGCGTTTGGGGAGGAGAGTTTCTCCCAGCCTGTCGCTGCGCAGCGCCCGGCCGATCAGGATCCGTTTGGGCACGTCGGTCAGTTTGGACACGCAGAGGATCGTAAGCGCTGGAAAAGGGCCCCGCCCACCCACCACCCCTGCTTCCCGCGGAAACTTGCGCTCCCTTAACGCGGACAGCACAGAAACGTGTGACGCGGGCCACCGGCGGTCTCGAAACCGGTACCGACGCCGGTGTCGAAACCGGTACCGACGCCGGTGTCGGGACGGGTGGCGACGTCGGTGTCGAGCGGGTGGTGACGTCGGTGCCGACGCCCATGGGTTACGGCGGCAACCGAGCGGACGACTGCCGCGTCCTTAGCGTGGGTTCCGTCCCGGTGAGTGGCTCAAAGACGCTGCCGACGCGTCGGCCGCCCTCGGATGAGGGCAACAGCGCGGCGGCGGCATAAGCTCATCATCAGGCAACACCGCACGCAGGCTGAGAGAGAAGAGTGAGCAGGGTGTTTTCGCAGGTCAGCAAGATGACCAGGAGTGCGGGGTAAGCGGACGTGCACATCGTCATCATGGGCTGCGGGCGAGTGGGAGCCGCACTCGCGCAGACCCTGGAACAGCAGGGCCACACGGTCGCCGTCGTCGACCAGGACCCGACGGCTTTCCGACGTCTCGGTTCCGGCTTCGGCGGGCGGCGCGTCACCGGAGTCGGCTTCGACCAGGACACCCTGCGTGAGGCGGGGATCGAGGAGGCCGGGGCGTTCGCCGCGGTGAGCAGCGGCGACAACTCCAACATCATCGCGGCGCGGGTCGCCCGCGAGATGTTCGGCATCGAGAACGTCGCCGCCCGTATCTACGACCCCCGGCGCGCCGAGGTGTACCAGCGCCTGGGGATCCCGACGGTCGCCACCGTGCGCTGGACCGCCGACCAGATGCTGCGGCGGCTGCTGCCGTCGGGTGCCGAACCGCTGTGGCGGGACCCGAGCGGCGCCGTCCAGCTCGCCGAGGTGCACACGTCCCCGTCGTGGATCGGGCACAAGATCAGCAGGCTGCAGGAGGAGACCGGCGTACGCGTCGCCTTCCTCACCCGGCTGGGCGAGGCGGTCCTGCCGACGTCGCAGACGGTGCTGCAGGAGGGCGACCTGGTGCACGTGATGATGCGGACGGACGAGATCGAGAAGGTCGAGGCGGCGTTCGCCGAAGGCCCTGAGGAGGGCGGTCACTGATGCGGGTCGCTATTGCGGGCGCCGGCGCGGTGGGCCGTTCCATCGCGGGCGAGCTGCTGGAGAACGGGCACGAGGTGCTCCTCATCGACAAGGCCCCCACCGCGATCTCGGTGGAGCGCGTGCCGCAGGCGGAGTGGCTGCTGGCCGACGCCTGTGAGATCACCTCGCTGGACGAGGCCGCGCTGCAGCGCTGCAACGTCGTCATCGCGGCGACCGGCGACGACAAGGTGAACCTCGTCGTCTCGCTGCTCGCCAAGACCGAGTACGGGGTGCCCCGGGTCGTCGCCCGGGTGAACAACCCGAAGAACGAGTGGCTGTTCAACGAGTCCTGGGGCGTCGACGTCGCGGTCTCCACGCCGCGCCTGATGTCGGCGCTCGTGGAGGAGGCGGTGAGCGTCGGCGACCTGGTCCGGCTGCTGCGCTTCAGCCACGGCGACGCGAACCTCGTCGAGCTGACGCTCCCGCCGGAGTCGGCGGTCGCCGGTACGTCGGTGGGCGACGTGGAGTGGCCGCAGGACACCTCGCTGGTGACGATCATCCGCGGCTCTCGCGTCCTGACGCCCGGCCCGGAGGAAACCCTGGAGGCCGGCGACGAGCTGCTCTTCGTCGCCGCCCAGGCCCGCGAGGAGCAGCTGGAGGACCTGCTCTCCGTGCGCCGCGAGGACGCCTCCGGCTGAGGCGTCGTCCACTCTGCTCGACGAGGGGCTCGGGACCGCTACTGATCCTGAGCCCCTCGTCGTACGTCGAGCATCCCCCGTGCCGACGCGGTGGACGCGGCGGCGCGGCGGCCCCGGCGGTCCGGGGTTCCTGCCCGCGGGAGGCGTCGTGGGGCGCTCCGTGCCACTGCCCGGACAGTGCACCGACACGCCACCGCCGTGCGCGGAGAAGCCCCGGCGGTACCCGGCGGCGGCGCGGGCGTCAGACGTCGCCGTGGTGGGGGTGGGGCTGAGCGGCCTGGGACGCGGCGGCGGCCTTGCGTTCCTTCTCGGCGCGCTCCTCCGCCTCCATCTCCGCAAACACGTCGATCGGCGGCGGGGCCTTCGCCAGGAACAGCCACGTCAGGTACACCGCGAGCAGGAACGGCGGGATCTTCAGGGTGACCAGCACCCACCCGAGCTGGGTGGTGTCCGCCCACCAGTACAGCGGGAAGAGGATCGCGCACTTGGCGAGCAGGATGAGGCCCCAGGCCCAGCTCGCCTTGGCGTACGCCTTCTTCCGGCCGGGGTTGCGGGTGCGCCAGGAGAGGTTCTCCTTGAAGACCGGGCCGAGGATCAGGCCGATCAGCGGGACGCCCGCCAGCGTGGTGACGATGTACGCGACGCCCAGGCCCAGCGTGTAGAGCATGCCCGGCAGGTAGAAGTCCTTGGCGTTGCCGGTCATCATCGCGAAGACCACGCCGAAGGCGACGCCGAAGACGCCGCTGAAGGCGTGCTTCACGGTGTCGCGGCGGATCAGGCGGACCGCGACGAGCAGCAGGGACACGCCCAGCGCCGCGATGGCCGACAGGTGCAGGTCCTTGTTGATCGTGTAGATCGTGACGAAGAGCAGGCCGGGGAGGACTGTCTCCACCATGCCGCGCACGCCGCCGAAGGCTTCGAACAGGGCCGCTTCGGTCGCGGCCTTCGAGTCGTGGGAGCCCTGGGGGTCGGCGCCCCGGGTGGCGTCCTGGTCGGTGGTGGTCGGCTTGTCGAGTGACGTCACCGGCTACTCCTGTCCGAGCGGTCGGAGTTCGTATTTGGGATTGAAGAGGACCCTGCGGCCGTGGCTCATGGAGATCCGGCCGGAGGCGATGAGCTTGCGGCCCGGTTCTATGCCCACGATGGAGCGCCGGCCCAGCCACACCACGTCCAGCGGGGCGGACCCGTCGAAGAGCTCCGCCTCCAGCGCGGGCACACCGGCCCGAGGGCGCAGGGTGACCGTCCGCAAGGTACCAGTCACCTTGACGATCTGCCGGTCGTCGCAGTCCGAGATACGGATGCACCCCGAAGCCTGCGTGTCCTCCCGCAGCTCCTCCGACTCGAGGTCCCCCTGGGAGCTGGACAGCCGGTCGAGCATCCGGCGGAAGCGGCCGGCCTGCTTCTCGGTTCGCGGTGCTGCACTCATACAGAAAGCGTACCGGCCCCCACTACCGGGGGAATCAGCGCTCGAACCGGTATCCCATGCCGGGTTCGGTGATGAAGTGCCGGGGGTGCGAGGGGTCCGCCTCCAGCTTCCGGCGCAGCTGGGCCATGTAGACCCGCAGGTAGTTGGTCTCGGTGCCGTACGACGGTCCCCACACCTCCTGGAGCAGCTGCTTCTGGCTGACGAGCCGGCCGCGGTTGCGGACGAGCACCTCCAGCAGGTGCCACTCCGTGGGCGTCAACCGGACGTCCCGTCCGTCGCGCTGGACCTTCTTCGCCGCGAGGTCGACCGTGAAGCCGGCGGTCTCGACCACGACCGTGCCGTCGTCGCCGCCGCCCACGGGTTCGGCCCGGCGCACGGCGGCGCGCAGCCGTGCGAGCAGCTCGTCCATGCCGAAGGGCTTGGTGACGTAGTCGTCGGCGCCGGCGTCCAGCGCCTCGACCTTCTCGTCGGAGGTCTGGCGGGCGGAGAGCACCAGGATCGGTACGCGGGTCCAGCCGCGCAGGCCCTTGATCACCTCGACGCCGTCCATGTCGGGCAGGCCGAGGTCGAGGATGACGACGTCGGGGTGGCGCCCGGCGGCCAGTTCGAGCGCGGTGGCGCCATCGGGGGCGGCGTCCACCTCGTACTTCCGCGCCTTCAGGTTGATCACGAGGGCACGTACGATCTGCGGCTCGTCGTCGACCACGAGCACCCGCGTCATGAGGGGCCTGCTTTCTCCAGCGAGGGGGCTTGGGGGGCGGTGGGAGGGATGGCGGGGGCGGCCGGGGTGGCCGCCTTGAGGGTGAGGACCATGGTCAGGCCGCCGCCGGGGGTGTCCTCGGCCGTGATGGTGCCGCCCATCGCCTCGACGAAACCGCGCGCGACAGCGAGGCCGAGGCCCACTCCGGCGCCGCGCGGGGCGTCGCCGTAGCGCTGGAAGGGGGCGAAGATGCGGTCCTTGGCCTCGTCGGGCACGCCGGTGCCGCGGTCCACGACGCGCAGCTCGACGCGGTCGGCCATGGCGCTGGCCGACACCAGGACGGGTGCGGCGGCGCTGTACTTGACGGCGTTCTCGACGACGTTGGCGACGGCCCGCTCCAGCAGGCCCTTGTCGACCTCCACCATCGGCAGACTCTCGGGGATGTCCAGCTCGGCGCTGCCGTCGGGCACCCCGCCGAGCGCCATGGGGACGACCTCGTCGAGGTCGATGGCGCGGATGAGCGGCGTGACCGTGCCGGTCTGGAGGCGGGACATGTCGAGGAGGTTGCCGACCAGGTGGTCGAGCCGGTCCGCGCCCGCCTCGATGCCTTCCAGGAGCTCGGCGCGGTCCTCCTCGGACCATTCGACGTCGTCGGACCGCAGGGACGACACCGCCGCCTTGATGCCCGCGAGGGGGGTGCGGAGGTCGTGGCTGACGGCCGCCAGCAGTGACGTACGGATCTTGTTGCCCTCGGCGAGTTTGCGGGCCTCCTCGGCCTCGCCGACCAGCCGCTGCCGGTCCAGTACGACGGCGGCCTGGGCGGCGAAGGCGCCCAGTACGCGGCGGTCCTCGGCGGGCAGGACCCGGCCCGACAGGGCGAGCGCCATGTGGTCGCCGACGGGCATGTCGACGTCCGCGTCCTCCGGGCGCGCCACCGGCCGGCGGCCGACGCTGCCCGCGCGCGTCCACGGCTCGACGTCGTTCTCCCTTTCCAGGAGCGCCACCGATTCCATGGAGAACGTCTCGCGGACCCGTTCCAGCAGGGCGTCGAGGGCGGTCTCCCCCCGCAGCACGCTGCCCGCGAGGAAGGACAGCACCTCGGACTCGGCCCGCAGCCGGGCGGCCTGGTGGGTGCGGCGGGCGGCCAGGTCGACGACGGAGGCGACCGAGACGGCGACCCCGAAGAACACGGCGATCGCGACGATGTTCCGGGGGTCGGCGACGGTGAACCGGTACAGGGGCGGGGCGAAGAACCAGTTGAGCAGCAGGGAGCCGAAGGCGGCCGAGGCCAGGGACGGGACCAGGCCGCCGAGCAGTGCGGACGCCACGGTCAGCGACAGGAACAGCAGCATGTTGTTGGCGATGCCGAGGTCCGCGTCGATGTGGGTGAGCAGCAGGGTGAGCAGAGCGGGGCCGGCGACGCCGGTCGCCCAGCCCCAGAGGATCCGGGAGCGGCCGAGGCGGGCGCCGCGCGCGACGGGCAGGCCGCGGCCTCTGGCGACCTCCTCGTGGGTGACGATGTGGACGTCGAGGTCGGGGCCCGAGTCACGGGCCACGGTGGCGCCGACGCCGGGGCCGAACACGTACTGCCAGGTCTTGCGGCGGCTGGAGCCGAGCACGATCTGGGTGGCGTTGACGCCGCGCGCGAATTCCAGCAGCGCGGAGGGGATGTCGTCGCCGATGACGTGGTGGAAGGAGCCGCCGAGGTCCTCGACGAGGGTGCGCTGGACGGCCAGCTCCTTGGGGGAGGCGGAGGTCAGTCCGTCGCTGCGGGCGATGTAGACGGCGAGGATCTCGCTGCCGGATCCCTTGGCGGCCATGCGGGCGGCGCGGCGTATCAGGGTGCGGCCCTCGGGGCCGCCGGTGAGGCCGACGACGATCCGTTCGCGCGCCTGCCAGGTGGTGCGGATGTTGTGCTCGCCGCGGTACTGCTGGAGGTACTCGTCGACCCGGTCGGCGGTCCACAGCAGGGCGAGCTCGCGCAGTGCGGTGAGGTTGCCGGGGCGGAAGTAGTTCGAGAGGGCGGCGTCGACCTTGTCCGGCTTGTAGATGTTGCCGTGGGCCATGCGGCGGCGGAGCGCCTGGGGTGACATGTCGACCAGTTCGATCTGGTCGGCGCGCCGGACGACCTCGTCGGGCACGGTCTCCTGCTGGCGCACGCCGGTTATGGACTCGACGACGTCGCCGAGCGACTCCAGGTGCTGGATGTTGACGGTGGAGATGACGTCGATGCCGACGGCGAGCAGTTCCTCGACGTCCTGCCAGCGCTTGGCGTTGCGCGAGCCGGGCACGTTGGTGTGGGCGAGCTCGTCCACCAGGGCGACGGCGGGTCTGCGCTCCAGCACCGCGTCGACGTCCATCTCGGTGCAGGCCGTGCCCCGGTGCTCGATGGTGCGCCGCGGTATCTGTTCGAGGCCGTGCAGCATCGATTCCGTACGGGGGCGGTCGTGGTGCTCGACGAAGGCGACGGCGCAGTCGGTACCGCGCTCCACGCGGCGGTGCGCCTCGGAGAGCATGGCGTACGTCTTGCCGACGCCCGGTGCCGCACCGAGGTAGATCCGAAGCTTGCCGCGTCCCATGGCCCCATTGTCGTGATGGTTTTGTTCGACTGCTTGTGCGTAGACCTTACGGCCAGGGGCGGGGGCGAACCGGACGCGGAGGTCGGTTCCCGGGCGTCTTGACGGGATTCTGATGTGTGCGCGGCCAGGTGGCGGGAGCTGCGGCCCTGCCGCGGGGCCGGTGGTTCACCGCGGTCAGCCCGACGCTCGGCCGGCTCACCGCTCCGTCGGCTCACCGCTCGACCGGCTCACCGCTCGACCGGCTCACCGCTCGGTCGGCTCACCGCTCTATCAGCTCGCCGCTCGGCCGGCTCACCGCTCGGCCGGCTCACCGCTCGGCCGGCTCACCGCTCGGCCGGCTCACCGCTCGGTCGGCTCACCGCTCTATCAGCTCGCCGTCGCTCAGCTCCAGGACGCGGTCCGCCAGGCCCAGTAGCTGGGCGTCGTGCGTGGCGACGAGGGCGGTGACGCCCTCGCTGCGGACGACGGCACGCAGCAGTTCCATCACCGCGACGCCGGTCTCGGCGTCGAGCTGGCCGGTCGGCTCGTCGGCTATCAGCAGGGCCGGCTCGTTGGCCAGCGCGCGGGCTATCGCGACGCGCTGCTGCTGGCCGCCGGACAGCTCGCCGGGGCGCTGCGCCGCGTGGTCGGTGAGGCCGACGAGGGCGAGCAGCAGCTCGACGCGCTCGTCCCGCTCGCGCGGCTCGGTCTTGCGCAGCCGCAGCGGTACGCCGACGTTCTCGGCGGCCGTCAGGATCGGGATCAGTCCGAACGCCTGGAAGACGAATCCGATCCGGTCGCGGCGCAGCTCCAGCAACCCGTCCTCGCCGAGGTCGGCGAGGACGGTGCCGTCGACGGTGATCCGGCCCTGGTCGGGTGTGTCCAGGCCGCCGACGAGGTTGAGCAGGGTGGTCTTGCCGGAGCCGGAGCGGCCCTTGAGGGCGACCAGCTCGCCGTGCTGTATCTCGAAGGACACACCCCTCAGCGCGTGGACGGCAGCGGCTCCCGTCCCGTACGACCGGTGCACGTCCTCCACGCGCACCATCGGCGCCTGGGCCTCGGCGACCGCCGTGGCGACGGCTTCCCCACCGCGCCGCTCGGAACTGCGTTGCTCGGACATCCGTGCTCCCCCCGTCACTGTGCGCGTTCAGTATGTGGGGGCGTGGATCAGTGCGGCAACGCCTGTGGAAAACCGCCCGGAAAGCGCGGCGGGCCGCGCCCCGTCGTACGGGATACGGCCCACCATCGGTATGTCTTCGGCGACGGCTCAGCGGACCTCGGTGATCTCCGGGCCCCGCTGCAGGTGGCCCATGCCGCCGGAGAAGCGCGACGTCTCCTGGTCCTCCTGCTGTACGCCCTCGGGCACCATCTGTGCGTCGTTCGGCAGCTTCAGGACGATCGGGTCGCGCGGCGCCATCGGGCCCTCGCCGCGCACCACGACGGTGTCCCTGAAGATCTGCTCCAGCAGTCCGGCGGCCTCGGGCTGCACCGCGCCCTGTCCGGAGATGACCCCACGCAGGAACCAGCGGGGGCCGTCCACGCCGACGAAGCGCACCAGCTGCACGCCACCGGTGCCGTCCGGCAGCTTCACCGGGACCTGGGCCCGCAGCTCCCAGCCGAGCGGGCCCTCGACCTCGTCGATGACACCGCCCTGCTGGGTGATGCCGGAGGCGATCTCCTCGCGGACCTCGCCCCAGATGCCCTCTTTCTTGGGGGCGGCGAACGCCTGCAGCTGGATGGCGCTGTCGCGCAGCACCACCGTCGCCGCGACGATCGCGTCGCCCGCGACCTCCACGCGCAGTTCCATGCCCTCGACCCCGGGCACGAACATGCCACCCAGGTCCACCCGGCCCTCTTCGGGGCGGGAGACCTCGGAGACGTCCCAGGGACCGTCGGGCCGGGGTGCCGGCGGAAGGTTCACCCGGCGCGGCTCGTCGTCCGCGTCATCAGTGCCGACCTCGTCGACGACCTGCTCGGCCTCGCCCGCTGCGTCGGCAGCGGCACCGCTCTTCTTGCGACGTCCGAACACGTCACTGTCCTTCCCGGTCGGATACGACCGAAGCGTATCGATTCCCACCCGTCCAGCCCTCCGTGGCGGCATGACCGCCGGTGGACCCGAAGCCCCCCTCGGCCCGCGCCGAGCCGGGAAGCTCCGCCACCTCGTGGAAGCGGACCTTCTCGACTTGCTGAACGACCAGTTGGGCGATCCGGTCGAACCGTTCGAACCGCACGCTCTCACGCGGGTCCAGGTTGACCACGATCACCTTGATCTCCCCACGGTACCCGGCATCCACCGTCCCTGGGGCATTCACGAGGGCCACTCCGCACCGAGCTGCGAGCCCCGAACGCGGGTGCACGAAGGCGGCGTACCCGTCGGGCAGCGCGATGGACACCCCGGTGGGCAGGATCGCGCGCTCGCCGGGGGCCAGTTCGGCGGCCTCGGTGGTGACGAGATCGGCGCCCGCGTCCCCCGGGTGCCCGTACGACGGAATCGGCACCTCCGGGTCCACGCGGCGGATCAGGACGTCGACAGGGTTACGCATCAGGGGTTCACCTCGAAGGCGCGGGAGCGCCGGACCTGGTCCGGGTCGGCCATCGCCGCCCGGATCTCCTCCGGGCGGCCGTTGTCGATGAAGTGATCGACCTTGACCTCGATGAAGAGGGCGTCGGCTCGGACCGCCACGGGCCCCTCGGGGCCGCCGATCCGGCCGGTCGCCGTGGAGTAGATCTTCCGGCCGTGCACGGCGGTGACCTCGGCCTGGAGGTGCAGCACCGTACCGACGGGCACCGGGCGCACGAAGTCGGTCTCCAGCCGGCCGGTCACCGCGATGACCCGCAGCAGCCAGTTCAGCGAGCCGAGGGTCTCGTCGAGCGCGGTGGCGAGGATGCCGCCGTGCGCGAGGCCCGGAGCGCCCTGGTGGTCGGTCGTCACGGTGAACTCGGCGGTGACCGTGACGCCCTCGCCGGCCCTGGCCGCCAGGTGCAGCCCGTGGGGCTGGCCGCCGCCGCAGCCGAAGCAGTGCGCGTAGTGGGCGCCCAGGAGCTCACCCGGGACGGGCGCGTCGGGGTGCCGTACCGGCGGTATGGCGTCGGCCGGGGGCGTCAGTGCAGTGCTCACAGCGGGAGACCTTACCCGCGAGGCGGACCACCGGTCGCGCCGTGCCAAGCTTGGGTGTATGCAGCCTTCCGCAGCGGCTTCCGTCCCGGCCTCCGCCCCGCAGTACGACGAACGTCTCACCGCCCCCGGCTCCTGGTGGCTGTTGGCCGCCCTGCTGGGTGTCTCGGGCGGGTTGATCATGCTGCCGCTGGGCACGCTGCCGATGCTCGGCGGTCTGATCCTCGCGGGCGCGCTCGCCTCGATGGCGGTCAGTTCGTACGGCTCGGCCCGCGTCCGCGTGGTGGCGGGCTCGCTGGTCGCGGGGGACGCCCGGATCCCGGTGTCGGCGCTGGGCGAGCCCGAGGTGCTGGACGCCGAGGAGGCGCGCGCCTGGAGGACGTACAAGGCGGACACGCGCGCGTTCATGCTGATGCGCGGCTACATCCCGGCGGCGGTGCGCGTCGAGGTCACGGACCCGGCGGATCCGACGCCGTACGTGTACCTGTCCAGCCGCGACCCGGAGGCCCTGGCGGCGGCGCTGACCGCCGTACGGGCGCAGGCCTGAGGGTCGGGCCGAGGGCTCCCGGAGGGCGCTAGAAGCCGATCTCCTTGGGGTTTTCCGGCTGCTCCAGCGGGGGCAGTCCGGCAAGCGCGTCCCAGGGCACCTGACGGCGGCGGAGGTCCTCGCGGATGCGCTCGGCCAGCTTCTTGGTGTCACGCCGGTTCATGACGGCGCCGACGGCCGCTCCGACCATGAACGGCATCAGGTTCGGCAGATTGCGCACCATGCGCTTCATGATCTGCTGGCGCAGTTCGCGCTTCATACGGCCGCCGAGGGCGGCGTTGACGGTGGCGGGTTTGGTGACGTCGATACCACGCTCCTCCGTCCAGGAGGTCAGGTAGGCCGTCGCCCGCTCTCTGAGGTTGCCCGGGGGTCGCTGACCGTAGACCTCGTGGAGCTCGGCGATCAGCTTCAGCTCGATCGCCGCGACGCCCGTGATCTCGGCGGCCATCTCGGCCGGCATCGCGGGCGGTACGGGCAGCATGGCGGCCGCGCCGACGCCGGCGCCCACCGTGGAGGTGGCATTGGCCGCGCCCGCGATCAGCTTGTCCGCGAGCTGCTCCGGTGTATGGCCCGGGAACTGCCTGCGCAATGTGGCCAGGTCCCGGACGGGAACGCGCGGGGCGTTCTCGATGAGCCGGTCGGCGAGGTGGGCGATGCCCGCCCTGGCGCCTTCGCGGCTCTTGCGTACGCCACGCCTGACGGCGTCGAGGGGCCGTGTCTTGGCGGGCGTACCGGTCGAAGTGGTCTGGTCGGCCGGCGCCCCCGCCCTTCCGGCCGCCTCGAGCGAGGCCGAGGGGCCTCGCTCGTCGTCACGCGCGCCGGGGGAGGGCAGGAGGGCGGAGTGCTCGGCGGGCGCGTCCTGTGCGCCTGGTGCCGGGCCTGTACCGCCCTGGTACGCCTCCGGCATCCCAGGGAGCCGGAAGCGTCGCTTCCGAGACGGGGTGTCGCCTGCCACGACCGGCGGACCTCAGTCGCAGTCTCGGCAGATCGGCTGACCGTTCTTCTCGCGGGCCAGCTGGCTGCGGTGGTGGACCAGGAAGCAGCTCATGCAGGTGAACTCGTCCGCCTGCTTGGGCAGCACCCGGACGGCCAGCTCCTCGTTCGAGAGGTCCGCGCCGGGCAGCTCCAGACCCTCCGCCGCCTCGAATTCGTCGACGTCGACGGTCGAGGTCGACTTGTCGTTGCGCCGGGCCTTCAGCTCTTCAAGGCTGTCCGAGTCGACGTCGTCGTCGGTCTTGCGTGGGGTGTCGTAATCCGTTGCCATGTCGCTCTCCCCCTCTGGGTGGTTGCGGTGTCTCCAGCGCACGTAACGCGTGAGAGGCCGGACTTGTGCCCGACCTGAGGCGGAGATTTTGCCTCACATCAAGGTCTGTTACTCAATCGACACCCAACCGGACCCCTCGAGAGCGATCGGGTTTGGATGGCGAACGGGACCGTACACGGTCCGGAAGCCGCGCCCGTTGGGCGCCACCCCGTGTACTTCCCGTGATCCCACCCCCCGGAAACCCGGACTTTTCCCGGTTTTCCGGCGGAATTCTTGATCACGGAGAGTAGATGGCCGGATAGGGTCCCTTGTGATCGATCACACACGGAAGTCCTGTGAATGGGTCACGAAAATTCCGCGTAAAGCGAACACCATGGACGGCTCGACCGGCGTGTCACGCCGGAAGCGTGACGCGCATGACGAGGCCGCCGCCCTCGCGGGGCTCCGCGATGATACGGCCCCCGTGAGCCCGCGCGACCGACCGGGCGATGGAAAGCCCCAGTCCGACGCCCTTGTCGCTGCCGGTGCGCTCCTGCCGGAGCCGCCGGAACGGTTCGAAGAGATTGTCGATCTCGTACGCCGGAACGACCGGTCCCGTGTTCGCCACCACGAGCACCGCCTGGCCCGGCCGCATGTCGGTGGTCACCTCCACCCAGCCCTCGTCCACGTTGTAGCGCACGGCATTCTGCACCAGGTTCAGGGCGATCCGCTCCAGCAGGACGCCATTGCCCTGAACGACGGCGGGGGCCCGCTCTCCGCGGATCTCCACACCCTTCGCCTCCGCCTCGGCCCGGGTCTGGTCGATGGCGCGCGAGGCGACCTCCGCCAGGTCCACGGGCTTGCGCTCCACGATCTCGTTGTCGCTGCGGGCCAGCAGCAGCAGTCCCTCCACGAGCTGCTCGCTGCGCTCGTTGGTCGACAGCAGCGTCTTGCCGAGCTGCTGGAGCTCCACGGGCGCCCCCGGGTCCGACAGGTGCACCTCCAGCAGGGTGCGGTTGATCGCCAGGGGTGTCCGCAGCTCGTGCGAGGCGTTGGCGACGAACCGCTGCTGGGCGGTGAACGCCCGCTCCAGCCGGTCCAGCATGTCGTCGAAGGTGTCCGCCAGCTCCTTGAGCTCGTCGTCCGGGCCGTCCAGCTCGATCCGGCGGGAGAGGTCCGTGCCGGCCACATTGCGGGCGGTACGGGTGATCCGGCCCAGCGGGGAGAGGACGCGGCCCGCCATGGCGTAACCGAAGGCGAAGGCGATGACGCTCAGCCCCAGGAGGGCGAACAGCGAACGGCGCAGCAGGTCGTCGAGGGCGTGCTGACGCTGCTCGTTGACGCAGGCGTTCATCGCCCGGTTGAACTCGTCGGGTCCGGCCTCCACCGGGAAGTTGCAGACGTTGCTCGTCACCTGGCCATTGACGATCTTGAACGGGAGTTCGCTGCCGATGTGCAGGGCCTGGGCCGCCAGCAGGTAGATGATCGACAGCAGCAGGATGCCCGCGATCAGGAACATCCCGCCGTAGAGCAGCGTGAGCCGTATGCGGATCGTCGGACGCAGCCACGGGCGGACGGGCTCCCTGGGGTCCCAGGTCGGCTTCGGGGGCGCCTGTGGGGGCGCGGGGGTGGCGGCCACGGGCTCAGATCCGGTAACCGGAGCCGGGCACGGTGACGATCACCGGCGGTTCGCCCAGCTTGCGACGGAGAGTCATCACCGTGACCCGTACGACATTGGTGAAGGGGTCGGTGTTCTCGTCCCAGGCCTTCTCCAGCAGCTGCTCCGCCGACACGACCGCTCCCTCGCTGCGCATCAGGACCTCCAGGACGGCGAACTCCTTCGGCGCCAGCTGGATCTCCTTGCCGTCCCGGAACACCTCGCGCCGGTTGGGGTCGAGCTTGATCCCGGCCCGCTCCAGGACGGGCGGCAGCGGAACCGTCGTACGCCGGCCGAGCGCGCGCACCCGGGCGGTGAGCTCACTGAACGCGAAGGGCTTGGGCAGGTAGTCGTCGGCGCCGATCTCCAGGCCCTCCACGCGGTCGCTGACGTCGCCCGACGCGGTGAGCATCAGGACGCGGGTGGGCATGCCCAGGTCGACGATCTTGCGGCAGACGTCGTCCCCGTGGACGAGAGGCAGGTCGCGGTCGAGGACGACCACGTCGTAGTCGTTGACCCCGATGCGCTCCAGGGCGGCCGCCCCGTCGTACACGACGTCGACTGCCATGGCCTCCCGGCGCAGTCCGGTGGCCACCGCATCGGCGAGCAGCTGCTCGTCCTCGACGACGAGTACGCGCACGGCGCTGTTCCTTCCTCCGAGCCCGGTTCCGGGCAGGTCTGTCGCACTGACTGTGCGTATCCATCCTGCCCCTTACGCGCGTAAACCGGCTGTAAGGCGACCTGCACCCCCCATGGGACGGCCCGGTACTCCCGTGAAGCGATACGGGAATCAACCGAATTCACCAAGGAGTTGAGGTTTCCGTGAGGAACGGTCTGGGGAGGACGACTGCACACCCGAGATCACGCCCCGTATGTGGCGCGCCACAAATCGCTCTGTCCCCCAGAAGTGCAGTGCGTGATCGACCGACAACCCTCGGCACACCCCCGTGCCACCGACCCATGACGAGGGGGCGCACGATGGACGCTTTCACCGCAGGACTGCTGCAGCGCATAAGGGCCACGGAGACCGACCTCACGCGGGCTCGCGAGACGGGAGACGACTTCCTGGCCGACGTCGAGCAGGCGGAGCTCGACGACCTGCACCGCCTCGCGGCGGAACACGGCGTGGAGATCACCACCGCGAACGCCTGACTCGTACGGCACGTGGGCCCGGGGGGGGGGGCGCACGTCCCCCGTGGGGGAGGGGGGTGGCGCTTTCGCCCTTGCATTGGAGTCGCCCGTCCCATTCTCCTCCGGGGGCGGTAGCAGCCGAGA
>NZ_JBVJAH010000004.1:349777-434400 GCF_055590785.1 Streptomyces sp. NPDC041796
GACCCCCTTCGAGGCGAAAAAGGGCGGGGAGAGCACCCCCACAAACTCTTGACCAGGGGGGCAGGTGGGCCCCGTCTCCCCACAAACCCCCGGGGGGAACCCGGGGCTCTTCGTGTCCCCCCGGGACTGGCCCCGCCGGGCCCCGGCTCGTCCGGGGGCCGGGCCCCGGACGAGCGGCAGGTCCGGCCCCTACCGGCGCGCCGCCGTGCCGGACGGGGCCGGCGGGGGGCTGGACTGGTCGGGGGACGGCCGCCGCGCGCGGGGCCCGACGAGCGGGGCCCGGGCGAGTGGGCCCTGGTCCGTCTCCACGGCGCCGGGCGGCGGACGGGCGCCGCGCGTCGACCCGCCGGACCGGCGCACCGTGGGGGCGGTCAGTCGTGCCAGGCGCCGAAGTCCCACAGGAGGGCCTGGAGCGGTTCGAAGACGCCCGGGGGCGCCGCCACCGTCAGGTCGCCCGACGGGGGCGTGCCGGGGCGGCCGCCGGTCAGGGCGCCGGCTTCGCGGGCGATCAGCGCCCCGGCCGCCAGGTCCCAGGGGCTGAGCCCGCGCTCGTAGTACCCGTCCAGCCGGCCCGCGGCCACGTCGCACAGGTCGATCGCCGCGGAGCCGCTGCGTCGGATGTCCCGAAGCCGCGGGATCAGGCGCTGCGCCACGTCGGCCTGGTGGGCGCGGACCTCGGCCACGTAGTTGAAGCCCGTCGAGACCAGGGCCTGGTCCAGCGGCGGGGCGGGCCGGCAGCGGACGGGCCGGTCGTTCAGGAACGCGCCTCCGCCGAGGACCGCGCGGAACGTCTCCCCGCGCATCGGAGCCACGACGACCCCGACGACGGTCTCCCCCGCCCGCTCGGCGGCGATGGACACCGCCCAGGTCGGCAGGCCGTAGAGGTAGTTGACCGTGCCGTCCAGCGGGTCGACGACCCAGCGGACCCCACTGGTGCCCTCCGAGTCGGCGCCCTCCTCACCGAGGAGGCCGTCGTCGGGGCGGTGCTCGGCGAGGACGGCGGTGATCAGCTTCTCGGCGGCGATGTCCATCTCGGTGACGACGTCGATGGGGCTCGACTTGGTCGCCGCGACGCCGAGGTCGGCCGGGCGGCCGTCGCGCAGCAGCGCACCGGCCTGACGCCCGGCCTCCAGGGCCAGTTCCAGCAGCTCGGTCAGGAGCGGGTCACGCGAGTCGGTCACAGCGTCTCCTCAGGCGTACGGGCTGTCGGCGCCGGCCGCCGCGGGCCGCTCGCCGCGGGCGGGGCAGCAGCCGATGGGGCACACGTCGTGCGACGCGCCGAGGGCGCCCAGCGCGCACCGCTCCACCACTGTCCCCCGTTCGGCGGCGGCGCGCTCGAGGACCAGGTCGCGGACGGCGGCCGCGAAGCGCGGGTCGTCGCCCACGGTCGCCGACCTCCGCACCGGCAGGCCGAGCTCGGCGGCCTTGGCGGTCGCCTCGGTGTCCAGGTCGTAGAGGACCTCCATGTGGTCCGAGACGAACCCGATCGGGACCATGACGACCGCCGGCGCGCCGGCGTCGTGCAGGGCCTCCAGGTGGTCGCAGATGTCGGGCTCCAGCCACGGGATGTGCGGGGCGCCGCTGCGGGACTGGTAGACGAGCTCCCAGGGGTGCTCCACGCCCGTCTCGTCCCGTACGGCGTCGACGATGAGCCGGGCGACGTCCAGGTGCTCCCGGACGTACGCCCCGCCGTCCCCGTGCTCCTCGACCGGGCCGGAGGTGTCGGCGGCGGAGGCCGGGATGGAGTGCGTGGTGAAGGCCAGGTGGGCGCCCGCGCGGACGGAGTCGTCGAACTCGGCCAGCGACTTCAGGACGCCGTCCACCATGGGCCGGACGAACCCGGGGTGGTTGAAGTAGTGCCGCAGCTTGTCGACCCGGGGCAGGGGCAGCCCTTCCGCTTCCAGCGTGGCGAGGGCGTCCGCGAGGTTCTCCCGGTACTGGCGGCAGCCGGAGTACGAGGCGTAGGCGCTGGTGGCGAGGACCGCGACGTGCCGGCGGCCGTCGGTGACCATCTCGCGCAGCGTGTCGGTGAGGTACGGCGCCCAGTTCCGGTTTCCCCAGTACACGGGCAGGTCGAGGCCCGCGTCCGCGAAGTCCTTGCGCAGTGCGGCGAGCAGTGCGCGGTTCTGGTCGTTGATCGGGCTGACGCCGCCGAAGAGGAAGTAGTGCTGCCCCACTTCCTTGAGGCGCTCCTTGGGGATGCCCCGCCCCCGTGTGACGTTCTCCAGGAACGGGACCACGTCGTCGGGACCCTCCGGCCCGCCGAAGGACAGCAGCAGCAGGGCGTCGTACGGGGCTGGATCGCGCTGATGGGACGCGGGGTCGGACACGGGATCGGCCATGGCATCGGACATGGGATCGATCCTGCCACCAGGGTCTGACAGCCGGAAAACCGCCGTGCACTGTCACCCATTCGGACGTAACCTGTGAAGGCTGCCCATACGCCTTACGCCAGGCGCCCATGCTCACCGGCCGGAGTACCCCCTTGCCCAGTCCCTATCGCGCGATCTTCTCCGCCCCCGGCACCGTGGGTTTCTCCGCCGCAGGCTTCATCGGCCGGATGCCGCTGGCCATGATGGGGATCGGCATCGTCACGATGATCTCCCAGCTCACCGGCCGCTACGGACTGGCCGGCGCGCTCTCCGCGACGCTCGCCGTCTCCGCCGCCGTGCTCGGCCCGCAGGTCTCCCGCCTGGTCGACCGGTACGGCCAGCGGCGGGTGCTGCGCCCGGCCACGCTGATCACGGTCGCGGCCGTGGCGGGGCTGCTGATCTGCGCGCAGCAAGGGCTGCCGGAGTGGACGCTGTTCGTCTTCTCGGCGGCCGCCGGCTGTGTGCCGAGCATCGGGGCGATGACCCGCGCCCGCTGGGCGACGATCTACCAGGGTTCGGCGCGCGAGCTGCACACCGCGTACTCCTTCGAGTCGATCATCGACGAGGTGTGCTTCATCTTCGGTCCGATCGTCTCCATCGGGCTGTCGACCATCTGGTTCCCCGAGGCGGGCCCGCTGCTGGCCGCGCTCTTCCTGCTGGCCGGTGTGTGGTGGCTGACCGCGCAGCGCGGCACCGAACCGGTGCCGCACCCGATCGAGCAGCACACCGGTGGCTCGGCGCTGCGGTCCCCCGGCCTCCAGGTGCTGGTGGCCGCGTTCGTCGCCACGGGCACGATCTTCGGCGCCGTCGACGTGGTGACGGTGGCGTTCGCCGAGGAGGAGGGCCACAAGGCGGCGGCCAGCCTGGTGCTCGCCGTGTACGCGCTGGGATCGTGCGTGGCCGGTGCCGTGTTCGGCCTCCTCCACCTCAAGGGCGAGCCGTCCCGCAGGTGGGTTCTGGGTGTCTGCGCGATGGCCGTGAGTATGATCCCCCTCCAACTGGCCGGGAATCTGCCGTTCCTTGCCGTGGCGCTCTTTGTCGCGGGCCTTGCCATCGCGCCGACGATGGTGACGACCATGGCCCTCGTCGAGGCCCATGTACCGCGCACCAAACTGACCGAGGGCATGTCCTGGACGGGTACCGGGCTCGCGGTCGGCGTGGCGCTCGGCTCCTCGGCCGCCGGCTGGGTGGTCGACGCCCACGGGGCGGCCGCGGGGTACTCGGTGCCCGGCATCGCGGGAGTGCTCGCGGCCGTGGTGGCGTTCCTGGGGTACCGCCGGCTGCGCAGGCCGGTGCCGACGCGGGAGGGGCAGGGGCAGCGTGAGCAGCGCGAGCAGGACCCGGAACAGCCGGAGCAGCACCACGTGGCGTAACTGGGCGGGGAACGTGGCCGCCAGGCCCGTACGGGAGGCCCGTCCCGCTTCGGTCCAGGAGCTGGCGGACGCGGTCCGGACCGCCACCGAGGAGGGCCTGAGGGTCAAGACGGTCGGTACGGGTCACTCGTTCACGTCGATCGCCGCCACCGACGGCGTGCTGATCCGCCCGGATCTGCTGACCGGCATCCGTCGGATCGACCGGCGCGAGCTGACCGTGACCGTGGAGTCCGGCACCCCCTTGAAGCGGTTGAACGCGGCTCTCGCGCGCGAGGGGCTGTCGCTCACGAACATGGGCGACATCATGGAGCAGACGGTGGCGGGCGCCACCAGCACCGGCACGCACGGCACGGGCCGTGACTCGGCGTCGCTCGCCGCGCAGATCCGGGAGCTGGAGCTGGTCACGGCGGACGGCCGGGTGCTGACCTGCTCCGAGAAGGAGAACCCGGAGGTCTTCGCGGCCGCCCGGATCGGGCTGGGCGCCCTCGGGGTCATCTCGGCGATCACCTTCGCCGTGGAGCCGATCTTCCTGCTCAACGCGCGCGAGGAGCCGATGACCTTCGACCGGGTCACCTCGGAATTCGACGCGCTCCACGCGGAGAACGAGCACTTCGAGTTCTACTGGTTCCCGCACACCGGCAACTGCAACACCAAGCGCAACAACCGCAGCACGGGCCCGGCGGCGCCGCCCGGGCGGGTCAGCGGCTGGATCGAGGACGAGTTCCTCTCCAACGGGCTCTTCCAGGTGGTGAACTCGATCGGCCGGGCGGTGCCCGCGGCCGTCCCGGCGATCGCGAAGGTCTCCAGCCGCGCGCTGTCGGCGCGTACGTACACGGACATTCCCTACAAGGTCTTCACAAGTCCGCGCCGGGTGCGGTTCCTGGAGATGGAGTACGCGCTGCCGAGGGAGGCGGCGGTCACCGCGCTGCGGGAGCTGAAGGCGATGGTCGACCGGTCGCCGCTGCGCGTCAGCTTCCCGGTGGAGGTGCGGACGGCCCCCGCGGACGACATCACCCTCTCGACGGCCACGGGCCGGGACAGCGCGTACATCGCGGTGCACATGTACAGGGGTACGCCGTACCGGTCGTACTTCACGGCGGCGGAGCGGATCATGACGGCGCACGGGGGCCGGCCGCACTGGGGCAAGCTGCACACGCGGGACGCCGCGTACTTCGCCGAGGTCTACCCGCGGTTCGCCGAGTTCACCGCGTTGCGTGACCGCCTGGACCCGGAGCGCGCGTTCGGCAACGACTACCTGCGGCGGGTGCTGGGCGAGTGACCGTGCGCCCGGTGCCCGCTCACTCGGCCGAGCCGTCCCGGGAGGGCATCGGGATGGGGGTGGGCGCCGGGCCGGGCGGCGTGGGTGTGGGCGCCGTGGGACCGCTGGGGTCGGGCGTCGGGGCGATGGGACTGTCGGGTTCCGGCGTGGGAGCCGGTGCCCTCGCGGTGCCGTCCCGGCCGGTGCCCGGCGCGACCGGTGCCGACGGCCGGTCCGTCCGGTCGCGTCCGCCCTCGTTCCGATCCGGCCGGGTGGGTGACGGGGTGGTGGGCGGCCGGTGTCCGGAGTCGCCGCCGCGTACGACACCGCTGATGGTGATCCCTCTGCCGCCGCTGAAGTCATGACCGGCCATCAGCTCGCAGGCGGTGATGACCGCCATGGTCACTGCGAAGACCAGTGCCGCCGCGATCGCCGAACGTTTCCAGCCACGGACGCGGGTGCCGTACGTGGTGGATTCGCCGAACTCCCCGCCGGCACCCGGCGGTCGTCGGCCGACGGGGCCGGTCCGGTGGGCCCGGTGGGCCTGGTGAGTCCGGTCAGTCCGAGTGGACTGACGGGCCTTCGGGCGGACCGCCTGCACCGTGGCCTCGCGTACCCGCTCCCCCGTGGTCTTGAACACGTGTTGGAAGACCGATCCGCCGCAGGTGGCGATGACACTGATGACTCCCGCGCCCAGGACGGTCCCGTACACGCCCATCTTGGAGGCCAGTTTGGCGGCCACGACCGCCGCGACGGCGCCGCCCGCGACCTGGGCGGTGTTCAGGTCGAATCGCTTCCTCTTGTCTCGTACCCCTTTTGTCCCGCTATCCCGCGTGTACACCTTCTCGTCCGTCTCCGATATCGATTCACCCATCTGTCCCAGCATGCACAGAGAAGAGACCTTTGAGCGAAGCGAATAGTTCCATTTCTGCGGATTCTGTGAAGGAACGCGGGTGTGACGCATAGTCGGGGGACCCAACTGCCGTACGCGAGGAGAACTTCGGCGGCGCGCCGGTCCACCCTGGTGGCCCGAATGGAGTACTGTGGCGAGCCCTGGGCCCCGATCCCTTTCGGGTGTCCGGGACCAACGGGAGGGGGCCGAAAACGGCACTCGTTCCGGCGGCGCCGCAGCACCGCACGGCCGCCTGCTGCACAGAGTGACCAGATCGGTCACCCTGCGTTGCAAATAGGTAACCGTGCCATAACGGCGTTCCAGGGCCCATGCCCGACACGCCGGGCAACTCGGCAAGGTTGTGGCAGGCTGCACCCGGGCAGGCCACACTCGACTAGCGGAAGCGGCGACGCAGGTGACGTCGGCAGGCACCACCCGGGAGGTCCCCATGCCCGAACTGCGTGTCGTGGCCGTCTCCAACGACGGCACACGACTGGTGCTGAAGGCTGCTGACAACACGGAGTACACGCTTCCGATCGACGAGCGTTTGCGTGCCGCCGTACGCAACGACCGTGCCCGCCTCGGCCAGATCGAGATCGAGGTGGAGAGCCACCTCCGCCCCCGCGACATCCAGGCGCGTATACGCGCTGGTGCCTCGGCCGAAGAGGTCGCCCAGCTCGCCGGCATCCCCGTGGAGCGCGTACGCCGTTTCGAGGGCCCCGTCCTCGCGGAGCGCGCCTTCATGGCCGAGCGGGCCCGGAAGACACCCGTGCGCCGGCCCGGCGAGAACACCGGTCCGCAGCTCGGCGAGGCGGTGCAGGAGCGGCTGCTGCTGCGCGGCGCCGACAAGGACTCGGTGGTGTGGGACTCCTGGCGCCGCGACGACGGCACCTGGGAAGTGCTGCTGGTCTACCGCGTCGCGGGCGAGGTGCACTCGGCGAGCTGGACATACGACCCGCCCCGCAGGCTGGTCCAGGCCGTGGACGACGAAGCGCGCGCGCTGATCGGCGAGACCGACGACTCGGTCGCCGTCCAGGAGCCGAGCTTCCCGTTCGTCCCGCGCATCGCGCGCCTCCCGCGCGACCGGCCGCTGGACCGCGCCCTGGACCGCCAGATCGAGCGCCCGGCTCCCGTCCCGGCACCCGAGCCGGAGGAGGAGCCCGAGCGCGACTCCCTGACCAGCCTGTTGGAGGCCGTGCCGAGCTTCCGGGGCGACATGGTCGTCCCCGAGCGCCCGGCCGCCGAACCCTCGGCGACCGAGCCGGTCCAGGAACCGGACACGGAGGAGCCCCCGGCCCCCGCCGCCTCGGCGGGCGCGGGTTCGGCGTACGCGGACGTCCTCATGCCCCGCGCGGTGAGCGGTCACCGCGACCGCCTGACGGGCACCACCGACCGCCAGGCCGAAGCGGACGGCGTCCGCCCCGGCCGCCGGGCGGCGGTGCCGAGCTGGGACGAGATCGTCTTCGGTACGCGCCGCAAGAAGCAGGAATAGGAACAAGAGCAGGAGAAGCGGCGGACCAACCACCGCGGCGGGCCGGGCGGTTCGGCCGGGTGGTGTTCCGTCCGCTCGTGCCGGGTCCGGTCGCGCCTGGTCACGGACGGGTGTCGCCCGCCCCGGCGGGGCGGGCGCGACCGGAGGCACGTGACCCGACTCCCGTGGCTGTGCCCCGCCCAGGGACCGTCAGCCGCGGGCGGGGCCCGTGGCGACCGGGCGGGTGGGGTCGGACGACCACTCCGACCAGGAGCCCGCGTACAGCGCAGCCCGGATGCCCGCGATCTCCAGGGCCAGGACCTCGTGCGCACCCGAGACGCCCGAGCCGCAGTACACGCCGACCTCCGGGGCGTCGCCCGCGCCCAAGCCCTTGAAGCGGGCCGCCAGGACCTCGGCCGGCAGGAACCGGCCGGTCTCGTCGACGTTCTCCGTCGTGGGGGCCGAGGCCGCGCCGGGGATGTGCCCGCCCACGGGGTCGATCGGCTCCACCTCGCCCCGGTACCGCTCGCCCGCCCGCGCGTCCAGCAGCAGACCCGTCCGGGCCAGCGCCGCCGCCCCGTCCGCGTCCAGCAGCGGCAGGGCACCCGGCCGGGGCGTGAAGTCCCCCGCCACGGGCGTGGGCGTCTCGGTCGACAGCTCGCCCCGCCAGGCGGCGAGGCCACCGTCCAGGACCCGTACGTCGGTGTGCCCTGCCCAGCGCAGCAGCCACCACGCGCGGGCAGCCGCCCACCCCTGGCCGCCGTCGTACGTGACCACCCGCGAGGAGGCGGAGACGCCCGCGCGGCGCATCACCGCGCCGAACTCCGCCAGGTCGGGCAGCGGGTGCCGGCCACCGGCACCGGGCCGGCCCGCCAGCTCGGTGTCGAGGTCGACGTACACGGCGCCCGGGATGTGCCCCGCCTCGTAGGCCGGCCGGCCGGGCGGGCCGCCGAGCTGCCAACGGACGTCGAGGAGGACCGGAGGCCGCGCGCCGGTCAGCTCGTCGACGAGTTCAGGTGCCGAGATGATGGGGTTCATGCCGCCATCCTCGCGCAGACGCGGGCGTCCCGGGCCTGCAGGTGTGCCCTGACCGCAACCCGCGGGGATGGGAAACGATTTTTCGGGCATCCTCCTTCCGGATCGCGCCAATTCACGGCGCGGCCGGGACGCACCGCGCGGCCGATGGTGCGAGCATCTGACGAGGCGTACTGCCGGGCCTGCAGCCGGTGGTCGACACCGCACCGGCGCCCCGCGTCGGCGATCCGCACCGGCACGGCACACGCCGGGTCCCCGCACGGCCACGACGATGGTCCGAGGAGAGAGTGACGATGACCGAGGCGACTCGGCGCAAACCCGGTACACCCTGCTGGGTGAGCTTGATGGTGCATCGCCTTGACGCGACGCAGGATTTCTACGGGGAGCTGTTCGGCTGGCGGTTCGAGCCGGGCCCGCAACAGCTCGGCCCGTACGTGCGGGGACTGCTCGACGACGAGGAGGTGGCGGGGATCGGCCAGCTCCCGGCCGACCGGGACCTGCCGATCGCCTGGACGACGTACCTGGCGACCGACGACGCCGACGAGACCGCCGAGGCGATCCGGTGCAGCGGCGGCACGGTCGCCGTCGGTCCGCTCGCCGCCGCGGACGCGGGGCGGCTGGCGATCTGTTCCGACCCCACGGGGGCCGTCTTCGGGATCTGGCAGGCGGCCGCTCACCTCGGTACGGGTGTCGTGGGCGCGCCCGGCACCCCGGCCTGGAACGAGCTGCTGACCCAGGAGACGGAGTCGGTCAGCAAGTTCTACAAGACGGTTTTCGGGTACGAGCTCGATCCGGCCCCGTCGCCCGACCTGGACCTGGTGAGACTGAAGGTCGACGACCGGCCGGTCGCCTCCCTGCACGGCGTGGGCGCCTCCCTGCCGCGCGACCGTGGCGCCCACTGGATGACCTGGTTCGAGGTCGCGGACACCGATGCCGCGGCGCAGCGGGTCGTCGACCTGGGCGGGCGGGTGCTGGACTCGCCGCACGACGACCCGGCGGGGCGGCTGGCGACCGTCGCCGACCCCGAGGGCGCGGTGTTCACGATCGTACGGTCGCCCGGGCGCTGAGCTACTCGGCCGGGACCGGGAGTACGTCCGGCGAGAGGGCGGCGGCGCGGGCGGTGGCGGCCGTCATACGCCGCCGGTGGTGACGGCGGCAGAGCACCTCGTACCCCACCTCGTCACCCGCGTTGACGTCGCCCACCACGACCTGGGCGCCTTCGACGACCATCTCGCCGCCGACGGTGCGCGCGTTGTGAGTGGCGCGCGCGCCGCACCAGCACAGGGCCTCGACCTGCAGCACCTCGACACGGTCGGCGAGTTCGACGAGGCGCTGGGAGCCGGGGAAGAGCTTGGAGCGGAAGTCGGTGGTGATGCCGAAGGCGAAGACGTCCAGTTCGAGGTCGTCGACGACGCGGGCGAGCTGGTCGATCTGTTCGGGCGCGAGGAACTGGGCCTCGTCCGCGATCACGTAGTCGCAGCGGCCGCCCTTGGAGAGGTGGGCGACGAGGTAGGCGTAGAAGTCGAAGCCCTCAGCCGCCTCGACGGCGTCGGTGACCAGGCCGAGCCGTGAGGACAGCTTGCCCTCCCCCGCCCGGTCGTCACGCGTGAAGATCATGCCCTGGAGGCCGCGCGCGGAGCGGTTGTGTTCGATCTGCAGAGCGAGTGTGCTCTTTCCACAGTCCATGGTTCCGGAGAAGAACACCAACTCGGGCATGGGGAAGTGACGACCTTTCGGATCAGGGTCGGTGTGCCGGGGGGCGGGACGGGGTGTCAGGAGCGGACTTCGAGGAGCGGGACGAGCTGCTCCACGGGCGTCATCGAGCCGTGCATGCCGACCATCGCGGATTCGTTCGGCTCGTTGACGGACGCCGTGATGACGACGTCGTCGTGGGCGGCGGCGACGACGTCGCCGATCCTGCCGTGGACACGCTCGTCGATCGTCGGGCCGAACCATCCGGCTGCGATCGCCTCGTCGCGGCTCGCCACCCAGAACTGCTCGCCGAGCACCTCGCGCCAGCACGCCAGTACATCGGCCTCGGCGCCCGGCACCGCGTAGACGTGGCGTGCCCTGCCCTCGCCGCCGAGCAGGGAAACCCCGGCGCGCAGCTCCCAGTCCTCGTCGAAGTCGATACGGGACTGCTCGTCGAACGGGATGTCGATCATGCCGTGGTCGGCGGTGACGTACAGCGCGGTGCGGGGCGGGAGCTGCTCGGCGAGGCGCTGGACGAGTCGGTCGACGCACATCAGCTGGCCGCGCCAGGCGTCGGAGTCGACGCCGAAGCGGTGACCGCTGCCGTCGACCTCGCTGTAGTACGTGTAGACGAGCGAACGGTCCCCGGCCGCCAGTTGCTCGGCGGCCAGGTCCATCCGCTCCTCGCCGGTGAGCCGCCCGTGAAACGTTCCGCCGCTGAGCGCGACCTTGGTCAGGGGCGTGTCCCGGAAGGTCGGGGAGGAGACCTGCGCGGTGTGGACGCCGGCGGCGTCGGCGAGCTGGAAGACGGTCGGGTACGGCTGCCAGGCGTGCGGCGGTGTCCAGGGCCTCCAGCGCAACTGGTTCATCAGCTCACCGATGCCGGGGTCGCGCACCGTGTAACCGGGCAGGCCGTGCTCGCCGGGCGGCCGTCCCGTACCGACCGAGGCGAGCGAGGTCGCGGTGGTGGCGGGGAACCCGGCGGTGATCGGCCGTCCCGTGCCGCCCCGGGAGCTGCCCAGCAGCGACGTCAGGTAAGGGGCCTCGTCGGGGTGGGCCTTGATCTGCTCCCAGCCGAGGCCGTCGATCAGGAACACGCAGTTCCGGTCGGCGGGGGTGAGCTCCGCGATGCGGTGCTCGAACCCGGGTACGCCGGTGCCGGCGGCGAGTGTCGGCAGCAGATCGGCCAGGGAACCGGAGCCGTACTCGGGGGCCGGCGCGGTGTCGAGGGCGAGCGGCACCGGTTCGTCGGGCCAGGCGGACGTCATGGGTGCGGGCTGGACCATCAGCGGGTGGCCGCGGTGGCTTCGGACAGCGCCTGCGCGAAGGCGAGAGCCTGGCGGACCGTCTCGGGGCCGTCGCCGGCCTCGCTGACGCGGAGGCTCAGGTCGTCTGCCGTGGAGTTGCCGGTGTAGCCGTGGTCGGCCTCGCAGTTCGGGTCGCCGCAGGCGGCGGGCTCCAGGTCGATCCTGGAGACGGCACCCCAGCCGATGGTGAGGACGACCTCACGCGGCAGGGTGCCGGGGGTGTACGACTCGGGGTTGGCGACGACACGGCTGAGGACGACGGACGAGATCCGGCCTAGCTTGACGGACTCGGTGGAGGTGGTGGCGTAGGGCGTCGGGGAGCTGGTGTCCGCGTTCTGCTCGTCGGTGTGGCTGACGATGAAACGAGTGCTCGTCAGGACGAGGACCGTGACGTGCCGGCGCACCTCGTTGGCGTCGAAGGTGGTCTCCTGATGGACCAGGTACGACGCGATCGGCTCCCCGCCGACGGCGGCCTCGACCGCCTCGGCCACAAGGGCCGGGTAGTAGCCGCTGCGCTCGATCGCCGCGCGCAGCCCCTGGGTGGTCGTACCGGTCTTCGCCATGGACTCCATCCTACGGTGGCGCGGTGACTGCGCGGGACGCTCGGGAGCCGGGTCGGTGGTGGAGGTCGGTGGCTCGGCGGCCGGTGGGTGGGGGGTGTCAGTAGCTGGGGAGCCGGCGGGGGCCGATGTCCGTGCGGGCGGGGGGCGGGGCGAGCCGGACGGTCGCGCCGAGGACGGAGAGGCCGCGGGGGGCGACGACCACCGGTTCCAGCCCGACGGCGACGATCTCCGGGTGGTCGTCGACCAGCCGTGACACCCGGAGCAGCAGCTCTTCCAGGGCGGGGGTGTCGACGGGTGCGGAGCCGCGCCAGCCGAACAGCAGCGGGGCGGTGCGGATGGAGCGGATCTGCTCGGCGACGTCCCGGCCGGTGGCGGGGACCAGGCGGTGCGCCGTGTCGCCGAGCAGCTCGGAGGGGGCGCCCGCGAGCCCGAAGGACAGCACGGCGCCGACGGCCGGGTCGATGGCCGCGCGTACGACCGTGTCGACACCGCGCGGGACCATGGCCTGGACGACCGGCTGCAGTTCACCGGGCGTGCCGAGGGTCTCGGTCAGCTCGGCGTAGGCGGTGCGCAGCTGCTCCTCGGTGGCCAGGTCGAGGCGTACGCCGCCGAGGTCGGGGCGGTGGCGGAGGTGCGGGGCGGTGGTCTTGAGCGCGACGGGGTAGCCGAGGCCGGCGGCGGCCTGGACGGCCTCGTCGGGGGTGGGGGCGGGCAGCGTGGGGAGTACGGCGATCCCGTAGCGCCCGAGCAGCTCGCGGGCCGCGTCGGGGGGGAGGGTGACGCCCCGCTCGTCCACGTCCCCGGCCAGCGCCCTCTCGATCTGCGCGGCGGCTCCGGCCTCGTCGATGCCCTCGTACTCGGGGACGCGTCCGGGGTCGGCGGCCTGGCGCCGCCACTGCCCGTACCTCACGGCCTCGGCCAACGCCCGCACGGCCCGCTCGGCGGCGGGGTACGCGGGGATGCGGTAGCTCCGGTCGCCGGAGGTGCGGGGCGCGGGGCCCGGGGGTGGGGTCGCTGGGGCGGCGGGGGCGGGCGGGCTCGCCGGTGTGGCCGGGGCGGGCGGGGCTTGCGGGGCCGGCGGGGCCGGCGGGAGGGGGGTGGGGGTCGGCGTCGGGCCGGGCCGGGCCGTGGGCGCCGTGCTGGTGGCGGCCGCCAGGGCGTCGGCGAGGGCGCCCATTTCCACGTGGACCACCAGGACCGGCTTCGCCGGTGCTTCCGCCGAGGCGGCCCGTAGCGCCTCGGCCAGGACCTCGCCGTCACCGGACTCGGTGACCCCGTTCTCGCCGACCCAGGGGATCGCGGTGACCACGACCGCGTCGCACATGTCGTCCCGGAGGGCCTCGGTGAGGGCCGTACGGAAGTCCTGCGGCGTGGCCGCCGTCGTCAGGTCGCGGGGCCGCCGGGGCCGCAGCCCCTCCGTCAGGCAGGCGTCGTACGTCAGCAGCCCGAGCGACTCCGAATTGCCGAGGATGGTCACGCGCGGGCCCGCCGGGAGCGGCTGCCCGGCGAGCAGCAGACCGGCGTCGACCAGTTCGGTGACCGTGTCGACGCGGATCACGCCCGCCTGCCGCAGCAGGGCCGAGACGGTGGTGTGGGGGATGCGCGTGACAGGTACGGCGTGGCCGGGGGGCGCACTGCCGCTGTGCCGGCCGCCCTTGACGACGACGACCGGTTTCACCGCCGCCGTGCGCCGGGCGAGGCGCGTGAACTTGCGGGGGTTGCCGATCGATTCGAGGTAGAGGAGGACGACGTCGGTGTCGGGGTCGTCGTACCAGTGCTGGAGGATGTCGTTGCCCGACACGTCCGCGCGGTTCCCCGCCGAGATGAAGGACGACAGGCCGGCCCCGCGCCGGTGCAGCCCGGACAGCAGGGCGATACCGATGGCGCCGGACTGGGTGAACAGCCCGATCCGCCCCCGCGCGGGCGGGTGCGGTGCGAGCGAGGCGTTGAGCCGCACGTCGGACGCGGTGTTGATGATGCCGAACGCGTTGGGGCCGATGATGCGCATGCCGTACGACCGTGCCTGGCGCACCAGTTCACGCTGGCGCGCCCTGCCCTCGGCGCCCTGCTCGGCGTAACCGGCGGTCAGGACGACCAGTCCCTGGACGCCGTGTTCACCGCAGTCGGCGACGGCCTCGGGGACCCGCTCGGCCGGTACGGCGACGACGGCGAGGTCGACGGGCTCCCCGATGTCGGCGACGGAGCGGAAGGCGGGCACACCGTCCAGCGTGGTCGTCGTCTCGGGCAGGGCCCGGTTCACGGCGTACGTGCGGCCCGTGTACCCGGCGTCCAGCAGGTTGCGCAGAACCGTGCGGCCCACTCCGCCGGGGGCGCGGCCGGCCCCGATGACGGCGACGGAGCCGGGGGCGAGGAGCCGCTGCACGGACCGGGCCTCGGCGCGCTGTTCGCGGGCGCGCTGCACGGCGAGCGACCGGTCGGTGGGCTCCAGGTCGAGGTGGAGACGTACGGCGCCGTCCTCGAAGCTGCGCTTCTGGGTGTACCCGGCGTCCGTGAAGACCTTGATCATCTTGTTGTTGGCGGGCAGGACCTCGGCCGCGAACCGCCGGATGCCCCGCTCGCGGGCGACCGCCGCGATGTGTTCGAGCAGCGCGGACGCGACGCCCCGCCCCTGGTGGGCGTCCTGGACGAGGAAGGCGACCTCGGCCTCGTCGGCCGGGGCGCTCGCGGGCAGACCCTGTTCATTGATCCGGTCGTAGCGGACGGTGGCGATGAACTCGCCGCCGACGGTGGCCGCCAGACCCACCCGGTCCACGTAGTCGTGGTGGGTGAAGCGGTGCACGTCCTTGGCGGAGAGCCGGGGGTAGGGTGCGAAGAACCGGTAGTACTTCGACTCGTCCGAGACCTGCTCGTAGAAGCTGACCAGGCGCTCGGCGTCATCCGTGGTGATCGGCCTGATCCGTGCGGTGCCGCCGTCCCGCAGCACCACGTCGGCCTCCCAGTGGTCGGGGTACACGTGTTCCGGCTGATCCGACGGGGTCCGCATGGGCCCCAGGGTACGGTGCGGGCGCCCGGCCGCGGAGGTGCCTGTGGACAACGCGGGGCGAGTGGGCCGGGCCGGCCCGCGGCGGCCCCGCGAGGGCCGGATCGAGCACCCTGTGGAACATGAGAGACTGGATTGGACCACTGGTCTAGACAACCGCCGAGACTCGAAGGGCAACACCATGGCTGAGCGCCGCGTCAACGTCGGCTGGGCCGAGGGCCTGCACGCCCGCCCCGCCTCCATCTTCGTCCGTGCCGCCACGGCCGCCGGCGTCCCCGTGACGATCGCCAAGGCCGATGGCAACCCGGTCAACGCCGCGTCGATGCTCGCGGTGCTGGGCCTCGGCGCGCAGGGCGGCGAGGAGATCGTGCTCGCTTCGGACGCGGAGGGCGCGGACGCCGCCCTGGACCGTCTGGCGAAGCTGGTCGCCGAGGGTCTCGAGGAGCTCCCCGAGACGGTCTGACCTGCCGGTCACCCCACGCGACACCAGGCGGAGCCGTATTCCCGGAATCGGGTGGTACGGCTCCGTTCTGTTTGCCGCGCTTCGCCCCTCCCCCGGGTGCCGACCGCCGGGCCCGTGCGGCCGGCGCGGAAATTCACCGGGCCGACCACCCCTGGGAAAAAGGCGGCGCACCCCCTTTTCAGGCAGGGGTGAATAGGGGCAAGAATTTCCCCCTCTTTGTATACGGTACCGCTGTTAATTGCGGGCGCTCGCGGTGTTTACGCGATGTTGCGAAGTCCTCACCACACGTCCGCCCGAACGCTCCGACCGCCGCGATCCCTCCGGGCGTTCCGCCCGCTCGGCGCGGCGCAGCCGGTGCGCGGGCAGGGTGCGCTCGACGTGGAGGGCGGTGAGCGCGCGGGCGCGTTCGGCGTCGCCGCGGGCCACGGCGTCCACGATCACCCCGTACTCGGCCCACACCTCCGTCGGCCGGGCGGGCTGGTCGACGGCGTACATCCAGGCGATCTTGTGCCGTAGCTGGGTGAGCAGCGCGGTCAGCGCCGCGCTGCCGGCCGCCTGGGCGAGCGTCTCGTGGAACCAGCCGCCCAGCGAGCGGAGGTCGTCCCCCTGGCCGCGACGGGCCCGCTCCTGGCCCAGCCGGACCAGGCCGCGCAGCACCTTCAGATGTGCCTCGGTGCGGCGCTGGGCGGCGCGCGCGGCACCCAGCGGCTCCAGCAGCGTACGCATCTCCAGCAGGTCGGCCGCTTCCTGCTCGGTGGGCTCGGCGACGCACGCGCCGACGTGGCGGCGAGTGGTGACGAAGCCCTCGGACTCGAGGGTGCGCAGTGCCTCACGGACCGGAACGCGCGAGACGCCGTAGCGGCGGGCCAGGTGCTCCTCGGTGAGCCGGCTGCCGCGCTCGAACACGCCGGTGACGATGTCGTCGCGGATCGCCGTGCATACCGAGTGCGCTGGAATGCGCATACCAGAACCCCCACTTAATCCGCGCGAAACTCAGCCGATCGACGCCTGTTGAGTGACTCTATTGCAGCGGGACGGAATTTCCGATAGCCACCCGTAATCCATGGAGTTCTTTTTGGCCAGGAAGTCCGTGCCGGGAAGGCGCCGCCCGAGGACACGGCAAGGCGAAGGCCCCGGTTCGCATCCCGAACCGGGGCCTTCGCCGAACAGACGGAAGGCGGTCAGACGTTGACGCCGTGCGAGCGGAGGTACGCGACGGGGTCGATGTCCGAGCCGTAGTCGGCGCCCGTACGAGCCTCGAAGTGGAGGTGCGGGCCGGACGAGTTGCCGGTCGAGCCCGAGAGACCTATCTGCTGCCCCGGCATCACGGTCTGGCCGACCGAGACGTTGATCGACGACAGGTGGCCGTACTGGGTGTACGTGCCGTCGTTCATCCGGATCACGATGTTGTTGCCGTACGCGCCGCCCCAGCCGGCTTCGACGACGGTGCCCGCGCCCACGGAGACCACGCTGGAGCCCGAGGCGGCGTGGAAGTCGATGCCGGTGTGGCTGCCGGACGACCACATGGCACCACCGGTCTGGTAGCCGGTGCTGACGTACGTGCCCGCGACCGGCAGCTGGAAGGCGTTCAGCCGCTTGCGCTCGGCCTCGCGGTCGGCGCGCTCCTTGGCCTCACGGGCCGCCTTCACCCGGGCTTCGGCCTTGAGCTTGGCCTCCGCCTCGGCCTTCGCCTGGGCGGCCGCCTTGGCCGCGGCCTCCTGGGCCTCCAGCTCCTGGGCCTCGGCCTGGGCGTCGACCTGCTCCGCGAGGGTGTCGGTGATGACCGCCTGGTTGAGGCCGGTGTCCTCGAACGAACCGGGCGCGGCGTCCGGGGCGGCGGCCAGCGCCGGGGAAGCGAGGGTTCCGATGACGCCGGTGGTGGCGAGGGCCGCGACTCCGGCGACGTGTGCGCTCTTACGGCTCAGGCGGCTCGGGGCACGGTGCTTCCCGGTGGCACGGGTGAACGCCATGAAGTGGCTGGTCCTTTCCTTCCTTCTCGCCTACCGGGTTAGCTGACGGGTTCGGAGCAGGAAGGTCTCCTACGGGCCCCTCCGCACGGGTGCGAAGGCGTCCGATTCACCCCAGGGACTTCATGGGTCCCCGGCTCCCCAGGCTCGCGCCTGATGGGGACTCGGCGATCGCTGCCCGGTGCCGCGGGTGCGGCGGGTACCGGTCGGACAGCGCATCAGACGCTAAGCGGCCGATCTTTCAATCACCAAACAGACACGGTTTTTTGTAGCGCACGCCACAGGGCAGACACCGAACCTCCGCAACAAATCGGACATATGACTGGGCCCCCGGCATCGGGTGATACCGGGGGTCCGGGGACCGTCGTGGAGGGTCCGGTGTCAATCAGCCGGTGACAACGGTCACTTCACCGATTCCGAGCGCCTCGACGGGCTCCTTGATCTGAGCCGCGTCGCCGACGAGGACCGTGACGAGACGGTCCACCGGGAAGGCGCTGACGACCGCCGCGGTGGCCTCCACGGTGCCGGTCTCCGCGAGACGGGCGTAGAGCTGGGCCTGGAAGTCGTCGGGCAGGTGCTGCTCGACCTGGTCGGCAAGAGTGCCCGCGACGGAGGCGGCCGTCTCGTACTTGAGCGGGGCCACACCCACCAGGTTCTGCACGGCCGTCTCGCGCTCGGCGTCGGTCAGGCCCGCGGCGGCGAGGGTGTTCAGCACCTTCCACAGGTCGTCGAGCGCCGGGCCGGTGTTCGGCGTGTCGACCGAGCCGCTGATGGCGAGCATGGCGGCGCCGCCCTGGGGGCCGGAACGCAGGACCTGGCCGAAGGCCCGTACGCCGTAGGTGTAGCCCTTCTCCTCGCGCAGGACCTTGTCCAGGCGGGAGGTGAGCGTGCCGCCCAGGCAGTAGGTGCCGAGCACCTGGGCCGGCCAGACCCGGTCGTGCCGGTCGGGGCCGATCCGGCCGATGAGTAGCTGGGTCTGCACGGCGCCGGGGCGGTCGACGATGACGACACGGCCCGTGTCGTCCGCCGTCACGGGCGGCACCGGGCGGGGCTCGGCCATGTCGCCGGTCCAGGCGCCGAGGGTGTCGGAGAGCACCGCGTCGAGGTCGACGCCGGTGAGGTCGCCGACGACGACCGCGGTGGCGGTGGCGGGGCGGACGTGGGCCTCGTAGAAGGCGCGTACGGCCGCCGCGTCGATCCGGGCGACGGTCTCCTCGGAGCCCTGCCGGGGCCGCGACATACGGGAGGTGGCCGGGAACAGCTCCTTGGAGAGCTGCATGGCGGCGCGGCGGGCGGGGTTGGCGATCTCGTGCGGGATCTCGTCGAGCCGGTTGCGGACGAGACGCTCGATCTCGCTGTCGGCGAAGGCGGGCGCCCTCA
The DNA here is from genome assembly GCF_055590785.1 of Streptomyces sp. NPDC041796. Taxonomy (NCBI): domain Bacteria; kingdom Bacillati; phylum Actinomycetota; class Actinomycetes; order Kitasatosporales; family Streptomycetaceae; genus Streptomyces; species Streptomyces sp. NPDC041796. The sequence goes on from NZ_JBVJAH010000004.1 coordinate 368,552, forward strand.
GCGCTTCGGCGACCAGTCCGAGGGCCTTGCCGAGCCGGGAGACGGGGACCTCGAGGGAGACGCGTACGCCGGGGTGGTCGGCGTGCGCGTCGAGGGTGGCGCCGCAGCGCTCCAGCTCGGCGGCGAACTCCTCGGCCGAGTGCTTGTCGGTGCCCTCGGACAGGGCTCGCGCCATGATCGTGGCGACGCCGTCGAGGCCCTCGGGCTCGGCCTCCAGCGGGGCGACGAGGAAGATCTCGACGGCCACGACCTGCTGGCCGGGGCGGTGGCAGCGCAGGACGGTCAGGCCGTTGTCGAGCGTGCCGCGGTCGGGGGCCGGGAAGGCCCACGGCTTGGCGGTGCCGGGCCGGGGCTGCGGGTGGAACTCCATGGACGTCAGGGACACAGCGGCGTCGCTCACTGGTCGGCCCCCTCTTCTGCCTGGTCGCTGTGGTCGGTGCTGATGGGTTCGTAGACCAGCACCGCCCGGTTGTCGGGGCGGAGGCGGGCCTTGGCGACCGCCTGCACCTCCTCGGCGGTGACGTCCAGGACGCGCTGGACGGCGGTCAGGGCGAGCTGCGGGTCGCCGAACAGGACGGCGAACCGGCACAGTTCGTCGGCGCGGCCCGCGACCGTGCCGAGCCGGTCGAGCCACTCGCGCTCCAGCTGGGCCTGGGCGCGCTCCATCTCCTCGGGCGTGGGGCCCTCGGCGGCGAACCGGGCCAGCTCGTCGTCGACCGCGGCCTCGATGTCGGGCACCTCGACGCCCCCGGACGTCTTGACGTCCAGCCAGCCGAGTGAGGGCGCCCCGGCCAGACGCAGCAGGCCGAAGCCGGCCGCCACGGCCGTACGGTCGCGGCGGACCAGGCGGTTGTGCAGCCTCGACGACTCGCCGCCGCCGAGGACGGTGAGGGCGATGTCGGCGGCGTCGCACTCGCGGGTGCCGTCGTGCGGGAGCCGGTAGGCGGCCATCAGGGCGCGCGCCGGGACCTCCTCCTCGAGGACCTCGCGCAGCTGCTCGCCGATGATCTCGGGGAGCGTCCCGTCCTTGGGCGCCTGCTTGCCGTCGTGGGCCGGGATGGAGCCGAAGTACTTCTCGATCCACGCCAGGGTCTGCTCGGGGTCGATGTCGCCGACGACCGACAGCACCGCGTTGTTCGGCGCGTAGTACGTACGGAAGAAGTTCCGCGCGTCCTCGAGGGTGGCGGCGTCCAGGTCGGCCATGGAGCCGATCGGCGTGTGGTGGTAGGGGTGGCCCTCCGGGTAGGCGAGGGCGGTCAGCTTCTCGAAGGCCGTGCCATAGGGAACGTTGTCGTACCGCTGGCGGCGCTCGTTCTTGACGACGTCCCGCTGGTTCTCCATCGACTCGTCGTCGAGCGCGGCGAGCAGGGAGCCCATCCGGTCGGCTTCCAGCCACAGCGCCAGCTCCAGCTGGTGGGTGGGCATGGTCTCGAAGTAATTGGTGCGCTCGAAGCTCGTCGTGCCGTTCAGGGAACCGCCGGCGCCCTGCACCAGCTCGAAGTGGCCATTGCCCTGGACCTGCTTCGAGCCCTGGAACATCAGGTGCTCGAAGAGGTGGGCGAGGCCGGTGCGGCCCTTGACCTCGTGGCGCGAGCCGACGTCGTACCAGAGGCAGACCGCGGCGACCGGGGTCAGGTGGTCCTCGGAGAGCACCACGCGCAGGCCGTTGGCCAGCCGGTGCTCGGTCGCTGTCAGGCCGCCGGAGCCGGCCTGGGCTGTGGCCGTGTGACCCATGGGCATGTACGTCCCTTCGATCGCTATGTGGAAAAGTCCAGCTGCGGGCCGCTGCGGAAGTCCTGCCACTGTATGCGGCTGCTGCGACCTGCCGCGGACCGCTGTGGAAGTCCTGCCACTGTATGCAAGCGGACTGACACCTGGCGAAGTTCCCGGATCCCCGATCCGTCCCTCTTCCGGGTCGCGGTCGGCGTTGTCAGTGGGACGGTCCACAATGGTCGGCGTCAGATCAACCTTGTTGGTGAAGGAGCCGCAGCCGCGATGGCCCGCCGCAGCACGAAGACCACGCAGCCAGACGACTTCGAGGAGAAGATCCTCGACATCGACGTCGTCGACGAAATGCAGGGCTCCTTCCTCGAGTACGCGTACTCGGTGATCTACTCCCGGGCCCTGCCGGACGCCCGCGACGGCATGAAGCCGGTGCACCGCCGCATCGTGTACCAGATGAACGAGATGGGGCTTCGGCCCGAGCGCGGCTTCGTGAAGTGTGCCCGGGTCGTCGGCGAGGTGATGGGCAAGCTCCACCCGCACGGTGACGCGTCGATCTACGACGCCCTGGTGCGCATGGCGCAGCCGTTCTCGATGCGGCTGCCTCTGGTGGACGGCCACGGGAACTTCGGCTCCCTCGGCAACGACGACCCGCCGGCCGCCATGCGGTACACCGAGTGCCGGATGGCCGACGCGACGTCCCTGATGACGGAGTCGATCGACGAGGACACCGTCGACTTCAACCCGAACTACGACGGGCAGGAGCGCGAGCCGGTGGCGCTGCCCGCCGCCTTCCCGAACCTGCTGGTCAACGGCGCGTCCGGGATCGCGGTCGGTATGGCCACCAACATGCCCCCGCACAATCTGGGCGAGGTCATCGCCGCCGCCCGCCACCTGATCAGGCACCCGGGCGCCGACCTGGAGACCCTGATGCGGTACGTGCCGGGTCCGGACCTGCCGACGGGCGGCCGGATCGTGGGCCTGACCGGCATCAAGGACGCGTACGAGACCGGCCGCGGCTCCTTCAAGATCCGCGCGACGGTGACCGTGGAGAACGTGACGGCGCGCCGCAAGGGCCTGGTCGTCACGGAACTCCCCTTCGCGGTCGGCCCGGAGAAGGTGATCGCCAAGATCAAGGACCTGGTCGCGGCCAAGAAGCTCCAGGGCATCGCGGACGTCAAGGACCTGACCGATCGCGAGCACGGCCTGCGGCTGGTCATCGAGGTCAAGAACGGCTTCATCCCCGAGGCCGTGCTGGAGCAGCTCTACAAGCTGACGCCGATGGAGGAGTCCTTCGGCATCAACAACGTGGCGCTGGTCGACGGGCAGCCGCTGACGCTGGGCCTGAAGGAGCTGCTGGAGGTCTACCTGGACCACCGCTTCGAGGTGGTCCGGCGCCGCAGCGAGTTCCGGCGCACCAAGAAGCGGGACCGGCTGCACCTGGTCGAGGGCCTGCTCGTGGCGCTGCTCGACATCGACGAGGTCATCCGGGTCATCCGCTCGAGCGACAACTCGGCGCAGGCCAAGGAGCGGCTGATCGAGCGCTTCTCGCTGAGCGAGATCCAGACGCAGTACATCCTGGACACGCCGCTGCGCCGGCTCACCAAGTTCGACCGGATCGAGCTGGAGGGCGAGCGGGACCGGCTGAACAGCGAGATCGAGGAGCTGACCCGGATCCTGGAGTCGGACGCCGAGCTGCGCAAGCTGGTCTCCTCGGAACTGGCGGCGGTCGCCAAGAAGTTCGGGACGGAGCGGCGCACCGTGCTGCTGGAGTCGGCGGGCGCGCCGGTCGCGGCGGCATCGCTGGAGGTCGCGGACGACCCGTGCCGGGTGCTGCTGTCGTCGACGGGTCTGCTGGCCCGTACGGCGAGCGGTGAGCCGTTGCCGGACAGTGGTGGCAGGCGCACCAAGCACGACGTGATCGTCTCGGCGGTGCCGGCGACGCAGCGCGGCGAGGTCGGCGTGGTGACGTCCACCGGTCGGCTGCTGCGGCTGTCGGTGATCGACCTTCCGCAGCTGCCGGACACGGTGTCCGCGCCGAACCTGTCGGGCGGGGCGCAGGTGTCGGAGTTCCTGACGCTGGAGAAGGACGAGGAGGTCATGTGCCTGACCACCCTCGACGAGTCCTCGCCGGGTCTGGCGATCGGCACGCTCCAGGGCGTGGTCAAGCGGGTGGTGCCGGACTATCCGGCGAACAAGGACGAGTTGGAGGTCATCGGCCTCAAGGAGGGTGACCGGATCGTCGGCGCGGCCGAGCTGCGCACGGGTGAGGAGGACCTGGTCTTCATCACCTCCGACGCCCAGCTGCTCCGGTTCCCGGCCTCGGCGGTGCGGCCGCAGGGCCGTCCGGCGGGCGGTATGGCCGGTATCAAGCTGTCGGCGGGTGCCCAGGTGATCTCGTTCACCGCGGTCGACCCGGCCGGGGACGCCGTGGTGTTCACGGCCGCCGGTTCGTCCGGCGCGCTGGACCCGACGGCGGCCACGTCGGTGAAACTGACGCCGTTCGACCAGTACCCGCGCAAGGGCCGTGCGACGGGCGGTGTGCGCTGTCAGCGGTTCCTGAAGGGCGAGGACGTGCTGGTCCTGGCCTGGGCGGGCGCGGCCCCGGCCCGCGCGGCGCAGAAGAACGGCACTCCGGTGGAGCTCCCGGAGATCGACCCGCGCCGCGACGGCTCGGGCACGCCGCTCGCGAAGCAGGTGGAGGTGCTGGCCGGACCGGCGTCCTGACGGGGCGCTGTGCGAGGCGCGCCCGCCGGGGGGTGGGCGCGCCACGGGACGGCGGGGCCGGGGAGTGAGCGCGCCGGTGACCGTCAGCGCCGGGAAGTCAGGCGCGGGGTGACCGTCAGCGCCGGGGGATGTTCCGCCAGGGGCTGCCCGCGTCGTACAGCTGCCGCTCGACGTGCGTGGGCGGGACCCGGCTCATACCCACGGCACGCTCCGGTCCCGGCTCGCGCCGTTCTCGGGCGGCGGTGTCCCGTGCGTCGCCCCCCCTTGTCACGGGAACGATCTCATGAATCGTCTTCGCCGGCTGTTTCCACGGGCTCCGGCACGTAGCGCAGCACGCCCCACATGCTGTGTTCATCAGGGGCGTCCCGCGGGCCGGTGACCCGGCAGGCGTCCAGGGCCTTGTGCAGGGCGTCGCCGTTGGTGCCGGAGCCGATGAGGACGAGCTGCGTGAGGTGCTGCTCGCCGTGCGGCCACGGCTCGGGGTAGAAGCGGAGGAAGCGGCCGACGGCGTGCAGGGTGTAGCGGTTGGCGGGGTCGAGGGCGCCGAAGTCGACGAAGCCCTTGATGCGGTAGAGGCCGTCGGGGCGGGAGTCGAGGAAGTCGAGCAGTCGGCGGGGGTGCATCGGCTCGTCGGCGGTGAAGGAGACGGTGTCGTACGCCGCGTGCGGGTGGGCGTGGTGCTCGTCCTCGCGCAGGTCGTCGAAGGAGAGCTGCCCTTCCATCTCGTCGTCCCGGCGCGTGGCACGGTCGAAGAGGAGCTCGGGGTCGACCCGGCCGTACGCGGCGTCGACGACGGCGGCGCGCTCGGCGAGGCCCGCGACGGCCGTGTGGACGCGGCGCAGCTCGTCGTGGCCGACCCGGTCGGACTTGTTGACGACGACCAGGTCGGCGATGGCCAGGTGCCGGTCGGTCTCGGGGTGCCGTTCACGGGTGGCGTCGAACTCGGCGGCGTCGACGACCTCGATGAGCCCGCCGTACACGACGCGCTCGTTGTCGCTGGCGAGGATCATCCGCACCAGCTCCTGCGGCTCGGCGAGACCGCTCGCCTCGACGACGATGACGTCGAGACGGGAGGAGGGGCGGGTGAGGGTCTCCAGGTAGGTGTCGAGTTCACTCGCGTCGACGGCACAGCACAGGCAGCCGTTGCCGAGGGAGACGGTCGAGCCGACTTGTCCGGCGACGGTCATGGCGTCGATCTCGATGGAGCCGAAGTCGTTGACCATGACGCCGATGCGGGTGCCTCTGGCGCTGCGCAGCAGATGGTTGAGGAGGGTCGTCTTGCCCGACCCGAGGAAGCCCGCGAGGACGACGACGGGGATCTGCTGCACGCTGCTCAAGGGGCACCCTTCTCGGTCGGCTCCGCGTCCTGCGGCTTGCGGCCCCCAGGATAGGCGCGGGCTCCTGGCGGCAGTGACGTCGGACATTTCATAAAGGTCCTCGGCCCTCTACCGTTCCTGGCATGAGCCCCGCACCGACGTCCGCCCCCTCGTCCGCCGCGCGCGCCCCCGCGCGCCGCCGGCGGTTCGGCTGGCCGCAGCGGGTGTTCTCGCAGGTCCTGCTGATGCAGCTGGCCATCGTCGCGGGCGTGACCGTACTGGCCACCGGTCTGTTCCTGGCACCGCTGAGCGCCCAGCTCGACGACCAGGCGATGCGGCGTGCCCTGGCGATCGCGGAGACGACCGCGTCGAGCGAGGTCGCCGAGGAGCTGGCGAGTACGCCGCCGAACGCCGGCGGGCCGGTGCAGGCGGAGGCCGAGCGGATCCGGAAGGCCACCGGCGCCGAGTACGTGGTGATCATGGACCGGCGTGGTGTGCGGTGGTCGCACACCGACCCCGCCCAGATCGGCAAGGTCGTCTCCACGGACCCGAGCGAGGCCCTCGCCGGCAAGGACGTGATGGAGATCGACAGCGGTACGCTCGGGCGCTCCGCGCGCGGGAAGGTTCCGCTGCGGGACGCGGCGGGCGAGATCGTCGGGGCGGTGTCGGTCGGCATCGAGTACGACAGCGTCCGCGCACGGCTGCTGGCGGCGATCCCGGGTCTGCTGGCGTACGCGGGCGGGGCGCTGGCCGTCGGGGCACTGGCGGCGTACCTGATCTCCCGGCGTCTTCAGCGTCAGACCCATGACCTGGCCTTCTCGGACATCTCGGCGCTGCTCGCCGAGCGCGAGGCGATGCTGCACGGCATCCGCGAGGGGGTCGTGGCGCTGGACGGGGCGGGGCGGATCCGGCTGGTGAACGACGAGGCGCAGCGGCTGCTCGGTGTGGGGCCCGAGGCCACGGGCCGGTCGCTGGAGGAGGCGCTCGGCGGCGGCCGCACGACCGATGTGCTGGCGGGCCGGGTCACCGGCGAGGACCTGGTGACCGTGCGCGGGCACCGGGTGCTGATCGCCAACCGGATGCCGACGGACGACGGTGGCGCCGTCGCCACGCTGCGCGACCGGACGGAGCTGGAGCGGCTGGGGCGTGAGCTGGACTCCACGCGGGGTCTCATCGACGCCCTGCGCGCCCAGGATCATGAGCACGCCAACCGAATGCATACGCTGCTGGGGCTGCTGGAGCTGGAGATGCACGAGGAGGCGGTGGAGTTCGTCACCGAGGTGGTGGGCGTGCACCGGGCGACGGCCGAACAGGTCACCGAGAAGGTGCACGACCCGCTGCTCGCCGCGCTGCTGGTGGGCAAGGCCACGGTGGCCGCGGAACGTGGGGTCTCGCTGCGCCTGGCTCCCGGCACCCTGCTCCCCGACCGGCTGGTCGAGCCGCGGGAGCTGGTGACGGTCGTCGGCAACCTCGTGGACAACGCCGTCGACGCCGCGGCCGGATCCGCGGAACCGCTCGTCGAGGTGGAGCTGCGCGAGGAGGGTCGTACGGCGGTTCTGCGGGTCACCGACAGCGGTCCGGGCGTACCGCCCGAGCGGCGGGAGCTGGTCTTCATGGAGGGCTGGTCCACCAAGGACCTCCCCCCGCACGGGGGGCGTCGCGGACTCGGCCTGGCCATGGTGCGCCGGCTGGCCGAGCGGCAGGGCGGCAGCGCCCACGTGGCGGAGGCACCCGGCGGCGGGGCGGAGTTCACCGTCGTCCTGCCGGAGGCCCTGACCGAACCTGGGCCGACCGCCGCCTCCACCCCCGCCCCCGCTTCCCACGAGAAAGGCGCGGTGGAGACGGGTTCGGTGGAGACGGGTTCGGTGGACCCGGCTCCCGGGGGGACGGATCCCCTGGGGACGGCTCCCGTGGGCAGGATCCCGGCAGGGCGCCGGCCACCGGTGGTCGAGCCGTCAAAGGCACCTCCCGGGAGCTCTCGATGATCGGCGTGCTGGTGGTGGACGACGACACCCGGGTCGCGGAGATCAACGCCGCGTACGTGGCCAAAGTGCCGGGCTTCGAGGTCGTCGCGCTGGCCCATACGGCGGCGGAGGCGCTCGACCGGATCGAGGAGTTGCCGGTCGACCTGATCCTGCTCGACCACTACCTGCCGGACGAGAACGGCCTCGCGGTCGTACGGGAACTGCGCCGGCGCGGGCACCAGACCGACGTGATCATGGTGACCGCGGCCCGCGATGTGGCCACCGTCCAGGCGGCCCAGCGGCACGGGGCGCTCCAGTACCTGGTGAAGCCGTTCAACTTCGCGGGCCTGCGCCCCAAGCTGGAGGCGTACGCGGCGCTGCGGCGCACCCTCGACGTGGGTGGCGAGGCCGAGCAGGCGGAGGTGGACCGGATCTTCGGCGCCCTGTCGGTGAGCTCGGGAGCGCCCGACCTGCCCAAGGGCCACTCCCCCACCACGGCCGAGCTCGTACGCCAGGTGCTGCTGGCCGCGGACGGCCCGCTCTCCGCGCAGGAGATCGCGGAACGGGCGGGGGTGAGCCGGCAGACCGCCCAGAGGTATCTGAAACTGCTGGAGCGGGCGGGCCGGGTGCGCCTGACGTTGAGGTACGGCGAGACCGGCCGCCCGGAGCACCGCTACGCGTGGGCACCCTCCTAGGGCCTGTCGTGGTCCGACGGCCGGCCCCGCCGCCCCGCTTGCCCCGCCTGCCCCGCCTAGACCGCACCCGCGCCCGTCAGCGCCCGTACCTCCGTCTCCGCGTGCCGTGCCGCGTCCGGTGCCTCCGGCGACGTGACCGTCCCCAGCCAGCCGGCGAGGAAACCCAGCGGGATGGAGACCAGGCCGGGGTTCTGGAGCGGGAAGAGCTGGAAGTCCAGGCCGGGGAACAGCGCCTCGGGGCTGCCCGACACGACGGGTGAGAGCACCACCAGCAGCACCGACGGGACGAGCCCTCCGTACACCGACCAGACCGCCCCGCGCGTGGTGAACTTCCGCCAGAACAGGGTGAACAGCAGCACCGGCAGGTTCGCGGAGGCGGCGACCGCGAAGGCGAGCCCGACCAGGAAGGCCACGTTCAGGTCCCGGGCCAGCAGCCCGAGGCCGATCGCCACCGCGCCGACACCGACGGCCGCGACGCGCGCCACCGCCAGCTCGCCGTACCGCTTCGTCCCCGGCCGCTTCAGAGAGGCGTACAGGTCGTGGGCGACGGACACCGACGAGGCAAGTGTGATGCCCGCGACGACGGCGAGGATCGTCGCGAAGGCCACGGCGGCGACCACGGCGAACAGCACCGCTCCCCCGGTCGAGCCGGCACCTCCGCCCAGGTCCAGGGCGAGGAGCGGCACGGCGGTGTTGCCCGCGGCGTTCGACGCGCGGACCTCCGCCGTGCCGACGATCGCGGCGGCGCCGAAGCCCAGGACGATCGTCATCAGGTAGAAGCTGCCGATGAGGCCGATGGCCCAGACGACCGAGCGGCGGGCGGCACGCGCGGTCGGCACGGTGTAGAAGCGGGACAGGATGTGCGGCAGCCCGGCGGTCCCGAGGACGAGCGCCAGACCGAGGCTGATGAAGTCCAGGCGCGCGGTCCAGTCCCCGCCGTACTTGAGTCCGGGTGAGAGGAAGTCCCGCCCGTGACCGCTGCGTTCGGCCGCGGAGGTGAGCAGGTGGTTGATGTCGCCGTGGAAACGCACCAGGACCAGCACGGTGAGCGCGATCGCGCCCGCCATCAGCAGTACGGCCTTGACGATCTGGATCCAGGTGGTGGCCCGCATCCCTCCCAACGACACATAGATCACCATCAGCGCACCCACGCCGATCACGGTCCACGAGCGTGCGGCTCCGCTCGTACCGCCCAGCAGCAGCGCGACCAGGCTGCCCGCGCCCACCATCTGCGCCACCAGGTAGAGAACGGACACGGTGACCGCGGAAGTTCCCGACGCGATCCTCACCGGCCGCTCCCGCATCCGCGCGGCGATCACGTCGGCGAGCGTGAACCGGCCGCAATTGCGTACGAGTTCGGCCACCAGGAACAGCACCACCAGCCAGGCCACCAGGAACCCGACCGAGTAGAGCATCCCGTCGTAGCCGAAGAGCGCGATCAGGCCGGAGATGCCCAGGAAGGACGCGGCCGACATGTAGTCGCCGGCGATCGCGAAGCCGTTCTCCATGGGCGAGAACAGCCGCCCCCCGGCGCAGAACTCCTCCACCGATCCACGACGGTGACGGCCCACCCACGTCGTGATCGCCAGGGTGCCCGCGATGAACGCGCTGAACAGCAGCAGCGCGAGGACCTGGTGGTCTCCGGTCAACGCTCGACCACCCCTCGTGTCAGCTCCTGCGTCTCCCACCGCAGATCGAGCGCGGCACGGTCGCGGTACAGCCGGGCATGGCGTACGTACGCCCAGGTGAGCCCGAAGGTGGTGAGGAACTGCCCAATGCCCGCGATCATCGCCACGTTGACCGCCCCGGCCACTGGGCGGGCCATCAGCCCGGGCGCCGTGGTCGCCGCCACGACATAGGCCAGGTACCAGGCGAGAAAGGCCAGGACGGCCGGCCCGACGAAGCGCCGGTAACGGCCGCGCACCTCCTGGAAGGCGGCGCTGCGCTGCACCTCCAGGTAGATGTCGGCCGCACTGCGCTGCACCGGTGCGGGCCGGGCGGGGCCGGGCACCACGGCTGTCGCCGCGCCCGTACCGTCCACCTCGCCCCAGCCGGAGGCCAGCGCGTCGTACCACGGGTCATCGATCCGCACCGTGGCGGGATCGGGTCCTTCCCTGTTCTCCACCGGTCAACTCTCCTTGTCGGCGAACCGTTTCGGCCGCGTTCACAAGGATGGGCAGACCGGGAACATCCCGGACTCTTCTCTCCCGCTCTTCACCCCATCAGGTGACGTTATGCCCGGAAGTCCCGGCTCCGCCCGCCTTGGGGAGCCGGGACATCGGGGTGGTGGATCAGGCGTCGATGCGGGAGCGGTCCAGGGTCGCCGCGGAGCTGGTGATGAACTCCTTGCGCGGCGCCACGTCATTGCCCATCAGCAGGTCGAAGACCTGCTCCGCGGACTCCAGGTCACCGATGTTGATCCGGCGCAGGGTGCGGTGCCTCGGGTCCATCGTGGTCTCCGCGAGCTGGTCGGCGTCCATCTCGCCGAGGCCCTTGTAACGCTGGATGGAGTCCTTGTAGCGGACGCCCTTGCGCTGGAACTCCAGCAGCGTCTGCCGCAGCTCGTTGTCCGAGTACGTGTACACGTACTTGTCCTGGCCCTTCTTGGGCTGGATGAGCTCGATGCGGTGCAGCGGCGGTACGGCGGCGAAGACGCGGCCCGCCTCGACCATCGGCCGCATGTAGCGCTGGAAGAGCGTCAGCAGCAGGCAGCGGATGTGCGCGCCGTCGACGTCGGCGTCGACGAGCAGGACGATCTTGCCGTACCGGGCGGCGTCGATGTCGAAGGTCCGGCCGGATCCCGCTCCTATGACCTGGATGATCGCACCGCACTCGGCGTTCTTGAGCATGTCCGAGACGGACGACTTCTGGACGTTGAGGATCTTTCCGCGGATCGGCAGCAACGCCTGGAACTCGCTGTTCCGGGCGAGCTTGGCCGTGCCGAGCGCGGAGTCGCCCTCGACGATGAACAGCTCGCTGCGCTCCACGTCGTCGCTGCGGCAGTCGGCCAGCTTGGCGGGCAGGGAGGAGGTCTCGAGGGCGGTCTTGCGACGCTGCGCCTCCTTGTGCTGACGCGCCGCGATCCGCGTGCGAGCGGCGGCCACGGCCTTTTCCAGCACCGCGCGGGCCTGGGCCTTGGCATCGCGCTTGGTGGAGGTCAGGAAGGCCTTGAGCTCCTTGGCGACCACATTGGCGACGATGCGGTTCGCCGCCGACGTACCGAGGACCTCCTTGGTCTGGCCCTCGAACTGCGGCTCGGCGAGCCGCACGGTCACCACGGCGGTGAGGCCCTCCAGGGCGTCGTCCTTGACGATGTCGTCCTCGGCGACGCGCAGCAGCTTGGTGGCGCGCAGCACCTCGTTCATGGTCTTGGTGACCGCGCGCTCGAAGCCGGTGACATGGGTGCCGCCCTTGGGGGTGGCGATGATGTTCACGAACGACTTGATCGCGGAGTCGTACCCGGTGCCCCAGCGCAGCGCGACGTCGACGCCGAGCTCACGGGTGACCTCGGTGGGCGTCATGTGCCCGCGCTCGTCGAGGACGGGCACGGTCTCCTTGAAGGTGCCCTGGCCGGTGAGCCGCAGTACGTCGCAGACGGCCTTGTCCTGCGCCAGGTACTCGCAGAACTCGCTGATGCCCCCGTCGAAACGGAACGTCTCCTCGCTCTTGCCCTCGCCCTCGAGGTCGCGCTCGTCCCGTACGACGATGGTGAGGCCGGGCACCAGGAAGGCGGTCTGGCGGGCGCGCTGGTGCAGGTTCTCGAGGGAGAGCTTGGCGTCCTTGAGGAAGATCTGGCGGTCCGCCCAGTACCGGACACGGGTGCCGGTGCGGGTCTTCGGCACGCGCTTGGTCTTCCGCAGCCCGTTGCCGGGGTCGAACGGGGCGTCCGGACCCGACTCGGTGAAGATGCCCGGGACGCCTCGGCGGAAGCTGATCGCGTGCGTGGAGCTGCTGCGGTCGACCTCGACGTCGAGCCGGGCCGAGAGCGCGTTCACCACCGAGGCGCCCACGCCGTGCAGACCGCCGGACGCGGCGTACGAGCCGCCGCCGAACTTGCCGCCGGCGTGCAGCTTGGTCATGACGACCTCGACGCCCGAGAGACCGGTCTTGGGCTCGACGTCGACGGGGATACCGCGGCCGTTGTCCCGGACCTCCACCGAGCCGTCCTCGTGGAGGATGACCTCGATGTGGTCGCAGTACCCTCCGAGGGCCTCGTCGACGGAGTTGTCGATGATCTCCCAGAGGCAGTGCATCAGGCCCCGGCTGTCGGTGGACCCGATATACATACCGGGCCGCTTTCGAACCGCCTCGAGCCCCTCAAGGACGAGCAGGTGCCGCGCGGTGTAGTTGGAACCGTCACGGTCTGCGGTCAGCAGCGCACTGGACGGCACGGACGTATCGGCGGTCACGCGGTTCGCTCCTCGCTGAATTTGGAAAGTGGCCTGTGGGGGTAGGGCCCGGCTTCTGTCACCGGGTCAGAGGGTACAGAGGCCTGGTAGAGCCGTTGTCACGCAACCCACGTGAAAACTCATGCTAGTCCAGAGTCGCAAGGGTGTTCGATCCCTCGATGGAGTGACGTGGACATCACGTTCCCTTCCAGGCATGAACCATTTAGGCTCCGGGCACGTCCTCATGAACAACCGGCAGCCAGCCGGGAGGGCTGAACGAGACTGAACGAGACAAGCAACGCGAAACCCGTAGAGCACAGCAATACGGCTCATTCGCCGCCAACCGGCAGCAGACAGCCTCCTTGGAAAAACTTTCAGGGAAAAGCCACGAGCGGGAACGTTTTCGGCCTGGTTGGATGTTGACCCTGGTACGACAGCTCGTCGAGCTAGAGAAGAGGCGACGTGACTACTGTTCTGACCCCCGCGAGCCCGCTGACGGCCGCCGACCGCTGCGACCGCTGTGGCGCCCAGGCATATCTGCGCGTCGTGCTGACCAGCGGTGGTGAACTGCTCTTCTGTGCCCACCACGGGCGCAAGTTCGAGCCGGAACTCAAGAAGATCGCCGCGGAAATACAGGATGAGACGGACCGGCTCACCACCGTGCCGAACGCAGTCGAAGAGGACCGCTGACACTCGCATCCACGACGAGCCAGGGGCCGGTCCCGGACCGGCCGATGGGCGACCGCCCCCCGCCAGAGGGACGGTCGCCCGTTCTCATTGCGTCACGGAATGGCTTCATGCCGTAGCCGCGATCCGCTCCCGCCCGCTCCCCCGCCGCACTGCGTACGGTGAGGGGCAGTTACGCCTCGCAGAGCCGCGGAGACGGAGGCCGCCGTCCGCGGACTCGGCCCACAGGGTCGGGGTGTATGGGAGGGGCGTAGCGGGCGGGCCCACAGGGCCCTCAGAGCGCCGGCAGTACCGCTGAGACGCGCGTATAGACCCCCGGGCTGCCCGGTTCACCACAGCCGCTCCCCCACGACACCAGACCGATGAGGCGCCCACGCGCCACCAGCGGTCCTCCGCTGTCCCCCTGGCACGCGTCCCGGCCGCCTTCGGGGTGGCCCGCGCACAGCATCGTGGCGGGCAGGTACCCCCCACCGCCCGCCTCCGCCGGGTACGCCCGTGCGCACACCTCGTCCGGCAGCACCCGCACGCTCGCGGAGCGCAGCGTGTAGGCGTACGAGCCGCCGCCCGTCGTGTCGCCCCAGCCGTACACGGCGGCGCTCGTACCCGGCCGGTAGGCCGGATCGCCGCGCCGGGCCGCCTTGATGACGTACGTGCGCGGCAGCGCGCTCGCCAGCGTGAGCACGGCCAGGTCGCCGGACTGCGTATCGGCGTCGTACGCGGGGCTGATCCACGCCCCGGTCACCGGAATCTCCCGCCCTCCGGCCTCCCGCAGCTCCGTGCGGCCCGCGATGACCTTGAGGTCGCTCAGTTCATGCGCGTCCGTGCCGAGCACCGTGGGTCCCAGGCAGTGGGCGGCGGTCACCACTTTGGTGGGCGCGACGACCACACCGCCGCAGAACTGACCCGCGCGCGTACCCCCGAACCGGTCACGGCTGGAGAGGGCCACGGCCCAGGGACTGTCGGAGGCACTCACCGGCTGTCCTCCGACGACGACGCTGTCGGCGAGGGCGGGCGCGGGCGTACTGAGCGGCAGGACGGCCGAGGCCACGATGGCGGCCACGGCCGCGGTCCGCTTCCGGCTGATGGGACGACGCATACGGTCTCCTGACTCTCCGGTGAACCACCTTCACCCAGAGTCGACCAGCGCGCCGCGGCCCGCACCCTCGCGGCGTGGACTCGCCGGACATGCCGGAGGGCCCGGTTCCCCTCTCGGGGACGGCCGGGCCCTCCGCCTCGTGCAACCGCCTGACCTCAGTCGAGGTAGTCGCGCAGCACCTGGGAGCGCGACGGGTGGCGCAGCTTGGACATGGTCTTGGACTCGATCTGACGGATCCGCTCACGGGTCACGCCGTAGACCTTGCCGATCTCGTCCAGCGTCTTCGGCTGGCCGTCGGTCAGACCGAAACGCATGGAGACCACGCCGGCCTCACGCTCGGAGAGCGTGTCGAGCACCGAGTGGAGCTGCTCCTGCAGGAGCGTGAAGCTGACCGCGTCGGCCGGGACGACGGCCTCGGAGTCCTCGATCAGGTCACCGAACTCGCTGTCGCCGTCCTCGCCCAACGGGGTGTGCAGCGAGATGGGCTCGCGGCCGTACTTCTGGACCTCGATGACCTTCTCCGGGGTCATGTCGAGCTCCTTGGCCAGCTCCTCCGGGGTGGGCTCGCGGCCCAGGTCCTGGAGCATCTGGCGCTGGACGCGCGCGAGCTTGTTGATGACCTCGACCATGTGCACCGGGATACGGATGGTGCGGGCCTGGTCGGCCATGGCGCGGGTGATCGCCTGACGGATCCACCAGGTGGCGTACGTGGAGAACTTGTAGCCCTTGGTGTAGTCGAACTTCTCGACCGCGCGGATCAGACCGAGGTTGCCCTCCTGGATCAGGTCCAGGAAGAGCATGCCGCGGCCGGTGTAGCGCTTGGCGAGGGAGACCACGAGGCGGAGGTTGGCCTCCAGCAGGTGGTTCTTGGCGCGGCGGCCGTCCTCGGCGATGATCTCCAGCTCGCGCTTGAGCTTCGGGGCCAGCTTGTCGGAGTTCGCCAGCTTGTCCTCGGCGAACAGACCGGCCTCGATGCGCTTGGCGAGCTCGACCTCCTGCTCGGCGTTGAGGAGCGGGACCTTACCGATCTGCTTGAGGTAGTCCTTGACCGGGTCGGCTGTGGCACCGGCGACGGCGACCTGCTGCGCGGGCGCGTCGTCCTCGTCCTCGTCGGAGAGCACGAAGCCCTTGTTCTCGCCCTCGGCCTCCTCGTCCTCACCCTTGCCGGGCGCGACGTCCTCGAGCAGCTCCTCGCCCTCGACGACCTCGTCGGCGTCCTTCTTTGCCGTGGTCTTCTTGGCG
The DNA here is from genome assembly GCF_055590785.1 of Streptomyces sp. NPDC041796. NCBI lineage: Bacteria > Bacillati > Actinomycetota > Actinomycetes > Kitasatosporales > Streptomycetaceae > Streptomyces > Streptomyces sp. NPDC041796. Next base: position 384,389 of record NZ_JBVJAH010000004.1, read on the forward strand.
GTGGTCTTCTTGGCGGCGGTCTTCTTCACCGCCGTCTTCTTGGCGGCGGTCTTCTTGGCTGCCGCCTTCTTGGCAGGGGTACCGGCCTCGTCGGCCGGCGCGTCCGCGCTCTGGGCCGCCGGAGCCGCGGCGGCCGCGACGGACTTCGTCACGGTCGTCTTGGCGGTGACGGTCTTGGTGGCGGTGCGCTTTGCCGGGCTCTTCGCTGCGACGCTCTTGCGGGTGCGCTTCGGCGACTCCGCTGCACTGACCATCAGCGTCACACCCTCTTCCTCGAGGATCTGATTGAGGCTGCGCAGAACATTCTTCCACTGGGTTGGCGGAATCTGGTCAGCCTCGAAGGCCCGACGCACGTCATCGCCGGCGATCTGCCCATCAGCCTTTCCCCGCTCGATGAGCGCCATCACAGACTCGGACTCGGCGATCTCCGGCGGGAGCGTACGGGATGTGCTGGCCGACACGAACAACCTCTCGGAACGATGGAAACGGCTTCCGGCCCCGCCCATGATCGGGCCGGAGCCGACGACCGTCGGCTGGGGATGTGCCGACGACGCGGGCTGAACCTCGGAGGTGCACAGCGCCATGAACGGCGGCTGTATTCCCTCCTCGGCTGTCACCTCTTAGGTCATCGCAGGGCTTCGAGGAGCGTTACGCCCAATCCGCGTGGCCCGAGTCACACCCCGTATGCATCCAAATACCCCCAGACCGGGAGGTCATCCCCTATAGCGCCGCCCAATCCCTTGTTCCTTACGGGTACGGCACGGTGTTTCCCGGGTACGCCGTCGGCCGCCGCTGCGACTTTGTGGCCGTTGCGGCCGCGCGGGCCGTGCCGGCCTTGCGGGCGCGCCGGGCCCCCAGGGCGGTCCTGGGGCCCGGCGACACACGCCGCGTACGCGAGGATGAACGCGCTGTGGGGTCAGTGCTCGCGCGGAGCGGGGACGACCCGCTCGACCTCGGGGTGCACCGTCAGCAGTTGGCGCATGGCGGCCTCGGCGGCCGGCCCGTCGCCGGTGGCGAGTGCGTCGACGATGCGCGCGTGGTGGGCGAGGCAGGGCTCGCTGGGGCGGTCACAGCTGATCGCCGGGGAGCCGGAGACCTGGAGGGCCGCGGAGACGATGCCGGAGAGGTGCTCGAGCATCCGGTTGCCCGCGAGCTGGATCAGCAGGCTGTGGAACTCGGCGTCGGCGCGGGAGAAGGTGATCACGTCACCCTGGGCGAAGGCGTGGCCCATGATCTCGACCATGTCGCCGAGACGCTGCTGAACGTCCTCGCGGCCGTGGCCGGCGGCGAGGCGCGCCGCCAGCGGCTCGATCGTCCAGCGCAGCTCGCCGAGCTCCCGGCGCTGGTCCTCGCGCTGGGGGCCGAAGGCGCGCCACTCGATGATGTCCGGATCGAGCAGGTTCCAGTCACTGACCGGGCGGACGCGGGTGCCGACGTTCGGACGGGCGCTGACGAGACCCTTGGCCTCGAGGACGCGGAGCGACTCACGCACGACGGTGCGGGAGACCTCGAAGCGCTGACCGATCTCCTCGGGTACGAGCGGCCGGTCGGCGCCCAGGTCGCCGGAGACGATCATCTGGCCGAGCTGCTGGACGAGTTGGCCGTGCAGTCCTCGGCCGCGACTGCCGGTCGTCCGCCGGCCCACCCGGCCCAGCTCCGTGTCGGCGCCTTCCCAGGCGGGGTGCGCGACGCGGTCGGCGACGGGGCCCTCCGTGTAGGGGTAGCGGTCCAGTCCGCCCGGGGCCGTGAGGCCGGTCTCCACGGGGCGGGCGGCGGTCATCATGGTGTGCGCAAGGGTACTCACGCATCCTTTGTCGGCGCGGTCTTCACGACCCTTGAGGTCTTTGGTGAAAAGCACACGAAAGGGTGATCGGCGCTCGCGCTTCAATTGACGCCTTATCGGAAGGAACCGGGCAATTTCCAAGGGAGTTGTGACCGTTTGGAGCGCCTTGGTCATCGCTCGGTCACCAACGGGCCCCCAACGGACCGCCGACGGCTACCAACGGGCTCTTCGGCGCAGTCCGGTGAACAGATAAGCGCACGTGAGCACCGTCACCGACAACACCAGTGCCGTGCCGACCGGTTGAGCGATCACCCGCACCGCCGCCAGGATCCAGCGGTCGGCCTCGTACGGCCATTCCGTCCAGGCCAGTTCGCGCAGCCGGGACGGAAGTCCGGAGATCGAACGCACAGACGGGCCGACGAGCGCCTTCTGTACGAGCGGGGCGATCACGACCGGCACGGCGAGCACGGCGGCGACCCCCGCGGCGGTCGCCCGGAAGACCCCGGCCGCCAGGAGCCCGGCCCAGGCACATCCGACGGACAGGCCGGCCCAACCGACGCAGAGCGCCGCCCAGTTTCCGGGTACGGGGATCGCGTCGCCGCCGTAGAGGAGGCGGAGCGCCCCGAGGTCGACGGCCGCGACGAGGAGGGCGAGCAGCACGGCGGTGACGGCGGTGACGGCCAGCTTGGCGAGGAGCAGCCCGAGGCGGCGTGGGACGGTGCCACGGCCGGCGGACAGGACGGGGTGGCGGTACTCGTCACCGAACGACAGCGCGCCCAGCAGACCGGCGCCCAGGGCCGCGGGCGGCAGCGGGAGGAAACCGGGCCAGGATGCCAGGACCGCGGGCAGGGGGATGCCGCCCGTGCGGGCCAGGAAGGCGGCGAGGACGGCGGAGGTGACGAGGACGGAGGCGACGGTCACGTGGGTGATGGGTACGCCCAGCAAGCGGCACAGCTCGTACCGGAGGGGTCGGAGGGGGCTGCGTACGGGCTTGCGTGTGAGCGGGGGCGCCGGCGGGCGAAGGGATTCGGCGCCGGGGCGGGGCGCCGGATCGGGCGCGGGGCCGGACCCGGTCACCTCGTCCGGCGTCATGGCGGGGTCTCGGGTGGGCGTTGGGGCGGGGGTGGCCTGGGGGGTGCCGGTGTCGCCGACCTCGTCGGCGAGTTGATGCAGGAGGACGCCGTGCCGGAAGGCGGTCTCACCGATCTCGGCGCAGTCGCTGCCGTACACGCAGAGCCGGGTGCCTTCCTCGGCGACCACCTCGACGGAGCGCTGTGCGGCGCGCGCCTCCCGGTTGACGACGGCGGCGAGCCGGGCGGCGTGGGGCGTACGGACGGCGACGCGGGGTCGCAGCCGGGTGCGGGCGAAGGTGGCGGCGTCCTGGTCGGCGACGAGCCTCCCTTCGTCGATGGTGACGACGTGGTCCGCCGTGCGGGCCGCTTCCTTGGGGTCGTCGGTGGTGTAGAGCACGGTGCCGCCGTGGGAGGCGTGGGCGCGCAGCAGGCCGAACAGCCAGCTGTTCTCACGGGGGGACAGTCCGGCGGCCGGCGCGTCGAGCAGGAGGGTGTGCGGGTCGCCCAACAGGGCGGCGGCGAGCCCGAGTCGGCGTTCCATGCCGAGGGAGAGGGTGCCGAGCCGCTGGTGGCGCAGGCCCGCGAGGCCGACGATGTCGAGCATGTCGTCGGCCCGGGAGGCCGGTACGCCGGCGGCCGCGCAGAGCATGCGCAACTGGCCGCGGCAGGTGCGCGCGGGGTGGCCGGGGACGTCGCCGAGGAGCACACCGACCTCGCGGGCGGGGTGGGCGATGCGGTGGAGGGGGCGGCCGCGGAAGTACGTGACCCCGCGGCCGGGTTCGAGTTCGAGCATCATGCGCAGCGCGGTGGTCTTGCCCGAGCCGGGGGCGCCGAGCAGTGCGGTGACACTGCCGGGTCGTGCCTCGAAGGTCAGATCGTCCACGGCGGGCGGACGGTCTCGGCGGGGGGTGCTGGTCAGTCCGATTGCCTGGAGCATCGCTTCTCCCGCGGTAGAGGAAACCGCTCGGCGGCAGGGCGGGTACCGCAGCAAGATAACGCTATATTTCGGACTTTTGGTGCAGGGTTGAGCGGTACCGCCCGGGGTGTCAGACCTCGGGGCGCAGCATCGGCGGGTTGAGCAGCGTCGCGCCTCCGGCTCGGAAGAGCTGGGCGGGCCTGCCTCCCTGACGCGTCGTGGTCCCGCCGGAGGGGACCAGGAAGCCCGGCGTGCCCGTCACCTTGCGGTGGAAGTTGCGGGGATCGAGCGCGACACCCCACACCGCCTCGTAGACCCGGCGCAGCTCGCCGACCGTGAACTCGGGCGGGCAGAAGGCCGTGGCCAGCGACGAGTACTCGATCTTGGAACGGGCGCGCTCCACTCCGTCGGCCAGGATCCGCGCGTGGTCGAAGGCGAGGGGCGCGGGCGGCTCGCCCTCACGGCCGAAGCCGTCCTCCTGGTTCAGCAGCTCGTCGACGGGTGCCCAGCGGGCGCTGTTGGCGTCGCCGCCCGCGCGCGGCGCGGGAAGGTCGGGCGCGAGCACCAGGTGGGCGACGCTGACGACCCGCATACGGGGGTCCCGCTTGGGGTCTCCGTAGGTGGCGAGCTGTTCGAGGTGGGCGCCATTGCCGGCTTCGGGCAGCGGGGTGCCCGGGTCGTGGGCGCACAGCCCGGTCTCCTCGACCAACTCGCGCGCCGCGGCCGCGCCGAGGTCCTCGTCGGGCCGTACGAACCCGCCCGGCAGTGCCCAGCGCCCCTGGAACGGCGGTTCTCCACGGCGTACGACCAGTGCGCACAAGGCGTGGCGGCGAACCGTGAGCACCACCAGGTCGACGGTCACGGCGAAGGGCGGAAAGGCCGACGGGTCGTAGGGCGACATGCGCCGATCATAGTCGTCTTCCTGACGATAAACACCTCCCCCAGCTTCCCCGGCCGCCACTTCTTCCTCTCCTGTGACAGGCCGGGTCCGCCCTCCGCGCGCACGGCGCGCACCTGGTCACACACCCAGCTGAAGCCCGGGGGCGGCCTCCTCCACCATGCCCAGCCCCAGCCTGCTGACCCGTACGGCGAAGGGTTCACCGGCGACGCACAGCCCGGACAGGCGGATCGCCCCCAGCGGGGCACCGCGCATCGGCTGGAGGGCCACCGTGCGCGCCGGTACGTCGGGGCGGATTCCGGCCAGGGCGGTGAGCAGGTGGACACCGGCAGCCGAGGCCACCGCCGCGGGGCGGCACGCGGCGGGATGCGGGACGGGCGCAGCCCCCGTCGCGCGCTGGTCGCCCGCGAACATCTCGGGCAGCCGGTACGCGAACGCCTCGGCCACGTCGAGCAGGCCGCGCAGCAGGGAGGTCGCCTCCCTCTCGTACCCCGCGGCGGCCAGGCCCGCGACGGCGACGGCCGTCTCATGGACCCGGACCGCCCCCGAGCGGTGGCCGAAGGGGTTGTGAGCGGGCTCCTTGGCCCCGAGGCTGCGCAGACCCCAGCCGGTGTCCATGGCGGGGCTGCCGAGCAGCCGGGCCAGCTGCTCGGTCTGCACCTTGTCGAGCAGCCCGTCGGCGAACCGACCGCAGCCGAGGAGGCCGGTGTCGAGAAGGTGTGCCGCGCCGCCTCCCAGATACGGCAGCGGGCGGCCCGCGGGCGTACGGGCGGCGGCGGGGCGGCCGCCGGTCGGGTCGTCGAGCCAGAACTCGTCCTGGAAGCGGTGTCGCAGGACATGAGCCCAGTCACGCCAGTCGTCGGCCCCGGGCCGGCCGCACGCCTCCAGGAGGTCGGCGCCGAGAAGGGCGGCCCGGTGCGCATGGGCCTGGGTTTCGGCGCGGTGGAGTCCGGCAGGGCCGGGCTCGCGCAGCAGGCCGCTCTCGTCGGCGGTGGCTCGCAACCAGTGGAGGCACCGCTCGGCGGCCGGGAGCAGCTCCGCGAGGTCCTGCTCGGGCAGGCCCCAGCGGTGGGCCTCCGCCAGCACGGCGGGGAAGGCGAGAGTCGCCTCGGTGCCCGTGCAGCTGGGCGGCAGGTGGGGTCCGGTGTCGCGCAGCGGTCCGGGGATGTGTCCCGCACCCGGGCCGGGGCCGGAGAGCTGGGTGCGGGCGAGGGTTCGCAGCGTGGTGACGGCGAGCCGGGTGCCGAGCGGGAGGGCCATGCGGGCGGCCCACAGCGCCTCCGCGGGGGCCGGGCCGCAGCGCCACGGCACACCGGCAGCGGGATGGAGGTCGGCCGGGTGCGCCGGATCGCGCACCAGGAGCGCCCGTAGATCTCCGAGGCCCACCCGGAGGAGCCTCTCCACGCGGGGATCGTCTCCCTCGGCGTGGGCATCGGCGAGGGGGCTGCGGCCGCCCGTCCGCCCCACGGGCCGCGTTGTGCCCGGAGGGGCAGCCCGTACCTCGAGGACGATGGTGCGGGCGGCGCCGGGACGGAGCTCCAGCTCCCATCGCAGCAGCCCGGCGGAGGCCAGGGTGTCCTTGGGCGGCGGGTCGGCGGTGACTGTCGCACGGCCGCCATCGGGCGCCGACCAGCGCAGGCCCGAGTCGTGGACCGCCGCGCGCAGCTCGGCGGTCGGCCGGCCGGACGCGACGGCACCCAGGTCCGCCAGGTCAGTGCCCATGGCGATCTCGACGGGCAGCCGGAGGGTCCGGCCCACCGAACTGCGGAAGGTGATCCGCTCGGTGCCGTCCGCGCATCTGACCCGCTCCACTCCGACGCCCGGATCGGGGCCGGGGTCGGCGGAGGTGCGCACCACCGCGACGAACCGGGCCCGGTCGGCGGACAGGAGCCGGCCCTGCACCGTGACCGGTTCCCGGTCCGCCACGCGCAGGTGGCAGCGGGAAAGGACGCGGCGACCCGAGTGGTAGACACCTTCGAGGCCGTGGCCGGTGAGCTGTCCGTGCGACGGGGAGACGGCGAAGGAGGGCAGCGCCACGCAGATGATCGCATCGTGCACGGGCGGCAGTTCCCCTGGACGCACCGGTCCGGGGGGCGCCGGACCGGCGGCCGAGGGACGGCGGAACGGGGGGACGGGGGATCGGGACGGGACGGTGAGGTCCATGGGTGGTGTGCTGAGCCTTCTGTGCGCTCCGGACAGCCGCTGGTGGTACGACGGCACGGGTCGGACGACTCCGCCACACAGGGGAACGGCGCCACCCGGGTCCTGGTCACGCCCCTCATCGCCCGCTCCTGCCTCCGCGCCCTCCGCCACGACGGGCCGCGCGGCTCCGGGAACGCGCCCCGCCCCCGTCCGGCCCGGCCGCACCGGGAAGCGGGGTCGAGACGCTCCTCCCGGCGGGGATCCGTGCCGACCGGCGCCTCGCGCGGCGGCGCACCGTCGGCATGCCCGCCCCCGCCCGCGCGCCCGGCCGTGTCCGCGCACCGGACGCGGCCCGGGTCTCGGCGGCGGTCCGCGCGTCGCGCTCCTCACGGAGGCACCGGCGCAGCGACTCGGGGTCGAGGCCCTCGTTACAGGCCTGGTGCAGGAGCCTGGCGAACACGTACTCCGGGTCGGCGTCCAGGGCGAGGCCGAGCGCCACGCGGGCGGCGGGTTCGTCACCGGTCGACCAGGCGACCCAGCCGGCGAGCGTCAGCGGTGCGGCCGAATGCTCGACGTAGGCCCCCACGCAACGGCGGGCAAGTGCACGCCAGAGCCGCAGAGCCGGTGCCGCTTCCGCCCCCTCCATCCACTCCGCCGCCCGGTCCCGGGTCTCCCGGTCCTGAAGCCCCAGGATGACGGCGGCCGCCTCGTCGTGCCGGATCAGTGCGTCGTCCTGGGCATCGGCCGCCGTCGGGTCCGTGATCCGTGGGCCGTCCGCGAGGCGCTTCATGAGCTCCTCCGCCAGGTGGATCGTCTCCGTGCGCACCGTGGCGCGGCCTTCCCCGTCAAGGATCCTGGGCACCAGGGCCGCCCCGGTGGAGTCGAGTGCCCGCAACTGGTCGCCCGACCGAGCCGCCTCGTACGGCCACGGCCGCAGGCGTCCCTCCATCTCACGCAGTGAGCCGCGCACCTGGATGCCGGCGTACGCGGCGGCGGCCGCCATCACCGACGTACCCGGCAGGGCCAGGGGATTCCCCTCGGGCGGGCAGCAGCGGGTGTCGGGGCAGCAGTAGGACCAGAAGCGGCCGTCGGAGATGCAGAGCGCTTCGTACACCGGCACGTCGAGGGTGCCGCAGGCGGTGCGCAGCCGCTGGGCGAGCGGACGCAGACGCTCCATGACACGGCGGCCGGTCTCCCCGTCGGCCGGGTCCTGGCAGAGGAAGACGACGATGCCGTCGGGTCGCGAACCGCGCCGCTCACATCCCTCGACGAGGCACTCGGCGAGCTGCTCGGCCACGGGCGGCCACTCTCGCGGGGAGCGCGGGATGCCGAGCCTGAGCCGGCCGCCGAAGCGGCCCCGGTCGCCGTGGAGAGCGACCATCACGATCGAGTCGGTCGGGTGATAACCCATCATGTACGGCAGTGCGTCGGCTAGTTCGGCCGGGCCACGCAGGGTGATCTGCTGCTGGTCGTCGGCGGGTCCGGTGGTCTCGTGGTGCTTGTTCATGGCCACGACGGTCCCGCGAACGACGCCGGCCGTCGACCCCTGTGGACAACCGCGGGACGGCGTGGAACGTCGCTGTCCACAGGCGCGGCGGCTCGCTCGCGCACGGACTGCCCGACTGGTATACGCGCCGCGCGCCGCGCGACACGTCGTATCGCACTCGGCCGCCGGTCGGCCGGATCGCCGCTCGGCCGGATCGCCGGATCGCCGGTCGGCCGGTTCGGCTCGCCGGATCGCCTGTCGGCCGGGTTTCTCATTCGCCGGTTCGCCGGTTCGCATCGCCGGTGCGCCGGTACGCCGGTTCATTTCACCGGTACGCCGGTCCGCTGGTTCGCTGGTTCGCCTGTGCACCGGATCGCCGGTCCGTTTCACCGGTGCGCCGGTCCGCTGATTCGCTTGTGCGCCGGTTCGCCGGTTCGCCGGTTGTCAGACCCGTGCTGTTGCATGGGGGCATGGAGCACACGAGCAACGCAGGATCCAGCACCCTTCGCGCAGCCGCGGATGCCGTGCTCGCCCGCCTCGTCGGGGACGACAGCGGCACCGCCCGGCTGCGGGAGGATCAGTGGCGCGCGATCGAGGCGCTGGTCGCCGAGAAGCGGCGGGCGCTCGTCGTGCAGCGCACCGGCTGGGGCAAGTCGGCCGTGTACTTCGTCGCGACCTCGCTGCTGCGCGAGCGGGGCAGCGGCCCGACCGTGATCGTCTCACCCCTGCTCGCGCTCATGCGCAACCAGGTGGAGGCGGCGGCGCGGGCCGGCATCCGCGCCCGGACGATCAACTCCTCCAACACCGAGGAGTGGGAGACGGTCCAGCAGGAAGTGGCCGAGGGCGCGGTCGATGTGCTGCTCGTCAGCCCCGAGCGGCTCAACAACCCGGACTTCCGCGATCAGGTGCTGCCCCGGCTCGCCGCCGCGACCGGCCTGCTGGTGGTGGACGAGGCGCACTGCATCTCCGACTGGGGCCACGACTTCCGGCCCGACTACCGGCGGCTGCGCACCATGCTGGCCGAGCTGCCGCCCGGCGTTCCGGTCCTCGCCACCACCGCCACGGCCAACGCGCGGGTGACGGCGGACGTCGCCGAGCAGCTGGGCACCGGAGCGGGCACGGACGCGCTCGTCCTGCGCGGCCCGCTGGACCGGGAGAGCCTGAGCCTGGGGGTGCTCCGGCTGCCGGACGCGGCCCACCGCCTGGCCTGGCTGGCCGACCACCTCGGCGAGTTGCCCGGCTCGGGGATCATCTACACGCTCACGGTCGCTGCCGCCGAGGAGGTGACCGCCTACCTGCGTCAGTGCGGCCACACCGTGGCCTCGTACACCGGCCGCACGGAGAATGCGGACCGCCAGCAGGCCGAGGAGGACCTGCTGGCCAACCGGGTCAAGGCGCTGGTGGCCACCTCGGCGCTCGGTATGGGCTTCGACAAGCCGGACCTCGGCTTCGTCGTGCACCTGGGCTCGCCCTCCTCCCCCATCGCCTACTACCAGCAGGTGGGCCGGGCGGGCCGTGGCGTGGAGCACGCGGAAGTGCTACTGCTGCCCGGCAAGGAGGACGAGGCGATCTGGCAGTACTTCGCCTCGGTCGCCTTCCCGCCCGAGGAGCAGGTGCGCCGCACCCTCGACGTGCTGGCGCACGCCGGCCGGCCGCTGTCCCTGCCCGCCCTGGAGCCGCTGGTGGAGCTGCGCCGCACCCGCCTGGAGACGATGCTCAAGGTCCTCGACGTGGACGGCGCGGTGCGCCGGGTGAAGGGTGGCTGGACCTCCACGGAGCAGCCCTGGTCCTACGACTCCGAGCGGTACGCGTGGGTGGCGCGGCAGCGAGAGGCGGAGCAGCAGGCGATGCGTGACTACGCGTCGGCGAACGGGTGCCGGATGGAGTTCCTGCGCCGGCAGCTGGACGACGAGGAGGCCGCTCCGTGCGGTCGCTGCGACAACTGCGCCGGGCCCCGATTCGACGCCAAGGTGTCGGGGGCGGCGCTGGACGCCGCGCGTGGAGAGCTGGGTCGGCCCGGGGTGGAGGTCGAGCCGCGCAAGATGTGGCCGACCGGGCTGCCCGCGGCCGGGGTCGACCTCAAGGGCCGTATCCCCGCCGGTGAACAGTCCTTCCCGGGACGGGCGCTGGGACGGCTCTCCGACATCGGATGGGGCAACCGACTGCGTCCGATGCTGGCGCCGGGGGCGGCTGACGGCCCGGTACCGGACGATGTGGTGGACGCGGTGGTGCGGGTGCTCGCCGACTGGGCCAAGGCGCCGGGCGGTTGGGCGTCCGGGGCGCCGGACGCACCACCGCGACCGGTGGGCGTGGTCACGGTCGCCTCGCTCAGCAGGCCGCAGCTCGTGGGCTCACTGGGCCGACGGATCGCCGAGGTGGGCAGGATGCCGCTGCTCGGCTCCGTCGAGTACGCCCCGGAGGCGTCGGACACCCGGATCTCACGGACCAACAGCGCGCAGCGGGTGCTGGGTCTGCACCGGGCGCTGACCGTGCCGCCCGCGCTGGCCGGGGAGTTGGCGTCGGCCGGGGGGCCGGTGCTGCTGGTCGACGACCTCTCTGACAGTGGCTGGACGCTCGCCGTGGCGGCGCGGCTGCTGCGCCGGGCCGGCGCGGGGGGAGTGTTTCCGCTGGTCCTCGCCGTTCAAGGGTGACGGGACGCGTCATCCCCGAGACGATGGGGAAGGATATGAGTGCCATACCATCCCATTCCCGGCAGCAGCCCCAATTGCTCGTTGCCGCTTGCCCGTTCCGCCAGCAAGAATTGGAATCCGCTCCCCGCACGGTCTGTTCGCGGTCCAGAAGGGCTGTGCCGGTGCGTCCCTCACTCGACCCTGCCCGCTCTGTGGGCGCGTATGCGAAGGGAGGACCGTGACCTTCGGATTCGCTCCGTCCGCAGCCACCTCGATCAGCACGCCCGCCGACCCCGCCAGCCGCCTCGCCCGGATGCTCGAACCCGCCGAGTGGGCGGCGGCCGGGATTCCGCTGCTGCGCAATCCGCGCGAGGTCGTCAGCGGCCTGCACGCCCGCCACCGCCCGACGCCCGCGACCGCCGTCGTCGCCGTCCTCGACCATGAGGAGCGGTTGACCGCCAGTGCCTCGTTCGCGCGCCGCGCCTCGCCCGCGGACGGCTGGGAGTTCCGCAACTCCCTGCTCGCGCACCTCCGCAGGGTCATCCCGCACGATCTGCGGCGCCGTACCCCGGTACGGACCGCCGTCCTGCTCTACTGCCGTGACGGCGACGAGCGGTGGACGGAGGAGGACGGGGCGTGGATGTGGGGGCTGCGGGACGCCTGCACGCTGCACGGGCTGCGGTGCGGCGCGTACATCACCCTGACCCGTGGCGGCTGGCAGGTACTGGGCGAGGGCCGGGGTGGCCGACGCCCGCACTCGGCCTCGCCGGCCGGTGATCTGGCGGACGCCTCGGCCGACGAGATACTCCCGGCTCCGCGCACCGCGAGCGGCGCCGCGGAGCCCTTGCGCCGCACGGCGGCCCGCTGAGGCGCCGGGAGCACCGGGACACCCTGAACCACCCGCACGGCAAACGGTCACCGCACACAGTCACCACGAGGGTTCACCGCCGGCCGGTCACCGGGGCCGGAACCGCGACCGTCACCGGAACCGGAACCGCGACCGGTCACCGCGACCGGTCACCGCGACCGGTCACCGCGGCCGACGACCTCGGCCGCCCGCACGCGTGACCACTGCAGGCGTGTCGGCCACCCGGTACGGCCTCCCCGTCGCGCGACAGGCCACCGCCGTGAAGCGCCACAGCGCACAGCGCCGCCACAGGCGGCTCCGGCAGCCGGACGGGAGGGAAAACGGGAGCGGGAACGGCGTACCGTCCCGCCTGCTCCGGCTCCGTCCGTCGACACCTCCCGGTGGCACACCCCCGGCGGCACCGGCAGCCGGCCCCTGACACCGGCGCCCCGGACGGGACGCAGTGCCAGGTGCGGGCCCCTGGAACGCCGTGTACGCGCGTACGGCTCAGACGCCGGCGCCGAGCACCGCGTTGATCCGCTGCGGGTCGCCGCAGACGATCAGCAGCGCGGTCGCCCTGGCCATCGCCGCCGGCAGGGCGCGGGCAGCCGCGTCGTCGCCGCCGCCGTTGACCGCCACGACCACCACTGGCCGGGCCGAGGCGCGCTCCACGGCAGCCGCGTCCGCGAAGAACACGTCGTCGCGGGCGTCGTGCTGGGCCCAGTAGGACGCGTCGCCGAAGGACAGCTCGTGGGTGGCCCACGGGTGCGGGTCGCCGGTGGTCAGGACCAGGATGTCGCCCGGCGACCGACCGGTTTCGAGCAGCAGGTCGACCGCCTCTTCGGCGGCGTCGAGCGCGCCGCCCGTGGGAGCGGGGATCAGCTGGATCTGCGGTTGGGTCGCGGACGGGGGCCGTGGCGCGGAACGATTCTCCGGCCGGGACACCGGGGGATGCGCCGCACCGGTGTGCTGACGCGGCGATGCCGGAGGCGTGGGCCGGGCCGGGCCGGGGCCGGGACGCGGCGAGGCCGCGGAACGCGGACCGGGTACGGGTCGGGGGGTCGGCGCGGGGCGGCCGGCGGCCGGAGTTGCGCGGGGACCCTGGGCACTCTCGTGAATCTGAGGCTCCTCGGGGATGAGAGGCATAACTGGATGTCTATCAAACGCCGGTGCGAGTGACACCGGCGGGTGGCGCATACACGCGACGCGTACGGATGACGAATGCGCGCGTCGCTCATATGCGGCCTGCTGTTCGGCGGGACGCTGCCGGGCGTTCAGAAGTCGAAGCCGAGTTGGCCCCCGCTTTCCAGCTCGGCCGCCTCCGCCGAGATGCGGATCTTCTTGAGGTGCCGCCACTGGGGCAGCGCGTCGAGATACGACCAGCTCAGCCTGTGGTACGGCGTGGGGCCCCATTCCCGGAGCGCCGCTTTGTGCACCGGCGACGGGTATCCGGCGTTGTCCCCGAATCCGAAGACGGCGCACTGGGCGGACTCCGCCTCCAGCTCGGCCATCATCGCGTCCCGCCGCACCTTGGCGATCACCGAGGCGGCGGCGACCGCGACACAGGACTGGTCGCCCTTGATCACCGTACGGACCTGCCAGGGTCGCCCGAGGTAGTCGTGCTTGCCGTCCAGGATCACCGCGTCCGGTCGCACCGGAAGGGCGTCCAGGGCGCGGATGGCGGCCAGTCGGAGCGCCGCTGTCATCCCGAGCTCGTCGATCTCCTCCGGAGAGGCGTGCCCGAGGGCGTGGGAGGTGACCCACTTCTCCAGCTCCTCGGCCAGTTCGGCACGGCGCTTGGGGCTGATGAGTTTGGAATCGGTCAGTCCGGCGGGTGGCCGGCGGAGTCCGGTGACAGCGGCACAGACCGTGACGGGACCGGCCCACGCCCCGCGTCCGACTTCGTCGACTCCGGCGATGATCTTGGCGCCGGTGGTCGCTCTGATCGAGCGCTCGACGGTGTGAGTGGGTGGTTCGTACGGCATGGCGCCAGACAGGTTACGCCGCCCGGCCCCGCCCGCGATACCCGGATTGCGATCCGGCCTCGGAGGCCGAGGCCCTGCCGCCTCCCTGCCACCTCGCCGCGGTCTCCTCTGCCGTCTCCCTCACTCGGACACCGGCCGCAGGAGCGGAATCATGACCCGGTCGATCATCTCCGCGACATCGGCGTCGGTCCATTCGCTGCCGCACATCTTGGACCGGTACATCATCATGGCCGGCACCACATCGACGACCAGGTTGTCGCTCGCATCGGCCCGAACGTCACCCCGCTCGATTCCCCGGCGTACGACCTCGTGAATGAGGCGAGTGGAGGGCCCGATCACTCCGTTACGGATCAATCCCTGGAACCGCTCGGCCGTCACACTGTCGCATTCGTGAATCACCGAGCGGATCGCGAAACCCGGCTTGGAGTAGAGGACGTCGCGCATCCGGAGGCAGAGCCGGTAGAGGTCCTCGCGGATGCAGCCGTGGTCGGCCGCCTCGTCCAGCACCGGAAGCCCGGCCTGCAGCGCGTCCGCCACGAGGTCCTCCTTCGAGGGCCAGCGCCGGTAGACGGCGGCCTTGCCGGTCTGGGCGCCGGCCGCGACCCCTTCCATGGTCAACCCGTTCCAGCCGACCGTGCCGAGCTGCTCCAGAGCCGCGTCGAGGATCGCCCGCTCCAACACGGCCCCGCGACGCCGCAAGGACACCGATCGCGCCCGAGCGCCGACCGACGAGCGCTGAGCGGCCGTTGCGGCCGCAGCAGGCGCGGCGGGGGCGGGGGGCGCGGCACCCGTGGGGGATGCAGCGGGCGCGGATGCCGCAGTAGGCGCGGGAGGCACGGCGCGCGCAGGGGAAGTGGCATCCGCGGAAGCCACCGGGGGCGCGGCAGGCGCAGCCGCGGGGGGCGCAGAGGGCGTGGAGCGGGTACTCACCATCAACAACTCTCCATTGGGGAAGCGGGATTGGGGGACGACAGCGATCAGTGAACGGTTGCGTTCTCTGATGGGGACTCACTACCGTTGACGAGACAGTGAACGGATCCGTTCACTAACTCGCTCATGGGGGATCCATAGTGACGACCTCTCCTTCGGAAACACAGAACAAGCCGGGCGCCGCCCGCCGGGAGGGGCGTCCGGGAATCGCCCTCACCGTCATCGCCGCCTGTCAGTTGATGGTCGTGCTGGACGCGACGATCGTGAACATCGCTCTTCCCCACATCCAGGACGCGCTGTCGTTCTCGACCACCGGCCTGTCCTGGGTGCTCAGCGCGTACACCCTCACCTTCGGCGGATTGCTGCTGCTCGGCGGCAGGGCGGGCGACATCCTGGGACGCCGTCGGGTCTTCATGACCGGAATCCTCGTCTTCACCTTCGCCTCCCTGCTGGGCGGATTCGCGCAGGAGCCGTGGCAATTGCTCGCCGCACGCGCGCTTCAGGGTGTGGGCGGGGCGATAGCCTCGCCCACCTCGCTCGCCCTCATCACCACGACTTTCCCCGAAGGGCCGGAGCGGAACCGGGCGTTCGGGGTCTTCGCGGCCGTCTCGGCGGGGGGTGGCGCGATCGGGCTGCTGGCCGGAGGGATGCTCACCGAGTGGCTCGACTGGCGCTGGGTGCTCTTCGTCAACGTACCGATCGGTGTGCTGATCGCCGTACTCACGCCGCTGTACATCAACGAGTCGGTACGCCACCCCGGCCGCTTCGACGTCGCGGGCGCGCTGACGTCGACGATGGGTATGGCCTCCCTCGTGTACGGGTTCATCCGCGCGTCCGAGGAGGGCTGGCGCGACGCGCTCACCATCGGGTCGTTCCTCGCAGCCCTCGTACTGCTCGCCGCCTTCGCGGCCGTCGAGGCGCGGGCGCGGGAACCCATCACGCCGCTCAGGATGTTCGCCGACCGGAATCGATCGGGTACGTACGTCATCATGCTGAGCTTGGCCGCCGCCATGTTCGGAATGTTCTTCTTCATCGTGCTGTTCGTACAGAACGTGCTCGCCTACAGCCCGATCCAGTCCGGGCTCGCTTTCCTGCCCGTGACCGTGGCCATCGTCACGGGAGCCGGGCTCTCCCAGCGGCTCCTTCCGGTGCTGGGGCCGAAACCGTTCATGGTGACGGGCTCGGCCATCACGGGCGTGGGGCTGTTCTGGCTGACACTCATCTCACCGGAGAGTTCGTACACGGGCGGGGTCCTCGGTCCGATGCTGCTGTTCGGCTTCGGCATGGGCCTGAACTTCGTGACCCTGACGCTGACGGCCGTCTCGGGGGTCGCGCAGCACGAGGCAGGGGCGGCCTCCGGTCTGCTCAACGCGACACAGCAGGTGGGTGGTTCCCTGGGCCTGTCCATCCTGGTGACGGTTTTCGGTACGGCGAGCCGGGAAGAGGCCGAGAATCAGGTCCCGGCGTTCCTGGCGGAGGCCACCCCTCAGCAGCAGGAACAGTTCGCCGCGACCCGCGAACTCCCCGCGCCGTGGTCCCACGACGTACTGACGGCCGGAATCTCGACGGCGTTCATGGCCGCCGTGGGCATGGTCGCCGTGGCGCTGCTCACCGCGCTGGTCGTGGTCCGGGTCCGCAAGAGCGACCTGGAGGCGCTCAACGGCACATCGGAGGCGGCCGGTCCGGCCGGGCCGGGGGTGTAGTCCCCGGCCCGGGGCGACGTGGGCCGGCAGCCGGTCCGCCGGACCGCCGGTCCGCCGATCTGCCGGCCGCCGGTCCGCCTAGTAGTCGTACTCGTCGAATTCGTCGACGTAGTCGTTGCGCCGGGGATTGCAGGTGTAGCCCGTGACCGAGACACCGCGCTCGTCGAGGATGTCCCGGGCGCGGGTCTCGCCCCGGCTCACCGCGTACCAGGGGATCTCGTCGCCCTCCAGACTCCGCGCGATCTTCAGGAGGGCGCAGGAACGCAGAGGCTCGGGCAGCCGGTCAAGGGCCGGCACGGCGTCCGCCGACAGACCGTCCAGATAACCGACGTCGATCTTGCCGGTCCGCTCGTAGCGCTGTACGTTCCGCTCCGCGACGAGCCCGTCCGGCGACATCAGCCCGAAGGCGAGGACGCCGGCCGCCGCGCTCACCGCGACGGCGCGCGGCAGGTGAAGCCGGCGCGCGCCGAGCACACCGGCCGCCATGATCAGGACGAGGACGAGGCCGAGCCACAGTTCCATGGCGGCCACCGAGACCCTCAGCCGGGTCAGCCCGTACGCGTCGACGTACAGGTCCATCCTTCGCAGCGCGGACGCCACCACCACCAGGGTGAGCAGGCAGAGGGTGCCCAGCACGGACCGGACCAGGGTGCGGTCCCGGGCGCCGTCACGAGGTGCCCAGCGGAGGGCCAGGGCAATGACGCCGAGCGTGAGCAGGGTGGCCCAGAGGAGCTGCCAGAAGCCCTGGCGCGCGTACTCGGCGTAGGTGAGGCCGGTCTGGCTGAGCACCTTCTCGTAGCCGCCGAAGAGCACGGTGAGCTGGACGGTGTTGAAGACGGCGAAGAGCAGGTTGAGCACGATGAGCGGGAGCGCCCACTCCATACGGGCCCGCGGGCGGCCGGGGCGGGCCTTCAGGCGGTCCCACCGCAGCGGCGCGGCGGCCGTACGGGCGGCGGCCAGCGCCCCGACCAGGCCGAGGGCGAACAGCAGGAACCGCCAGGGCCCGTCGGTGACCGTCACGTCCGGCGCGAGCGAGCCGAGCAGGTCGGCGAAGGCGGCGTCGGCGCCCGCGAACAGCGCGCCGAACACGATCAGCAGGCCCAGGGCCACACCGGTCGTACGCAGCACCGGGCCCGTCCGGCCCTGGGCTCCGCCGGCCCGCTCGCGCAGTCCACGCCAGGCCCAGACGAGGCCGGGGCCGATCGAATCGAAGAGGCCGAAGGGGCTGAAGAGAATGCCGCGCCAGTTGCGGCTGCCGTGCAGGGCGAGCGACGCGAGACCCACGGCGGAGACGATGGCGAGGAAGGTGGGCCAGCCCGCGTCCCGCAGGGCGGGTACCACCAGCAGGGCGAGGCCGCCCACGCCCCAGACCGCGGTCCATGGGCGGATGCGGCGGCCCGCCGCCACGGCGGCGAAGTAGGCGGTGAGGGTGGCCGGTACGGCGACGATCAGCAGGTTCAAGCCCAGCCCGTCGCCCAGGAGCAACGCGCTGAGGAGGGCGGTGGCCAGCGCCGACCAGAGGGCGGCCGCCGGTATCGGAGCGGGTGGGCGCGGGCGTATCCGCGTCAGCCACGTCTCGCCCGGCGGGGGCGGGACCGGCCGGTATCGCGGCTGCCCCGGCTGCCCCGGCTGTCCCATGCCCGGCGCCCCAGGCCCTGCCTCCGCCCGGGCACGTGCCATGGCAGGAGCGGCGCCCTGTGTGCCGCCGGGACGAGGGCCGGGGGTGCCGCCTGACGGTGGCGGGGTACCGCATGAGGGAGGGCTGGGGGTGCCGCCGGGAGCCGTGCCGACGGCGGCCCCACCCGGCACGGGGCCCGGCCGGTCGCCGTCGGCGCCGTCACCTCGCACGGTGCCGGAACCGTCATCGGCGGGGCGAGGTTCGTCGCGGTCGGTGGGACGAGGCTCGTCGGCCGGCGCCGTGCGAGGAACCGAACCGCGATCGTCCTGCACCCCATCACCGTCAAGGGTCGAACCGGCCCCACCCCGCGCCGCACCACCGGGGCCCGAACCAGCCTCACCCGGCGCCCCACCACCCTCAGCAGCATCACCCGGCGCCCCACCACTCTCAGCAGCATCACCCGGCACCGCGCCGGGGGCCCTGTCGGAGGGTGCACTGCCGGAAGAGGCCCTGTCGGAAGGGGCCCTGTCGGAAGGGGCCCTGTCGGAAGGGGCCCTGTCGGAAGGGGCCCTGTCGGCGGAGGCCCCTGCGGACGGGGCCCCCGGCGATGGGGACGCCGAGGCGGCCTGGGTGCCCTCGTCCCCCGGGGGCTGCTGCGGTGGTGTTGGCGATGCGGACGGCGTGTCTGGCACGGGACCCCCTCCCGACCGGGGCCCGCGTGGTTCACCACGGCAGTGTCGTACGGTCCCGGCGTCTGGTCAGCGCGCGCTTGTCATGATCAAGGCGGCGGCGTGGCCGAAAGGGTAGCCGGGGAAAGGGCCGGATCCCGTTCGGCCTCCACGCTGTGGCAGGACCGTGACACTTGCGTCAGCTGCCGGCCGGTCCCCCGGGCAGCCAGTCGGGCAGTGCCTCCGTGCGGTCCAGCCACTCGGCCGGTGGCGCCCCGGCGGCCGTGGCGGCCACCACTCCCCCGGCGATGGCGCACGTCGTGTCGACGTCACCGCCCACCTGGGCGGTGGTCCAGAACGCCCGCTCGTAGTCGCCCAGCGAGCGGGCGGCCGACCAGAGCGCGAACGGCACGGTGTCGTGCGCGCTCGTACGCCGACCGCTGCCGAGCACCGCCGCGACGGTCGCCGCGTCGCCGTAGTCGAGCATGTCCCGGGCCCTGCGCAGGCCCGCGCCCACAGCGCTGCGCGGCACGAGCGCGACGACACCGTCGAGCAGTTCCTCCGGCTTCGGCGGCCCTGCCGGATCGGCCGCCAGGGCGGCGGCGGCCGCGACGGCCATGCATCCCACCACGGCTTCCCGGTGCTGGTGGGTGGTGTACGAGGAGATCTCGGCCTGGTGCGTCGCCTGCTCGGGATCGTCCGCGTACCAGGCGCCCAGCGGGGCGATGCGCATGGCGGCGCCATTGCCCCAGGAGCCCTGCCCCTTGAACAGGCCGGCGGCCAGTTCCCGCCAGTCGCCGCCCTCGCGGATCAGCCGGAGCATCCGGTTGACGGCGGGCCCGTAACCCCGGTCGAAGTCGTGGTGCTCGGCGAAGGAGCGGGCGAGCACGTCCTGGTCGATACGCCCGTGCTCGGCGAGGACGGCCAGCACGGAGCAGGCCATCTCGGTGTCGTCGGTCCACTGCCAGGATCCGGGCGGCAGCTCGCGCCGCTTCAGCAGGGGATAGTTGTCGGGGACGAAGAACTGGGAGCCCAGGGCGTCTCCCACGGACAGCCCGCGCAGGCTGGCCAGGGCGCGTTCGAAGCGCCGGGCGGAAGAGGAGTCAGCGGTCATCGCACTGCCACTCTATCCGGTGGTGCCGTACGGCTCGGGGGGCCGCCAGCGCTCGAACGGCCGGTCAAGGGCGTACCGGCCGTCCTCCCCGAGCACCAGCATCCGGGTCTCACCGTTGCGGGGGTTGGTCAGCGACTCGAATTCGGCGACCGTCCAGTGGAACCAGCGCATGCAGAACAGCCGCATGGTCAGGCCGTGCGTCACCAGCAGGACGTTCGGCGGGTGATCGGGCGCCTCGAAGCTGCGGTGCAGGCTCTCCAGGAACGCTCCGACCCGGTCGTACACGTCCGCCCCGGACTCACCCTGCGCGAACCGGTAGAAGAAGTGCCCGTACGCGTCCCGGTACGCCTTCTGGAGCCGGACGTCGTTCCTGTCCTGCCAGTTTCCCCAGTCCTGCTCGCGCAGCCGCGGCTCCTCCCTGACCCGTACCCGTGCCGGATCCAGGCGGAAGAGCTGGTAGGTCTCGTGCGTGCGACGGTACGGCGAGATGTAGACGCTGACCCGCTCGTCCCCGAACAGCGCCCGCAGCCGTTCGCCCGTCTCCTCGGCCTGCCGCCGCCCCCGCTCGGTGAGTCTCAGCGCGTGATCGGGCTCGCGCTCGTACACGGTGTCGTCGGAGTTGCCCTCCGATTCGCCGTGCCGTACGAGAACGATGCGCCGCGGTCGCCCCATGTCACGACCCTAGATCGTCCCTTCCGGCCGGGCCCGGCCGGCCCCATGGCCGGACGCCATCCGGCGTACCGACCGGCCGGTGCCCCCTGCCCCGCCCCGGTCCCTGCCCCGCCCCGGTCCCGGCTCCCTCCCGGTCCCGGCCCCCGGCCCCGGGCGCGGTCCTCACACCGTCCACGCCGCCTCCAGGTCGACGACGTCGCCCGTCAGCGCGGCCACGTCCGCCTCGATCTGGGCCCGCAGGGCCAGTCGCTCCACGCGCTCCGTGCGGTACTTGCCGTGCTCGGCCGCCGACCGCCACATCGACAGGACGAGGAACTCGTTCCCCGGCGCTTCCCCGAAGAGCCCGCGCAGCATCCCCGGCGACCCTGCCATGGCCGGATTCCACACCTTCTCCTGCATCAGGGCGTAGTGCTCGACCCGCTCCTCGTGGATCCTGCTGTGCGCGACGCGGACGACGTCGGCGTCGGTGAAGCGGGGCTCGAAGCCCGTCTTCACATCGAAGCGGTGGTCGAACAGCTTGACCTGCATGTCCTTGTACGTGCCCGACTGCGCGGCGGCCAGCCGGTCGTGCGAGCGCGCCATGAACGAGTCGTAGAAGGGCCGGCTCTCCCAGAAGGCGAAGACATGGGCGACACCGGGCCGGCTCCTGCTCCAACCGCCCCCCTGCCCACGGAATCCCGGCTCACCCAGCAGCCCCGCCCACTTCCGCTGCCCCCGCTCGAACCCACGACGGTCCACCACGGTGCAGCGAATCCACTTGACCAGCACCGCGCCATCGTACGGCGCCGGGCCTCCCGCCGGTCCAGGTCTCGCGCACCGCACTCCCATCGACTACCGGCCGTGGCACAAACATCCGGCTCCGGTTCGAACGCCCCGGCACAATGACCGGATGACCGCGCTGCACACCAACCCGCTCTTCGCACGCCTCGAATCCGCCGAACGGGTCCTCGTCGCGGGCGCGGGCGGCGGCTTCGACATATACGCGGGGCTCCCGCTGGCGCTGTCGCTGCGCCACCAGGGCAAGGAGGTCCACCTCGCCAACCTGGCCTTCAGCGCCGTGGAGGGCCTCCCCCTCGACGCCTGGCTCGCCCCCGACGTCGCCGTCGTCACCCCCGAATCGGCACCGCACCAGACGTACTTCCCCGAACGCACCCTCGCCCAATGGCTCGCGCTGCACGGCTACCCCGGCACCGTCCACGCCTTCGCCCGCGTCGGGGTCCAGCCGCTGCGGGCCGCGTACAAGGCGCTGATCGAGCACTACGACATCGACGCGGTCGTCCTGGTCGACGGCGGGACCGACATCCTGATGCGCGGCGACGAGTCCGGGCTCGGCACCCCGGAGGAGGACCTGACCAGCGTGGCGGCCCTCGCCGGGCTGGAGGTGCCCGAGCGCCTGATCGCGTCGATCGGTTTCGGAGTGGACGCGTACCACGGAGTCAGCCATGGCCTGGTCCTGGAGAACATCGCCGCCCTGGAGAAGGACGGCGCCTATCTGGGGGCCTTCTCCGTCCCGCGTACGACACGTGAGGGTGCTCTCTTCGTGGACGCGGTCGCCCACGCGCAGAGCTGTACGCCCGACTTCCCCAGCATCGTCAACGGTTCCATCGCGGCCGCTGTCCAGGGTTCTTTCGGGGACGTCCGGTTCACGTCCCGTACGCGAGGCAGCGAACTGTTCATCAACCCGCTCATGGCGATCTACTTCGCCTTCGAGCTGGAGGGCGTGGCCCGCCGGTGCCTTTACCTGGACCGGATCGAGGACACGCATCTCATCCGTCAGGTCGGCAGTCGCATCGAGGCGTTCCGGGACGAGCTCCCCCGGCAGCGTCCGCCACGCCGGATCCCCCACTGAGTGCGTGACACCATGGGCAAGGAGCTGTGGGCCACGGGCAGTTGGCTTGTCCGTACGAGAGAGGGGAATCCCGTGAGCAGTGCCAACAAGGGGGTCGGCAAGGTCGAGGTGACACTCAAGTGGGATCCGAGCCCCGCCGGAGTCCCGGACCATGATCTCGACATCATCGCCGCCGTTTACCGGGCGGACGATCCCCATGGTGCGCCCGTGTACCTGGTGCACTTCGGCAGCCGGTCGCCGGACGGGACCATCACCCTTCAGAGGGAGAGCAGGACCGGGCAGGGTTTCGGCTTCGACGAGGCCATGACGCTGGAACTGAACCGCCTGGCGCCGGAGTACGCGCGCGTGGTCGTGGGCGTGGCCATACAGCAGGGCGGCGGCCGTACGACCTTCTCCGACATCACCAGTGCCCTGGTCCTGGTGAAGGAGGGCTACCGGGAGCTGGACCGGTACGACTTCACCGGCCTCGGGAACGCCACCGCCGTGACCGTCGTGGAGTTCCTCCGCGACGGTACGGGGGGATGGGGCTGGCGCCGTGCCGTCCGGGGCTTCGACGCCGATCCGCAGTCCTTCACCACGCTGATGGGTGCCGAGCAGTCCTGAAGCTCTCGCACGCACGCGGAACGGGAGAGCCGGTGTCTCCGGCTCTCCCGTTCCGATCAGTCAGTCGGTCAGCGCCCGTGGATACGGGCGGAGACCACTTGTTCCCGGCGTGCGCTACTCCTCGGCGTCCGGCTCTCGATCGGGAAACGCACGCAGCCTCAACTGTGGCGCCCTGTAGTCGGCAAGCCACTTCATCCGGTTGTCATCCGCCGCGAACCCGTCGCGTGCGGTCCGGGTCCACTCGTCTCGGTCGAGGATGGCAAGGTACGTCTCCCGGAGCGCTTTTTGCTGCGCCGCAGTACACCCCGCAGCATCGGGAGGCTCCGTAGTCAGGTGCTGAGTGAGCACCGCGATCGTGAAGTAGCGCTCGATGGTCGGGCGGAGCGAACCCACGTGGCGAGCGTGAGCTTCCAGGACCATTCCCGAGTGAGGGTAGTGGGCGAGGGTGAGTCCCATCCCTCCGCAGTCGCTCATCAGATGAAGTAGCCGACCCGTGTGGTCGACCATCTCGCTGTCCGTGCTGAGGTCCGAAAGCGCCTCATGGAGTCCGGCAACCGTGGCGACCTTGCCGGCGAAGTATCCGTTGAGGAAGTCGCCGTCGCAGGCCCTGCGAAGCAGCCATCGTCGGGCAGCTGGGTCGTCGAGTCTGCAGAGAGCCTCAATGACGTAGACGCGTCCCCAGCCGGTGACTCGCTCGGCGAGCCAGAGCAGTGCTTCGGCTCCTCCGGGCTGACTCTCGAGAGCGTACGCCGCCAGTGGTCCGAAGCGGTTGGACAGCAGCCCGATCGTTTGGATCAACGGGATGTCGTCAGCCCTTCCCACAGCAGCGACCAGGGCCAGCCCCACGGTGACCGAGCATCGGTCGGTGCCGTACCGGACCAGCCAGCGGCCCGTCCGGCGAACGCGTTCTCTGTCCGCCCGCTCGGCCGCGGCGGCGATGTGTTCGTTGGGGTGAATCGGGACGTGGACGTCGTGGAAAGCGTTGGCCAATTCGCTGGGACGGGCGGAGGCCCTCGCGAAGTGAGCGTCCAGGATGAGCGCCGCGTCCTTGCCGACCGAGTGCCGGTCCTCGGGTGTGCGCGGGCCTTTCCGATGACGGTGCAAGCCGTCGTCGGGGTAGGGCTCCCCGTCGCGATGAAGCGGCTCTCCGGGAGCCAGCCGATGCAGCCGGAGGGCATGGTCGAACAATGTGGTCGGTGATCCGGGCAGTCCTGTCCCGGTCGTCTCGCTCATCGGCGGACGGAGGACTCGATTCTCTTGATCATGACGCGGAGCATGTCATGCCAGGGCCACTGCCACAAGCCGCTGTCACCCGCCACGGTGGCGGCTGTCCCGGGAATCATGGCCACCTGCGCCCACGCACCGGGTCCAGTCCTTCTCGTGGTGCACCGACCGCAGAAGGGAGGGACGTCGGCCCAGGGCCGACGTCCCTCCCTCACAGAGAACACGCTCGGGTGTCAGCTACGTCGAATGTTGCATCCGACGCGATTCCACCTGGTTTCAGCTGCAGCCGCTGGTCGAGCCGCAGCCCTCGCAGATGTAGCAGGAACCGGCCCGCTGCATCTTCGTACCGCAGGAGAAGCACAGCGGCGCGTCCGCGCTGATGCCCAGCTGCATCTCGACGAGCTCCGCCGACGTGTGCGCCTGCTTGGGGGCCGGGACCTCGGCCTTGGGCGCGGCGGCGACGGCCTTCGGGGCCTCCTGCTGGCGCGGGGCGGACTGGGCCAGGCCCTCGACGTCCATCTCGTCCTCGGCCGGTTCGTAGGAACCGGTCTCCAGGTGACGCTGGCGCTCCTCGGCGGAGTGGATGCCGAGCGCCGAGCGGGTCTCGAAGGGCAGGAAGTCCAGCGCCAGGCGGCGGAAGATGTAGTCGACGATCGACTGCGCCATCCGCACGTCCGGGTCGTCCGTCATACCGGCCGGCTCGAAGCGCATGTTGGTGAACTTCGAGACGTACGTCTCCAGCGGCACGCCGTACTGGAGGCCGACCGAGACGGCGATGGAGAAGGCGTCCATCATGCCCGCGAGCGTGGAGCCCTGCTTCGACATCTTCAGGAAGACCTCACCGAGACCGTCGTCCGGGTAGGAGTTGGCGGTCATGTAGCCCTCGGCGCCGCCCACCGTGAAGGAGGTGGTGATGCCGGGACGGCCCTTGGGGAGGCGCTTGCGGACCGGGCGGTACTCGACGACCTTCTCGACCGCCGCGCGGATGGTCTCCTCGGCCTTCTCGGTGACCTCGGCCTTCTCCTGCTCCTTCTTCTTGGCGGAGAGGGGCTGGCCGACCTTGCAGTTGTCGCGGTAGATGGCGAGAGCCTTGACGCCCATCTTCCACGCCTCGAAGTAGACCTCCTCGACGTCCTCGACGGTGGCCGTCTCGGGGAGGTTGACCGTCTTGGAGAGCGCGCCGGAGATCCAGGGCTGGATGGCGGCCATCATGCGGACGTGGCCCATCGCGGAGATGGAACGCTCGCCCATGGCGCAGTCGAAGACCTCGTAGTGCTCCTGCTTGAGGCCGGGCGCGTCGATCACATTGCCGTGCTCGGCGATGTGGGCGACGATCGCCTCGATCTGCTCCTCCTGGTAACCGAGGCGGCGCAGCGCCTGCGGCACGGTGCCGTTGACGATCTGCATCGAGCCGCCGCCGACCAGCTTCTTGAACTTGACCAGCGCGAGGTCGGGCTCCAGGCCGGTGGTGTCGCAGGACATCGCCAGACCGATGGTGCCGGTCGGGGCGATGACGGACGCCTGGGCGTTGCGGAAGCCGTTCTTCTCGCCGAGGCGGATCACGTCCTGCCAGGCCTCCGTGGCGGCGGCCCAGATCGGGGTGTCCAGGTCGTCCATGCGGACGGCCTTGGCGTTGGCGTCGGCGTGCTGCCTCATGACGCGCTTGTGCGGCTCGGCGTTGAGGGCGTAGCCGTCGTACGGGCCGACGACCGCGGCCAGCTCGGCGGAGCGCTTGTAGGAGGTGCCGGTCATCAGCGAGGTGATGGCGCCGGCGAGGGCGCGGCCGCCGTCGGAGTCGTACGCGTGGCCCGTCGCCATGAGGAGGGCGCCGAGGTTGGCGTAGCCGATGCCCAGCTGACGGAAGGCGCGGGTGTTCTCGCCGATCTTCTGCGTCGGGAAGTCCGCGAAGCAGATGGAGATGTCCATCGCGGTGATGACCAGCTCGACGACCTTGGCGAAGCGGACGGAGTCGAACGACTGGTTGCCCTTGCCGTCGTCCTTGAGGAACTTCATCAGGTTCAGCGAGGCCAGGTTGCACGAGGTGTTGTCCAGGTGCATGTACTCGCTGCACGGGTTCGAGCCGTTGATGCGGCCGGACTCCGGGCACGTGTGCCAGTGGTTGATGGTGTCGTCGTACTGGATGCCGGGGTCGGCGCAGGCCCAGGCGGCCTCGGCCATCTTGCGGAAGAGCGCCTTGGCCTCGACCTCCTCGATGACCTCACCGGTCATACGGGCGCGCAGGCCGAACTTGCCGCCGGACTCCACGGCCTTCATGAACTCGTCGTTCACGCGGACGGAGTTGTTGGCGTTCTGGTACTGGACGGAGGTGATGTCGTCGCCGCCCAGGTCCATGTCGAAGCCCGCGTCGCGCAGGGCGCGGATCTTCTCCTCCTCCTTGACCTTGGTCTCGATGAAGTCCTCGATGTCGGGGTGGTCGACGTCGAGGATGACCATCTTGGCCGCACGGCGGGTGGCGCCACCGGACTTGATCGTTCCGGCGGAGGCGTCGGCGCCACGCATGAAGGAGACGGGACCGGAGGCGTTGCCGCCGGAGGAGAGGAGCTCCTTGGAGGAGCGGATGCGGGAGAGGTTCAGGCCGGCGCCGGAGCCGCCCTTGAAGATCATGCCCTCTTCCTTGTACCAGTCGAGGATCGACTCCATGGAGTCGTCGACGGACAGGATGAAGCAGGCCGACACCTGCTGGGGCTGCGGCGTGCCGACGTTGAACCACACCGGCGAGTTGAAGCTGAAGATCTGGTGCAGGAGGGCGTACGCCAGTTCGTGCTCGAAGATCTCGGCGTCGGCGGGCGAGGCGAAGTAGTTGTAGTCCTCACCGGCCTTGCGGTAGGTCTTCACGATCCGGTCGATCAGCTGCTTCAGACCGGTCTCGCGCTGCGGGGTGCCGACGGCCCCGCGGAAGTACTTGCTGGTGACGATGTTGACCGCGTTCACCGACCAGAAGTCGGGGAACTCGACGCCACGCTGCTCGAAATTGACCGAGCCGTCGCGCCAGTTGGTCATGACGACGTCACGACGCTCCCACACGACCTCGTCGTACGGATGCACGCCGGGGGTGGTGTGGATGCGCTCGATACGCAGACCCTTGCTCACCTTGGCTCCCTTGGTACGGGACCCTCGTGCCGGGCCGCTCGCCGTCTCTGTCATGCCGCCTCCCATATACGGGCAAAAACACCCTCAAGTGCCCAAATCTTCCCAAGGCACGTGTCTGTCTGTTGTCCCGGGCACCACGCACAGCACCCGTGACACGTCATGTGCCGCTCAGCGGCCGATCGCCGGTCCCTCGCCGGACCCGACGATCAGTCGGCGGCGCCCGCGGGAACCGGGACCTCGGGGGTCGCACCGGTCCCGCTCTCCTCCGCGGGGGGCCGCCGCTCGCGGAGCTCCGCGATGGCGGCCTCGAAATCTTCGAGTGAGTCGAACGCCCGGTACACGGACGCGAAGCGCAGATACGCGACGAGGTCGAGTTCCCGCAACGGGCCGAGTATGGCGAGTCCGACGTCGTGAGTGGTCAGTTCCGCGCTGCCGGTGGCCCGCACCGCCTCCTCGACCCGCTGGCCGAGCTGGGCCAGGGCGTCCTCGGTGACCGGCCGGCCCTGGCACGCCTTGCGCACCCCGGAGATGACCTTGGTGCGACTGAAGGGCTCGGTGACCCCGCTCCGCTTGATCACCATGAGCGACGCGGTCTCCACCGTGGTGAAACGGCGGGAGCAGTCGGGGCACTGGCGGCGGCGGCGGATGGCCGTCCCGTCGTCGGTGGTGCGACTGTCGACGACACGGCTGTCGGGGTGCCTGCAGAAGGGGCAGTGCATCTCCCAACCCTCCTTCACAGCACGACTGAATAGCCTCGTCAAGGCCCGTCAGAGCCCTTCGAAGCAGCCACAAGCATAGGCGATGACCACGCCCCCGATGGACGGGGGACCACAACTTGTGGGTGGCCGGGGCAATACAACCACTAGATCTGGGGTCCAGCCGTCTATTCGGCGCACAGCGCGTGTCGCGCGCCGCGGGGTCCGGGGCCGCCCCAGAGCCTACGGGAGGCGCCCTGCGCCACGGATTCCGGGGGCGGGGATGCCAGACTGGACACGCCGGCAACGGCCCCGAAGGAAGAGCGCCGGACGGGGCACCCGGGGACGCCCACAGGGAGCGCGTTACGGTGAGGGGGCGCACCCCGGAGAGCGGGGAACCGCACCCCGGAGAGCCGGACAATCCGGCGAGCGATCGCACATACACCTAGTCACACGCACATGTAAGCCAATCTCCGATTTTTCACTCGAACGTGTGTTTGGCGCAACCTTTCGAAAGCAACTACCGTTGTCCAGCTAGGGAGACCATTCGAGAGGGGCCGCCGACGTGACCACCACCGCAGACAGTGCCGCCATCACTGCCCAGGACCGTTCCCAGAGCCGACTCGAGCCGGTGCATGCCATGAATGAAGTGACCACGAACGCGGAGGGGCCCAAGCCCACGCGCTCGCTGCCTGGGCGACCTCCAGGCATCCGGGCGGACAGCTCCGGGCTCACGGACCGGCAGCGGCGGGTCATCGAGGTCATCCGGGACTCGGTGCAGCGGCGCGGCTACCCGCCGTCGATGCGGGAGATCGGCCAGGCGGTGGGGCTGTCCAGCACTTCGTCGGTCGCCCACCAGCTCATGGCCCTGGAGCGCAAGGGCTTCCTGCGTCGGGACCCGCACCGGCCGAGGGCCTATGAGGTCCGCGGGTCCGACCAGCCGAGCACCCAGCCGACCGACACCACGGGCAAGCCCGCCGCGTCGTACGTTCCGCTCGTCGGCCGTATCGCGGCCGGTGGGCCGATCCTCGCCGAGGAGTCGGTGGAGGACGTGTTCCCCCTCCCCCGCCAGCTGGTCGGTGACGGTGAGCTGTTCGTCCTGAAGGTCGTCGGCGATTCCATGATCGAGGCCG
Source organism: Streptomyces sp. NPDC041796 (assembly GCF_055590785.1). Lineage (NCBI taxonomy): Bacteria > Bacillati > Actinomycetota > Actinomycetes > Kitasatosporales > Streptomycetaceae > Streptomyces > Streptomyces sp. NPDC041796. The sequence continues at coordinate 413,469 of NZ_JBVJAH010000004.1, forward strand.
CCATCTGCGACGGCGACTGGGTGACCGTGCGTCGCCAGCCGGTCGCGGAGAACGGCGACATCGTGGCGGCGATGCTGGACGGCGAGGCCACGGTCAAGCGCTTCAAGCGCGAAGACGGCCATGTCTGGCTCCTCCCCCACAATGCGGCGTACCAGCCGATCCCCGGCGACGAGGCGACGATCCTCGGCAAGGTGGTGGCGGTACTTCGGCGCGTCTGACACACCGCGCCGGCTCCGACCGGGCCCCGGGACCCACTGCGCCGGTCCCGGGGCCCTACATATGCCTCGGCACGTTCCCGACACCGGCCCGGGGCGGGGCGCGGTGGCACGCCCAGCACTCCGGCACGGGGCCTGCGCCCCCTGCACCGGCCCGGCCCGGGTCCCCCGGTGGCACGCCAAGCACTCCTGCCGGGGCCTGCGCGGGGCCAGGTGGCCCGCCCGTCACCCCGGCACTGATGCCCGCCGCCCGCGGGCCGGTCCCGTGCCGCGTGGCCCAGGCGTCGTGCCGCTCGGCCCGGGGCCGCGGGCCAGACCCGCAGCAGCGGTCTGCCGCCCGCCGGGGCCTTCAAGGGCGGGCGAACCGGGCGGGCGTACCGCAGTCCGCGGTGCCAGGGCCCGGCGGCACGCCCGGGCACTCCTTGTCCGGCGCATGCCCGACGCTCCGGCCCGGGCCCGGTGGCACGCCCGTCCCCCCCGGCCCTGATACCCGCTAGGACCTCCGCGGGCGGGCGAACCGGCCGGGCGCATCGGGTGGGCGAACCGCTAGTCCGCGGGGGCCTTCGCGGCAGCGTCGATCGCGGCGAGTGAGCGGCGCACCTGGTTGCGGTCCGTGGTGTACCAGAAGTCGGGCAGCGAGGCACGCAGATAGCTGCCGTACCGGGCATTGGCCAGGCGGGGGTCCAGGACCGCGACCACTCCACGGTCACCCGTCGCGCGGACCAGCCGTCCCGCGCCCTGGGCCATCAGCAGCGCCGCGTGCGTCGCCGCGACGGCCATGAAGCCATTCCCGCCCGCTTCTTCCACCGCCTTCTGCCGGGCGCTCATCAACGGGTCGTCGGGCCGGGGGAACGGGATGCGGTCCATCACCACGAGCTGGCAGTTCGGCCCGGGAACGTCGACGCCCTGCCACAGCGAGAGCGTGCCGAAGAGGCAGGTCTCCGCGTCGTTCGCGAAGTTCTTGATCAGTTCGCCCAGGGTGTCCTCGCCCTGGAGCAGGATCGGCTTGTCGAGTCGGCCCCGGAGCTCCTCGGCCGCGGCCTGGGCAGCCCGCATGGACGAGAAGAGGCCGAGCGTACGGCCGCCGGCCGCTTCGACCAGCTCGGCCAGCTCGTCCATCATGTCGCCGCGGCTGCCCTCCCTGCCGGGGGTGGCCAGGTGCCTGGCGACGTACAGGATTCCCTGCTTGGGGTAGTCGAAGGGCGAGCCGACGTCGATGCCCTTCCAGACGGGAACGTCCTCGTCCTCGGTGCCGACGGTGCCCTCCGGGGGGAGGCCCAGGGAGGCTCCCACGCCGTTGAAGTCGCCGCCGAGCTTCAGCGTCGCGGAGGTCAGCACGACCGACCGCTCCGCGAAGAGCTTCTCGCGCAGCAGTCCGGAGACGGACAGCGGCGCCACCCGCAGGGACGCCCCGAAACGGTCATGGCGCTCGTACCACACGACGTCGTACTCGGAGCCCTGTGTGATGCGCTCGGCGACGTCGTGCACGGTCTCCACGGAGGCCCTGGCCTGCTTGCGGACCGCGTCCTCGTCCTGGACCGACTTGTCACGCGTCGAGCCGAGGGACGAGATGACGGCACGCGCCGCGTCCCGCAGCGCCATCAACGCGTATCCCAGGTCCTCCGGGATCTCCTCCAGGCGACCGGGCAGGGCCAGCTCCATGAGCCGCTCGAAGCCCTCGGCGGCCGTCTGGAGCTGATCGGCGACCTTCTCGTCCACCAGCTTGGCCGCCCGGCGCACCGCACGGTTGACCTGCCCGGGCGTGAGCTCGCCGGTGGCGACGCCGGTCACGCGGGAGACCAGCTCATGGGCCTCGTCGACGATCAGCACCTCGTGCTGCGGGAGCACCGGGGCGCCCTCGATCGCGTCGATGGCCAGCAGTGCGTGATTGGTGACGACCACGTCGGCGAGCTTGGCGCGCTCCCGCGCGGCCTCGGCGAAGCACTCCGCCCCGTACGCGCACTTGGACGCGCCCAGGCATTCGCGGGACGAGACGGAGACCTGGCCCCACGCCCGGTCGGAGACGCCGGGTGTCAGGTCGTCCCGGTCCCCGGTCTCGGTGTCGTCGGACCAGTCGCGCAGGCGCAGCAGGTCCTGGCCGAGTTTGCTGGTCGGTGCGGCCGCCTCGAAGGGGTCGAAGAGCCCCTCCTCCTCGTCCTGCGGGACGCCTTCGTGGAGGCGGTGCAGGCACAGGTAGTTCGACCGGCCCTTGAGCATGGCGAACTCGGGGCGGCGCCGCAGCTGCGGGTGGAGGGCGTCCACCGTGCGCGGCAGGTCGCGCTCGACCAGCTGCCGCTGGAGGGCCAGCGTCGCGGTGGCGACCACCACGCGGTCCCCGTGCGCCAGCGCGGGCACCAGGTAGCCCAGCGACTTTCCGGTGCCGGTGCCGGCCTGGACCAGGAGGTGGGAGCCGTCGTCGATGGCCTGCGCGACGGCCTCGGCCATGGTGACCTGGCCTGGCCGTTCCACGCCGCCGACGGCGGTGACGGCGGCGTGGAGGAGCTCGGGGAGGGATGGCTTCGTCATAGCCCGTCCACCCTACGGCGCACCACTGACAATCGGATCACGCGAGGGGATTGGGGACGGTGCCGTGCACGGCGGCGTGCGGCCGCTCGGCCCGGTCGCGGTAACCGTCCAGGTGCAGCCGGTTGCGGTTGAGGCACAGCCTCTCGATACGCGGTGTGAGCAGGTCGAACAGCTCGTACCGGTCCTTGAGGTCCGGGAAGCGGGCCTGGTGCCGGAGGATTTCAGCCCGTACGAGTGACCAGAAGTCCCGCGCCGGTACTCCCAGTTGCTCTTCGCAGAGCGGCGCCAGATAGCGGAAGACGCCCACGAAGAGCCCGGAGTGGATGAACTGGGTCAGGAAGCCGGGCTCCTCGGTGAGGAGCACGGCGCGTACGTCGTCCGGCATGGTGTCGTGCTCGGGCACCTGGTGGGCGCTGACGTTGATGTCGTCGACGAAGTCCTTGATCGCCAGGCGTACGGGGACGTCCTGGTCGTTGAAGACGACGATGGCGTTCTCGCCGTGCGGGGAGAAGACGGTGCCGTACCGGTAGAGGAAGTGCAGCAAGGGGGGCAGCAGGGCGGCGAAGAGGTGCCGGAGCCAGACGGTGGGGTCGAGACCCGACCGGGCCACCAGCTCGGCGGTGAAGGAACGGCCCGCGGGGTCGGTGTGGAGGAGGGACGCGAGGGTGCGGGCGCGTTCGCCGGGCGGCAGGCGCAGCGGTTCGCGCCAGATCGCGCCGAGCAGTTCCTTGTACTGGTACGGGGCCTCGGGGAGGTGGTCGTACAAGGGGTGCTCGACCGTGACGGAGGCGACCTCGCCGAGGAGGATCACCCCGCATTCGTCGTGCAGGAACGGATCTGCGTCGCGCAGTGCGTGGACCCAGGAGGTGACGGCGGGGGCGGCCAGGGTGCGTTCGGTGGGCAGCCCGCGCCAGACCAGGGTGTTGAGGACGGACAGCGGCAGCTTCACGCTGAGCCGGTCGGGTCTGGTGACATTGAGGAACGTACGGATCGACTGCTGCGGCATCCGCAGGTCGCCGTCCGAGGGGAGGGGCACGATCGCGCCCTCGGCGATGGCGGGCGCGTACAGCGGCAGCAGCACCTCGTCCCACTGCCAGGGGTGTACGGGGAGGTAGAGGTACGCCGCGGGGTCGAGGCCGCGTGCGCGGAGCTCGGCGGCGAAGGCGTCCCGCACGTCCGGCGCCAGTTCCCGGTCGTAGAGGTGCGCCGGGCTGTCGAGGGAGGGGACGCCGCGGTAGGCGGCGAGCGTGGTGCTGACCGCGATCCAGGGCAGCGGTGCGGCTCGGCGGGCTTCGGGCGCCCACCGTTCCGCGTCGGCCGCGGAGAAACCGATGCGGCCCTTGTTGAACACGATCCAGGGGTGGCCGGTCTGGTGGCCCTCGAGCTCCGCGTAGCCGAGGTCGGCGAGCCGGTCGACCGGAAGCGCCGTGTGCTCCAGCCGGGTGTCGGCGGCGAGCGTGATCGTCAGCTCGCGGAGCAGGTGGCCGAGCGTGGCTCCGTCCAGGTGGAGAGTGCGGCGGGCCCGGACGAGGAAGTCCAGCGGGTCGGTGAAGGGGCGCCCGTCACGGGTGATCGAGTCGGGGTCCACCCGCCAGCTCCCGTAGGCGGTCCTGCGCGCAGCGAAGGCGAGCACCGAACCGTCGTCGAGTCGCAGCGCGTACGGGTCGGTCGGCGGGCACCCGGCGGCGTGACCCTCCGGCGTGCGCCGGGGCCCGTCGTCCGGCGTGGGCGCCGGGAGGGACTCGTCGTCGTGCGTACGCCGGGAGCCGTCGTGCCGCGAGTGCCGGGGCTGGTCGTCCGGCGTGTGCGCGGAGCCGTCGTGCTCGGTGGGGCGGGAGTCGTCGTCCGGCACGGTGGGCAGTCCGGCCGGCTCGATGATCTCTTCGTAGGCGAATTCGCCGAGCATCTTCGCGAGGAGATGGCGGGAGGCCCGCGCCCAGTCCTGTGGGTTCAGCTCGGGCGGGGCGGAGGCTGTCGGCGGGGCGGGCGGCTCTGCGGAGTCGAAGGTGGCAGGGGGTTTCGGCACGGGGACTCCTCCGGGTGGAACCGATGCGGGTCGAGCGGTGCGTGTGGAGCAGCGGTCTGTTCACAGCAGGTGTCGCAGAGTGCGGTCGCGGATCATCAGAGCGGCTCTCTTGTCGGGGAGGTCGAGCTCGGCGGAGAACCGGAAACCGGCGCTCAAGAAGGCCGAGACGGACGGGGTGTTGCGGATGTCCGGTTCCGCGACGACACGTGCGCAGCGCGGCCGGTTGGCCAGGACCAGGTCCGAGACCGCCCTGAGCAGGGTGGTGCCGACGCCCCGGCCCCGGTGGGCGATGCCTCCGATGAGGAGGTGGACCCCGGTGTCGTGGGGGCGGGCCGGGTAGTGGCGGGCCAGTGGGTCGAGGTCGGCTCGGTAGATCTCGAAGTACCCCATGGGCGTGCCGCCGAGTACGCCCAGGCACGGGACGCTGCGCCCGTCGCCGTCGAGTTGGGCGCGCAGGTGGGCGTCCGTGACCGATGCGGGCCCGGCGAGCTCCCAGAACGCGGCGACCGCGGGGTCGTTCATCCACCGGCTGATCAGGCTGAGGTCGCGCTCGATGCGTACGGGGACGAGCTGGAAGGGCCCGAGGGGGGTGGTGGCGGGGCCCCAGTCGGCGACGGTGTCGAGCAGGTCGTCGACGCCTCCGGCGGACCGGGGCTGATGCCGGGGGGCCGGTTCGTCCGGGCGGAACAGCATGAGCAGTTCGTCGGGCAGCCGGAGATCCAGGGTGTCCTCCGTGCCCACATCGGCCGGCGCGTGGCGGCTGGGTCCGGTGTCGGAGCTCGCATCGGTGGGGGGCACGGGGCGCTGTCCTCTCGGCGGTTCTGGTGGCGGATCGTGTCAGCGGCGGAGGGGGTTGGCGACGGTGACGTACACGGACTGGGTGTCGACGGGGCCGACGAGCTCGTCGAGGCCGTGCAGCCGGGTGAGGAGGTTGGCCTTGCAGCGCAGGGTCGGGCTGTCCAGGAGGCGGGCCGGCAGGGGGGAGCCGAGTCCGGTCGCCGTGGTGAGGAACTGGCGGAAGGCCGCGAGGAGGAGCTGTTCGTCGGCGAGGCGCTGCGCGCCGAACGCGCCGATGAGCCCGAGGACGTTGTTGATGCCGAGGTAGTAGGCGAACCGTTCGTCGGTGACGTCGTCGGGGACGAAGGTGTCGCTGCGGGTGCCGATGCCGGGGAGCCGGTGCTCCAGGGCGGCGCGGTGGGACTCGCGGAAGTAGTAGCCCTGGTTGTCGCGGTAGCGGCCGCCCCGGGGCCAGCCGTCGGGGTCGAGGATGACCAGGGTGTTCTGCTGGTGGGCCTCCAGGGCGACACCGGCGGTGCCGTCGAGCCAGAGGACGGGGCGGACGACCTGGTCGAGGTAGCGCAGGAACCACTCGGCGGCGACCGCTCCGGTGGGACGGCCGGTGCGGGCGGCGAGCCGGGACACGGTGACGGCGAGGCGTGACCGCATCCGCGTGCTGCCGGGCCAGGGGCGGGGGGTGGTGAGGCCGGCGATGCAGACGGCGTCGTCGCCGAGGCCGAAGGGGTTGTGGCGGATCATCACGTCGAGCCCGGCGACGGGCTCGCCGGACGGGGTGTCGACGGCGAGCCACGCGGGGTCGCGCACGATGTCGAAGCCCGGGTGGGCGGCCTGCCACTCCTCGGCGAGTCCGGTGCGCAGCAGCCGGTGGACCTCGACGCCCCGGTGGAGTTCCTTGCGGAGGTTCTCACGACGGGAGTTGGTGATGCGTACGCCGAGGGACAGCTTGAGCATGGCCGGGGCGCCGGGCCGGTGGACGGTCCGGACGGAGGAGGTGGGGTGCCAGGGGTCCCCGTGGGTTCCCAGGTCGTGGAGCAGTCCGGCGGAGAGGAGGTCGGCGACGGCGGGGCGGTGGAGCAGCTCGCGGGCCTGCCAGGGGTGGAGGGGCAGGGCGGCGGTGTCACCGGGGAGGGCCAGGTCGCCGGCGAGGCGGGCGGTGAGGTGGTCGGCGGTCCGGGGGCGGCCCTGTTCGGTCCACGCCGAGTCGGTGGCGAGTACGGAACGGTCGACGGCCATCCAGTGCAGGGGGAAGGAGCCGGACAACTCGGGTGAGTAGAGCCGGGCTTCGGAGTCGGAGAGGCCTTCGCGGCTCTTGGGGGTGGGGTGGAGGGGGTGGCCGAGCAGCAGGGACTGTTCGGCGGTGAGGAAGAGGTCGGCGTCGGGGGCGGGGCCGGGGTGCTCGCGCCGGTGGGTGATGAAGCCGGCGGTGCGGCGGGCGGAGTCGGCGACGCGGCCGACCAGGTCGGCGCTCTCCCGGTGGTCGGCGCCGGTGCCGGATTCACGGCCGATGAGGGCGGCGACGGTCGCCGCGTCGGCGGGCGGGGCGGTGTGCGGGGCGCCTTCGAGGGTGGGCGGGCCGAAGCGGTGCCAGCCGGTGGGTGACCAGTAGTGGACGGGGACGAGGAGGGCGGTCCCGCTGGCGTCGAGGGGGATGCGCAGGGTCTTTCCCGCCGGTTGGGCGAGGTTCTTCTCGCGTACCCAGCAGCGCAGGAGGTTCTCGACGGTCGCCGCGTCGGCGGCGCGGTGCGCGTCGGGGTCGTCGAGGGGGTCGGCCTGGCCGAGGTGTTCCCGGGTGCCGGAAGGTGTGGGGCCGGGCAGGTCTTCGTACCCTCCCGAATGCTGGCGCGGCACTGTCGTCGACTCGCCCGGACGAGGACCTCCGGGGGCGGTGGGAGGGCCGTCGGCGCCGGGTGCTTCGGGTACGGGAGTGGGGTTCACGGAGGGGTCTTTCTGGTGAGGAGGTTCGGGTTCAGCGGGACGGACCCGGGTCGCTCGGGCAGGGAGGGGTGCGCTCGGCGGCGGCCAGGGCGTCGGCGAAGCGGTCGAGGACGGCCACCGCCTGTTCGTCGGAGAGCGTCAGGGGAGGGAGGAGGCGTACGACGGCGTTGTGGCGGCCGCCGAGTTCGACGATGAGGCCGCGCCGGAGGCATTCGCGCTGGACGGCCGCGGCGAGGGCGGGGGCGGGCGGCGGGACGTCGGCGGCGGTGTCGGGGGTGACGAGCTCGATGCCGATCATGAGTCCCCGGCCCCGCACGTCCCCGATGCAGGGGTGGGCGGCGGCCAGGCCCTGGAGCTGCCCGAGCATGCGGGCGCCGAGAGTCGCCGCGCGCTCGGCGAGGCGGTTCTCCCGGACGAAGGCGAGGGTGGCCGCGCCGGCCGCCATGGCGAGCTGGTTGCCCCGGAAGGTGCCGGCGTGGGCGCCGGGCTGCCAGACGTCCAGCCCCGACCGGTAGACGATGACGGCGAGCGGGAGGGAACCGCCGATGGCCTTGGACATGACCATCACGTCGGGGACGACCCCGCTGTGCTCGACGGCCCAGAAGGCGCCGGTACGGCCGACGCCGGTCTGGACCTCGTCGGCGATGAGCGGGATGGAGCGGTCGGCGGTGATCCTGCGCATCCGGCGCAGCCAGGTGTCGGGCGCGGGGATCACGCCGCCCTCGCCCTGGACGGGTTCGAGGATCATCCCGGCGGGGTCGGGGACGCCGGACTTGGGGTCGTCGAGGAGGCTCTCGGTCCAGCGGGCGGCGATCTCGGCGCCCCGTTCGCCGCCGACGCCGAACGGGCAGCGGTAGTCGTGCGGGTAGGGAAGGCGCGTGACGCTTACGTCGGTGGCGCCGCCCGAGGCGGCCAGGGCGCCGGCCGTCATGCCGTGGTAGGCGCCGGTGAAGGCGAGCAGTCCGCGGCGGCCGGTCGCGTTGCCCACCAGTTTGAGCGCCGCCTCGACCGCGTCCGTGCCGGCCGGTCCGCAGAACTGGATCCGGGCGTCGTCCGCGAGCCGGCGGGGCAGCGTGGCGAACAGCTCGGTGGTGAAGGCGTCCTTGACGGGGGTGGCCAGGTCGAGGACGTGCAGGGGGGCGCCCGAGTCGAGGACCTTCTTGATGGCCTCCAGGACCACGGGGTGGTTGTGTCCGAGGGCCAGTGTCCCGGCGCCGGAGAGGCAGTCGAGGTAGCGGCGCCCGTCGGCTCCTTCGATGGTCAGGCCACGTGCGCGCACCGGGACGATGGGCAGGGCGCGCGCATAGGTGCGGGCGGCCGATTCGCGCAGCGACTGGCGGCGCAGGATGCCTTCCTGCGCGGACGTCGGTGCCACCGGGGCTGATTCGGTCACGGCCACGGCTTCGGGTCCTCCCGGTTGCGGTTGCGTCGCTCGTCCGTCACGGCTCGTCCGCCGTACGGCGGTTGGTGGGCACGACTTTGTGTCCCCCGTACGTACCAACGACGCCACGCCTTTCCGATCACGGGCACGGCGAAGATCCTTTCGGCCGGGGAACCGCCGCCCTGCCGTACGCCGTCCCCATCGGCACCGGCATAGTGGGGGCCGCACTCCGGTGCCGAAGTCCAGCCGAGTCCAGACGTGCTCAGAAGTGCTCTGTCACGAAGTCCCAGGGGGAATTACGACATGCGACCCATTCGTCCGCTGCTCGCCGCAGCCTCCGTCGCCGCGGCGCTGGCGCTGACGGCCACTGCCTGTGGCCCGAGCGAGGACAACGCGGGCGGTGAGCCGACCGCTTCCGCCACGGGCCAGGCGTCCGACGGCAAGATCACGATCCCGGACGATCTCAAGGACCGGCTCAAGGAGCACGGGATCGACCTGGACAAGTGGAGGAACGGCGAGTGGAAGAACTGGGACAAGGACAAGTGGCTGCGTGAGGCCAAGGACTACGTCAACCCGATCATCGAGGACCTGTGGGACCCGGACCGGATGCGGGACGCGGAGCAGCCCGAACGGCCGGTCGAGGACGGGGACGTCGACGGCGACGAGGGCGTGACGGACCCGACCCCCGAGCCGGTCGAGGCCCAGGCCGTGAAGGCGCCGTTCCACGACAACGCCCCCGAGGCCGGCAAGGTCCTCTTCGACGGGCCCCAGGGCTCGATGGTCTGTTCCGCGACCGTGGTGAAGGACCCCGCGAACCCGGGCAAGTCCAACCTCGTGTGGACCGCGGGGCACTGCGTGCACGCCGGCAAGGAGGGCGGCTGGTACCGGAACATCGCGTTCGTCCCCTCGTACAACGACAGCGGCAAGACCGGCGCGGCGCTGGAGAAGGCGACCCGCGAGGACATGGCGCCGTACGGCGTGTGGTGGGGCGACTGGGCGCAGACCTCCGAGCAGTGGATCTCCCAGGGTGCCGCGACCGGCGGTCAGGGTGCTCCGTACGACTACGCGGTCATCCACGTGACCCCGGAGAAGGGCGGCAACGGTAAGTCGCTGGAGGAGACGGTCGGTTCGGCGCTTCCGGTCGAGTTCGACGCCCCGGCCGCGCCGGCGATCGCGAAGATGGAGGCGACCGGTTACCCGGCGGCGCCGCCGTTCGACGGCCAGCAGATGTTCCAGTGCGCGGACAAGCCGGGCCGGTTCTCCCTCGACGCCGCCCAGCCGACGATGTACCGCATCGGCTGCACCATGACGGGCGGTTCCTCCGGCGGCGGCTGGGTGGCGCAGGGCAAGGACGGCAAGCCCGCGCTGGTGTCCAACACCTCCATCGGCCCGGTGACGGCGGGGTGGCTGGCCGGTCCGCGTCTGGGCGACGGGGCCAAGGGCATCTACGAGGCGGTCAGCAAGAAGTTCGCGGGCCGGTAGGCCGGTTGGCACGGGGCGGGCCGGTCGCGGGGCCTTCGGTGGTGTACCGGAAGCCCCGCCCTTCCGGGCTCGAACTTCCGGACGGGTCGCGCCTCCCGGTCCGGCCTCGCGGTTCGGGCCTCCGGGTCGCGCCTCCCGGTTCAGGCCGGCTCACCGGCCGGTGGAGACTCCGTGCAGGTCAGCGTGGGTGGCGCCGGTCCCTGGCCGAACCGGCTTAGAGTAGGGGCGCATTCTCACGCGGGCGGTCCCGGAAGACCGCCCCTTCGCGTGACAGGTTCATGGCATTTCGTAATGCGCATGCGTTATCAGGGGGAATCGTTCTCATGCGATCCATACGTCCGCTCCTGGCCGTCACCGGCCTGGCCGCGGCTCTCACGCTGACGGCCACCGCCTGTGGCCCCACCGAGGACAAGGCCGCCGACGCGCCGGCCACGGCGAGCCCCACCGACGGACAGGGCAGCGGGTCGGGCGGCGGCGCCGAACTCCCCGCGGACCTCGCCGACAAGCTCAAGGAGCACGGCGTCGACCCGGAGAAGTGGAAGAACGGCGAGTGGAAGAACTGGGACAAGGACACCTGGCTGCGTGAGGCCAAGGACTTCGTCAACCCGGTGATCGAAGGGCTGTGGAAGCCCGATCGGATGCAGTCCGCCAAGTCCCCGCAGAAGACGATGGCCGCCGGCGCCGCCACGGGCGACCAGGGCGCCACCGACCCCGAGCCGCGGCCGGTGGAGGCCGTGGCGGAGGAGAAGCCCTACCACCGGAACGCCGCGCCGGTCGGCAAGGTCTTCTTCGACGCCCCCGAGGGCTCGATGGTCTGCTCGGCGACCGTCATCAAGGACCCCGAGAACCCGGGGAAGTCCAACCTCGTCTGGACCGCGGGCCACTGTGTGCACGCCGGCAAGGAGGGCGGCTGGTTCCGCAACATCGCCTTCGTCCCCGCGTACAACGACCTGGGCAAGTCCCCGGCCGCGTTGGAGAAGGCCCCGGCGCAGGAGGTCGCCCCCTACGGCGTCTACTGGGCGGACTGGGTCTCGACCTCCGGCGAGTGGATCTCGCAGGGCGGCCCGACCGGCGGCGAGGGTGCCCCGTACGACTACGCCGTGATGCACGTGAAGCCGGAGAACGGCACCAAGTCCCTCGAGGAGACGGTCGGCGTCGCGCTGGACGTCGACTTCAACGCCCCCGAGGCGGCGAGCATCCCCGCGATGGGCGCCTGGGGCTACCCGGCGGCCCCGCCGTTCGACGGCGCGCTGATGCACAAGTGCGTCGACCGCCCCGGCCGCCTCACGCTGACGCCCGGTACGCCGACGATGTGGCGGATCGGCTGCACCATGACCGGCGGTTCCTCCGGCGGCGGCTGGTTCATCGAGAAGCCGGGCGGGAAGCTGGCGCTGGTGTCCAACACCTCCATCGGCCCGGTCACCGCGGGCTGGCTGGCCGGCCCGCGCCTCGACCGGGGCGCCGAGCAGATCTACTCGATGATGAGCGAGAAGTTCGCCGGCCGGTAGGCGGCCCGCGTACCCGGAGAGACCGGAGGCCCGCCCCCTCGCGCGAGGGGGCGGGCCTCCGGTCGTCTCACACGGCCCTCAGTGGGCCGCGGGGATGTACGGCGCCAGGAACGCGGCCAGTTCTTCGTGCACCCGCGCCTTGAGCAGCGTGCCCTCCGGGGTGTGCTCCTCGGAGAGGACCTCGCCCTCGGCGTGCGCACGCGAGACCAGCGCGCCCTGCGTGTACGGCAGGAGCGCCTCGATCTCGACCTGTGGCCGCGGCAGCTCGGCGTCGATCAGCGCGAGCAGCTCGTCGATGCCCTCGCCGGTCCGTGCCGACACCGCGATCGAGTGCCGCTCGATGCGCAGCAGCCGCTGCAGTACGAGCGGGTCGGCGGCGTCCGCCTTGTTGATCACCACGATCTCGGGCACGTCCAGCGCGCCCACGTCGCGGATCACCTCGCGCACGGCGGCCAGCTGCTCCTCCGGCGCGGGGTGCGAGCCGTCCACCACGTGCAGGATCAGGTCGGAGTCACCGACCTCCTCCATGGTGGAGCGGAACGCCTCGACCAGGTGGTGCGGCAGGTGCCGGACGAACCCGACGGTGTCGGCGAGCGTGTAGAGGCGGCCGCTCGGCGTCTCGGCCCGGCGCACGGTCGGGTCGAGGGTCGCGAACAGCGCGTTCTCCACGAGGACGCCCGCGCCCGTCAGGCGGTTCAGCAGGGACGACTTACCGGCGTTGGTGTACCCGGCGATCGCGACCGACGGCACCTTGTTGCGCCGCCGCTCCTGCCGCTTGATGTCACGGCCCGTCTTCATCTCCGCGATCTCACGGCGCATCTTCGCCATCTTCTCGCGGATCCGTCGCCGGTCCGTCTCGATCTTGGTCTCACCGGGACCACGGGTGGCCATGCCGCCACCGCCGCCGCCACCCATCTGCCGGGACAGCGACTGACCCCAGCCTCGCAGCCGCGGCAGCATGTACTGCATCTGCGCGAGCGCGACCTGCGCCTTGCCCTCACGGGACTTGGCGTGCTGAGCGAAGATGTCGAGGATCAGGGCGGTCCGGTCGACCACCTTGACCTTGACGACGTCCTCGAGGTGGATCAGCTGACCCGGGCTGAGCTCACCGTCGCAGACGACGGTGTCGGCCCCGGTCTCGAGCACGATGTCACGCAGCTCGTTCGCCTTGCCCGAGCCGATGTACGTGGCCGGGTCCGGCTTGTCGCGGCGCTGGATCACTCCGTCGAGCACCAGCGCTCCCGCCGTCTCGGCGAGCGCCGCCAGCTCCGCGAGGGAGTTCTCCGCGTCCTGCACGGTCCCCGAGGTCCAGACGCCGACCAGCACGACGCGCTCCAGGCGCAGCTGCCGGTACTCGACCTCGGTGACGTCCTCGAGCTCGGTGGAGAGGCCGGCCACACGGCGCAGCGCCGCACGCTCGGAGCGGTCGAACTGGTCGCCGTCCCGGTCTCCGTCGATCTCGAGGCTCCAGGCGACGTCCTCTTCCATCAGGGCATCGGCCCGAAGGCTCTCTGTGCGGGTCTTGTCCGCGAAGCTCTGCGCGTCCTGGGAAGGGGATGAAGAGGAGGTCATTGGATCCTTACGTCGTGGGATGACTCGGACGGCTCGCCGCCGGTCCGAGCGGCTCGTCAGTCACAACGCGTGACTCCCCCGATTGATTCCCGGGGCGGGCCCTCGGCATTCCAGGGGCCCGGCAGCGCCGCCGACCCGTTGATGGTCGCACGGCGCGGCCGGGCCCGTCACCCCGGTTTTTCGGGGCGTGGAAGCCCTGGTCAGCGCTTGGCGGCGGGGGCCGGGGCCTTCGTGGCGCCCTTGGCCGGCGCCTTGCTGCGCCAGTCGGGGTGGCCCGGCATCTTCGGGGTGCGCTCGCCGTACAGCCAGCCCTCCAGGAACGCGGTCAGGTCCCGCCCCGCCTCCTCGGAGGCGAGCCGAACGAAGTCGGCGGTGCTCGCCGTGCCGTGCGCGAACCGCGTCACCCAGCGCCGCTCCAGCCGTTCGAAGGCGGCCTTGCCGATCTCCTGCCGCAGCGCGTACAGGACCAGGGCGCTGCCGTCGTAGACGACCGGGCGGAACAGGCTGATCTTCTGGCCCGCGGAGGGCGACCTGGGCGCGGCCGGCGGGCCGCCCGCGGCGCGCCACCGGTCGGAGTCGATGTACGCCTGGCGCATGCGGCGCTCCAGGGGCTGCTTCGCCGTTTCCTCCGCGTACAGCGCCTCGTACCAGGTGGCGTGTCCTTCGTTGAGCCAGAGGTCGGCCCACCGGCGCGGCGAGACGCTGTTGCCGAACCAGTGGTGGGCCAGTTCGTGCACCATGATCGACTCGACGAACCACTCGGGGAGGGTGTTCCGGGTGAACAGGGAGCGCTCGAAGAGGGAGAGCGTCTGGGTCTCCAGCTCGAAGCCGGTGTCGGCGTCGGCGACGAGCACGCCGTACGTCTCGAAGGGGTAGGTGCCGACCTTGCGCTCCATCCACTCCAGGTGGGCGGGGGTCCGCTTCAGCCAGGGCTCCATCCGGTCCACGTCGGCGGACGGCACGACGTCACGCAGGGGCAGGCCGTGCGGGCCGGTGCGGCGGACGACGGTGGAGCGGCCGATGGACACCTGGGCGAGCTCGGTGGCCATGGGGCGGGTGCCGCGGTAGGTCCAGGTACGGATGTCTCCGCTGAGCGACCGGGCCACGTTCTGCCCGTTGGCGACCACGGTGAGGTCCTTGGGCGCGGTGACGTGGAAGGTGAAGTACGCCTTGTCGGCGGGGTGGTCGTTGCCGGGGAAGACGCGGTGGGCGGCGTCGGCCTGGTTGGCCATCGCCAGGCCGTCGGCGGTACGGACCCAGCCGCCCGTGTTCCTGGGGCCGGCCGGGTCGCTGGTGTGGGTGACGGCGATGTGGAAGCGCTCGCCGGGCCCGACCGCCCGGGACGGCTCGATGACCAGGTCCTCGCCGCTGGACGCGAACTCGGCGGGCCGGCCGTCGACCTCGACCGAGCGGACCGTGCCGTGGGTGAAGTCCAGGTTGACGCGGCCGAGCCGGTCGGTGGCCCGTGCGTCGATCTTGGTGACGGCGTCCAGGGGTTTGCTGTTGTCGCCCCGGTAGGTGAAGGCGATGTCGTACGCGAGAACGTCGTACCCGGGGTTGCCGAGCTGCGGGAAGAGCGGGTCGCCGATGCCGAGCGGCTCGGGCGAGGGCAGCGCCGCGCCGATGAGGCCGGCCGAGGCCGCCGCCACCAGGGCCACCCGGAGGCGCCGCGAGGTGCGGGCTGTGCGAGGTGCACGCGATGTGAGGGACATGGAGCAACCGCTACCAGCGCTCCGCTCCCCGGCCGCGACGGCGCGCGCCCGGCGCACCCGAACGTACTCGGACGGGCGGCCGTGCCGGGGCTCAGCCCGTGGTGGCCGCCGGTTGCTGGGCGCGGCTGACGTCGTAGACGCCGGGCACGTCGCGCATGGCGCGCATCAGGGCGGGCAGCTCGGCGGCGTCGGCGAGCTGGAGCGTGTAGGTGTGCCGGACACGCTGCTCGCTGGGCGGTTCGACGGTGGCCGAGATGATCGCGGCGCCCGCCGTGGCGATGGCTTCCGTGAGGTCGGCGAGCAGCCTGGGCCGCCCGAACGATTCGGCGACCAGGGTGACCCGGCACCCGGCCGCCTCCCCCCACCGCACGTCGACCGGCACCCGTCCGGCCGCCTCCATGCTCCGCACGGCGGGGCAGCCGACGCGGTGGACGGTGACGTTTCCGCCGCGTACCGGGAAGCCGGTGACCGCGTCGGGGGGCACGGGGGTGCAGCAGCGGGCCAGCCGCACGGAGGCGTCCGGCAGGTCGGCCACGACGGCGTTCGCGGCGGCGTCCCGGGCTGCCGGGGGGTCGGCGCTCGCGGCGGCGGCCGGCTGGCGGGGAGTGGCCGCGGGGACCTTGACGCCCTCGGGATGGGCGGCGAGCCAGCCGGTGATGGCGATCCGGGCGGCCGGGGTGCGGGCGTGCCTCAGCCAGTCGGGCGAGGGCCCGGAGGCGGGGTCGGGCGGGGCGACGTCGCCGGCCGGGGTCTCCGTCCCGGCTGCCGTGCGGTGCCCTCCGGCGTTAGCGTCGCCCCGGGCGAGCAGGAGTTGCACGGTGTCGCCGTCGTTCAGGACCGTGCCGAGCGCCGCCAGGCGGCCGTTGACACGGGCCCCGACGCAGGTGTGGGCCGCCTCGCCGTACTGGGCGTACGCGGCGTCCACGCACGTCGCGCCGGCCGGCAGCGCGAGCGTGCCGCCGTCGGGGCGGAAGACGGTGATCTCTCCGTCCTGGGCCAGGTCGGCGCGGAGGGAGGTCCAGAAGGTGTCGGGGTCGGGGGTGGACTGCTGCCAGGCGAGCAGCCGGGAGAGCCAGCCGGGCCGGGTGGGGTCGGCGCGCTCGCCGTCCTCCGCCGCCGGGTCGGCGCCTTCGCCGGGCGCCGCGTAGGGGTTGCCGAGGGCGACGACTCCGGCTTCGGCGACCTTGTGCATCTGGTGCGTACGGATGAGGACTTCGGCGACGGCGCCGTCGGGCGCGGCGACGGCGGTGTGGAGCGACTGGTAGAGGTTGAACTTGGGCGCGGCGATGAAGTCCTTGAACTCGGAGATGACCGGGGTGAAGCAGGTGTGCAGCTCGCCGAGCACCCCGTAGCAGTCGGCGTCGTCCCCGACCAGGACGAGCAGCCGCCCGAAGTCGGTGCCGCGCAGTTCGCCGCGCTTGAGCCGGACGCGGTGCACGGAGACGAAGTGGCGTGGCCGCACCAGCACTTCGGCCGGGATGCGGGCCTCCCTCAGCACGGTCCTGACGTCGTCGGCGATGGCGGCCAGCGCGTCCCCGGCGGTGGCGTTGTCGGCGATGAGGGCGCGGGTGTTCTCGTACTCGGCGGGGTGGAGGATGGCGAAGACCAGGTCCTCCAGTTCGGTCTTCAGGGCCTGAACGCCGAGCCGTTCGGCGAGCGGGATGAGGACGTCGCGCGTCACCTTGGCGATGCGGACCTGTTTCTCGGGGCGCATCACGCCGAGGGTGCGCATGTTGTGCAGCCGGTCGGCGAGCTTGATCGACATCACGCGTACGTCGTTGCCGGTGGCGACGAGCATCTTGCGGAAGGTCTCCGGCTCGGCCGCGGCCCCGTAGTCGACCTTCTCCAGTTTGGTGACGCCGTCGACGAGGTAGCAGACCTCCTCGCCGAATTCCTCCCGCACCTGATCGAGGGTCACGTCCGTGTCCTCGACGGTGTCGTGGAGGAGGGAGGCGGTCAAGGTGGTGGTCTCCGCGCCCAGTTCGGCGAGGATCAGGGTGACGGCGAGGGGGTGGGTGATGTACGGCTCGCCGCTCTTGCGGAACTGGCCCCGGTGGGAGGACTCGGCGAGTACGTACGCCCGGTGCAGGACGGCCAGGTCGGCGTCCGGGTGGTGGGCGCGGTGGGCCTCGGCGACGTGGCTGATGGCGTCGGGCAGCCGGTCCCGGGCGCCGGGACCGAGCAGTGCGGCGCGGCCGAGCCTCCGGAGGTCGATCCTCGGGCGGCCGCGCCGACGGCTGGGCGCGGGGTTCGTGGCCTCTGCACTCAGGTTGGTGGCCTCTGCGCTCATGGGCACCTCCGACGGCGTCGACCGGCGGTGGGGCGGGCAAGGCGTGCCCGCCGGGCCGGTGCTTGATGCTACCGAGCCCACCACGTAGCGCTGACCCGCTCTCGCTCAGCGTGAAGCGGATCACCCATTCGAGCGACGACCGGGGGAAGGTTGCGCAGAGGTTCGGGCGGGTTCTCAAACGAGCGCGGAGGCGAACCACTCCGGGTCGATGTGGCCCTCGGCGACGATGACCGCGGGGCCGGTCATCTCGATCCCGCCGTCGGGGTGCTCGGTGATCACGAGGGTGCCGCCGAGGACGTCCACGGTGTACGTGACCGGGGCTCCCGTCCCGGCCGGGTCGGCGCCGTCCCGCCGGGCGGCGGCGACGGCGACCGCGCACGCGCCGGTGCCGCACGAGCGGGTCTCGGCGGCGCCGCGCTCGTGGACGCGCATGGCCACGTGGCGGGGGCCCCGGTCGACGACGAACTCGATGTTGACGCCGTCCGGGTAGACCGCGGCCGGCGTGTACGGCGGCTCGGTGAACAGGTCACCGGCGTGGTCGAGGTCCTCGACGAAGGCGACCGCGTGGGGGTTGCCCATGTTCACGTTCCGCGCGGGCCAGCTGCGGCCGCCGACGGTGACGGTGACTCCTTCCTCGGGGAGCCGGGCGCGGCCCATGGAGACGGTGACGTCTCCGTTCTTGGCGAGGTGGACGCGCTTGACGCCGCCGCGGGTGGCGACCGCGAGGTCACCGGCGGTGACGTGTCCGGCGTGCTGGAGGTAGCGGGCGAAGACCCGGACGCCGTTGCCGCACATCTCGGCGACCGAGCCGTCGGCGTTGCGGTAGTCCATGAACCATTCGGCCTCGTCGGCCATGTCGCGCGCCTCGGGGTGCGCGGCGGACCGGACGACGTGCAGGATCCCGTCGCCACCGATCCCGGCGCGGCGGTCGCAGACCCGGGCCACGACGGAGGCGGGCAGGTCGATGGCGTTGTCCGGGTCGGGCACGATCACGAAGTCGTTCTCGGTGCCGTGCCCCTTGAGGAAGGCGATGGGCGCGCTGGCCACGGGATCGTTGGTCACGGGATCAATCGTACGGGTGGGCTCGGACAACCGGCCGGTCGGCCCGTCGGCCGCCGCGCCGTCAGCGCAGGCGGGCCACGCGCCAGACGGCCAGCACGACCGGGACCGCGACGCCCACGGCGTACAGGGCGATCACGCGCCAGTCGGGGCGCTCGCCGGAGCCCCGGGCGGGGAGGCCGGGCCAGGTGTAGCCGACGCGGCGGGCTGCCATCATGCCCCAGCCGGCGGCGCAGCCGCACAGCAGCAGGCCCAGCATGGCGAGGACCGCGCCACCGTCGCCGGAGCCGAAGGCGAGGGGGAAGCCGAACATCAGCGAGCCGATCACGGCGAGGCCGACGATGGGGGCGAGCTGCCAGATGCGCAGCTTGCGCTGCGGGCGCAGTTCGACCTCGACCTCGTCCGGGACGATCTCGGGGGTCCCGTCCTCGTTGAGGTCGGGACCGTCCGGGCTCAGGCCCGGTGCGTCACTGGCCACCTGGGGTTCGCCCGGTGCTTCCTGGTGTTCTCTGTCGCGAGGGCCGGCCTCCATCGCCACGCGCCCTCCCCACTCGGATTCCACTGGTCGATCGATGCTCGATGATGGCACGCCCCCGACCGCCGGAATGACGGGCAGGGCGTCCCGATGCCATCACGTGATCAGGCTGTAACCGCTCGTTCGACCAACGCCATGGCCTTATGCGGAAGTTCCGCGCGGTCGGCGGCGGCGCCGCTCAGCCAGTGGACGCGCGGGTCGCGCCGGAACCAGGAGTCCTGACGGCGCGCGAAGCGCTTGGTGGCGCGGACGGTCTCGGCGCGCGCCTCCTCCTCGGTGCACTCGCCCGCCAGCGCGGTAAGGACCTGCTGGTAGCCCAGTGCGCGCGAGGCGGTGCGGCCCTCGCGCAGCCCGCGCGCCTCCAGGGCGCGGACCTCGTCGACGAGCCCCGCTTCCCACATCCGGTCCACGCGCGTGGTGATGCGCTCGTCGAGTTCGGGGCGTTCGACGTCGACGCCGATCTGGACGGTGTCGTACACCGAGTCGTGACCGGGGAGGTTCGCGGTGAAGGGCTTGCCGGTGATCTCGATCACCTCCAGCGCCCGTACGATCCGGCGGCCGTTGCCGGGCAGGATGGCGCGCGCGGCCTCGGGGTCGGCGGCGGCGAGCCGGGCGTGCAGGACGCCGGGGCCGCGCTCTTCGAGTTCGGCTTCGAGGCGGGCGCGGACGGCGGGGTCGGTGCCGGGGAACTCCAGGGCGTCGATGGCGCCGCGTACGTACAGCCCGGAGCCGCCGACGAGGACGGGGGTGCGGCCGGCGGCGAGCAGCCGGTCGATCTCCGCGCGGGCCAGCCTCTGGTACTCGGCCACGCTGGCCGCCTCGGTGACGTCCCAGATGTCGAGGAGGTGGTGGGTGATGCCTCCGCGCTCCTCGGGCGTCAGCTTGGCGGTGCCGATGTCCATCCCACGGTAGAGCTGCATGGAGTCGGCGTTGACGACTTCGCCGCCCAACTGCTGGGCGAGGTGGACGCCCAGA
Organism: Streptomyces sp. NPDC041796; assembly: GCF_055590785.1. Taxonomy (NCBI): domain Bacteria; kingdom Bacillati; phylum Actinomycetota; class Actinomycetes; order Kitasatosporales; family Streptomycetaceae; genus Streptomyces; species Streptomyces sp. NPDC041796. The sequence goes on from NZ_JBVJAH010000004.1 coordinate 433,483, forward strand.
TCGGACTTTCCGGCCGCCGTGGGGCCGACGACGGCGATGACCCGCGGGGCGGGAGCTGTACTTCTCACTGCCCCAGTCTCGCAAACCTCCAGGCCGGTCCCCGAACGAGTTACGTGACGGCACGACATCGGGGTCGTTGCCTGTTGCGAGGTTCCGATCGCCGGTTTACGGACCGGCTCCCCCGGGCGACGCAAAGGGACGCTCCGGACGGCGAGGAATTTCGCCCACACGAGTACGCTATGGAGTAGATATGGGCGTTTTTGCACGGTTTCGTCGGCGTAAGGAGACCGCCGAGGCGCCGCCCCACGAGGAGGCGGCGCTGACGTCGGCCGACGAGTCGGCGGAGGGCGACGAGAAGGCCGCCGAGGCGTCGGACACCGCGGACACCGAGCCGGAGGCCGCCGCCGAGGGTGTGGAGATTCCCAAGCAGCAGTCGGCCGAGGAGGCGGCGGACAACGAGGCCGGTGAGAGCGCCCGCAAGTAGGATCCTTACGACGGTTCTTCCGAGGGAAGGTGCCCCATGGGGTTCATGCAGTCGTTGAAAGCCAAGCTCGGTCCCGCCAAGGAGAAGGTTTCCGGCCTCGCGCAGCAGCACGAGGACAAGATCGACCGGGGGCTGGACAAGGCCGCCCGGATGGTCGACCAGAAGACCAAGGGCAAGTACAGCGACAAGATCCACTCAGGTACGGGCAAGGCCAAGAACGCCGTGGGGCGGGTCGCCCACAAGGACGAAGGCGGCACGTCGCCGACGCCGCCGGCCCCACCGGCCTCCTGACCTCGTTCAACCGGCCACGGCACGGCGGACGGCCGCGGAGCGCACCCTCGTGCCTCTTAGTGGGTTTCCCCCCGTTTTTGTTGTCGGGTGGGAAAAGCGCAGCAACAGCCCCCCTGCTATACAAAACTGAGCGACACCAACCC
>NZ_JBVJAH010000004.1:434410-490040 GCF_055590785.1 Streptomyces sp. NPDC041796
CAGCCCGCCCCTATCCCGCAAAAACAAACAAAGAAAGCCCGACCCCCCCCCCCCCCCCCCCCCCCCCCCCCCCCCCCCCCCGCCGCCGTTTCCGTAGCCGGGGCGCCAAGGGCCCGGCAGCCGCCCCGCGGCGGCCACGACCGGGCGGCCACGACCGGGCGGCCACGACCAGGCAGCCACGACCGGGCGGCTACGACCAGGCGGCCACGAAATACCCGACGCCGTACGGCGCGTCCTCGTAGAGCAGACGGCCCTCCAGGCCCGCGCCCTCGGCCGCGCCCGCGAGGACCTGCCAGGGCGCCCGGCCGGCCGCTTTCAGCTCGTCCGCGAGGTGCTCGTCCAGCGCCGCTAGGGCGGCCGTGTCCGCGGAGCCCAGCGCCCGGGCGGCCCGCTCGTCGAAGCCGGCGGCGCGGTCGTCGAGGTAGCCCGGCGCCTTGAGACTGCGGCACGCGCTGCCGTCCCCGAGCACCAGGAGTGCGACCCGCTCCGCCCCCGCCGCGAGCTCCCGGCCGGTCTCGGCGCACCGCGCGGGCGCGAGCCGCTCCCCCACGGCGAGGCCCTCGACCGGGGCGTCGGCCCACCCGGCTCGCGCGAGCAGCCAGGCACCCACCGCGAGCGACGCGGGCAGCGGCCGGTCACCGCCGACCCCCGCACCGAGCCGTACGTCGATGTCGACGCCGAAGCCACGGAAATCGCCCGCCGTCCCCGCCGGGTACCGCTCCAGCCCCTCATGCGTCCCCGGGCCGATCACCACCAGCCGGTCCGGCCGGGAGGCGGCGAGCACCGCGAGCGCGTCGGAGCACGCCGTACGCGCCCCGTTGAGCTCGGGTGCCGCACCGGCGGCGAGGTCCGGGACGAGGAGTGGGGGGCAGGGGCAGACGGCGGCGGCGGCAAGCATGATCCGCAGCGTAGCCGGTGAGCCCCCCGCTCCCGGGACAAGCCCCGCAGGTCAGCCGACCGTGCAGCCACCCGTGACCGGGGGCAGCGGGGCCGGGGCGCCGATCTGCGGCAGGCCGAGCATCACGCCCGCGGGCTTGGCCGCCTCGGCGGCGTTGCGCTTCTGCCACGCGTCGCCCGCGCGGGTGCGGCGGACCTCGCTGGTCGGGCCCTCCGCGAGGAGGTGGTGCGGGGCCGCGTAGGTGATCTCGACGGTCACCACGTCGCCCGGGCGCACGTCCTGCTCCGGCTTGGTGAAGTGGACCAGGCGGTTGTCGGGCGCGCGGCCGGAGAGGCGGTGGGTGGTGCCGTCCTTGCGGCCCTCACCCTCCGCGACCATGACCTCCAGGGTGCGGCCGACCTGCTTCTTGTTCTCCTCCCAGGAGATCTCCTCCTGGAGGGCGACCAGGCGCATGTAGCGGTCCTGCACGACCTCCTTGGGGATCTGCCCGTCCATGGTGGCCGCCGGGGTGCCGGGGCGCTTGGAGTACTGGAAGGTGAAGGCCTGCGCGAAGCGCGCCTCGCGCACCACGTGCATGGTCTGCTCGAAGTCCTCCTCCGTCTCACCGGGGAAGCCCACGATGATGTCGGTGGAGATGGCGGCGTGCGGGATGGCCTCCCGCACCTTGCCGATGATGCCGAGGAAGCGGTCCTGGCGGTACGAGCGGCGCATCGCCTTCAGGACGGTGTCCGAGCCGGACTGCAGCGGCATGTGGAGCTGCGGCATCACGTTGGGCGTCTCGGCCATCGCGGCGATCACGTCGTCGGTGAAGTCGCGCGGGTGGGGGGAGGTGAAGCGGACGCGCTCCAGGCCCTCGATCTTCCCGCAGGCGCGCAGCAGCTTGCTGAAGGCCTCGCGGTCGCCGATGTCGGAGCCGTACGCGTTGACGTTCTGGCCGAGCAGGGTGATCTCGGAGACGCCCTCGGAGACCAGGGCCTCGATCTCGGCGAGGATGTCGCCGGGACGGCGGTCCTTCTCCTTGCCGCGCAGCGCCGGGACGATGCAGAAGGTGCAGGTGTTGTTGCAGCCGACGGAGATGGAGACCCATGCGGCGTACGCGGACTCGCGCCGGGTCGGCAGCGTGGAGGGGAACGCCTCCAGCGACTCGGCGATCTCGATCTGCGCCTCTTCCTGGATGCGGGCGCGCTCCAGGAGCACCGGCAGCTTGCCGATGTTGTGCGTACCGAAGACGACGTCGACCCACGGCGCCTTCTTGACGATGGTGTCGCGGTCCTTCTGGGCCAGGCAGCCACCGACGGCGATCTGCATGCCGGGCCGCTTGGTCTTCATCGGGGCGAGCCGGCCGAGGTTGCCGTACAGCTTGTTGTCGGCGTTCTCGCGGACCGCGCAGGTGTTGAAGACGACGACGTCGGCGTCACCGTCGGACCCCTCGGGGGCGCGTACGTAACCGGCGTCCTCCAACAGGCCGGAGAGGCGCTCGGAGTCGTGAACGTTCATCTGGCACCCGTAGGTGCGTACCTCGTACGTCTTCAAACCGTCCACAACTCCGCCAGCCACGTCGTTACCGCTCACCCGTCAAGGGTAAGGGGTCCCGTCGACCCGCCCGGCTGAACCGTGGCGGCGAGACCGTCGAGGAGGAGGGCGAGGCCCGCCTCGAAACCGCGGTCGTCGAGACCGGCCAGGCCCGAGGCGTCGCCGTCGGCCCCTTCCAGGGCGTCGGCGAGGGACGGGTAGGCCGGGCGGTAGCCGTCCGGGCGGCGGCTGAAGCCCGCCGTGAAGGTCTCCAGCGCGGAGCCGAGGACCAGGTAGTCGAGTGCGGCGGCGACCTCGGCCGCCCTGGCCGGCGTGCAGCCGATCCGGACCAGGGCGGCGATCAGCGTGTCGTAGCCGCGCAGGGCCTTGTCGGCCTCCACGCGACGGCGGGCCACCAGGGCGATCATGTGCGGGTACCGGAGGTAGACCCGGCGGTAGCCGCGGGCGTAGGCGGCGATGCCCTCGCGCCACCGCGGGTCGTCGAGCGGGTCGAGGTCGATCTCCTCGTTGATCCGCTCCAGCGCCGCGTCCAACAGGTCGTCCTTGGAGGACACATGGTGGTAGAGCGACGCGCCCCGCACTCCCAGGCGCTGGGCGAGTGCCCGCATCGTCAGGGCCTGGGGGCCCAGCTCCTCGAGGAGTTCCAGGGCGGTGCGCGCGATGCTCTCGCGGCTCAGCAGTGGCTGGCTCGGTCGGCCCATCGCGGTGCTCCCCCTCTTTCCCGCCGCCAGGTTACCGGGCGGGAGGGGTTCACATTCGGCCAGTGGCGCGTTAAGTTCCCCGCACCCCGATACCTAACAACGTTAGATTTAGCTGCACGAGGTGACCATGACGCAGTCGTACGACACTGATGCCGACGCCGCCCGCCTGGGCGACCTCGGCTACCGGCAGGAGCTGCGCCGCAGCCTCGGCATCCTGGGGAACATCTCCATGGGCTTCGCCGTGGTCTCCCCCGTGGTGGCCCTCTACGCGGTGGCCATGGTCGGCACGACCGTCGCCGGCCCCGCCTGGATCTGGGCGCTGCCGGTGGTCCTGGTCGGGCAGTGCCTGGTCGTGAACGTCTACTCCGAGCTCGCGTCCCAGTGGCCGCTCGCGGGCGGCCCGTACCAGTGGAGCCGCCGCCTGCTCGGGCCGGCCTTCGGCTGGATGGGCGGTTGGGTGTGGCAGTTCGCCGTGATGTTCGGCAACACCACCGTGGCCTACCTCGCCGCGCCCTGGGTCTTCGCCCTGTTCGGGATCACACCCTCGCCCGGGGCGATGGTGACGGTCGCCGTCTCGATCCTGCTCGGCTGCATGCTGATCAACGCGTACGGGATCAGGGTCCTGAGCTTCATCGTGTCCCTGGGCATCGCCGCAGAGGCGGTCGCCTCCGTCCTGGTCGGCTTCTCCCTGCTGCTGTTCTTCCGGGAGCACGACTTCGTCCTGTTCACCGACACCATGGGCGCCGAGGCCCTGTCCGGCGGTTCCACCGTCCTGGCGTTTCTCGCCGCCGTGGCCGTGGCCGGCTGGGCGTTCATCGGCTTCGACGCCTGTGTGTCCACCTCCGAGGAGACCAAGGACGCGGGCCGTCAGGTGCCGCGTGCCATGTGGTGGGCGCTGCTCAGCGTCGGCGCGGTCGTGATCCTCAACGCGATGGCGGTCGCCCTCTCCCACCCCGCCCCCGAGAAGGTCGTCATGGGCGAGGACGTCGACCCGGTGACCACGGCGGTGGTGCACTCCTTCGGCTCCTGGTCCGACAAGCCCTTCGTGGCCGTCGTCCTGGTCGGCTTCCTCGCCTGTGCCATGGCGTCCCAGGGAGGCGCGGCACGCGGGCTGTACTCGCTCGCCCGGGACGGTGTCTTCCCCTTCTCCAGCCAGGTCCGGAAGGTGAACCGGCGCCGGGCCCCGATCGGGGGCCTCGTCGCCTCCACCCTGGTCAGCGGTACGGCACTGCTGCTGGGTCTCGACGCCACCGCCATCGGCAGCCTGATCGCCTTCGGTACGGCGGCGACCTTCCTGCCGTTCTTCCTCACCTCGCTGGCCGCCCTGATCGCCCGCCTCCGCGGCACGTGGGTGCCGTCCGGACACATCCGGCAGGGGCGCAAGGGCACGGTCCTCAACGGGCTGGCCGTGCTGTGGACCGGCTTCGAGGTGGTCAACGTCTGCTGGCCGCGCGCCATCCTGGCCCCGCCGGGCGCGCCCTGGTACCAGGTGTGGGCCGGGCTCATCGGCACCGCCGTGATCATCCTCGCGGGGCTGGTCTACCTGGTGGTCCGCCGCCCGCAGGACAAGATCCGCGACGACCGGCCGACGGCCGCCGCCGCACCCGCCGGACCGGACGGGGGCGCGTCCGCCGACTCGGACGCCGACGGGTCCACCGCACTGGCGGCCGACACCTCCTGACGGCCCCGCCGCCCACCCGGCCGGGGCACCTCCGGTCCCGAGCCGCCCCGAGCCGCCTCGCTCCTCCCCCAGCCGCCCGGCGGTGTCCCCGTCCCGGGCGCACCTCCACACGCCCCGTCAGCCCCGCCACGCGCCGCCGCACCCCCACGCACCGCCACGCACCGCCGACCTGCGGCGTCCCCCTCCCGGGCGCACCTCCACACACCCCGTTAGCCCCGCCACGCGCCGCCGCACCGCCGCACCGCCACGCACCGCCACGCATCGCCACGCCCCGCCGCACCCCCACGCACCGCCGCATCGCTACGCCCACTGCCGAGGAGAGACGACATGAGCCTGCCCCGCACTCCCCGCACGTCCCGCGCACCGCACCTGAGCAGAAGGGCCTTCGGCGGTGCCGCGCTGACGGCCGCCGCGGCCGCCCTGCTGGCTCCCGGCCGCGCCGTCGGCGCCATGGCCAGGGAGGCCACCGCCGTGTTCCACGCCCCCGCCGAGTGGGAGGTTCACTCCGACTGCGTCATGGCCTGGCCCTGGGACCCGGCCGTCGGCTGGGGTGGGCTGCTGCGCGACGTCCAGGACGAGATCGCCGGCATCGCCCGGCGGATCGCCCGATTCGAGTCCGTCCTCATGGTCGCCGAGCCGGGCCGCGGCGCGGAGGCCCGCGCCCGGTGCGGCAGTACGGTCACCGTGATCGAGCACCCGGTCAACGACTGCTGGACGCGCGACACGGGCCCCGTCTTCGCCGTCGACGCGGGCAGGACCCGGAAGGTCGGGCTGGACTTCCGGTTCAACGGCTGGGGCGAGAAGTACCCGTACGACAAGGACGACTTCCTGCCCGTAGGGGTCTGCGACCACCTGGGCGTGGAGCGCCGGCCCGTCGACATGGTCCTGGAGGGCGGGGCGGTCCTCGCGGACGGGCAGGGCACCCTCATCACCACCGAGGAGTGCCTGCTCCACCCCAACCGCAACCCCTCCATGACCCGCGCGCAGATCGAGGCCGCGCTGCTGAGCGCGTACGGGGCGAGCAAGGTCGTCTGGCTGCCGTACGGGCTGCACAACGACGACATCACCAATGGACACGTCGACCTCGTCGCCGCCTTCCTCGGCCCGGCGAAGGTCCTCCTCCACACCCAGCCCGACCCCTCCAGCCCCAACCACGCCCGGATGGCGGCCAACCGGGCGGTGCTGCGGGACGCCACGGACGCGCGCGGGCGCCGGTTCGAGATCGTGGAGCTCCACCACCAGCCGCACTACCGTCACAACGGGCTGCTGGTGGAGACGTTCAGCTACACCAACTACTACGAGACGAGCGGCAGCGTCGTCGTGCCGCTGTCCGGTGAACCGGCGGACTCCCTGGCCCTGGCCCAGTTCCGCACCCTGTTCCCCACCCGTGAGGTCGTGGGCGCTCCGGCGCGCACCCTCGGCTGGGGCGGTGGCGGGGTGCACTGCGTCACCCAGCACGTCCCCAGGACCTCATAACCGGACGCCATAAAAGGAGGTCATAACGGGGCGTCAGGGCCGGTCACGGCACGGCGCGGAGCGTGGCGACCAGCGGCACCGACGGCTGGAGCAGCAGGCCGGCCCGGGGCACCACCTCGGCGGCGGGCAGCTCCAGGCGGAAGCGCTGGGCCAGCGTGGCCAGCAGCAGGACCGCCTCCACCTGGGCGAACCGGGCGCCGAGGCAGGTGCGCTGGCCGCCGCCGAAGGGGTACCAGGCGTGGTCCGGTACCGCCTCGGGGCTGTCGGCGTCCCAGCGTTGGGGCCGGAAGGCGCGGGGCTCGGGGAACCAGCGCGGGTCGCGGTGGGCCGTCCACTGGCTGCACCAGACGATGGTGCGGGCGGGGACGCGCCGGCCGGCGAGGGTGGCCCCTTCGCGGGCGACGCCGGCGAGGAGCCAGGCGGGCGGGTAGAGCCGCAGGCTCTCCTTGACGATCTGCTGGGTCCAGGTGAGCCGTTCGTAGTCGTCGATGGCGGGCGGGCGGCCGCCGAGCACGCGGTCGAGTTCGGCCTCGAACCGGTTCCGGACCGCCGGGTACGCCGACAGCAGGTACCACGTCCAGGTCAGGGCGGTCGACGTCGTTTCGTGGCCGGCCGCCCACAGGGTGACGGCCTCGTCGCGCACCTCCCGGGGCGACAGCGGCCGGCCGGCCTCGTCGCGGGCCGCGAGGAGCCGGCTCAGCAGGTCGTCGCGGTCCTCGGTGCCCCCGGCGCCCCGGGAGGCGCCGCCGGCCGCCTCCCGGAGCCGGGCCCGGATGAGCCGGTGCACCTCGCCGTCGATGGTCGCCACGGCGGCCCGCAGCCGCTGCCGCGCCGGGGTGGTGACCCAGCCGGGCATGAACAGGCTCATGCTCCGCAGCTCGGCGCCGATCACCTGCTCGGCCACGTCCATCGCCCCGGCCAGCGCCCGGGTCGCGTCACCCAGGTCGTTGCCGAACAGGCAGCGCAGCACGACCCGCTGGGTGATCAGCGCCATCTCGCGCTGTACGTCGATCCGCTGCCCCTCGCGCCACCGGCCGACCGCGGACCGGGCGCAGTCGACCATGGTGGCCGCGTAGGCCTTCACCTGACGCGGCCGGACCGTCGGCTGCACCAGCGAGCGCTTGCGGCGCCAGTCGTCGCCCTTGCTCATGATCACGCTCTGGCCGACGACCCGCTTGAACGCCCAGCCGATGTCCAGGATCTCGTACGTGTGCTCACGGGCGGTCAGCATCTCGGCGATGTGCTGGGGATGGGACAGGAACAGGCTCTGCCGGGGCCCCAGCGACCAGCGCACGGCGTCCCCGTACTCGTCCCGCAGCCGGGTCAGGAACGCCAGCGGGTCCCTGCCGAACTCCGGCAGGTTGCCCAGCACGGGCAGGCCCCGGGGGCCGGGTACGGGGGTCAGGGGGACGCTGCACGTGGTCACGGGGGCTCCAGCGGTCGGGCTCGCGCGTCGGCGGTACGCGGCGGTCGTCACCCTTAACGCGGCGGGCCGGGCCGAGGTGGCGGCGTCAGCGGCGTGTCAGCCCCGGTCAGGATCGTGGAGGCGACAACACACGACGCGGGGCCTTGGGGGCAGGAAGATGTGGACACAGTGCGTCGAGCCACGGCCGTTCGCGGACCGGCGGCTGGTCTGTTTTCCCCACGCCGGCGGCTCGCCCCACTTCTTCCGGGGCTGGGGCAAGGCGCTGAACGGGTTCGAGGTCCACGCGGTGTGCTATCCGGGCCGTGCCGAACGCATCGCCGAGCCGCCCGCCACGGAGCTGGCCGCGATGGCCGGTGACATCGCGGCGGCGCTGCGCCCGTGGACGGACGACCGGCCGACGGTGTTCTTCGGCCACAGCATGGGCGCGATCGTCGCGTACGAGGTGGTGGGGGCGCTGGAGGACGAGGGGGTCCGGGTGGCGCATTTCATCGCCTCGGGCGCCCGGGCGCCGCAGCTCCTGCGGCCGGACCCCGACGTGGCCACCACCTGGGACGACGAGTCGATCGCCAGGACGCTGGTGGAACTGGGCGGCACGGACGCCGAACTGCTGCGCAACCCGGCCTTCGTGGAGCTGGTCATGCCCTACATCGGCGCCGACTTCCGGATGCTCGCCTCCTACGGCCCGGCCCGGAGCGCGCCGCTGCGGTGTCCCGTCACGGCGCTTGTCGGGGACCGCGATCCGCGGGTCGGGGCCGCCGACGCCGCCGCGTGGCGGGACCGGACACGGGGCCCCTTCCGGTTCCGGACGCTCCCCGGCGACCACTTCTACCTGGCCGGGGAGCCGCCCTTCGCGGTCATCGACGGGGCGCCGGCCGGGAGTTGAGGGCGCGGGGGCGGTCCCGGTACATCTCGGCGAGCAGGAACGCCAGGTCCAGCGACTGGGTGTGGTTCAGGCGCGGGTCGCAGGCCGTCTCGTAGCGGTGGTGCAGGTTCTCGGGCAGCACCGCGTTGCCGCCGCCGACGCATTCGGTGACGTCGTCGCCGGTGAGCTCGACGTGCACGCCGCCGGGGTGGGTGCCCAGCTCACGATGGACCTCCACGAAACCGCGCACCTCGTCGAGGATCGTGTCGAAGCTGCGGGTCTTGTGGCCGCTGTCCGCCGTGATGGTGTTGCCGTGCATCGGGTCGCTGACCCAGCAGACCAGGGCGCCCTCGGCGGTGACCTTCTCGATCAGGTCGGGCAGCACGTCACGGACGCGGTCGGCGCCGGCGCGGACCACGAACGTCAGCCGGCCGGGTTCGCGGCGGGGGTCGAGCCGGTCGATGAGGCCGAGCACCGTGTCGGGCGTGGTGGTCGGGCCGAGCTTGACGGCGATGGGGTTGTGGACGCGGGAGAAGTACGCGACGTGGGCGCCGTCGAGGTCGCGGGTCCGTTCGCCGATCCAGAGCAGGTGACCGCTGGTGGCGTAGGTGCGGTCGGTGTCCGGTTCGGCGCGGGTGAGGGCCGCCTCGTAGTCGAGCAGCAGGCCCTCGTGGCCGACGAAGAACTCGGCCGTGCCCAGCTCGCCGGTGTCCACGCCGCAGGCCTGCATGAAGGCGAGGCTGCGGTCGATCTCGTCCGCGAGCTGCTCGTAGCGCTCACCGGCCAGCGAGTCCGCGACGAAGCCCTGGTTCCAGGCGTGCACCTGCCGCAGGTCGGCGAAGCCGCCGGTGGTCAGGGCCCGGACGAGGTTGAGGGTCATGGCGGAACTCTCGTACATCCGCCGCATGCGCCAGGGGTCCGGGCGCCGCGCCTCGGCGGTGAACTCCAGTCCGTTGACCGCGTCGCCGCGGTAGGAGGGCAGTTCGGTGCCGTCCCGTCTCTCGACCGGCGAGGAGCGGGGCTTGGCGTACTGTCCGGCCATCCGGCCGATCTTGACCACCGGCAGGGCGGTGGCGTGCGTGAGCACCACGGCCATCTGGAGCAGGGTCTGGAGCTTGCCGCGGATCGCGTCGGCGGTGACCCGGTCGAAGGTCTCGGCGCAGTCACCGCCCTGGAGGAGGACCGCCTCGCCGCGGGCGACCGCCGCCATGCGGCGGCGCAGCAGGTCGCACTCGGCGGCGAAGACCAGCGGGGGCGCGGCGGCCAGCCACCGTGTCACGGCTCCCAGTTCCGCCTGGTCCGGCCACTGCGGCTGCTGGGCCGCGGGGAAATCCCGCCAGGAGTCGGTGGGTGAATTCATCGTCCTCGGTTCCCTTCGCTCTTTCCTGTGGCCGGTGGAAACACGGATCAGCTCAGTGCACCGGGCGTACCGGGTCAAGGGATTGGCCAAGTGGTCCGCATGAACGGCAATTGATTGGTCTGGCACGGCCGCCGCGCACGCTGTTTTGCTGATCACCTTGATGTCGACGGGAGTTCACCATGCGAAATACGGAAAGGATCGCGGTGCGGGTCACCGCGACACGATTGCCCCGGCACGATTGCCTCGATGTGTACGAGCGGCTGCGCGCCGTTCACGGGGAAGAGGGCGTGTTCCTCTTCGAGAGCGTGGACGGCGCCGAGCCCGACCGCCGGTGGGCCGCCGTCGGGTTCGGGCGCCTGGCGGAGCTCCGGGTGTTCGGCGGGTACGCCGAGATCGACGGCGCCCCCGGCGTGGTGGACGCCCTCGTGGCGGCGGCCGCGGAGGCGGGCCTGCGCGGCGAGGGCGTGGCGCCGGAGGGGGTGGCGCGCCGGCTGGAGCTGCCCGGCGGCGACGCGGTGTGGGAGCTGCTGGCCCGGGCGCAGGGGCTGTTCGACGTCGGTACGGACGTCCCCGTCACGTCGTACGCCTTCGGGTTCCTGACCTCGTTCGCGTACGAGTCGGTTTGGCACATGGAGACGCTGCCCGCCCGCACCAAGGAACCGAACGGGCCCGACATCACGCTCACGCTCTTCCGGGACACCGTCTGGTACGACCTGACGACCGGCGAGGTGCGGCTGCTGCGGGCCGAGAGCGCCGCCTTCCCGCAGCGGGCGCCGGGCACCGCGGACGCCGTCGCGGCGATGGCCGGCGAGGCCTCACGGGAGCGGGCCGACGGTCGTCCGGCCGCCGTTCCCCAGGCGCCCGTCCCGCTGTCGGTGCGCGACAGCGTCAGCCGCGAGACGTTCCTGGAGTGGGCCGGCGTCTGCCTGGAGCACATCCGGGTCGGTGACATCTACCAGATCCAGATCGGTCACCGCATCGACGTGACGACGACGCTGACGCCCGTCGACGTCTACCGGCGGCTGCGCGCGCGCAATCCCTCCCCGTACATGTACCTGATGCCCCGGGCGGGCAACACGCTGATCGGTGCCAGCCCGGAGCTGTTCTTCCGGATCGAGGGCGACGAGATCGTGATGCGCCCGATCGCCGGGACCGCGCGGCGCGGCGCGGACGAGGAGGAGAACCAGCGGCGCGTGAAGGAGATGCGCGAGAGCACCAAGGAGCAGGCCGAGCACGTCATGCTCGTCGACCTGTGCCGCAACGACATCGGCCGGGTCAGCCGGCCCAGCACCCAGCCGGTGGACCGGCTGATGGCGGTGGAGAGCTACTCGCACGTCTTCCACCTGGTCTCGACGGTGTCCGGCCGGCTGGAGGAGGGTGTCGACACCTGGCGGGCGGTGCGTGCGACCTTCCCGGCGGGGACGATGACCGGCGCGCCGAAGGTCCGGGCCATGGAGATCATCGACGGTCTGGAACGGGAGCGGCGCGGCAGTTACGCGGGGGCGGTCGGGCTGGCCGACGTGCGCGGGTGGAGCGAGTTCGCGCTGTGCATCCGGACGGTCGAGTACGACGGGACGACGTACTCCACGCAGAGCTCGGCGGGCATGGTGGCCCAGTCGGAGCCCGAGGCGGAGTGGCGGGAGACGCTGTTGAAGATGGGGGCCGCCCACTGGGCGCTGACCGGTGAGGAGTTGCTGCCGTGAGCGAGCCGAAGGTCCTGCTGATCGACGCGTACGACAGCTTCGTCCACATCATCGACCAGTACCTGCGCACGCTGGGTGCCCGGACGGAGGTGGTGCGGTCGCTGACCCGTTCCCCGGAGACGCTGGTCGCCTCGCGGCCGGACGCGGTGGTCCTGGGCCCCGGTCCGGGTCACCCCGCCGAGTCGGGCCACGTCGAGCTGGTGCACGCGTTCGCCGGACGCGTGCCGCTGCTGGGGGTGTGCCTGGGCCACCAGGCGATCGCGCTGGCCCACGGCGGGCGGGTCGAGGTGGCCGGCCAGGTGATGCACGGGCGGACCAGCACGGTGCGGCACGACGGGGCGGGGGTGTTCACGGGGCTGGGCCACACGCTGGAGGCCACCCGGTACCACTCGCTGGTGGTCGCCGAGCCGCTGCCGGACGAGCTGGTGACCACGGCCGTCGCCGTGGACCACGGCTATGTGATGGGCCTGCGGCACCGCACGCTGCCCGTCGAGGGCGTGCAGTTCCACCCCGAGAGCATCATGACGACCGGGGGGCTGACCATGATGGAGAACTTCCTGGCGACCGCCCGGGGTACGGCGGCGGGGGCGGCCCTCACCGCGGGCGGCGGGCCTCGCTGATCGCCCGCACCGCCTCCGCCACTCCCGAGCGCGGCAGGTGCGCGTGGCCCACCACCAGGGCGGGCGCGTCCCACCGGGGGCGGACGTGGAAGGCCGCGCCGCCGCGTACCACCACCGAGCGGCGCAGCGCGGCCGCCACGAGCGCCGCCTCGTCGGTGCCGCGGGGCAGCCTGACGTAGGCGTGCAGGCCCGCCGCCCGGCCGATGACGGAGGCGCCCGGCAGGTAGCGGCGGACCGCCTCCTCGAGGGTGTCGCGGCGCTCCCGGCAGTGGGCGTTGAGACGGCGCAGGTGGCGGTCGAACAGTCCGCTGCGCAGCAGTTCGGCGAAGGCGAGCTGGGTGAGGCTCTCGGTGCCCAGGTCGTGGCGGGCGCGAGTGCGCAGCAGCCGGGCGAGCAGGTCCGGGGGCGCGGCGAGCCAGCCCAGGCGCAGTCCGGGGGCGAGCGACTTGCTGGCCGTGCCCGCGTAGACGACGTGGTCGGGGGCCAGCCGCTGGAGGGCGAGGGGACGCGGGCCGCGCTCGTACCACAGGCCCCCGTCGTAGTCGTCCTCGATGATCAGGCCGCCGGAGTCGCGCGCCCAGCGCACCAGCGCCTCCCGGCGGCGTGCCGAGAGGGCGGCGCCGGTGGGGAACTGGTGCGCGGGCGTGACGAGGACGGCGCTCACCCCGGTCGCGGCGAGCGCCCCGACGTCGATGCCCTCCTCGTCGACCGGGACGGGGACGGGGCGCACCCCGCTCTCCTGGACGAACTGCCGCTGTCCGGGGTGGCCCGGGTCCTCGATGCCGAGAGCGTCGGTGCCGTCCCGGCGCAGCACGGCGCACAGCAGGCCGAGCGCCTGTGCGAACCCCGCGACGACCATGACCTGGTCGGGGGCCGCGCGCACGCCGCGCACCCGGCCGAGGTACTGGGCGAGTTCGGCGCGCAGGCCGGACTCGCCGGCGAGCGGCGGGTAGTCGTGGTCGGCGGGGGCGGCCGACTGGAGGACGCGCTGGTAGCAGCCGAGCCACTCGCGGCGCGGGAAGGCGGGCAGGTTGCGGCCGCCGGTGCGCAGGTCCCAGCGGACGGCGGGCACGTGGCCGCCCTCGTCCAGCAGGGTGGGGACGACGGGCGGCGGCGCGGCGTCGATGTGGGTGACGACCCGGGTGCCGGCGCCCTGGGTGGCCTCCAGGTAGCCCTCGGCGACGAGCTGGCCGTACGCCTCCACGACGACGCTGCGCGAGACGTCCAGGTCGTGCGCGAGCCTGCGGCTGGAGGGCAGGCGGGTGCCGGGATGGAGAATTCCCTCGGAAATCTCCCTCTTGATGAAGCTCTGGATCTGGGCGGTCAGGGATGTCTCGGAATCCCTGACCACCTCGACCGCCATGTGCAGGGCCATGGGCCCTCCCCCTTCGGATTGGTCCGTATATCTCGGCGGGCAGTGGTCTGGTGGGCGCTCGTCGTCATTCGGAGACTGGACGGAGAAATTTCCCCGGGTGCCGTCCAAGGAGAATTCCCGTGACCGCCGAACCGCAGGTCTCGCCCAACTGGCCGGAATTGCTGAACACGCTGCTGGAGCGCCGGAGTCTGACCGCCGACGACACCGACCGGGCGATGGACGAGGTGATGTCGGGCACCGCCGGGCCGGTGCGGCTGGCGGGGCTGCTGGTGGCGCTGCGCGCCAAGGGCGAGACGGTCGAGGAGATCGAGGGCCTGGTACGGGCCATGGGGCGGCACGCGGTGCCGCTGGACGTGCCCGGGCCGACGGTGGACATCGTGGGGACCGGCGGGGACGGTTCGAACAGCGTCAACATCTCCACGATGTCGGCCGTCGTGGCGGCCGGGGCCGGGGCGCGGGTGGTGAAGCACGGCAACCGTTCGGCGTCGTCCGCGTGCGGATCGGCCGATGTGCTGGAGGAGTTGGGGGTGGCGCTGCGGCTGCCGCCGGCCGATGTGGCGGAGGTCGCCGAGGAGACGGGCATCACCTTCTGCTTCGCGCCGGAGTTCCACCCGGCGATGCGGCACGCGGCGGGGCCGCGCCGGGAGCTGGGCGTGCGCACGGTCTTCAACGCGCTGGGGCCACTGGTCAACCCGGCGTCCCCGACGGCCCTCGCGCTGGGTGTGGCGGACGCGCGGCTGGCACCCCTGCTGGCGGGTGTGCTGGCGCGGCGGGGGGTGTCGGCGCTGGTGTTCCGGGGTGACGACGGGATGGACGAGCTGACGGTCACCACGACCTCCACGGTCTGGTCGGTGGGCGGTTCGGCGGTGCGTACGGAGGTGTTCGACCCGCGTGACCTGGGCATGGCGCTCGCACGTCCGGAGGCCCTGCGGGGTGGCGACCCGGCCCACAACGCCCAGGTCGCGCGCGAGGTGTTCGCCGGGGCGCCCGGCCCGGTCCGGGACGCGGTCCTGCTGTCCGCCGCGGCGGGGCTCGCGGCACTCGACGGGCCGGACGGGCCGGGCTCCGGCTCCGCTTCCGTCACGGAGCGGCTGGCGGCCGGTGTCGCACGGGCCGCCGAGTCCATCGACTCGGGCACGGCGGCGGCCGTCCTGGAACGGTGGGCCGCCGTCACCACGAAACGGGCGGAGGCGGGGGTGCGCTGAGCGGTCCCCCGGCGCGGCGGGACCGGTCGGGACGGCTCGCACGGATCGGGAGGGGCGGGTGGATCGGGTGGGTCGGGTGGGGTTGGGAGGGTGGGGACGTGCGGGTGCGCGCGCTCCGGCTCGTGGCGGGCGGTGCGTACGGGCTCGGGCTCGTGGCTCGAGGGGCCGTTCACGGCCGGGGCTCGTGGCCGGGCGGCCCGGTGGGGCCCGTGGCCGGGCGGCCCGGTGGGGCTCGGGGCCGGGCGGCCCGCCGGCTTGTGGCCGGTCCTGGTGGGGCTCGTGGCCGGTGCCGAGGTTTCCGTCCCGGGTGTGGCGGGGGTCCACGGGACGGACCTGGACGGGGCGGGTGCCGGGCAGGCCCGGCCGGTGGCGGTGGTCGTCAGCGGAGGTCGAGCGCGGGGCGGGCGGCCGCGCGCAGCGAGGCGAGCGTGGCACGGGGGTCGGGGCCCGTGACCAGCACTTCGCCGACCAGGACCGCGTCGGCGCCGGCGCTCGCGTACCCGGCGACGTCGACCGGCCCGCGTACCCCCGACTCGGCGACCTTGACCACACCGTCCGGGAGGTGCGGCGCCACACGGGCGAACGTCCCGCGGTCCACGTCCAGGGTCCGCAGGTCCCGGGCGTTGATGCCGATCACCCGGGCCCCGGCGGCGACCGCCCGCTCCGCCTCGGCCTCGTCGTGCGCCTCCACCAGCGGCGTCAGGCCGATCTCCGCGGCCAGCGCCACCAGGTCGGCCAGCAGGGGCTGGTCCAGCGCGGCCACGATCAGCAGCGCCAGGTCGGCGCCGTGCGCCCGCGCCTCCCAGAGCTGGTACGCGCCGACGGTGAAGTCCTTGCGCAGCACCGGGACGGCAACCCGTGCCCGTACGGCGTCCAGGTCGGCCAGCGAGCCGCCGAACCGGCGCTGTTCCGTCAGCACGCTGATCACGGCGGCGCCCCCGGCGGCGTACTCGGCGGCGAGGGCCGCCGGATCGGCGATCTCGGCGAGCGCGCCCTTGGAGGGGCTGGCCCGCTTCACCTCGGCGATGACCGACGGTCCCTCCTCCGCGCACAGCAGGGCGGCGCAGTCCACCGGGGGTCCGGCGGCGGCCGCCCGTTCGCGCAGTGCCGCCTCGGGCACCTTCCTCATGCGTACCGCCAGATCGGCACGCACCCCTTCGACGATCTCGTCGAGAACGCTCATCGTGTGCCTCCGGCGGGCAGAGAGGGACCATCGGACCCGACCGACCCTAGGGAGGTGGACCGGGGGCGGCCACCTCCTTAAGCATCCGGCGAAAGTCCCTGGTGGTGGCGGCAGCGGTGGCGGACCGGGTGTCAGCACGCCGTCAGCACGCTTCGGCACGCTGGCAATCGCCCTACGTCCGCGACCAGTCAGGAGAGCGCCATGGGGATCGATCCGAGCCGGATCGCCGGCGTCAACGCCCACGAGACCGCGTTCCTCTACGAGGAGATCTTCGTCCGCCGCGCCTACCTCCCGGACGGGGTGACCCTGCCGCCGGACGCCGTGGTCTTCGACGTGGGGGCGAACATCGGGCTCTACTCGCTGTTCGTGCGCACGGTGTGCCCGCAGGCCACCATCCACGCCTTCGAGCCGCTGCCGCCGGTGTTCGAGAAGCTGGAGCGGAACATGGCCGCGTACGGGGTGCCGGCGAAGCTCTTCCGGTGCGCGCTGTCCGACACGGCCGGGGAGGCGGACTTCACGTTCTACCCCGGTTACACGACGATGTCGGCCCGCTCCTCGCACGCGGAGACCGAGGCGGACCGGGAGTTCATCAAGCGTCAGGTGCTGGACAAGCCGGCCGCGGTGGAGCCGGGCGAGGACGTGGAGCTGCTGGACGAGATGCTGGCGTACCAGTTCCGGGAGGTCCCGTACGTGTGCCCGACGCGGCGGCTGTCGGACGTGATCACCGAAGAGGGCCTGGACCGCGTCGACATGCTGAAGGTGGACGTGCAGCGGGCCGAGGCGGAGGTGCTGCGCGGGGTGGACGAGGCGCACTGGCCGCTGATCGGGCGGATCGCCCTGGAAGTGCACGACGAGCCGGGAACGGCCACAGAGGGCCGGCTGGACGTGCTCTGCGAGGAGCTGCGCGAGCGGGGGTTCACCGTCGCCCCGCTCGGCGACGACGGTCTGGTGGAGTCGGGCCGCCACTCGGTCTTCGCGTCGCGGGCGTGAGCGACATGACGGAGGCCCGGTCGCGGTGACCGGGCCTCCGTACGTACGGCTCGCGTGGGCGTCACGTCATCGACACGACGACCTTGCGCGGTCCCGTGTAGGCCTCCCGGCCGTGGAGCACCGACATATTGGCGACGATCATGATGTCGCCGCCGTGCCACGGCTCGACGAGCCTGTGGCGCCGCGCGGCCGCGCGCACCTCGGCGAGGTCCTCCTCCGGGATGGGCGTGCCGTCGCCGTAGGTCACCCAGTGCGGCAGGTCGTCGACGTCGTCGATCAGCGACAGCAGGGTCCGCCCCTCGTCGCCCGGCAGGTTCGACGGGTGCCACTGGTCGGCCTGGTTGAACCAGACGTCCCGGCCGGTGAGCGGGTTGGCGCGGACGCCCGGGCGGTGCTGGCTGACGCGCAGCCCGCCCTCGGCGGTCCACCGGTACTCCGCGTCGGCGGTCACCAGGAACTCCTCGACCACACCGCGGTCGTCGGTCTCGAAGGTGTCCTGCCACGACTTGCCGAGGCCCAGCCCGCCGTGCAGGTGCTGGCGGTAGACGACGCCCGACTCGAACCGTGCGCGGACCTTCGGGTCCAGGTCCGCCAGGAGGGCGTGGCCGTCGCACACCGGGGTGGCCCCGCCCGTCTCCGGTGCGACCAGGCAGCAGAAGAACAGCCGGCTGGGCCAGCGGTGGGCGTAGGACAGCTCGTTGTGGAGCGAGATGTCGAAGCGCGCCGGGTACTCGGTGGAGGTGAACACGCCGTCGGAGACCGTCATGCGCGGGGTGTTGCCGCCCCGGTAGCTGTCGATCAGCGGGTCGCCGAAGGCGGTGACGGCCCGGTGGAACTCGTCGGCGTCCGCCACGCCCAGCCCGCGCAGCATCACCGCGCCGCACTCGGCGAGCAGTTCCTCCACCCGGTGGCGCACCGCGCCCAGCCGGCTCGCGTCCCAGGACTCGACACCGCCCTCGATGTGCAGGACGGTCAGGGTGGTGCCGCCCGTCGTCCGCCTCTCCTCCCGTATGTCGGCGTCCCGCATGTCAGCTCGCCTTCCCCGCCGCGGTGTCCGTGGCCGGTTCGGCGGTGAGGCCGACCGGCAGTCCGCTGTAGCCGTGGACGAAGTTGGAGTAAAGGCGTTGCGGCGGGCCCTGGAGCCGGATGCCGGACACCATGGTGCGCAGCGCGTCGACCATGGCGTTCACGTGCACGCGGCCGAGGAAGGCGCCGAGGCAGAAGTGCGGGCCGTGCCCGAACGCCACGTGCTTGTTGGGCGTGCGGCCGATGTCGAAGCGGTACGGGTCGGCGAAGACGTCCTCGTCGAAGTTGGCCGAGCTGTTCCACAGGGTGACCACGTCGCCGGCGCGGATCACCTGGTCGCGGAGGGGTACGTCGACGAGGGCGCGGCGCCCGAAGTGCATGGCGGGGGTGGTCCAGCGCAGCACCTCCTCGGTGGCGCTGTCGACGGACACCTCGCCGTCCTTCAGCCGGCGCCACTCCCCGGGGTTCTCGGAGAAGGCGATGAGGCCGCCGATGGAGGACATGCGGCTGGACTCGTCACCGCCGAGGATGAGGCTGTAGCAGTTGAAGACGATCTCCTCCTCCGCCAGCGGCTCGCCGTCGACGGTGGCGGTGGCGAGGGCGCTGATGACGTCGTCGCCGGGGTTGCGGCGGCGTTCGGCGGCCAGTTCGGAGAAGTAGAGCAGGATCTCGTTCCGGGCCATCACCTCGTCGAGCATGCTGTCCTCGGAGCTGTGCCGGGACAGGGTCTGGGTGTTCCACTCGACGAGCCGTTCGCGGTCGGCCGCGGGGACGTCCATCAGGTCGCCGATCGTGTTGATCGGGATGTGGTCGGCGACGTCGGTGACGAAGTCGAGTTCGCCGCGCTCCAGGGCCTCGGCGACGAGTTCCCGGGTACGGCGGTGGACGCCGGCGACGACGGGTTCCAGGACGCGGGGCGAG
Source organism: Streptomyces sp. NPDC041796 (assembly GCF_055590785.1). Taxonomy (NCBI): domain Bacteria; kingdom Bacillati; phylum Actinomycetota; class Actinomycetes; order Kitasatosporales; family Streptomycetaceae; genus Streptomyces; species Streptomyces sp. NPDC041796. The sequence continues at coordinate 453,371 of NZ_JBVJAH010000004.1, forward strand.
AAGGACTTGAGCATCAGGTTGCGGATCTCGCGGTGCCGCGGCCCGTCGGTGACGGCGAGCATCTTGCGGGAGGCGGAGTCGCCGCCCTGGAGCAGGGTGGCCAGGACGTTGCCCTGCTCGGAGGTGAACCGCTTGTTGTCCCGGTAGACGGTGACGACGTCGGCGTAGGTGGAGACGGCCCAGAAGCCGGGCACCGGGGTGTCGGTGGCGTGCCAGTGGACCGGGCTCTCGGCGCGGAAGCGGCGCCACAGGGCGTGCGGGTCGACGTCGAGGAAGGTCTGCGGATCGGTGAGGTCGTACGCGCCCAGCGGGAGTGGCGGCATGGTGCCGGTCGCGTCCGCAGGCGCGGGCTGCTGCGTGGTCATGGTCGGTTTCCTCCAGGCGGCGGGTTCAGGAGCCCGCGGTGCGGTAGCGGCGAAGGCTCACGGCGGAGCAGACGGCGAACAGCACGCCGAGCGTCACGGCGGCCACGGCCACCGGGTGCTCGGCGGGGAAGCTGCCCCCCGACGTCGCCGGGTTGCCCCACAGGTCGCGGCAGGCCGCGATGACGGCGCTGACCGGGTTCCACTCCGCGACGGGGCGGATGGCCGCGGGCATGGACTGCGGGGCGAGGAAGGCGTTGGACAGGAACGGCAGGACCACGACGATGAACGGGGTGACGACGCTGATGGTCTCCACGTTGCGCAGGGTCATCGCCAGCAGGACGCCGAGCCACAGCATCACGTACACGAAGAGGGCGATGAGCCCGAACGCGGCGAGCGTCGGCAGGACCCCGGTGCGCGTCCGCCAGCCGAGCAGCAGCCCGGCGCCGGTGACGACGGCCAGTCCGAGGAGCCCCACCAGCAGGTCCGCGAGGGTGTGCCCGAAGAGCACCGCGGACCGGCTGATGGGCAGGGACCGGAACCGGTCGACCAGCCCGCCCTTGAAGTCCATGGCGACCGAGATCGCGGTCGGCCCGACGCACGCCAGGGCGACCTGGACGGCGCCGCCGGCGAAGACGTACTCGCCGTACTCCCCGCCCGCCGGGAGCCTGATGGCGTCCCGGAAGAGGTAGCCGAGCATCACCATCGACACCAGAGGGCTGAGCGCCACGCCGACGACGCGTCCCGGTGCCCGGCCCAGGTGGTGCAGCCGGCGGCCGGTGACGGCGAGGACCTCGGTGAGCAGGGCGCCCAGGGCGCCGGGGCGGCCGGTTCCGTCGTAGGTCGCCGTCGTCATGAGCCGTCACGTCCGTCCCGCTCCTGGTGGAACCGGTCCAGCTCGGCGGCGACGACCGGGCCCAGCTCGGCGAGCGGGCCGGGGTTGAGGATGTCGTCGTGGGTGCAGTCGAGCCGGTGCACGCGCAGGTCGCCGCTGAAGTACGGCTTCCAGAGCCGGTCCTTGTCGGGGCCCTTCTCCACCTGGCCGGTGCCGGCCTCGCCCCACTCCGACCGCTCGGCGAGGAAGAGCCGCATCGTGCCGTCGAAGTCGCGGGGCCGGTAGCGGGTGTTGAGCGACTGGTGGTGGATCATCAGGTCCACCATGCGGGTCATGCGCTGCTCCCCCATGCGTGCCATCGGGCTGTTGTCGCGCCGCAGCGCGTCGAGGACGTCCCCGGGGACGAGGTCTCGGTCGCCGAACTCGGACCGGTGGTGCCCGATGCCCTCCAGCAGCCAGGCCAGCAGGCTCTGTTCGTCCCGTTCGTCGCTGACGCCGGTGCGCGGGTAGGAGTCCAGGTTGGCGACCAGGCCGACCTCGTCCCCGGCCAGCCGGAGCTGGACGGCGATCTCGTAGGCGAGCAGGCCGCCGAGGGACCATCCGAGAAGGTGGTACGGGCCTTCGGGCCGCACCTCCTTGATCATCCGGATGTAGTCGGCCGCGATCTCCTCGATGCTGCCGGGCAGCGGCGCGCCGGCGACGACGCAGGGCGCCTGGATGCCGTACAGCGGGTACTCCTCGCCGAGGTGCCGGGTGAGCGGGAGGTACGACAGGGCGAAGCCGACGCCGCTGTGCAGGCAGAAGACGGGCGGGCGGCTGCCGGTCGGCTTGATGCACAGCACGGGGGCGAACGGGTCGGCGTGCTCGAGGCGGTCGGTCTCGTCGATGGCGTCCGCCATGATGCGTGTGCTGTGGCGGGGGGTGGCGGGTGCCGGATCGGGAGCGGGGACGGGGGCGGGGGGCTCCGCCGTGAGGGTCGCCGCGAGGGCGCGGACCGTCTGGTGGACGAAGACGTCCGCGATGCTGACCTCCAAGCCCGCCTTGCGCGCCAGACTCACCAGCCGCAGCGACTTCATGCTGTCCATGCTCGCCCCCGGCGCCTCGAAGAAGTTCTCCTCGGCACCGAACGCCTCCACACCCAGCACGTCCGCCACGATCCCGCAGAGCACCTCCTCCGCCGGGCTGAGGGGCTCGGCGCCCGTCCCGGCGGCAGTGTCGTCCAGGGGTGCCGGAGCGGTGGACGCGCCGGGGTCCAGCAGGTTGCCCTCCTGGTCCCATGTGACGCGCACCCCGGTCCGGTGGAGCCGCGAGCCCGCCGGGCCGAACGGGTCGGCCACGAACCGCTCGGCGGTGGCACCGGGCCGGCCGGCGCAGCCGCGGGCGAGGACCGATCCGCCGACGTACAACTCACCGGACACACCGGGCGGTACGGGGCTGAGCCACTCGTCCAGGACGTACACCCGGGTGTTCCAGGCGCCCGGGACGGGCGTGACCGGCTGCGGCGTCGCCCAGTCCAGGGGCAGCGGCTCGTCGGCCGGAACACCGGTGCCGGCGAGCAGCGGGCCGAACAGGCCGGTCATGGACGCGGCCCGGCCGGTCTCCAGCGCCCAGGCGAGGTGGCCGGCGGCCGCCCGGTGCTCGACGACGGTGCCGCGCGGGCGGCCCGCCGGGTCCTCGGTGCGGATGAGGTAGGCGGCGTGCTCCGGCAGGAGCGGACTCGTACGGTCGGCGTCGGTGACCGGCTCGGCCGAGCCCGCACGCACCTCCGGCCCGTCGAGGACCACGGTGGTCACGCCGGTGCTGCGGAGCCTGCCCGCGAGGCCCGCCGTGGTCAGGACGCACACCGGGCGGGTGTCGGCGAACAGGGCCTTGACCCGGCCGGCCGGTTCGTCCGCCGCCAGCGGCACGTAGGCCGCGCCCGCCTTGAGCACCGCCAGCACGGCGACCGCCCGGTCGGCGGGCCGGGGCACCGCGACGGCGACGACCTGCTCGGGGCCGGCGCCCGTCGCGATCAGGTGGCGGGCCAGCCGGTGGGAGCGGGCGTCGAGGTCGGCGTACGTCAGGGCGTGGGCGCCCGTCCCCACGGCGGGCGCGTCCGGGGTGAGGGCGGCCCGCTCGGCGAACAGGTCGGGCAGCGTCACCGGCGGCAGCTCGCGCGCGGTGTCGTTCCAGGTGTGCAGCACCCGCTCCCGCTCCTCGCCGGTCAGCAGCTCCAGGCCGCTGAGCCGGACGCCGGGGTCGGCCGCCACCGTGCGCAGCACCTGCTGGAACTGCGCGACCATGCGCTCGGCGGTGGCCCGGGTGAACAGGTCGGTGCTGTAGTTGAACAGGCCGCGCATGCCGCCCTCGCCGGGCCACGGCAGCAGTTCCATGACCAGGTCGAGCTTGGCCCGGTCGGAGCCGACGTACTCGGGCTTCACCGTGAGGCCGGGGAGGGTCAGCGGCTGGTCGCCGTGGCTCTGCACGCTCAGCACCACCTGGAACAGCGGGTGCCGGGACAGCGAGCGGGCCGGCTTGAGCGCGTCGACGACCTGGTCGAACGGCACGTCCTGGTGGGAGTAGGCCGCGAGGTCGGTCTCCCGGAGCCGGTCGAGCAGCTCGCGGAAGGTGGGGTCGCCGCTGGTGTCGCCGCGCAGCACCAGGGAGTTGATGAACATGCCGACCAGGTCGTTGAGCGCTTCGTCGGTGCGTCCGGCCACCGAGACACCCAGCGGGATGTCCGTGCCGGCGCCCAGCCGGGTGAGCAGCGCGGACAGGGCGGCCTGGAAGACGATGAACTCGGTCGTGCCGGTCTGCCGGGCGATCTCGGCCAGCGCGCCGTGCAGTTCGGGCTCCAGGTCGAACATCACCACGTCACCGGAGGACCCGGCCACCTCGGGGCGCGGGAAGTCCGTGGGCAGGGCGAGCTCCTCCGGCAGGCCGGCCAGGGCGTCCCGCCAGAAGGCGAGCTGACCCGACACGACGCTGTCCGGGTCGTCGTCGGAGCCGAGCAGCTCGCGCTGCCAGACCGCGAAGTCGGAGTACTGCACGGGCAGCGGCGCCCACTGCGGGGCGCGCCCGGCGCAGCGGGCCCGGTAGGCGGTGGACACGTCGGTGAGCAGCGGCACGATCGACCAGCCGTCGAAGGCGATGTGGTGGAAGACCAGCAGCAGTACGCACTCGTCGGGTCCGGTGGACAGCAGCCGTACGCGCAGCGGTGGTTCGGCGGTGAGGTCGAAGCCCTGGTCGGCCTCGGCGGCCAGCGCTCCGGCCAGGCCCTCCCCGGTGACCGTGCGGGCCTTGAGCACCGGTCCGCCGGCGTGGGCGTCGAGCACCCGCAGCGACGGCACGCCGTCGGTGTCGGGGATGACGGTGCGCAGGACCTCGTGCCGCTCGGCCACGTCGGTCAGGGCGGCCTGGAGGGCGGCGGTGTCCAGCCGGCCCGTCAGGCGGAAGGCCATCGGAGTGTTGTAGGTGCCGTCGGCGTGCTCCTGGCGCCGGTTGAGGAACCACTGCCGCTGCTGGGTGAACGACAGCGGGCGTTCGGCGTCCTCGGGCGCGGGCCGCAGCGGCGGCCGGGCGTGGGCGGCGGCCTCGACGACGGCGGCGAGGGCGCTGACCGTCCGTGCCTCGAACAGGGCGCGGATCGGCAGCTCGACGCCGAGTGCGGTGCGGGCGCGGCTGATCAGCCGGGTGGCCAGCAGCGAGTGTCCGCCGATCTCGAAGAAGTCGTCGTCGATGGAGACGTGCGGTACGGAGAGGATGTCGCCGAACAGGCCGCAGAGGATCTCCTCCACGGGCGTGCGCGGGACACGGCCCCGGGCGGCTCCGGCGAGGTCGGGCGCCGGCAGCGCCTTGCGGTCGAGCTTGCCCTGCGGGGTGAGCGGCATGGCCTCCAGGGCGACGACCGCCGAGGGCACCATGTAGTCGGGCAGTACCTGGGCGAGCCGGTCGCGCAGGGTGCCGCTGAGTGAGGCGTCGGACAGCGCGGCGGGGTCGGCGGCCACGACGTACGCCACCAGGCGGCGGTCGCCCGCCTCGTCCTCGCGGACGACCACGGTGGCCTGGTCGATGCCGGTCTGGGCCAGCAGCGCCGAGGTGATCTCGCCGAGTTCGATGCGGAAGCCGCGGAGCTGGACCTGGTCGTCGGCGCGGCCGACGTAGTCCAGTTCGCCGTGCGGGAGCCAGCGCACCAGGTCGCCGGTGCGGTACATGCGCTCCCCGGCGGGGCCGAACGGGTCGGCCACGAAACGCTGGACGGTCAGCTCGGGGCGGGCCAGGTAGCCGCGGGCGAGGCCGCCGCCGACGTACAGTTCGCCGACGACGCCGACGGGGGCGGGCCGCAGGTGCCGGTCCAGGACGTAGACACGGTGGGCGGTGGTCGGGCGGCCGATGGGCGGGCGCCCGGTGCCGCCGAGCGGGCCGCTGACGGTGGAGCTGACGACGGCCTCGGTGGGGCCGTAGCCGTTGTAGAGGCGGACGTGGCCGGCCCAGCGTTCGACGATCTCGGCGGGGACGGCCTCGCCGGCCACGGCCAGCCGCAGGTCGGCGGGGAGGGTGCTGCCGTCGGGCAGTCCGCCGACGACGACGGGCGGCAGTCCGGCGAGGTTGACGCGGGCCCGGTTGATCAGGTCGACCAGCGGCGCGCCGGGGGTGCGGCACTCCTCGTCGGCGATCACCAGGGTGCCGCCGGTCAGCAGCGCGAGCATGAACTCCCAGACGGAGGCGTCGAAGCTGAAGGACGCGAACTGGAGCACCCGGGTGCCGGAGTCGAGCCCGAAGCGCTCGACGAGGCTCGTGACCATGGCCAGCAGCCCGGTGTGGGCCACGACGACGCCCTTGGGCCGGCCGGTGGAGCCGGAGGTGTAGATGATGTACGCCGGGTGCTCGGCCCGCAGCGGGCTCACCCGGTCGGTGTCGGTGAGGTCCGTGCCGGGCAGGGCGGCGAGCCGCTCCGCCGTTCCGGGCTCGTCGAGGACCAGGGTGTCGACGCCGAGGGCGCCCGTGCGTCCGGCGGTCGCCGTGTCGGTGAGCAGGGCCACCGGACGGGCGTCGCCGAGCATGTAGGTGATGCGGTCCACGGGGTAGGCGGAGTCGACGGGCAGGTAGGCCGCGCCGGCCTTGAGGACCGCGAGGGCGGCCACGACCATCTCGGGGGTGCGCGGCAGCATCACGGCAACGACCTGCTCGGGGCCCACGCCCCGGTCGGCGAGGAGCCGGGCGAGGCGGTTGGCGCGGGCGTTGAGCTCCGCGTACGCCACCTGGTCGGCGCCGAGGACGACGGCTTCCTTGCGCGGTGCGGCGGCGGCGCGGGCCTCGAAGACGTCGGTGGCCCGCGTGGTGGCGGGGGCGGCCGTGGCGGCCGCGCCGGACCAGTCGTCGAGGAGCAGGCGGCGCTCGTCGGCGCCGAGCGCGTCGAGGGTGCCGAGCGTGGTGCGGGGTGCGTCGGCGAGGGCCTGGAGGACCCGGGTGAACCGCCGCAGGATCGCGTCCACCTCGTCGGGGCCGAAGATGTCGGGCCGGTACTGGGCCTCCAGACGCATCGGCTCACCGGCCCGCGTGCCGGGGAACACCCCGAGGGCGAGGGGGTATTCGGCGATGACGCGGGCCTCCCAGGCGCGCATGCTCAGCCCGGGGATGCGCTCGCCGATGCGGTCGAGCACACCGGAGGGGTAGTTGTGGAAGCTGACGACCGTGTCGAACAGCTCGCCGATCCCGGCGCCCTGCTGGACGTCGGCGAGGCCGAGGTGCTGGTGCCGCTCCAGGCGGAGCTGACGGTCCTGGAGGTCGGCCAGCATCGCCTCGAGCGTCAGTGACGGGTCCAGCTTCACGCGCACCGGGAGGGTGTGCATGAAGGCGCCGACCATCTGCTCGACGTCGGGGAGCTCCTCGGGGCGCCCGGAGGCCACCGCGCCGAACGTGACGTCCTGCCGGCCGGTGAGCCGCCCGAGGGCGACGGCCCAGCAGCCCTGCGCGACGGTGTTCATGGTCAGGCCGTGGGCGTGGGCCCAGGCGGTCACGGCGTCGGTCAGCGACTGCGGCAGGTCGGTGGCCAGGGTCTCGGGCAGGACGGAGACACGGCCGCGGTCGGCGGGGCCGAGCCGGGTCGGCTCGTCGATGCCGGCCAGCTCCTTCTGCCACGCCTCCCGCGCGGCGTCCTTGTCCTGGGCGGCGGACCATTCCAGGTAGGCCCGTACGGGGGCGACGGGCGGCAGCGCGGAGGGGTCGGCGCCGTTGGACCAGAGCGTCACCAGCTCTTCGGCGAGGACGGCGGACAGCGACCAGCCGTCGACCAGGATGTGGTGCGCCGTCCACACGACGCGGTGGCGGTCCTCGCCCAGCCGGTACACGGTGAAGCGGGTCAGCGGGGCTCGGGTGACGTCGAAGCGGTGGAGCCACTCCTCGTCGGTGCGCCGCTCGATCTCGGCGTCGACGTCCGCGGCCGGGACGCCGGTCAGGTCGGTCTCGGTCCAGGGCAGTTCGACGGCGGCCGGGACGAGCTGCACCGGGTCGCCGGTGTCCCGCTCGCGGAAGGCGGCCCGCAGGCCTGGGTTGCGGTCGAGGAGGGCGGCGACGGCGGCGCGCAGCGCGGACCGGTCGAGCGGGCCGTCGACGTCCATGACGACCTGGAGGGTGTAGGCGTCCATGCCGTGCCGGTCGAACTGGGCCTGGAAGAGCAGGCCGCGCTGGAGCGGGGACAGCGGCAGGATGTCCTGGAGCCCGTCGGTGTCGTTCTCGTACGCCTCGATCTCCGCCTGTGAGACGGTGACCAGGGGGAACTCGGAGGGCGTGCGGCCGCCGGCGCCGGGCCGGCCGGCGTGGTCGGCCAGGGCTCCGAGGGCGCGGAAGAAGTCGTCGGCGATGCGCCGGACGTCGTCCTCGGCGAGGAGGCCGTCCGCCCAGGTCCATTCGGCGACGAGCACGGGCCCTTCGGGGCGGTCCTCGGTCATCGAGACGATTTCCAGGGCGTGCCGCAGCGGGGTGTCGGGCGCGGCGGTGAGGCCGGAGGCGCCGGCCCGCATGGCCCAGTCGCCGCCCGTGTCCGTGCTGAAGCGGCCCAGGTAGTTGAAGCCGACGCGGGGGGTGGCGCGGCGGGCCAGGGCGCCGGCGGTCTGGGGGTTGAGGTGGCGCAGCAGCCCGTGGCCGAAGCCGTGGTCGGGCAGGGCGCGCAGGGTCTCCTTGACCCGCTTGAGCGCGGTGCCGCAGGCGTCGCCGCCGTCCCACACGGACGCCCGGTCGAGCTCGCCGACGTCGAGGCCCACGGGGAAGACGCTGGTGAACCAGCCGACGGTACGGGACAGGTCGGTGTCGTCACCGAGGTGTTCGCGGCCGTGGCCCTCCAGCTCGACCAGGGCACGGGTGGCGGTGCGGCCGGTGCGGCGGCGTTCGTGGTCGGTGAGGGCGAGGGCGAGGCCGGTGAGCAGGACCTCGTTGACCTCGGCGTGGAAGGTGGCGGGTACGCGGGTGAGGACGGCTTCCGTCCGGTCGGCGGGCAGCTCGATCCGCAGCCGGCCGGCGGTGCCGTGGACGTCGCGGGCCGGGTCGAGGGGGCGGTCGCCGAGTTCGGCGGCGTCGCCCTCGTACTGCGCGTTCCACAGCGGGAGTTCGGCGACGCGGGCGGCGGTGCGCGCGTGATCGGTGAGGGTGCGCGCCCAGCGCCGGTACGAGGTGGGGACCGGGTCGAGGCGGATGTCTCGGCCCGCGGCGACGGCGTGCCAGGCGGCTTCCAGGTCGCCGAGCAGGATGCGCCAGGACACCCCGTCGACGGCCAGGTGGTGGATGACCAGCAGCAGCCGGCGGGGCCCGGCGGGCGAGGGGTCGAGGAGCACGGCACGTACGAGCCGGCCGTCCTCGGGGCTCAGCGCGGTGCGGGCGGCCTCGATCTGTTCGGCGAGGACCGCGTCCGGGTCGGCGCCGCCCGGCACCGGGACGGTGCTGAGCACGTCGGAGGCGGTGACGGCGCCCGGCGGGAGGGCCTCCAGGTTCCACAGGCCCGGGACGGGCGCGGTCAGCCGCATCCGCAGCGCGTCGTGCCGGTCGAGGAGGGCGCCGATGACGGCCTCCAGGCGGGCCGGGTCGGCGCCGTCGGGCACCGAGACGGTCACGTACTGGGCGTACTGGCCGGTGGCGGCGGGGAGGTGGGAGACCTCCTCGCGGAACTGGTCGATGGCGGGGGTCAGCGGGATCTCGCCGACGCCGTCCTCGACGACCGCCTCCGCCCGCTGCCCCGTCAGGTGGGCGACGGCGGCGATGGCGGCGGGGGTGCGGTGCTGGAAGACGTCCCGGGAGGTGACGGCCAGGCCGGCCTTGCGGGCGCGGCTGACGACCTGGATGGCGCTGATGCTGTCGCCGCCGAGGGCGAAGAAGCTGTCGTCGACGCCGATCCGGGGCAGCCCGAGGACCTCGGCGAGCACGCCGCACAGGATGCGCTCGGCGTCGGTGCGCGGCGCGCCGCCGGTGTGGACGGTGCTGAAGTCGGGGGCGGGCAGGGCCTTGCGGTCGACCTTGCCGTGCGGGGTCAGGGGCAGCTCGGGCAGGGCGAGCAGCAGCGACGGCACCAGCTGCTCGGGCAGCACCTCGGCGAGCCGCTCGCGGACGGCCGCGGTGTCGGCGTCGGTGACCACGTAGCCGACCAGCCGCTGGTGGCCGGCCGGGTCGGTGACGGCGGCGGCGACGGCGTCACCGACGGACGGCAGGGCCCGCAGGGCGGCCTCGACCTCGCCCAGCTCGATGCGCTGGCCCCGGATCTTGACCTGGTGGTCGCGGCGCCCGGTGAACAGCAGTTGCCCGTCGGCGAGCAGCACCACCTGGTCGCCGGTGCGGTACATGCGGGTGCCGTCGGCGGCGAACGGGTCGGGTACGAAGGTGGTGGCGGTGCGGCCGGGGTCGCCGAGGTAGCCGCGGCCGACGCCCGTGCCGGCGATGAACAGTTCGCCGGGGACGCCCTGCGGGACGGGCCGCAGGTCGTCGCCGAGGACGTACAGCCGGGTGTTGCGCAGGGGGCGGCCGATGGGCATGGAGGCGTCGTCGGCGCGGACGTCGGCGGCGGTGCGGGCGTAGGCGTGGGTGACGTCGTCGGAGCACTCGGTGGGTCCGTAGACGTTGGCCAGCGCGATGTGCGGGTGGCGGGCGAACCAGCGGGCGCACAGGTCGGCGGGAAGGGCCTCGCCGTTGGAGATCATCCAGCGCAGGGCGGGCAGTTCGGGCGCGTGGCCGGTGGTGTCCCAGGCGTCCAGGGTGGCGCGCAGCAGGGACGGCACGACCTCCAGGACGGTGAGGCGCTCGGCCGCGATGACGCCGAACAGGGCGTCGGGGTCGGCGGCGTCGTCGCGGGAGACGGCACGGACGCGGCCGCCGACGAGCAGGGTCGTCAGGGTCTGCCAGACGGTGACGTCGAAGGTGACGGGCGCGTTGTGGACGAGGGCGTCGGTGTGGTCCAGGCCCAGTTCCTCGACCTTGGCGAGCAGGTGGTTGATCATGCCGCCGCGCTGCACCATGGCGCCCTTGGGCTTGCCGGTGGAGCCGGAGGTGTAGATGACGTACGCCAGGTCCAGCGGCCCGCCGATGACGGGGGCGAGGTCGTCGGCGGGGTCCTGGGCGCCGTCCAGGAGCAGTACGGGCAGCTCGCCGGCCGCCTGCCGGGCCAGGGCGTGGTGCGTGGTGTCGGTCAGCACGCAGGTGGCGCCGCTGTCGGTGAGCAGGCCGGTGAGGCGGGCCAGCGGGGCGCGCGGGTCGAGGGGCAGGAAGGCGCGGCCGGAGCCGAGCACGCCGAGTTCGGCGGTGAGGAAGTCGCGCCCGGGTCCGGTGAGCAGGGCCACCGGTCCGGTGCCGTCCGCGAGGCGCCGGGACAGGGCGCTGGCCCGGCCGGTGAGTTCGGCGTACGTCAGGGTGCCGCCGTCGTCGGTGACGGCCGGTGCGGCGGGGCGGGTGGTGGCGTGGTCCCGTACGCGCTCGACGACGCCTCGGTAGGGCTCGGCGCGTACGGGACCGGTCAGGGCGGCGTCCAGCAGGGCGGATTCGCCGGGGGCGAGCAGGTCGAGGGTGTCGAGCGGCGCGTCGGCGGCCGCGGTGACGAACCGGTCCAGGAAGTCGGTGAAGCGCCGCAGGTGGGCGCGGACCTCGGCCTGCTCGTAGCGGGCCTCGTTGCCGCTGAGGTCGACGCCGATGCCGTCGGCGCCCTTGTCGGCGACGGTGAACTCCAGGTCGTCGACGAGGCCGGTGGAGGGGCTGTAGAGCGTGGCGTCGCAGGGGCCGATGGTCAGCTTCTCGATCTGCGGCATCATGTTGATGAACGGCCCGAACGGCCGCCGGTCGTCGCTGGCCAGGCCCATGGCGCGGCGGATGCGGCTGACCCGGTGGCGCTGGTGCTTGAGCGCCTGGGAGAAGGCGGTGTACGTGGCGGCCAGCAGGTCGCCGCGGGTCAAGCCGGGTGTCACGGGCAGCCGCAGCGGCACGTAGTTGACGACCATGCCGGGTATGCCCTGCATGGTGCCGCCGACCCGGGCGGTGACGGGCAGGGAGAGGATGACGTCGTCGGTGCCGGCCATCCGCCGGGTGTACGCGCCGAGGGCGGCGACCAGCACGGTCTGCCAGGTGACCCGCGCGTCCCAGGCGACGGCGCGGAGCCGGTCGGCGGTGCCTTCCGGCAGGACGGTCTCCTCGCGACGGAACCCCTGGGCGGGCTCGGTGTCGCGGGTGGCGAGGCTGACGGGCTCGGGGCGGTCGGCGAACCGCTCCTCCCAGTAGGCGCGGTCGCGCTCGGCGCGCGGGGAGTCACCGTAGGCGGCCTCGGCGTCGATCAGGGTGCTCAGCGGCGGGAAGCGGCCCTCGTCGAGGGAGGTCCCGGCGAGCATCGCCGCGTAGATGGCGGACAGCCGCTGCCAGTAGATGACGTAGCTGAACCCGTCGGAGACGAGGTGGTGGTTGAGCAGGCAGAAGAAGGTGCGGTCCGCGGCGAGGGTGAACACGCTGAGGCGGAACAGCGGCACGTACGGCTCGGCCGTCGGCACGAGCGGTACGCGCAGGTCGTCGCGGATGGCCGCGCGGGCCGCCTCGGCCGGGTCGTCGGCGCCGCTGACGTCGGTGACGGTCAGCGGCAGTTCGGTGAGCTCCTCGACGAACTGGCGGGGCTCGCCGTCCACGTCGGTGAAGCGGGCGCGCAGGCACTCGGACTCGGCCACGAGCCGTTCCAGCGCGGCGCGGAACACCCGCTGGTCGAGCGGCCCGCGGATGTCCCAGTAGATGGCGGTGTTGTAGGTGGCACCGCCGCCGGACAGCTTCTCGTCGAACCAGATGTCCTTCTGCCCAGCGGTGAGCGGCAGGCCGGCCGTGTGGCGTTGAGTCGTCATACCAATCCCCTAGCGAAGGTCATCGAGTTCACACCGTCGATCGTCGACGAGCCCGCTGACAGCGGGCTGATTCAGGGCTGACGCCCGTCAGCCGCAACCGCCCGCGTGGCCGTCGTCGGCCGACCGGCCGAGGCCGACCGCGCCGACGAGCGGCTCGGGCACGGAGGTGGCGGGCGGTGCCTGGGAGCGGAGGTGCTCGACGAAGGCGTCGAACCGGTCGAGGCCCCAGAAGCGGGTGAAGCCGTGCACGAAGAACGGCACGCCGAAGACCCCGTCCCGGCACACGTCGAGCAGGGCGCGGACCCCCTCGGCGCGCAGTTCGGGGTCGTCGCTCGCGCCGGCGAGCCGCTCCGGGTCGAGACCGAGCCGGTCGCCGATGGCGGCGATGGTGGCGCGGTCGCAGATGTCGCGGCCCTCGCCGAAGCGGGCCCGGTAGCAGGCGGCGATGTAGTCCTGGCCGCGCCCCTCGCGGGCGGCGACGAGGTAGCCGAGGTGGGGCACCTCCCACACCGGCGCGCGGTCGACGGGCCAGGTCACGGTGATGCCGCGGGCCTTGGTGAGGCGGCCGACGTCCTGGAGGACGTACCGGTTCTTCTCCCGGGACATCTCGGAGTACGGGAAGGTGCCGCCGCCCTCGGTGAGGAGGCGCGCGCTCTCGGGGTCCGGTTCGAAGAACGGCACCCACTGGAGCCGGTCGGCCAGTTCCGGGTGCCGGGTGGTCAGTTCCGCGTACGCGAGCCAGGAGTAGGGGCTGCGCAGCGAGAAGTAGAAGCGCGGCGTCTTGTTCTTCTTGGGCATGGTGGTGTCCCGCCTTCCGGTGTGGGTGGTGGGCTTCAGACGACGAGGCCGCCGTCGACGCCGAAGACCTGGCCGGTGATGTAGGTGGCACGGTCGGAGGCGAGGAAGGCGACCAGGTCGGCGACCTCCTCGGGCCGGCCGAACCGGCCGAGCGGGATGCGTTCGGTCATCTTCGCCACGTGGTCGTCGGCGAGGCCGGAGAGCATGTCGGTCTCGATGAAGCCGGGGGCGACGGCGTTGGCACGGATGCCGTAGCGGCCGGACTCCTTGGCCAGCGCCTTGGTGAAGCCGATGATCCCGGCCTTGGTGGCCGAATAGTTGGTCTGAGTGGCGTTGCCGTACACGCCGGCGACGGACGACAGCGTGATCACCGATCCGGTGCGGCGCTTCATCATGGCGAACACGGCGGCCTTGCAGACGTTGTAGGTGCCGTCGAGGTTGACCCTCAGCACCGCGTCCCAGTCCTCCTCGGCCAGCATGACCAGCGGGTTGTCGCGCACGATGCCGGCGCACGAGACGACGGTGCTCAGCGGGCCCAGCGCCTTCTCGCTGTCGCGGACGAAGCCGCGCACGGCGTCGTGCCCCGCCACGTCGACCTGCGCGGTGTGCACCCGCGCCCCGGCCGCGCCGGCCTCCTCGGCCACGGCGTCGGCGGCCTCCTTGTTGGACTGGTAGCAGAACGCCACGTCGTACCCGTCCCGGGCGAGCCGGGTCACCACGTGGCGGCCGATCCCCCGGGAGCCTCCGGTCACCAGGGCGACGGGGCGGTCGTTCGCTGACATGCTGATGTCTCCTTGACTGTGACGTGGTGCCTTCCGCGCGCGGGCGGGCCGCCGCCCCGGCGTACCCGGGGCGGCCGGCCCCGGGCGGCCGGGGCCGCGGGGGGTGGGGGTGGCGGTGGTGGTCGCGGTCAGGCGCCGGACAGCAGGGCGCAGCCCACGGTGCCGTCGCGTTCGATACCGGTGACCAGCGCCGCTTCGCCGGGCGCGAGGCCGGACCCGCCGGCGGCGGCGAGGACGGCGGCCAGTTGCAGGCTGGTGGAGGCGGCGGAGGTGTCGCCGAGCAGGGGGCGGCAGCGGATCCACCGGAAGGCCGTCGCGCCGAGCGCGTCGGTGACACCGGCCTCCTCCAGGGCGGCCAGCTCGCCGCCGGCGCCGAGCGGGGCCACCAGGCGGACGTCCCCGGCGGCCACGCCGGTGGTCTCGAGGGCGTCGCGTACGCAGGCGGCGAGGGCGGCCCGTGCCTCGCCCTGCTCCCCGTACGCCCGGAAGCGGGTCGTCCTGACCGTGGCCAGCGGTGCCCGTTCGGCGGCCGCCGCGTCCTCGGGCGTCTCCAGCAGGAACACCGCGCTGCCCTCGCCGAGCGGTGCCGACCGCTCCTCGGCGGTGCGGCCGTGCCACTCCAGCCAGGCCCGCTGGGTGGAGTACTCCTCGGCGGCGCCGCACAGCACCCGGGCGCAGTGCCCGCCGCGGTGCAGCCGCGCCGCGTAGCTGAGGGCGAGCAGGCCGGTGAGCCAGCCGCCCGCGACCGTGGTGTTGGGGCCCTTGATGCCGTGCCAGATGGCGCTCTGCCCGGCCGCGCGGTTCATCACGGTGTTCGGGAAGCGGGCCGGGTCGACGTGGTAGGGGCGCTCGCCGGCGAGGGAGTCCCGGGTGAAGTCCATGATGCTCTGGACGCTGCCGGAGCCGGTGCCCAGGACGAGGGCGGTCTGCTCGGGCCGCTGGACCGGTTCGGCGTCGCAGGACGCCAGCAGCCGGCCGACCGCGGTCACCGCGATGGCCGTCA
Organism: Streptomyces sp. NPDC041796; assembly: GCF_055590785.1. NCBI lineage: Bacteria > Bacillati > Actinomycetota > Actinomycetes > Kitasatosporales > Streptomycetaceae > Streptomyces > Streptomyces sp. NPDC041796. The sequence goes on from NZ_JBVJAH010000004.1 coordinate 468,478, forward strand.
CCCGGTCCATGGTCCGGGTGCCCTTGCGGCCGACGTATTCGGCGGCGGTGAAGTCGGGGACGAGACCGCCCCGGTCGAAGGGGCCGGGGAACTGGGTGCGGTCCAGCGCCGCGACGGCGCTGCGCCCGGAGTTGACGCCTTCGGTGAAGGGCCCGCTGCCCACGCCGTACGGGGAGACCGCCGACCAGGCGGTGAGGACCAGTGGGGACATCACTCCGCCTCCCGGTGACGGCCGAGGATCAGCACGGCGTTGTTGCCCGCGAACGCGAGCGCGTTGTTCTGGACGACGTTCAGTTCGGCGGGCCGCGCCTCGTTGGGCACGCAGTCCAGGCCGCACTCGGGGTCGGTCTCCCGGTGGTTGATGGTGGGCGGGATGAAGTCCTCGGTGAGGGCCAGCGCGCAGGCGGCGGAGGCGAGGGCGCTGGCCGCGCCCATGGAGTGGCCGATCATCGACTTGATGGAGATCGTGGGCGGGGGCGTGGCGAAGACCTGCCGGATGGCCCCGGCCTCCGTCACGTCGTTGGCCCGGGTGCCGGTGCCGTGCGCGGAGATGAAGTCGATGTCCTCGGGCTTGACCCCCGCGTTGCGGTGCGCGACCTCCATGCACCGGGCCAGGCTGCCCTGGTCCGGGGCGACGGGGTGGTGGGCGTCGCAGTTGAGCCCGTACCCCAGGACCTCGGCGTAGACCCGGGCGCCGCGCGCCCGCGCCGACTCGAGGCTCTCCATCAGCAGGATGCCGGCGCCCTCGCCGGTCAGGATGCCCTTGCGGTCCTTGTCGAACGGCTGGCACACCTCGGGCGCGATGGTGCCGAGCCGGTAGAACCCGGCGAACGTCTTGCGGCACACCGCGTCGGCGCCACCGCACAGGGCGACCTCCACCTCACCGCCGCGGATGGCGTCGAAGCCGCTGCCGATGGCGTAGTTGCCGGCCGCGCAGGCGGTGGGGATGGTGAGGGCCTCCACGTCGGTGAGGCCCAGTTCCCGCACGATGCCGGTGGACAGCCGGCCCGCCTGCGCCCGGCGCACCACGCCGGGCGGAAGCTGTTCGGGGCCGTCCTTGAGCTGTACGGCCACGAGGGCGTCGAGGTCGCGGGACTCCGCGTCGGTGGTACCGACGGAGACCAGCGCCCGGCGCTCCCTGAGTTCCTCCAGGGTCAGGCCCGCGTCCGCCACCGCCATGTGGGCCGCGGCGACCGAGAACTGTGTGGCCCGCCCCAGCTCGTCGGGGTCGACCCGCCGAATCCACTCGGCCGGGTCGAAGTCGTCGACCTCGCACCCGTTGGCGTGCGCGAAACCCGTCGTGTCGAAGGCGGTGATGGGCTTGACCCCGCTGCGTCCGGACCGCAGTCCGTCCAGGAAGGCCGCGACGCCGAGCCCGATGCTGCTGACCGTGCCGAGCCCGGTGATCACCACTCGGCGCGGCGGCCGCTGGTCGTTGTCGTACACCTTGCGCTCCCGTCGTCCGGTGCCGATGCCTAGTGGGAGGCCGCCTTGGCCGCCACGGCTTCGTCGACGACGGTGACGACGCCTTCGAGGTTGACCATCCGGGCCAGTTCGGCCTGGTCGATGTCGATTCCGAAGGCGCGCTCGAGCTGGGAGAGGATCTCGATGGCGCCCATCGAGTCCGCCTCGTGGTCCTCCTTGAAGCGGCTGGTGTCGGTCATCTCCTCCGCGTCGATCTCGAGGATGTCGCAGATGATTTCCTTGATCGTGGCACGGCCGTCGGCGTCCACGCGGTTCGCTGTCGTCATGCCGACGATGCTGGCGAACCACCCTGACAGCGGGCTGATGGCCGGCTGACAGCGCTCAGACGGTCCTGAGGTAGCGCAGCAACTCGGGGAAGTCGGCCGGGTGTTCCTTCATCCAGTCCCAGTAGCGGGGGATCGTCCGGGCGTACGCGCAGTAGTAACCGCGGACGGTCTCCACGAGCCGGGCCAGGGTGGCGCGGGCGACGGAGCCGCTGCGCCAGACCATCACCATCTCGGTGCTCTCCGTCCGGGAGATGGGCACGAGGGAGACGTCGCTGGTGGCGCCGGTGGGCGTGGTCAGGGCGGCCGCGTTGGCCTCACGTACCCAGCTCATCGCCTCGTGGTGGCCGTCCACGTAGTGCAGCACTTCGGGTTCGGTGCGCGGGAACCGGGTGAAGAGCTGCTTCTCTATGGGGTGGAACCAGTGGTCGCGGGCGTAGCGGACCCAGTTGAGGGAGGCGAGGTGGCGGGTCTCCACGGCCGGCTCGTCGGACAGCGGATGGCCCCGGGGCACGGCGAGCCAGACCGGTTCGCGCACGATGACGGCGGTGTCGAGGGCCGGTTCGGTGGTGTCGTCCGGTTCCACGAGGGACATGCAGGGCACCAGCGCGGCGCTGAGCCAGCCGCGGCGCACCGCGTCCACGGCGGCGGCGGGGCTGAGCGTCTCGGTCTGCACCTCCGTGGAGGGCAGGGAGGACTGGAGGGCGCTGTGCAGGGACGGTGGCGTCCATTCCGAATTTCCGAACCGGAAGACCTTCGAGGCGTGGGCTGCCGCCTCGACAATGACCATGTCGGCGCGCTGGACAAGTTCGGTCAGCATGGGAATGAGCCGTTCACCCAGCGAGGTGGGCACGACACCGGCGCTGGACCGTAAGAATAACTTGCCACCCACGGCATTTTCAATTCGTCTCAACTGAGCGGTCAAGCTGGATTGCGGGACGCTCAGCTCGGTGGCCGCCTTCGAAATACTCCCGACCCGGTCTATGACGGTGACTATTCTGGCATGCCGTAGCTCTATGTTCACAGTACCCCCGTGGCGCCCGAATGCTCAACGTGCGATACCTCGGCATGAAAATACCGAGGTGATTCACACGCTAACAGGACACCCAGAGCACGTCCACCACACTTTCCTCCACGGGGACTTCACAAGGTTTGCCCCGAATGAATGGGGTGTGAACATGGATCGGACGGAACGGACCGTGGGGCCCGGAACGCGGTTATCCGCGGCCGGCGTGGAGCAGGACTTGGCGCGGCTCCCCCAGGACGTCGTCCTGGGTCAGGATCGCCTGGTAGGCGCGGTGCAGCCCGCGCCCGGGCTCCAGGCCGAGGTCGTCGGCGAGGCGGCGGCGCGCGCCGTGGAAGACCTCGAGGGCCTCCGCTTGCCGGCCGTCGCGGTAGAGCGCGAGCATCAGCAGCTCGCTGAGCCGCTCTCGACCCGAGTGTTCCATGGCAAGTTGGCGCAATTCGGCCAGGGGAACGCGTTCCGCATCGACCCGCAGTCTGGCCGCCGTGAGGTCCTCGTACGCGGTGATCCGGCGCTCCTCCAGGTGGGCCGCCCGGACCCGGCAGCGCAGGCCGTCACAGGTGTCGAGGAGCGCGGGTCCACGCCACAGGGAGAGTGCCGATTCGAGCCACATGATGGCCTCGACCGGGCTCCGCTGGACGAGTGCGGCGCCCGTATCGGCCAAATCGACAAACCTGTGCGCGTCCACGACATTGGCCGGGACATCGAGGACGTAACCGCTGCCCACAGTTCGGACGAGTGCGTCGCCGTCCCGGCCCGTGACCATCTTCAGGAATTTGCGCAGTCGTCCGACGTTGGCCTGGAGCGCGTTGCGCGCGTTGGTCATCGACCGGTCCGCCCATAACTCGTCCACTATCTGGTCGAAGAGCACCGGCGTCCCGGGCGAGAGCGCCAGCAGCGTCAATACGACGCTTGCCCGCTTCGATGCCATGGCGTACTGCTCGCGCCCTTGTGTCAGGTAAAGCGATCCCAGCAGGTTGATCTCCACGTCCTCAAACCCCCATAGATATCGGCAACCGCTGGAAATTCTGCCCAGGATCACTCGACCGGAGGAAATACCATCTCGGTGCTGTTCGCGTACCGGAATGGTATGGGGCTAACGGGAACAGGCGCCGAACCGGCGGGGGAACCCGGTCCGGCGCCCGTCTGTGGGCCGGCGGCTAGCGGAGGTGAGCCGCCGGGGCGGTGGTGGTGGCCGGGTGGCCCTCACCGGTTCCCGGTGCGGCGGCGCGCCGGGCGCGCCGCATCTTCGTGGAGGGCCACCAGCTCGCGTCACCCAGCAGGATCAGGGCCGAGGGCAGGATCATGACGCGGATGATGAAGGCGTCCAGGAGGACGGCGACCGCGAGGCTGAAGCCGATCTGCTTCATCTCGGCCAGGTGCAGGAACATGAAGCTGGCGAAGACGGTGACCATCACGATGGCCGCGCTGGTGACGACCTTGGCGGACTTCTCGATGCCGTCGAGGACCGCCTGCCGGGTGGGCACCCCGTTCAGCGCCGCCTCCTTGATGCGGCTGACGACGAAGACCTGGTAGTCCATCGACAGGCCGAAGAGGATCACGAACAGGAAGAGGGGCACGCGGGAGCCGATGGCGTTGGTCGCGCTTTCGTCGAACCCGAAGATGGTGGAGGCCAGGCCCCACTGGAAGAAGACGACCACCAGGCCGAAGGCCGCGCCGACGGACAGCAGGTTGAGCAGGACGCCCACCAGGCCGATGACCATCGAGCCGAAGACCAGCACCGTCATCAGGAAGGTCAGCAGCAGCAGGAACCCGACGACGATCGGCAGCTTGTCGTTCTGGTGCTTGAGGTAATCGACGTCGACCGCGACCGGTCCGTCCACGCCGTACGCGGCGCCCTGCACCTTGCCGAGCGTGGCCGGCAGGTAGTCCTGGCGCAGGTGCTCCAGGGAGCCGGCCGCCTCGGGCGAGCTGAGCCGGTGCGGCACGGCCAGGATCATCACGCTGACCCGTCCGTCCTCGGACGTCTCCACGGCCGGGGGGTTCTTGGAGAACATCGGGTCGTCCTTGGCGCGCTGGGCGAGCGCGTCCAGCGCCGTGGCGACCTCGGCCTTCCGGTCGTCTTCGGCACGCACGACGACCCAGTGCTCGGAACGGCGGTCCGGGAAGGCGTCGTTGAGCTTGTCGTAGGTCTGCATCTCGGGGATGGCCCGGGAGTGCGTGTCCTTGTTCAGTACGCGCAGCTCCATGCCGAACGCGGGGAGCGCCAGGCCCACCATGACGAGCGTGGACACGATCAGCGTGGCCACCGGGTGCTTGCGCGCGGGGTTCAGCAGCGCGGTGAACACCCGGCCGGTGCGCTCGGGGTGGCGCTGGCGGAGCTGCTTGCCGCGCGCCGCGGCGCGGGCGGCGCGGCGGTCGGTGCGCCGGCCGATCTTGACGAGCAGGCCGGGCAGGACGGTCACCGAGCTCACCATGGCGACGAAGACGACGAGGATGGTGGCGGTGGCCAGCGAGGAGAAGATGATGTCGGTGGCCAGGAACAGGGTGGCGCTGGAGATGATCACCGCGAGGCCGGAGACGATGATGGCGCGTCCGGCGGTCGCGGCGGCGATGCCGACGAGCGCCTCGGGGCTGAGCGTGCCCGCCGCCTTGTCGCGTTCCTCGCGTTCCCGCTTGAGGTAGAAGAGCGTGTAGTCGACGCCGACCGCCATGCCGATGAGCAGGATGACGTTCATGCCGACGCCCGCGTCGGGGATCAGGTGGGAGACCACCATGGACAGGCCGACGGCGGCGGCGATCGAGGAGAGCGCCAGCAGCAGCGGGACGCCGACCATCACCAGCGAGCCGAACACGATCAGCAGGGTGACCAGAGTGACCGGGAAGGTGATCATCTCGGTCTGGGCGAGGTCGTCGCTGCGCTGCTTGTTCAGGCCCTTGCTGACGGAGGCGTCACCGGTCTCCTCGACGACGAGGTCGGGATTGGCCTTCTGCACGGCGGCCGTCTGCTCCTGGAGCGGTTCGACGTGCTTCATCGCCTCCCGCTTGACGCCCTTCATGGTCACTTCGACCATGAGTATCCGGCCGTTCTCGGAGAGCACCGGCTCCTCGACCTCGAGGACCTCGGGCAGCCCCTTCATCCGGCCGGTCAGGTCCTGGGCCGCCTCGCGGGCCTTCGCCTGGTCGAGCGCGCCGGACCGGGCGCTGAACATGATCTGCTCGGTCGGCTTGCGCTCCAGGCCCGCCTCGGTGGCGATGGCCTCGGCCCGGCCGGACTCGCCCACCTGGTAGTCCTTGGCGACCGCGCTGTTGGTGCCCACCGCGATGCCCACGGCGAGGCACAGGGCCACGAAGGCGAACCATGCGGCGATCGCACGCCCCGGGTGTAAGGCGCTCCAGCTGGCCACCTTCACGGTGATCGGCTGCTTCTTCACTGTCCCAGCTCCTTCAGGGTCGTCATGACCGCCCAACGGGTGTAAGTCGACGATGACAGGTGATGGTGAGATGCGTCAACCGTAAGCCCGTACGGTGGCCGGATCGGTTCCGGTTGGCGCGGTCCCGACGCCTCCCGGAAGCGGGCACAACGACACGGCTCCCCTCGCCTGTGGGCGACGGGAGCCGTGCTGACCTGCGGCGACGGGCCGTCAGCGGACCGGAGCACGTCCTGCGGCGACGGGTCGTCAGCGGGACCGGAGCGCCTCCCGGTCCAGCACGTGCGAGCCATAGATGTCACTGACCCAGTTGGTCTGGTACACCGAGTCCAGGTACCGCTCCCCCAGGTCCGGCGAGATCGCCACCGCCGTCGCCCGCCCGTCCGGCCGGTGCTCCGCGAGCCAGCCCGAGGCCCCCGCGATGACCGTCCCGGTGGAGCCGCCGAACAGGAAGCCGGCCGTCGCCAGCCGGTGGGCGACCCGGATCGCCTCCACCTCCGGGACGTGCACCACGTCGTCCACGAACGACTCGTCGAGCAGTTGCGGCCGTACGCCCGCGCCCAGCCCCGGGATCATCCGCAGCCCCGGCGGGCCGCCGAAGGTGACCGAGCCGACCGAGTCGACGGCCACCACCGTCACCGGACGGCCGGACTCCTTGAAGTAGCGCGCACAGCCCATGAGCGTGCCCGTGGTGCCCGCGCCGACGAACAGCACGTCGAGGTCGGGGAAGTGGGTGGCGATGGAGGGGGCCGTCGTCCGGTAGTGGGCCAGCCAGTTGTACGGGTTGGCGTGCTGGTTCAGCCACAGGTGGCGGTCGTCGGACGCGCAGAGCTGGCGTACGTGGTCGAGCCGGGCGCCCAGGAACCCGGTCTCCGGATGGGGCTCGGTGATGATGTGCACCTGGGCGCCCATCGCCTCCATCAGCCGCCGGGTGACCAGGTTGCAGCGGGTGTCCGTGACGCACAGGAAGCGGTAACCCTTGTCGGCCGCGATCATGCTCAGGGCGACGCCGAGGTTTCCCGACGAGGACTCCACGATGACCGAGTCGCCGGTGAGCACACCTCTGCTCTCGGCGTCGGCGATCATCGACGCCGCCGCCTTCAGCTTGATGGAGCCGGCGAAGTTGAAGCCCTCGCACTTCAGGTAGAGCGATGTGTCGAGGGCCGGCCGGAGGTCCACGTAGAGATCGTCCACATGGAAGTCCTCCGGCGCGGTGATCACGGGCACTGCGACCACCCCTTCTCAGGTACGGCCGCCGGCCTCGCCGGCGCGTCCGTAGCGGTCGATCTCGTGGAAGAAGCCGTCGACGACGTGCAGGTCCCCGCCGGCGCGCACCATGTCGTACACGTGCTTGCCGACGGCGAGGTCGAGGACGCCGAGCCCGAACGGGGAGAAGACCACGGGCCGGTCGGCGGGCACGGTCAGCCGCCCGGTCAGCACGTCGTACAGCGTCCCGTCGATGAAGTCCCGCCCGCCGGTGAGCTTTTCGGTCAGGTGCGGGGAGGTGTCGGCCTTCAGGCAGTGCTCGATGTCGTCGACCACGTTCGCCGAGGCGAGCAGCACCTCCGGAGCGAGGTCGCGCAGCGAGACGTTGAGGACGAGCGGGTTGTGCGTGAACCAGTCCGGGTCGGTGACGTGCGGGGCCGCGGCGACCGTCGCGAACACCACCAGGTCGCTGGAGCGCACCAGGTCCTCGGCACGCTCGTGCACGGTGATCCGGCCACGGGCGCCGCTCGCCTCCAGGTACGAGCGGAAGCCGGCGGCGTGCTCGGCGGACAGATCGTGGACGCCCACCTCGTCGAAGTCCCAGCCGGTCCGGGCCAGGTAGGTGTGGATGTGCCGGGCGATGAGCCCGGTCCCGACGAAGCCGACCCGGGCCGGCCGGGTGCGGTCGCGGGAGAGCCGGTCGGCCGCCAGCGCGGCCGAGGCGGCGGTGCGGGCCGCGCTGATGATGGAGCTTTCCAGGCAGGCGAACGGGTAGCCCGTGTCGTAGTCGTTGAGCACCAGCACCGCCGAGGCGCGGGGGATGCCGCGGCCCACGTTCTGCGGGAAGCTCGATATCCACTTCAGCCCCTCGACCCGCGTACCGCCGCCGATCGACGCGGGCAGGGCGATGATGCGTGCGGAGGGGCGGTCGGGGAAGCGCAGGAAGTACGAGGGCGGGTTGACCGTGTCGCCTTCGCCGTGCACCCGGTACGCCGCCTCCACCAGGTCGACGGTGCCCTTCTCGTTGCCGGACAGCACACGGTCCACCTGGGCGCCGGGAATCACGGCGAACGGCGGGACATGGACTTGCTGTGTCATGCACAACTCCATTGCAGTAGGCGGGCGACCTGTTGCCACCCCGGTGCGGTACGCCACTCGGCCGACGCCCGCCACCATTCGCGCGGCAATGTTGCCGCTTCCCGCTGACACAGTGCTGACGTCGCGTCAAGCGCGGTGGCGGCCTGCGATTTTCGTCCAACACTTAATGATCTGTTCCGCCCTTCCCCATCTGCCTAGGGTTCTTCATCGGTGGCGCCACCCCGAGGAATGCACGGTCGGGCCGGTGCCATCGGCGACCGGACATCCGGCCTTCCGGAACCGGAACTCGTGGAGCTACCGACGGGAGTAATCAGTGCTCAACAACGTAGTGATCGTGGGCGGCGGGACGGCGGGCTGGATGACGGCCTCCTATCTCAAGGCCGCGTTCGGTGACCGAATAAACATCACGCTCGTGGAATCCGGGAACATCGGCGCGGTCGGCGTCGGCGAGGCCACGTTCAGCGACATCCGCCACTTCTTCGAGTTCCTGGGACTCAAGGAGAAGGACTGGATGCCGGCCTGCAACGCCACGTACAAGCTCGCCGTCCGGTTCGAGAACTGGCGCGAGAAGGGGCACTACTTCTACCACCCCTTCGAGCAGATGCGGTCGGTCAACGGCTTCCCGCTCACCGACTGGTGGCTCAAGCAGGGCCCGACGGACCGGTTCGACAAGGACTGCTTCGTGATGGCCTCCGTCATCGACGCCGGCCTGAGCCCGCGCCACCGGGACGGCAGCCTGATCGACCAGCCCTTCGACGAGCGCGCGGACGAGATGCAGGGCCTGACGATGTCCGAGCACCAGGGCAAGACGCAGTTCCCGTACGCGTACCAGTTCGAGGCCGCGCTGCTCGCCAAGTACCTGACGACGTATTCCGTCGAGCGCGGCGTCACGCACATCGTGGACGACGTCCGCGAGGTCTCCCTGGACGACCGCGGCTGGATCACCCATGTGCGCACGGCCGAGCACGGCGAGATCACCGGCGACCTGTTCATCGACTGCACCGGATTCCGCGGCCTGCTGCTGAACCAGGCCCTGGAAGAGCCGTTCATCTCCTACCAGGACACCCTTCCCAATGACAGCGCGGTCGCGCTCCAGGTGCCCATGGACATGGAGCGCCGCGGCATTCTCCCGTGCACCACGGCGACCGCCCAGGACGCCGGATGGATCTGGACGATTCCGCTGACGGGCCGCGTCGGAACCGGTTACGTGTACGCCAAGGACTACCTCTCACCGGAGGAGGCGGAGCGTACGCTCCGTGAATTCGTCGGACCCGCCGCCGCCGATGTCGAGGCCAATCACATCCGTATGCGCATCGGCCGCAGCCAGAATTCCTGGGTCAAGAACTGCGTGGCCATCGGGCTTTCCAGCGGTTTCGTCGAGCCGCTGGAATCCACCGGAATCTTCTTCATCCACCACGCCATCGAGCAGCTCGTCAAGAACTTCCCGGCCGCGGACTGGAACGCCACGCACCGCGACCTGTACAACAATGCCATCGCCCATGTAATGGACGGTGTACGGGAATTTCTGGTGCTGCACTACGTGGCGGCCAAGCGCAACGACACGCAGTACTGGCGCGACACCAAGACCCGGCAGATCCCCGACTCCCTGGCCGAGCGCATCGAGAAGTGGAAGGTGCAGCTTCCCGACTCGGAGACGGTCTACCCCTACTACCACGGGCTCCCGCCGTACTCGTACATGTGCATCCTGCTCGGCATGGGCGGCATCGACCTCAAGCCGTCGCCCGCGCTGGCCCTGGCCGACGGCGCCGCCGCCCAGCGGGAGTTCGAGCAGATCCGGGAGAAGACACAGCGGCTGACCCAGGTGCTGCCCAAGGCGTACGACTACTTCACCCAGCTGAGCTGACCGCCTGACGAGCCGATCGGGAAGGACCCCCCACGTCATGGACGTCCTGGACCTCCTGCCGCGGATCACGCACGCGGTGACGGCGCTCGTCGTCGTCCTGCTGCTCGCGGCGGCGGGCAGGTCGGCCGCCCGGCGGCTGCGTCAGCCGGAGGTCATCGGGGAGATCACGGTGGGCCTGCTGGCCGGGCCCGCCGTGATCGCCCTGTTCGGCAAGACCGCCCTCGACGCGCTGCTGCCCGGCCCCGTGTTCGACCTCCTCAAACTGTTCGGCGAGATAGGCCTGGTGCTGTTCCTCGTCGGCCTCGCCCACAAGCTGCGGATCGGCCCCGACCGGCCACCGCGCCGCACCGTGGGCTGGGTGGCCGCCGGCTCCCTGGTGCCGCCCCTGCTCACCGGACTGTTGCTGACCGGCTGGGTGATCCTCACCGGCGACCCGGCGGTCCGCGGCACCGCACCGCTGCCCGCGTTCGTCCTCATGGTCGCGGTGGCCATGTCGATCACCGCGGTCCCGGTGATGTCCCGCATCCTTGCCGACCGGGGCATGGGCGAGTCGGCGGCGGGCCGGCTCGCGCTGGCGTCGGCCATCGCCATCGACGCGCTGGGCTGGCTGCTGCTCACGGTCGCGATCAGCCTCGGCGCGGGCGACCTCACCGGGGCGCTGAACTCCGCGCGGGCGCTGCTGTTCGGCGCCGTGTGCGCGCTGGCGGTCCGGTACGGGCTGCGGACCCGCGCGGCGCGCGGGATCTGCGTACGGCTGCCGAGGGCCACGGCCGTGGCGCTCGGCGCCTCGGCGCTGGGCGTGGCGCTGGCCATGGAGCACATGGGCATGACCGCCATCCTCGGTGCGGCGCTGGTCGGGCTGGCCGTGCCCGGCGACGAGCGGGCCCCCTGGGCCGGCGCGGTGTCCACGGTGTCCCGGTCGGGCCGCGCCCTGGCGCCCGCGTTCTTCGTGGTCACCGGCATCACCGTGCTGACCGGCGCGTTCTCCGCCGCCTCCTGGTCGCTGATCGTGGTGGCCGTGGTGCTCGGCTGCGCGGGCAAGCTGCTCGGCGGTTACGCCGGTGCCCGCCTCGGCGGCCTGCCGCGCGGCACCGCGTGGCGGATCGGCGCGCTGGTGAACACCCGGGGCCTGACCGAGCTGATCGTGCTCCAGGCGGGTCTGAGCGCCGGCATCCTGTCGGCCCCGCTGGTGCTGGCGCTGGTGGTGATGGCCCTGATGACGACCGCGATGACCGGCCCGCTGCTGAACGTGCTCGACCGCCGCGACGAGCGCCGCGCACGGCGCCGCACGGAGCTCCTCACCGGGCGGTCCCGGGGGCGCCCGGCCCCGGACCGTTCCGGCCGCGACAAGCTTCCCGTAGAGACAGAAAGCGGTACGCGATGACCGACCCCGCGATACGGACCCCGACCCCCACCGCCCCACCCGTCTCCGCTCCGGCCACCCCCGACGGCTTCCGGGCCATGATGAGTGGCTTCCCCACCGGAGTCTGCGTGGTGACCACCACCGACCACGAGGGTGCGCCGCGGGGGATGACCTGCTCCTCGGTGTGCAGCGTGTCGCTCGACCCGCCCACCCTGCTGGTCTGCCTCCGCGACGGCAGCCCCACGCTGGAGGCGATCATGAAGAGCGGCGTGTTCGCGGTCAACCTGCTGCACGAGGGCGCTCGGGAGGCCGCCGAGCTCTTCGCCTCGGGCAACGCGCGCCGCTTCGACCTCCTCCCCTGGGAGCAGACGCCGGACATGGCGGGCCCCCACCTCTCGCGGGACGCGCACACGGTGGCGGACTGCGACGTCGTCCTGACCCAGAAGATCGGCAGCCACGTCACCGTGTTCGGCGCGGCACGCCACATCGTCGAGCGGCACGCGCAGCCTCCGCTCCTGTACGGGCTGCGGCAGTTCCGTGCGTGGTCCGCCATGTGACGGGCCGTCACGCCCCAGGCCCGGTTCCCCTTCCGGGGGCCGGGCCTTCGCGCTGCCCGGACAGGAGAAGGTCCCACATGACGTTTGACAGCCTGCAAAGGCATATGTAAGTCTCGACTTACATGCTTCCGGCAGTGAGAGGGCGTGGGCCATGACGAGCGAGGAGCTGCTGGCCGTGCTCGCCGCCGTGGGCCACGCACAGCGCCTCCGGGTGATCGCGGAGATCGCCGGGGGGCGGATGTACGTCAGCGAGCTGGCCCGCCGCCTGGGGATGTCGAGACCGCTGCTGTACATGCACCTGGAACGGCTGGAGAAGGCCGGGCTGGTGGTCGGCAGCCTGGAGCTGTCCAAGACCGGCAAGGCGCTGAAGTACTTCGAACTGGCGCCGTTCGACCTGCGGGTGAACGCCCGGACGATAGCCGCGGCCGTGGCGGCGGACACGGAAGGCACAGTCAGTGACGTGAAGGGAATCCCCACATGACCGGCGCCGTCATCACGATCGCCATCATCCTGATCATCGCCGGTGGCAGCACCCTCAGTGTGGTCGCCTACTTCCGGCTGCAGCGCCACCGCGCGGACGCGGTCGCCATGGCCTCGTACCGCAAGCTCGCGGAGGAGGCCGGCGCCGGACACGAAGCCCTGCGGCGGCAGTTGGGCGCGCTCGACGCCCGGCTCAAGTCCATCGAGACCCTGCTGCGGAGTGTGGGATGACCCCCGACACCCCGCCGGGCGCGGAGGCACCACCGCCCCCGGAGACCACCCTCGGCACCCCGTCCACCGCCGTCCCGGGCACCGCGCCGGGCACCGCGTTCGACCGCGCGCCGGCCACACGCCCGGGCACCCCGTACGGCGCCGTCCCCGGCACCCCGTACGGCACCCCCCGCCGAACCCCCGCGTGGGCGGCGTCCGGGAGCCCGGCCCGGAAGGCGGCCCCCGGGCCGGTCGCCGGGAGGGCGCCCGGGAGCGCCGGCGCCGGGGCCGCACGGGCGCGACGGCCCTCGGTGGCGGCGTCGCTCAGGGCGTCGCTGCGCCCCGCGCGGCGGCTGCCCCGGCCGGGCAGCGCGCCGCGCATGCTGCTGTCCGCCGCCCCCTGGCGGGCGACCGGGTACCTCGCCGGGTACCTGGTGGCCGGCACGGTGTTCTTCGCGGTGGCGACCGCCGCCGTGCTCGTGGGCATCGTCTTCAGCCAGCTGACGTTCACGGTGGCGCTCACCATCGGCTCGGTGTGGGTGGTCCGGTCCTGCGCCCAGGTCGAGCGCGGCCGGGCCGCCCTGGTCGACGCGCCGATCCCGTACGCCTACCAGGAGGTCACGGAACCGGGGCTCGCCGGGCACCTGAAGGCCCGCTGCACCGATCCCGCCTTCTACCGCGACTGCTGCTACCTGATCCTGCTCCACCCGTTCCTGCTGCTCCTGGACGCGCTCACGCTGGCGGTCTGGCTGCCCCTGCTCACCGGGGTGTCGCTGCCCCTGTGGTTCTGGGCCGTCGAATCCCGGCAGGCGGACGGGGGTTTCGCGGACGGGGTGCGGCTCGGCCGGTCGGACGGCACGGGCCCCGGGATCTGGATCGACACCTGGCCGGCCGCGCTGATCGCCTCGGCCGTCTTCCTCGCCCTGGCCATGTACGCCTCGTACGCCGTGGTGGCGGCCGCCCGGCTCCACCTGACCGTCGCGCACTGCCTGCTCCGCCCACCGCGGGACCCGCTCGCCGAGGCCAAGCAGGTGCTCGCCGCGCCCGGCCCGCTCTCGCCCACCCCATCGCGCCCGGCCGCCGGGCACACCGCACACGGAGGACACCGCTCATGATCGGGACACCGAGCCCGCACGCCTACGCACCCCGGGGCGCCGGCTACGAGGTCGTCAAGCTCGACTCCGTACGCAAGGTGTACGGCGGCTCGAAGAACCAGGTGGCCGCGCTGGACGGCGTGACCATCGGCTTACCGCGCGGCAGTTTCACGGCCGTCATGGGCCCCTCCGGTTCCGGCAAGAGCACCTTCCTGCACTGCGCCGCCGGGCTGGACCGGCCGACCTCGGGGACCGTGCTGCTGGACGGCGTGGACCTCTCCCCGCTCGGCGAGAAGGAGCTGACCAAGCTCCGCCGGGAGCGCATCGGCTTCATCTTCCAGGCGTTCAACCTGCTCCCCGCGCTCGACGTGGTCGACAACGTGACCCTGCCGCTGCGTCTCGCCGGCCGCCGCCCCAAGCGGGCCGAGGTCGACGAGGTCATCGAGCGCGTCGGCCTGTCGGCCCGCCGGAACAACCGGCCCGGTGAACTCTCCGGCGGCCAGCAGCAGCGCGTCGCCATCGCGCGGGCACTCATCACCAAGCCCGCCGTCATCTTCGGCGACGAGCCGACCGGCGCCCTGGACACCTACACCGCCCGCGAGGTGCTCACGCTGCTGCGCGAGGCCGTCCAGTTCGCCGGGCAGACCATCGTGATGGTCACCCACGACCCGATGGCCGCCGCGCACGCGGACCGTGTGCTGTTCCTGGCCGACGGACGGATCGTCAGCGCCCTGGACCGGCCGACCGCCGACCAGGTCGCCGAGCGGATGACCCACCTCGGGGCCTGGGGCAACGAGCCCGCCGCCGCCCCGGGTGCCGCCCCGCACGGCCGGGGGGCCCGGCGATGATCAGGCTCGCACTCAAGACCCTGCGGTTCCACAAGGGCGGCTTCATCGCGACGTTCATCGCGCTGTTCTTCGGCGCGGCGATCGTCGTGGGATGCGGCGGCCTCTTCGAGACGGGGCTGCACCGGGCCGCACCGCCGGAGCGCCTCGCCGCCGCCCAGGTCGTCGTCACCGGCGACCAGCGCTACCCCGGCACCCGGCGCGACATGTTCCCCGAGCGCATCCGCGTCGACACCGCCCTGGTGGAGCGCCTCAAGGCGGTACCGGGTGTCACCGACGCCGTCGCGGACGTCTCCTTCCCGGCCGCGGTGCTGGCCGACGAGCGGGCCGGCGCCCGACTGACCGGCCACGGCTGGTCGTCCACCCGCCTCGCCCCGTACCGGATCGACGAGGGGAAGGCGCCGGCGGCGGCGGGCGAGATCGCCCTGGACGCCCGCTTCGCCGCCGAGCACGGCGTACGCGTCGGCCAGGAGCTGCGCCTGGCGATGCGCGGCGCCGCCGGGGCGCACCGCGTCACCGCCCTGGTCTCCGGCCCGGGCTCCGGCGACCCGGCGACGGTCTTCCTGACCGACACCGAGGCGGCCGAGGCGACCGGCCGGCCCGGCCGCGCCGACTCCATCGGCGTGTTCACGGCGCCGGGAACCGCCCTCGCGCCGGTCGAGCAGGCCGTCGAGAAGGCGGTCGGCGACGGCCCGGTGCAGGTACTGTCCGGTGACGAGCGCGGCTGGGCGGAGAACCCGGACGTCATCGCCGAGGGCAGCAAACTCGTCACCCTCGCCTCCGTGTTCGGCGGTCTGTCCGCCGCGGTCACCGTCTTCGTCGTCTCCAGCACGGTCGGCCTGTCGCTCAACCAGCGGCAGCGGGAGTCCGCGCTGCTGCGGGCGATCGGCGCCACCCCGGCCCAGCTACGGCGGATGGTGCTGGGCGAGACCCTGTTCATCGCCGTGTTCGCAACCGCGCTCGCGTGCTTCCCGGGCCCGATGATCGGCCGGTGGCTGCTGGACGCCTTCGCCGGTGCCGGTGTCGTCCCCGAGACCATCGCCTTCCGCGCGGGCTTCGTCCCGATGGCCGTCGGCGTCGCCACGGCGCTGCTCACCGCGCTCGGCGCGGCGTTCCTCGGCGCCCGGGCCGCGACCCGCACCCGGCCGACGGAGGCCCTGGCCGAAGCCTCCCTCCAGCAGCGCTGGTTCAGCAGGTCCCGGCTGGTCTTCGCGCTGCTCTTCCTCGGTGGCGGCACCGCCCTCGCCCTGGTCACCGCGAACATGGCCGGCCCGTCGGCGGGCAGCACGGCGACCCCGGCGGCGATGCTCTGGACGGCCGGTTTCGGCCTGCTCGGTCCCGGCCTCGCCAAGATGATCACCGCGGTACTGCGCGGACCGCTGCGTGCCTTCACCGGTCTCGCCGGCTCGCTCGCCTCGCTCAACGCCAAGGCCCGTACGAGCCGGTTCGCGGGCGCGGTGATGCCCGTCATGCTGGCCAGCGGCCTGGCCCTGGCACTGATCTACCTCCAGACCACCCAGTCCAGCGGCGGGGAGCGGGCGTTCCGCGAGAACCTGCGCGCCGACCTGGTCGTCACCTCCGTCAGCGGAGGCCTGCCGCTGGACCTGGTGGAGACGGTCGCCGGCCGGCCCGGTGTGGAGGCCGCGTCCGCCCAGGTCTCCACCATGGGCTACATCGACCCGCCCGCCCCGAAGCGGCCCGCGCCGGGCAGCGAGGACGAGGGCGACGAGCCCGACGAGCCCGAGCCCACCGAGGTGCCGATGCAGGGCGTCACCCCGGCCGGTCTGGACCGGACCACCGCGTACCGCGCCTCCAGCGGCAGCCTGTCGGAGCTGACTGGCGACACGGTCGCCCTGCCGACGTCGTTCGCCAAGGCGTCCGGGCACCAACTGGGAGACAAGGTGCCGATGCGGCTGGGCGACGGCACCCGCGTCGAACTCACCCTGGTCGCCACGCTGGACGGCCGGCGCGGCTACGAGACCGCGCTGCTGCCCGCCGCCCTCCTGGTGCCGCACACCGACTCCGGTCTCCTGCCGCAGATCATGGTGAAGGCGGAGCCGGACGCGGACCGGGCCGAGCTGGCCGCGTCGCTGTCGGCGCTGGCGGCCGACCATCCCGGGCTGCGGGTCGCCGACCGGGCGGCGCTGGCCGTCGTGCAGGCGGAGGCGGACGAGACGCAGACGTGGATGTCGTACCTGCTGCTCGGCATGGTGGTGGGGTACGCGACCATCGCCCTGGTGAACACCCAGGTGATCTCCACGACCGAGCGGCGGCGGGAGTTCATGCTCCAGCGGCTGATCGGCTCCACGCGCCGGCAGGTGATGCAGATGATGACGGTCGAGGCGTTCCTGGTGGCCGCCGCCGGCATCGTGCTCGGCGTGCTGGTCGCGGCGCTCACCCTCGTACCGCTGAGCATCAGCGTGCTGGGCTCGCCGGTCCCGGACGGGTCCCCGTGGATCTTCTTCGCGGTGGTCGGGGCCGCCCTGGGACTGACCCTCGTCACCACGCTGCTGTCGGCCCGGCTGGTGCTGCGCGGCAAGCCCGGCGAGATGGCGGGCGTGCGCGAGTAGGGAAGGCCAGGCACGTGCGAGAGCCCCGGTACGCTGCCCGTACCGGGGCTCTCGTGGTGCGGCGGACGCCGTCAGGAGGCGCGCCGCTGCTGGGGGACGCTCTCCAGGGCGGACCGCGTCCGCTGGCGGGCGACGTTCTGGGGCGGCAGCGAGCGGACGACCCGGCCGTCCAGCAGGGCGACGCCCAGCGGGGTCACCGTGTGGAGCACGGTGTTGCGGATGCGGCGGGTGGTGATCAGCCCGGTTTCGCGCAGCACCGCGGTGTGCTGGCTGGCACCCGCCGCGGAGATGCCGAGCTGGTCGGCGAGCTGGCTGGTTGTGCAGGTGGCGCGCAGCACGCGCAGCGCGGCCGCCCGGGTCTGGCCGACGAGGGCGCCCAGTGACTGCTCCCGGCCGTCTGGCTCCTCCCACAGCGCGGCGGCGCGCACGGGGTCGGGCGGCGCGGCGAACGCCAGCATCGCCTGGCCGTTCTCCGCGGTGCCCGCCATCAGCCGGCCCGGCCGGTGGTTGAGGAACACGGACGGTATGAGGACCAGGCCGCGCCCGTCGAGGTGGATGTCCTCGTCGGGCCCGCCCGGGATCTCCAGGACGGGCGAGCGCCAGATCATCCGGGGGTGCAGCGTGGCCAGCAGTTGCTCCACTCCCCCGGCCATCACGATCCGGCCGCGCGCCTCGCACTCGGCTTCCAGATACGCGCGTAACTGGTCCCAGTACGGGGCGACGGCCGCCTGCCAGACCTCCGGCAGTTCGGAGGGCCGGTCCACCGCACCGGCGTCCTCGCCGTACCGCTCGGCCTGCTCGATGAGCAGTTCGGGGTCGAGGGCGCCACCGCCCTGGCCGGGCGGCGACGACCACCGGGGCAGCCGTTTGGTGACCTGGCTGCGCCACCGCGCGTAGGGCGCGCCGACGCTGCGGCTGAGGAGCCCGGCCGCGAAGGCCGTCTCCACGAGCGGGCCCACGGTGGGCCGCAGCCGGGTTCTGGCGAAGTCGGCGGCATCGAAGTGGATTCTCTGCATGGTGGCCCCCGTAGTCCCGCGAGCAGGCGCGGGAAGAGAAAAAGAAAGAGGAGAGAAGACGCGCAGAAACGTTTTGGCGTAGGAGACGTCTAGGCGGAGCGGCCGGTGAGGGAGACGAAGACGTCGTCGAGGGTCGGCCGCCGCAGTGCGAAGTCGGCGACCGCCACGTTCTCCCGGCGCAGCGCGGCGGCCGCCGTGGCGATGCCGTCCATGCTGTCCACGCCCTCACCGACGGCGATGGAGACCACTCCCTTGTCGCGGTCCACGACCGGCTCGCCCGCGGTCACCCGGCGCAGCGCCGACACCGCCGCCGGCACCCCGTCCGGGTGGGTGACAACGATTTCCAGCCGCTCCTCACCGACCTTGCGCTTGAGCTCGGTCGGCGTTCCGTCGGCGATCACCCGGCCCGCGTCCACGACCACGATCCGGTCGGCGAGGTAGTCGGCCTCCTCCAGGTACTGCGTGGTCAGCAGGACGGTGACCCCGTCGGCGACGAGCTCCCGCACGGCCGACCACAGGGACATCCGGCTCACCGGGTCCAGGCCGGTGGTCGGTTCGTCGAGGAAGAGCACCGACGGCCGGGCGACCAGGCACGCGGCCAGGTCGAGGCGCCGCCGCATACCGCCCGAATAGGTACGGGCCGGGCGGTCGCCCGCGCCCGTCAGATCGAACCGGTCGAGCAGCTCCGCCGCCCGCGCCCGCGCGGCCCGCCTGCCCAGGTGCAGCAGGGTGCCGATCAGCACCAGGTTCTCGCGCCCGGTCAGCAGTTCGTCGACCGCCGCGTACTGGCCGGCCAGGCCGATGCGCCGGCGCACCTCGTGCGGCCGGCGCACCACGTCGTACCCGGCGACCTCGGCGCGGCCGCCGTCGGGGACGAGCAGCGTCGCCAGCGTGCGCACCGTGGTCGTCTTGCCCGCGCCGTTGGGGCCGAGCAGCCCGAGCACCGTGCCGGCCGGCACCGCGAGGTCGACCCCGCGCAGGGCCCGGGTCTGCCCGTACCCCTTGCACAGCCCCTCGGCCCGAATCGCCATGTCCACGGGTCGGGGCCCCTCAAGAGGCCCGCGGGGCACTGGACTCGCGCAGACTGAGCGGGCGCATGTCCGTCCAGTTCTCCTCGACGTACGCCAGCGCCGCGTCGCGGGGGCTCTCGTCGAGGGCGACCGTCCAGCCGTCCGGCCGCTGGGCGAAGGCCGGCCACAAGGAGTGCTGGCCCTCGTCGTTCACGAGTACGAGAAACGTTCCGTCCTGGTCGTCAAAGGGGTTCGACACGTCGCCCACTCACTCCCGTATCCGAGTCGTATGCCGTGCACGTGGTGTGCCCGACGCATCGTCATGCTGTCGGATTCCACTGACACGCCACTGACCGTCCTCTGATACGTCAGGAGCGGCCCGACCGCTCCAACTGCCGCCTGGTCGCGGCGACATCGCACTTTCCGTTGGAGTTGAACACGATCTCCCGCACGAGGTGCACCTCATGGGGCACCAGGCCGGAGGGCAGCGCCGCGGCCAGGGCCTTGCGCAGCGTGCCGGCGAGCGCCTCGCCGTCGGTGTGCTCCGGGTCGGTGGCGCGGACGAACAGCTCCAGACTGTCGACAGGGCCCCGCACGACGTCGAAGGCCGCGTCGGCGATCCCCGGGACGGCCAGCACGTGGTGGCGGAGCTCGCCCAGCTCGACGCGGTAGCCGTTGACCTTCCACTGGTCGTCCCGGCGCCCGAGGTGGAGCAGGAGCCGCTCGGGCAGCAGTTCGGCCATGTCGCCGGTCCGGTACGCCGGGCCCGGCGCGCCGCCCAGGTCCCGTTCGTCGATGAACCGGTCGCCCGCCCCCGCGCCACCCAGGTACCCGGCGGCGACGGCACGCCCGGCGATCACCAGCTCGCCGGGCCGGCCGGGCGGCATCGGCCGCAGGTCCTCGTCGACCACGTAGGCGCGGGTGTTCCAGGCGGGCGTGCCGATGGGCACGGTGGGCGTACCGGGCAGGGTGGTGGTGTCGAAACGGTGGGCACAGCAGCCGATCGTGGTCTCGGTGGGCCCGTAGTGGTTGACCAGCCGCACGCCGTCGAGCCGGGAGCCCAACGCGCCGATGAGCGCCGGGTCGAGCGCCTCGCCGCCGAACATCAGCAGCCGGGTCGTGCGGTCGTAGCGCGGCGACTCGGCGAGGGCCTCGAAGAACCGGGCGTGGGAGGGGGTGAGCTTGATGAAGGTGTACGGGTCCGCCCCGGCGCCGAACAGGGTGGCCTGGTCCCACAGACCGGGCACCGTCACCACCCGCCCGCCCTGGGCGAGCGGCACCCACAGGGAGGTCATCGCGAGGTCGTAACCGAGGCTGGCGAACAGGGGGCTGCCGCTCCCGCCCGCCCCGACCAGGGAACCGCACCACGCCACGTAGTTGGCGAGCGCGGCGTGCGGCACCATGACGCCCTTGGGCGTGCCGGTCGAGCCGGAGGTGAAGACGACGTACGCGATGTCCTCGCCGCGCGGCAGTGCGCGCTCCGGCGGGGTGCGGACGTCCGCGAGCTCCGCCACGTCGATGACGGGGACGTCGACGGGGGGCAACAGGCCGCCCGCCGGCCCGTCGTGGACCAGCGCGGCCGGCCGGGCGCCGGCGAGCACGGTGGCGACCCGCTCAGTGGGGTGGGTGGGGTCGACGGGCACGTAGGCGGCGCGGAGGGACATGGCGCCGAGCGCGGCGGCGATCACCCCGGCGGTCCGGTCGGCCCACACCGCCACCCGGTCGCCGGGTCCCACCCCCGCCTCCTCCAGCACGGAGGCCACGACGAGGGCGCGGTGCCACAGTTCGCGGTAGGTCGTGGACGCGTTGCCGGACCGGACGGCCACGGCGTCCGGCCGCAGACGCGCATGCGCCCGGACGATGCGTACCACCGAGTCCGCTTCGATGTCGCGCACCTCACCGGCCAGCATGCCGGGGTGCGCCGCTGACGAGACCATCGCTGCTCCTGTTGTCGGCTGTCGGGTCCGGGGGGGGGGGGGGGGGGGGGGGGGGGGGGGGGGGGGGGGGGGGGGGGGGGGGGGGGGGGGGGGGGGGGGGGGGGGGGGGGTGGCGGGGGGGGGGGGGGGGTGGGGGGTGCGGGTCCGGA